>JBGSTD010000040.1:0-10910 GCA_041736675.1 Salaquimonas sp.
CTGGTTCCATGAGACCAAAAGTCGATGCGGCTTTGGCCTTTATAAATGGAGGTGGTCAGTTTGCGGGCATTGGTAAACTGTCCCACGCCCGTGCTATCCTTGAAGGCCATTCAGGGACGCGCCTCGTGCAAGACGCGATTACCAAAACATGAAGCTCACACCATTTTACGTTGACCTTAAAAACGGCAAATCCGTTCTCGTTAGAGAGGTAGGACCAAGCGATCGACTTCTGATGCAAACCGGATTCGAACATTTGTCAGACGAATCCCGCTACTTTCGATTCCTTATGGCCCGCAAGGATCTGACCGACGCAGAATTGGACCGATTGACTGCCACCAACGAAATCGAACATGTTGCAATAGGTGCGCTTGTTGAAAGCCCCACCGGTCCCGAGGCGGTAGGCATTGCGCGCTACATATGCCTGTCAGATCAAACCCAAACTGCAGAAATTGCAGTCACCATATCCGATAGTTGTCAACGTCAGGGTCTTGGCAGCATTCTTCTTGGCATTCTGGCCAAATTCGCAAACCTCAATGGAATTTCTGAGTTCGTTGCCCTTGTTCACAGCCAAAACAGATCAATGCTCGGCCTCTTTGATCAACTCGATGGTTCACGGTCATGGCCAGGCGGGGCAGAAGTAGAAGTCAGGTTCCCGGTTTTGAGTAATTCTGTTCTATATCCAATGACATCAACTGGCGATACCTTCAGAAAAGTTGACGAGCTTGCTGTTATTGCTTGAAGCACAGCGTAAAATCTTGCTGCGAAATTTCACGAGTTTGCGCACAGGCTTACCTGTGTCAGTGCGCGTGGATTGCGATTTTGACATATTCTATCAGCTCGCCGGATACAGGTAAGTTCCTCCCAATTCGGTTCTGCTAAAACACGCGGGATATGTTGCCCCCCCATCTTCCCTAGTCCCGCGTGTTTCCCCGATGGGGAAAGCTTATGAAAGGACAAGTCCGTGACACCTGACGAACCGGATTGCTATCCGCAGACAATTCTGGCGGCGGACTAGTTTACAAAATGGCGTCGGTGCCAAACACCGATCACGCTCCCGCTCAAAATGAGGGAAATCACAAAGGACAAACTTCATGAAATTGACAAGAACTATGCTTTCCGCTGCTGCAATTCTCGCATTGATGGCGGCAGGTACCTTCGCACAGACCACCACACCAACCCCAGCCCCAGCAACAGCTGCACCGGCAACAAGTACCGCGACAGAGCGGCCAATGCTGCGCCAACCAACAATGGAAGTTGAGGGTTACACCACCATCGCAACGGGTGATATTACGACAGAAGATCTGACCGGTGCTGAAGCCTACGGGTCAGATGACAAAGATATCGGTAATGTTGACAGCTTGGCGCTTGCCGCAGACGGGAAAACTGTTGAGCATATAGTGCTCGAAATTGGTGGTTTTCTTGGAATTGGTGCGCACCAGGTAGCGCTGAGCCCAACAGAAGTTCAGATCATGCGCAAAGGCACGAGCAGCGACATACGCGTTTATGTCGATGCAACTAAGAAAGAACTCCAAGCGCAACCTGCATACAAGAAATAATGCTTGCGAGCGCTCTGCGACAAAGTTGTTGCGGGGCGTGTCACTTGGCGTGACTTGGTTTCGTCAAATGCATCTGTCAAACGACAACATGCCAATCGTCCAATTCAATAGGCTTGTTAATACATCCCAATAATCGGAGAACCACTATGTCATTAGGTACCATTCTCGTCATACTTCTCATCATCTTTCTTCTGGGAGGTTTCAGTGGCCGTTTTGGAGGCTATGGCTATGGCTTTGGCAATGGCGGTATCGGGCTCCTCGGCACGATCCTCATCATCATTGTGGTGCTGATGTTGCTCGGACGAATTTGAGAACGGCGGTTGCCTGAGTGGTCGTTGAATAGGCAGGCGGATCATAAATGTTGAAACCAGCAAGGAGTATCAAATTGAGTCGCAATTTTCTATTGGGACTGGTCGGTTTGCTTACGATCATCGCGGC
Source organism: Salaquimonas sp. (assembly GCA_041736675.1). Taxonomy (GTDB): domain Bacteria; phylum Pseudomonadota; class Alphaproteobacteria; order Rhizobiales; family Rhizobiaceae; genus Salaquimonas. The sequence continues at coordinate 1,995 of JBGSTD010000040.1, forward strand.
TGTAACGGGCTATCTGTACTATGAGGAACGCCAAACCGGCCTTGATATCAATATCAACGAAAACGGGATTACTATAGAGGGCAAATAACCACACTGCATTCACTTGCACGCAGCAACTTGGTACAGATTTTCCAACATTCAAGCAAGTAACGGTCCAACCTCATCAAGATAGGTTGTTTCGAAGTTGGCAAACTTGCACAGGCGCCCGTAATCGTCGAATTTGACGTACCCGTCCCGCATTGTAACCATTCCGGATTCGCGCAATTTCCGCAGCACACGGTTGACGTGAACCGCGCTAAGTCCCACAGCGTCAGCAATGAGGTATTGAGTCAAGGGACAAGGGTATCCCTTTTTGCTTCCCATTCCGACTAGGGATAGTTTGGATCCCAGTTCCAGAAGGAAGTGCGCCATGCGTTCATCTGCATTGCGGCGACCGATATTCACAAGATGCTCGACCACCATCGCTTCGTCTCGCGAGGCCGCCCAAAGAACTGCCGTGGCCAGCCGGGGCACGCGTGCAAAGGCATCCAGTATATCAGGCACCTGCACTTCAATGACCTCGATATCTGTAATGGGCACTATGCTATGGTCTGAAATGTGAAGCAAAACGCTACGCAATCCCAGGAAGTCACCTGGAACCTGAAAATCAACAATCTGCCGCTGGCCATCATACAGCAACTTGTAGGAACAGGCCCAGCCGGAAACCAGAATGTAGGCAGCCTGATCTGACAGCCCTTGGTGAACCAGATCTCGCCCTGCAACAAATTTGCGGCGTCGCTTAAGCCAAGTTTCCAGCACTGAGTGTTCGTTACCTGTAAGAGCAACGAATGCACCGAGTTTTCGGATAAATGCTTCTTCCAAATTGCACTCCCGTTTTCCCAATTCATCTAATTTTTAACTGAAAAAATCGGTCCAATGACTGATTTCGATCAGCCCAACGCATCCGTTTCTTTGAAAGTCTGCAAGGACGCCTTGCGCGAACCCAATGTTTATGAAAGGCCAACCCATAATGTCAGAGCATAGCACATATTCGGGTATGGCGGCCCTTTCTATTTGCGAAGCGCTGCTTTTGGCGCTGAATGATGCAAATGTCCTGCCGGAAAGCGAAATCATGGGTGTTTTAAAAGATGAAGCCCTGACGCATGAAAATGCGGGCAGAGACGACGTTCAACCGGAAGCCCACAGGGCCGTCGCCGCATTGATAAACAAGATCATAGCGGGCGGCAATTCGGTCCGGAGGACTTGAGAATTGGCGGACTGCCATCAGGCGCCGTCGTTGTCCAGAATCGATCAAAAAATGTGCAAATCAGCAATAAGCAAAATGCGTTTGCCTGTTGAATGAATTTACAAAAAGGATGTTCGTATGTCTATCTTTTCCAGAATGCCAGCCTTGACTGCAGCCATTTCGATGCTGACTGCAGTATCGTTTACGGCAGTACCGGTATCCGCCAGTGCAACGCCGTTCAAGCCGTTTTCAACTGTGGTTTCAAGTAACACCGATAGTGCCCCAGAAAACAATCCATCGGTGGAATTGGTGAGGGATTGGCAAAAACGCCGATTCTCTCAGACCGGTAATCGCTACAACAGCCGCCAACACAATCGCCACAATAATTATCGCAACAAGCGTGGGCGCAACAACATCGATATCGGCCCGGCAATTATAGGAGCGATTATTGGTGGTGCTATTGTGAATGGTATTCAGCGCCGCCCCAGTCGCCTGTCAAACAGCCACATCCAATATTGCTTGAACCGGTATCGTTCCTACAGAGTGTATGACAACACTTTCCAACCATACAACGGGCCCCGCAAACAATGCAGGTAGTTTTTTTGAACGATGCTCGGCTTGCATTGGATTGGCGTTGCAGGCTGCGCCGCCAATCTATGCAGATATGGCTCGGTCAATACATTGGCTAATTGAAAATATAGAACGCATGTAGAATGTTGTGGCGTCATGGCAATTTCTGCATGATAAGCGACTGGCAGATCTCGGAATGTGTCATTACCATACGCGTTCGCAGACAAAGGTCGGTATGGTGCTGGAAGCAGCGGTGAACCGGTAGGCGCAAGGTCCGACTAGGGCTTGAAACTGTCGTGCGACAGGGCAGACAATTCTCTGGATTTGAGAGAAATTGAATGTCCGCTCTCATGTTAGGCAAGTCGAAACCTGGCGATTATGGCGAATTGCCGGAACCGGCCCAATAGAGACTTCGGAGCGATATGCAAGCTTGGTCGATTTGTCCGCATTGCCGCCATCTGAAAATGGAAATCACCACAATTTCGCTGCCTGAAAGGCCTCATCCCACATCAATATCGGATCAAGGGCTTTTTCCGCCGTCTTGCGATCCACGCTGAGATCAATCAGCGCGTTGTAGAGTTTGATGGTTTTGGTAGACATATGGGTTTGGCCTATATCTAACCGATATCACATCCACAGTTTTTTGCGAGCTGAAGAACCAATATAAAGAGCCCAAGACCTGGGACCCAAGAATTTCGATTGATAGCTAAGTCTTTGATTTTATGGTGCCCGGGGGCGGATTTGAACCACCGACACGCGGATTTTCAATCCGCTGCTCTACCCCTGAGCTACCCGGGCCCGATCGACAAACCCGCAACAAAATCATCAAGATTTCAGGAGGATTCGAAACGAAAGTTGAGCGGGTTATAGAAGTTCACTTCGGCTCTGTCCAGTGGATAGGTTGGTGTATTGAACAAATAATTACAGAAATTTTCCAGCGCAAAAATTGTCTGCAATAAATGCGCGAGTGGTACCACAGCCGACTTACTGGTCACCGTTATCTTCGGGATTGATTTCTCCTGCAGGGATGGCATAGCTGCCCGAAAACCAGCGGTTCAAATCAACATCAGCACAGCGTTTTGAGCAAAAAGGATAAAAATCGCGATGCGAGAGCCGCCCACAATTTGAACATTTGACAGGCTTGCGTAGAGGTTCAACATTGCCGGTTGATGAAGGCATGATCAAACCTGGTTTACCCAGTTGAAGTGGACAGGATAGCCCTCGCCCACCAATAGCGCCACGGTTTCATACAAAGGCAACCCAACGACATTGGTATAAGAGCCTACCAATTTGACCACGAAAGACCCTGCGAGGCCCTGGATGGCATACCCGCCAGCTTTTCCACGCCATTCACCCGACGCCAGGTAGGCTTCGATTTCTTCGCGTGAAAGGCGCTTGAACCGGACCCGCGTTTCGACCAGCCGGTGGCGCAACGCTCCCTTGGGCGTGATCAGCGTTATACCAGTAAAAACCTTGTGCGAGCGGCCTGAGAGAAGCCGGAGACAATTGGATGCCTCGTCCAGCATTTCCGCCTTGGGAAGGATACGGCTTCCCAACGCCACCACAGTGTCGGCTGCCAAAACCATTGAACCTTGCAATTCTGGAGATCGGGAGATGTTCTCCATCGCCAGTTCCGCCTTTTCACGGGCAAGGCGTTTTGCAAGTGTTCGCGGGGCTTCGGATTTCAGTGGCGTTTCATCGGCATCTACCGGGCAGAGATTATCGGGCTCTATCCCTGCCTGCTGCAAAAGTTGCAGACGACGGGGCGAGCCCGAAGCCAAGATCAGCTTCACTCTGCCGGACATTTGATGATCCTATTTAAAACGGTAGGTGATCCGACCCTTTGTCAGATCGTAAGGCGTCATTTCCACGAGAACCTTGTCGCCCGCCAAAACACGAATACGGTTTTTACGCATACGACCTGCGGTGTGAGCGATGATCTCGTGATCGTTCTCCAGCTTTACGCGAAAAGTTGCATTGGGCAGCAACTCACTCACGATGCCTGGAAATTCAAGAACTTCTTCTTTAGCCATTCTACCTCTTTTGCTGATGTCAATCAGTATTGGTTCGATTTTTGCAGGAAACTATAGCAGCGAGCGGCTTTTGTGAACCGCAAAGACTATTTGCCACCAATTTTTCATTTTTGGAACTTTTTGCGGATACGCTCTTCCAATCCGTCACGTACTTGTCGATAGGCTTCTAGCACCTGTTCACGGCTTCCTGCAATGGTGGAAGGGTCCATGGTGGGCCAATATTCCACTTCGACAAATTCACCACTGGTCAGACCCAGTGTTTTATGGTGGGCTTCGGGCGACAAGGTAATGATAAGGTCGAAATTGAAATCCTCCAAATCCTCAAGCTTCTTGCTGTTGTGTGCCTCCATATTGAGGCCCCGCTCCGCCATCACAGCAATGGCAAAACCGTCATGGTTACCCGCACTGACACCGGCAGAATCGCAATAAATACGGGTACCGCAAATGTTCTTCATCAATCGCTCAGCCATTGGAGAGCGAATGGCATTCATGCCGCAGACGAACAAAACGGAAGTTACCGGCATGTTGTTTGCACCAGAACAGGTTTCATCGCGCCCCTCATCCACGCCCCTTATCCGCGCCAATGCAAAACGCAAATCAGGGTGAAAAGACGCCGTGCCGTGTCAAAATCAACGTCAATCTTGCCATTCAGCCGGTCTTGCAGTGTCTGTGATCCCTCATTGTGCAATCCGCGCCGACCCATGTCGATTGCCTCGATCTGGGTCGGTGATGATGTCCTGATCGCATCATAATAGCTTTCGCATATCATGAAATAATCCTTGATGACCCTTTTAAACGGGGTGAGCGACAGAACGTGTGCAATAACAGGCGTTTCGTCGTCACGGGCAATATTGAAGACCAGGCGGTTTTCGATGACCCCAAGTTTGAGCCTGTAGGGTCCGCCTTCATCACCAACCGGATGAAAACTGTTTTCCTCAATCAAATCGAAGATTGCCACCGCGCGTTCATGCTCGATGTCAGGTGTCGCCCTGCCGAACGACTCGCTGTCAAGTTCAACGTGGATCAATCGATTCTTGCTGGAAGAGGCATTGGACATAATAAATTCTATCAATGATTCATGCGGATGGATACTGACTTGCCATGGGCTTGCAACCCCTCGGCATTTGCCAAGGTTACAGCAGAGGGACCGATTGCTGCAAGCTGTTCCGGTCCACATTTCAGTATCGAAGTGCGTTTGACAAAATCGAGAACCGAAAGCCCTGAAGAGAATCTGGCTGAACGTGCGGTGGGCAATACGTGATTTGAGCCGCCCACGTAATCGCCTATCGCTTCGGGCGTGTGCTTTCCGAGGAAAACCGCGCCCGCGTTTCGAACGCCCTTGAAAAACGCTTCAGGATCAAACGTCGCAATTTCGAGGTGCTCGGCGGCAATGCGGTTTACAAGCGGCACGGCCGATATCAGATCCGGAACAATGATAACCGTTCCAAAATCGCGCCAGCTTTGTCCGGCGATTTCAGCCCGGGGCAACAAGGCCAGCTGGCGCTCGACTGCGCGCTCGACAGCCTCTGCAAGTTCTACACTGTCGGTTATCAGTATTGACTGGGCATTGACGTCGTGTTCGGCCTGGGCAAGCAAATCAAGTGCGATCCAGTCCGGATCATTGGCGCCGTCGGCAACAATCAGAACCTCTGAAGGACCAGCGATCATGTCGATCCCGACCTTGCCGAATACCTGACGTTTGGCAGCCGCCACAAAAGCATTGCCTGGTCCGACAATCTTGGAAACAGGTGCAATTGTCGTTGTGCCATAAGCAAGTGCCGCAACAGCCTGGGCACCGCCAACGCGGTAGATTTCGTCGACACCTGCAAGATCGGCGGCGGCAAGAACCAGCGGATTTATTTTCCCGTCCGGGGTTGGAACAACCATGACGATGCGATCCACCCCTGCAACTTTCGCCGGAACTGCGTTCATTAGAACAGAGCTGGGATAGCTTGCCGTCCCACCTGGAACATAAAGGCCCACCGCTTCGATGGATGTCCATTTCGAACCAAGCTCGACACCAATCGAATCGATGTAGCGGCTGTCTTCAGGCATTTGCTTTTCATGATGCGAGCGAATGCGGTCTCTGGCCAGTTCCAGTGCGGCGCGGTCCTCACGCGTGACCGCTTTCAAAGCGGCTGATATTTCTTCTTGGCTGAAACGGAGTCTGTCCGCAGAAATATCCATCCGGTCAAAGCGCCTGGTATAATCAAGAAGGGCCGCGTCGCCATTCTGGCGGACACTGGAAATGATATCACGGACGATCAGGTCGACATCGTTGTCCTGCTCGCGCTTGGCACCGAGCATTGCTTCGAACTCGTGTTCGAAGTCAGGTTTTGTAAAATCAAGCCGCTTTGCCACGCATATGCTCCATGCTGCCAGATGAACCGGGTATCAGATTTCGGGATGATCAGGTTTGGAGGATGCTTCCCAAGCTGCATTCATGTCCGTCAATTGCGCTTCAATACACTCAATATCAAGACGGACAACCGCGTTTCCTGAAAAAACCAGATCTATATGTCCGGCTGGGCTGTCGGAGACCGTGAATATGATCGCCAACAAGGCCAGGACCTGGCCCTTTTTCTTCGGATCAATTCCTTGCGCAGCAACTTTGATGACCCGTTCAAAATGAAGAACCGATTTTACCCGTATATTCTGCTTTTCGCCGTGCTCCCATTTGAAGCGGTTAAGCTCCAGCAGAAGCCGCTGCTCGGCCGGGAAATATCGGATATCGCCAATTTTTAAAACTGCATCCTGGCAATGGGCGGAAACGACTTGCAAGTCGCCTTCATCCATCGCTATCATTTTCCGGGGGCTTAGAGCCATCCTTGGTTCCTTCAGAAGGCAAATTCAATCTTGTCGCTGATCAGTTGGAAAGGCGCTGAATATCCGCGCCACACGCTGAAAGCTTTTGTTCCAGATGCTCAAAGCCGCGGTCAAGATGATAAACGCGGGTTACCGTTGTCTCGCCCTTGGCTGCAAGTCCTGCCATGACCAATGAAACGGAAGCGCGCAGATCAGTTGCCATCACCTGCGCTCCGGTCAATCTGGTTGAGCCGTGAACCGTTGCCGTCTGACCATCGAGGGAAATCTTTGCACCAAGACGGGCAAGTTCCTGCACATGCATGAAACGGTTTTCAAAGATCGTTTCCTTGATATGACTTTCACCATCAGCAATCGTCATCAGGGCCATGAACTGGGCTTGAAGATCGGTAGGGAAACCGGGAAACGGCTGTGTGGTGACATCGACGGCCTTGATCCCGGCTCCGTTTCGCGTGACACGAATGCCATCGTTCTTTTCCTCTATACCAACGCCCGCTTTGACGAGGACATCGAGGGCGTTTTGCAACAGGGATGCCCGTGCCCCCTTGAGGAAAACATCGCCGCCAGTCATGGCAACAGCCATCGCATAGGTGCCTGTTTCGATGCGGTCAGGCAAAACACGGTGGCGGGCACCATGCAGGCTTTCAACGCCAATGATTGTTATCTCGCTTGTTCCGGCTCCGGTTATTTTTGCACCCATCGCATTGAGACAATCAGCAAGATCGACCACTTCGGGTTCACGCGCCGTGTTGTGCAGAACGGTTTTGCCTTTTGCCAGCGAAGCTGCCATCAAGGCAACATGGGTTGCCCCGACAGAGACCTTGGAGAACGTAAAATCCGTGCCAACCAGACCGCCTGGAGCGGATGCTATTGCGTATCCATTTTCGATCTCGATCTTTGCGCCCAGCGCCTCGAGACTTTCAATGAACATGTCAACAGGCCGTGTACCAATGGCGCAGCCGCCCGGCAGTGAAACTTTCGCCTTGTGCATTCTTGCCAGCAGAGGGCCGATAACCCAGAAACTTGCACGCATCTTGGAGACGAGCTCATAGGGCGCTGTCGTATCTACGATTTCCGCTGCCTTGAAACAGATGTTCCTGCCCTGCTGACCATTGTGCGAACGCCGTTTGCCCTCGACCTGATAGTCGACGCCATGATTGGTCAAAATACGTGCAAGGGATTCCACATCCGCCAAGTGAGGCACGTTTTCGAGGACGAGCTCTTCTGCAGTCAGCAAAGATGCAATCATTAATGGCAAAGCGGCGTTTTTGGCTCCGGAAATCGGAATCACACCATTCAGCTTGTTACCACCGCGTACTAAAATACTGTCCATTCTCGGTCCTTAAATCAGGAAATACAAAGGCATGCCGGAAAATCTCCCGCTGCAACCCCATGTCTGTCTGCACTTGAATGCCCCTCTCATAGAGCAAACACAGGCTGGCTTCAAGCAGATGGTTGACAGAGGGTTAATTGGCGATTCCGGCAAAAAAGCGCACGGTGGTTGAATTACCCTGTGGATAAATCATCATAGGCCACCTTATTGCCTGCGGTCGAACTACCTGCACGTGCGGCCGTCTCATGAAAGGAGGTAAATTAAACGCTTTTTCCACAAAACAGACATTAAATTTTGTTCAGTCACCGCTTTTCACCGAGAATCCGGTATTGCGAATATTGGGCCGATTGCCTGTATCCCCAGGCGCATCCTTGCCGAACTCGCGTATCTGGGATTTGCGTCGCTTCAGATTATCCCGCAATGCCTGCTTCTTGCGGTCAATTTTTGAATCCTTTTCGGCATTCTTGTTTGTTTGGGCCTGCAGATCGGGCGATGATTTCTCACTCATTTCCAATACCTTCATCAATTGCCCTTAATTCAAGCTGAAGCCAATCTGCGTCCAATAGTATTCCATAACCGGGTCCAAAAATTAAATTCAAACCGCTGGAACCAAACAATGCTTGCACTTGCCAATTCCATATGTCAGAACGCACGCGATTTCGCAAATGCTGTGTCATTTCTGTGAAGTGACGCTTTTTCGATTTTTGGCTGCCGTAGCTCAGTGGTAGAGCACTTCATTGGTAATGAAGAGGTCGAGGGTTCAATTCCCTCTGGCAGCACCATTTTCTATCGGTCCGTTCCGGACACATAGGTTACAGTTCATACTTGAGACATAGGTAACACTTTTGGCCCGAAGGGGCTAGTGAGTGGCTCCAGTCTACAGGTTTCATCATCAAAATATCCCAGATCATAGTTCATGAAGGTTACGAGCC
>JBGSTD010000043.1:0-16279 GCA_041736675.1 Salaquimonas sp.
GGGCCGCCTGGTGCGCAGTGATAAACAAATGTCCCGGGCCGGGTGGCCTTGAAGCGCAGGACCGTCATTTCACCGGGGTTTACCAAGGTAAGGGCACCGCCTCCCAATCCTCCGGTGGCCGCGTGAAAATCAATATTGTGCGGCATGGAATTGGTGTCGGGATTGATCAGTTTCAGTTCAACATAATCGCCTTCATGGACGACCATCAAGGGACCGGGAACTGACCCGTTGAAGGTCATTGCCTGAAGCATGGTTCCTTCCCCGTCGATCTCCATTTCCTTTTCAATGATTGTCATCTCGAACTCGACGATACAGGGATCGGCCTTTGTCGCCTGTTCGTGCTCATGAACAAACGGGGGCGCAACCAGTTCCACTTTGCGGCGTTCCAGCTTGCTTAGGTCAACCGGCGCCCCAACGGGCGTGAGCGCTTCAGATGCGGCCGCAGCCTCGTGAATGATGGCCGGAGCGGCCATTGCGGCAAAGACGGCGCTTTTCAGGGCGTTTCTTCGGTTGATCATTTTATTTCTCCTTCATGGTTTCTGTCTTGATGAAGAAGATTCTAGGCCGATGGGAATTTCGGTCTTTGTTGAAACGCAAACAAACACCCGAAGTGTCTGCAGGTTGTTTGCGCACGCTCAAAGACCAACCCTGCTATGTGCAATATCAATAAGAGCGATCGGAGTTCCAAATGTCGAAAAGAACAGCCAAAAAAAATAACATTGAGCGCCACACGACCATGGACACCATCATGACAAATTCACCTGAAGTCATCTCAATCCTGTTGCAAAACAAGATGCATTGTGTCGGATGCTTGCTTGCATCTTTCCATGATCTTGCAGACGCGGCAGTTGAACATGAACTCGACGAAAACGAGTTGATCAGACAGTTGCAGCAGGTCGGAATCGATATCGTTGCGTAAACCCGCCAGAATCTGACCTTGATCAAGGGTTCAATTGTCCCTCGCCGAGGCTACCAGCATCAGTTTGTGGCCTTCGACAATAGTGATTTTCTGGCGCCCGCTTTTCACCCAGCCTTTTTCTTCCCAGCCGCTCATCAAACGTGACACTGTATGCAGCGTCGTTCCCGTCATTTCCGATATATCCTGCCTGGAAATGGGAAAATCAATCAGGATACCTTCGTCCGTCTTCCTGCCTGTCTGGTTTGCCAGTTTGAGAAGAATATCTGCAATGCGCTGTTCAACCTTGGCAGTTGCCACTTCCATCAGCCGGTCCTGGGTATCGGCAAGCCGCTTGCCAACAGTTTGATAGGTGTTTTTGGCAAAACCCGGATGACGCGAAACAAGGTCGTCCCAAATGCGTGTCGGCCAGGCGAGAGAGAGGCAATCAACAGCAGCCACGGCGTTTGCCGGATAGGTATCCCTCCCGACCGCTTTGGCAATTCCATACAACTCACCGGCTGAAATATAACGGGCGATCATCTGATCACCATTCTGGTTGATTTTGACGACCCGAATATGACCATCCAGCAAAAGGAAGAAACACTTTGCTTCTTCAGCTTCCCTGAAGATTGTCACCCCCTTCTCATGGCGAAGAGAACTGGCCTGATCAAGCAAACCCTGCAGAGCGTCTGTCTCCATTCCGACGAAAGGCGGCAAATCCCGAATAAGGGATATATCCAGACGGTTCATCTTGTTCAATCTTGTTTGCGCAAACGCAACAAGTGCGGCTGCTTTTCGATTTACATGGTTCCTGAAACATAGATCAACTTGAAAGGAAACACCATGCGCAAATCAATTATTACCCTCACCCTCCTTGCGGTAACTGCTTTGGCAGGCCCTGTATTCGCTGCAGAGATTGAAATCAAAATGCTGAATGCCGGGGAGAACGGAGCAATGGTTTTCGAGCCAGACTTCATTCGGGCAGCTCCCGGCGATACAATCAAGTTTGTGGCAACTGACAAGGGCCACAACGTTGAATCGATCAAGGGCATGCTGCCCGATGGCGTCGAAAGCTTTAAAACCAAATTCGGTGAAGAATTTGTTCTGACCGCCGACACACAGGGCGTTTATGGCATCAAGTGTTCGCCGCATTACGGCATGGGCATGATTGCATTGATTGCCGTGGGCGAGCCGGTCAATCTTGAGGCAGCCAAGGCTGTTGCGCACAAGGGAAAAGCGAAAGGCAGGTTTGCGGACGCTTTTGCAAAGCTCGAGGGAACACCGGCACCTGCATCCAACTGAGACTTTTCTGTATTAAACCTGACAGTCTTTACCTTGCTTACCCCTGTTCGACAATAAAATCGAACAGGGGTTAAATCTTTCGATAAATCGTCCAAATCTTACTGGGCAAGATCATACGGATCGCCTGAAAGCTTTCCCCTTGTTCCGTGAAAAACCGGGCGGTCGCGGCCGCAAACAAACCCACGCGCAATTTCATCAGCTACCATGCGCGCCAATTCATTGGCGTTCTTGTTGGCAAGCGCATCTACATAGCCGGCCGCACAGGATACCCGTTTCACAAGCCCATCAAACGGATCGGAAACGGTAGAGATGACCAGCACCTCACCTTTGTAGGCGGGCGTGGGGTTTCCGCTGACCGGGTCCAAGTTTTCAATAAACCAACGCAGTATTGTCGCAAAGGGTTTTCCTTCGTCAAGACGCCATTCTATCGTTGTGTTAACGGTGTTGAATTGCGCAAATCCTCCGGGAAATGCCGCATCATCCATAACCGGACCAAAGCTGACAAACTGGCGCAAGTCATCTTCTGCAAAATAAACGGGAATACCTCTGAAGCCGGTACAGATAGCCTCGCCGCCCATTTGTTCGTTTATTTCAGACTGAGGTGATTTCCAGACACACGACTTATCAAAATCAATTTTCGAATATTGAGACTCAGCAGATTCAGCAAAATCCGTGTAAGCGAGATAAATCAAAAAGGCGAGGGCCAGCGCCGTCACAACGTTACGCATAAATGTGGGTCTCCAATCCACGCCCCTAGGATAATTCGACTTTAACATAACCTCGACCAAATACCAATTGCATCATGGCAGGAAGTTGCTAAACGAAAAGCACTTTTAAATTTGGGATACGATCATGCGCATAGATGCAATCAGCATTGGAAAAAATCCGCCCGAAGATGTCAACGTCATCGTTGAAGTGCCTGTTGGCGGACATCCGATCAAATACGAGATGGACAAGGAGGCGGGCACTCTTGTCGTTGACCGGTTCCTTTACACACCCATGACATATCCAGGCAATTACGGCTTTGTTCCCCACACCCTGTCGCTCGATGGCGATCCGATTGACGTTTTGATCTGCAATTCTCGTCCACTGGTGCCAGGCTGCCTGATAAATGTTCGCCCGATTGGTGTTCTGGTGATGGAAGACGATGGCGGCCAGGATGAAAAGGTCCTCGCTGTGCCTTCGCAAAAGGTATCAGCCCGGTTTGACAACATCCACAATTATACAGACCTGCCGCAAATCACATTGCAGCAGATCGAACATTTCTTTGAGCACTACAAGGATCTGGAGCCCGGCAAATGGGTAAAGATCGGTGGCTGGCGCGACGTTACTGAAGCCAAGAAAATGATCATGGACGCTGTGGAGCGCGGCAAGAAGGCCTGACAAGCCCCTCTATCCCTCATGCCGCTTTTATTCCTCAAGCTCTTTGAGTTGGCTCAGGATGCCGGCAGAGGCCGGAACTTCAAAAACCTTCATGCGGCTGGTTTGGCCACCCGCATGGATCACTGCGCTTTTGGCAATTCCAAGGAATTTTGCTAGAAGCTTGATGATCCCGGCATTTGCCCTGCCGTCTTCCGGCACAGCCCGCACACTCGCCTTGAGCCAAGCCTTACCCTCGCCATCCACGAAGATACTGCCGAACCCCTCGCTCTTTGCGCCAGGTGACAAGCGTATGCGGATACGCACACAATTTCCATCAACAGTATAAAAAGGCGCGGTGTCTGCCATTGAACGGCTTTGATCGTTCACCGGGGAAGTTTCGAACTAGAACCGCATCACACCAAAGGCTGGCGCTATGCTGGTTCGCAGGAATATCTGCAAAAAGGTAATGGCAAGCAGAACAACAATTGGCGACAGATCCAGTGTTCCCATATTGGGCAAAATCCGGCGTATGGGCCTGAACATCGGCTCTGTCACTTGATAGAGAAATCCGCCAAATTGCGATACAAACCGGTTCGAGGAATTGACGACATTGAATGCATAAAGCCAGGAAAAAACCACGCTCAGGATAACCAGCCACCAGACCATGTTGAGCAGCGTGTCGATGAGCCAAAATATTGCAACCATTTTCATTCCTAACCTTTCAGGCTTGTATTCGGCCTGTCTTACAGCAAAATCATCGGGTCTATCTATGCCCGCGTTTCAAAAAGTTCAAGCAGCCTTAGGGAATTCGAAGAATTTTGAAAAACTTTGCCGTACTTCATTCATCCCAATTGGAATGTCGGCTTGCAGGCCCGACCCATTGATCAAGAAAACTCGCCAGCCAAAGCCTGACGGCAGCATCATGCAAAAGCCGCCCCGCGATATGACTTGCCCGAGGCTGCGCACCATTGAGGCAGAACCGGTGCTCAGCCTTCACAGTCCAGCGATAGACCATTGCGAAAGTCAGTTCCGGGTGAAACTGGATTCCATATGCCTTGTCCCCGACCTGCATCGCCTGATTTTCATACTGCTCACCGGTCGCCAGGAGTTTTGCACCCGATGGCAGAGTGAAGCCTTCGCGATGCCATTGATAAACCATTTGTGGCCAATCAAAACAGGACATGCCTTCCGGTGTAGCGTGAAGGGGATAATACCCGATCTCTGCGTATTCATCCTTGTTCGCCGCGACAGAGCCGCCCAATTGCTTGGAAAGCATCTGTGCCCCAAGGCAGATACCAAGATATGGCTTGTTTTCCTTCAAAGGAACCGAAATCCAGTCGATCTCGCGTTTGACAAATTCCTCATTGTCATTGGCACTCATCGGCCCGCCAAATATGATCGCCCCTGCATGCTCATCCATAGTCTCGGGCAATGCATGGCCAAGCGGTGGACGGCGTATGTCAATATCATAGCCCATCGCCTGAAGCATATGGCCGAGGCGGCCGCAAGAGGAATGTTCCTGATGCAGAACAGCCAATATTTTCGGCCTGGATTTTACTGTGCGCGGCGGCCTCGGCTTGAAACTCATTCGCTTGTATCACCGGTTTCAGTGTCATCATTTCGCGCCCGAACGCGCTGCTTCATCGCAATGCGGTCGGCTGTTTCGACTTCCAGCAATTGCGCCGCGCGCCAAACAACATTGTCTTCGAACTCATGCATCTTGCCATCGGCAAACACCATTTCCCACAATTGCTCAACCATCGCAATCCGTTGGTCCCGGTTCATCTGCTTTTTCAGGATGGAGGTAAAGCGATACAGATCAACTGCATCCCGGTCCGCTTCCTTTGCCGCAGCAAACAGATCGTCAAACTCGTCGTCGGACAAATCAAACTTTTCGCTGAGAACAACCTTCATCCGGGCCAGCTCTTCCTCGCGAATCACACCATCAGCCGCGATCACATGAAACATGAGGGCAGCCTGAGCCAGTCGCGGATCTTCGGGATCAAGGGCAAGCCCGCCGCCGCTATCGTCTCTTGAATTGGAAAAAAGCGACTTCAATACATCAAACATGAGTTAGATTTAATTCCTTTTCGCTCGGAAGGGAAGTGGGCGAAAAGCCGTTTCCTGATTATTGCCCGGCCTTTATTACCGCCCCGACAAGTGCCCTTGCTTCATCGCCTGCCCATTTGGCTTCCCCATTGAGAGAGCCGACAATACACCCTTCCTTGTCGATCAGCAGCGTAACAGGCAGGCCGAAGGCAAGACTCTCCTTTTTCAACGCATTGAAGACACCCATGGTTTCATCCTGGTAAAAATCCAGATTTTCAACGCTGATCTCCTTGAGAAAGTCTTTCGGTTTTTCCGGACCTCCCCGATCCACATTGATCGCTGCAACGGTGAAATCCGTACCGCCAAATTCCTTTTGCAACTGGCTGAAGGCTGGCATTTCCTTTCTGCAAGGCGCGCACCATGTCGCCCAAAGATTGAAAAGCACTGCCTTGCCCTCGAAAGCAGCAGTGTCGGTCTTCTCACCCTTGTCATTCAGGAATTCCAGCAGAGGCATCTTTTTGGGTTCGCCAAGGACATTGAATGCAGCCAGTTCGCCGCCAATCAGCGGGGTTATGGCGCTCGCAATCTTTCCGGTATTTTCACACGTGCCAATATCTGCCTGCTGTTCAGGGCCGCTGCAGCCGCCCAATAAAACCAACACACCAAGAAATATCGATTTACGCCAGCTTACGGGTAGCAAAAACCCTGTTTTTTTTGTATCGCTCACCCTGTTATTCTCCATTCATTTTGTTTGGTACTTTTCCGGAGCAAAAACCCCATGGCCAAAAAGCCATCTACAGTGTCAAAAAACAACGCCAACCAGATGTGGGGCGGCCGTTTTGCCGAACGCCCTGATGCAATCATGGAAGCAATCAACGCCTCAATCGGTTTTGACCGGAAACTTTATGCCCAGGACATAGCAGGCTCCAAAGCCCATGCGCAAATGCTGGCTGATCAAGACATCATTTCCAAACCTGATGCCAAAGCAATCATAAAAGGTCTAGACACGATTTCGTCAGAAATCGAAAATGGCAACTTCGAATTTTCAACCGCCCTTGAAGACATTCACATGAATATCGAGGCGCGGCTGGCAACCCTCATTGGGCCGGCCGCCGGACGTCTGCACACAGCCCGCTCACGCAACGACCAGGTTGCTGTGGATTTTCGGCTGTGGGTCAAAGAGCAAACGCTTCTGGTTCACACGACCCTCGGCACGCTGATCGAGGCATTTCTTGCCAAGGCGGAGACCCACGCAACAACCGTGATGCCGGGTTTCACCCATTTGCAGACAGCCCAGCCTGTCACCTTCGGCCATCACTGCATGGCCTATGTGGAAATGTTTGCCAGGGACCGCTCACGGGCAGCTGCTGCAATTATCCGTATGGATGAATGTCCTCTCGGGGCAGCCGCCCTTGCCGGAACCGGTTTTCCGATTGACCGCAACAAGACCGCCAAATCACTCGGTTTTCGCGAACCCACGCGCAATTCGCTCGATTCAGTGTCCGACCGCGATTTCGCGCTGGATTTCCTGTCGCTGGCTTCAATCTGTGCCATGCACCTGTCACGGCTGGCAGAGGAGATCGTAATCTGGTCCACGCCGCAATTCAATTTCGTTCGGCTGTCCGACCGCTTCTCAACCGGCTCTTCCATCATGCCGCAAAAGAAAAACCCTGACGCGGCAGAACTGGTTCGCGCCAAGACCGGGCGCATCAACGGCTCCTTGATTGCCTTGCTGACAATCATGAAAGGCCTGCCGATGACCTACTCCAAGGACATGCAGGAAGACAAGGAAGCGGTATTCGACGCCGCCGAAAACCTTGAACTGGCCATTGCGGCAATGAGCGGTATGGTTTCCGACATGAGTGTCAATGTGGACGCCATGGCAAAGGCTGCGGGTTCCGGATTTTCGATTGCCACAGACCTTGCCGACTGGCTGGTGCGCGAGACCGGTCTTCCCTTCCGGGAGGCTCATCATGTTACTGGTGCTGCGGTTGCCATGGCGGAAGCCAAAGGCTGCGGCCTTGAAAACTTGTCACTTGACGATTTGAAATCGCTGAACCCGGCCATCACGAAAGCCGTATTTGATGTTCTTTCAGTGCAGAAGTCAGTGGCATCCCGCAAGAGTTTTGGCGGCACTGCACCTGCCAATGTAAAAAAGCAGGTCGCTTACTGGAAGAAAAGGCTGGCTTCTGAAAAGGCCGGATAGTCGGTTGATTGCAGTCGGCAAATCGACCGATTTGACTGCTTCAATTGACAATTGGCCTGCCATGACGAATATGACGGTAAAAAAATTTGGAGTGTTGCCACGATGAATGGCTATGGTAAAAACTGGATCATTGCGATGTCGCTTTTGCTGGCAACTTTTGCCCTTGCAGGTTGTGGCCGCAAGGGACCGCTTGAGGCGCCATCGGCATCTGTTGCACAGGAGCAGTCCGAACCCGCTGAGGCCCCCGCACCAAAGCCTGACCGCCGGTTTGTTCTCGAAGGCCTTATCTGATTTCGCCCTTTTCCGGAGAGCCCGCACGTGAACCATTTCGACTATATCGATGGCATTCTGCATGCCGAAAGCGTGCCGCTGCCGGAAATCGCACGGGTTGTCGGAACCCCGTTTTATTGCTACTCAACCGCCACGCTTGAGCGGCACTACAAGGTTTTTTCCGGCGCATTTTCAGACATTGACGCGCTGGTTTGCTATGCCATGAAGGCAAATTCCAACCAGGCAATATTGGCGACCCTTGCGAGAATGGGTTCAGGCGCTGATGTGGTATCGGGCGGTGAATTGCAGCGCGCGTTGGCAGCAGGCATTGCACCTCAAAAAATCATGTTTTCAGGGGTTGGCAAAAAGGACGATGAGCTGGATGCCGCGCTCAATGCCGGGATATTGTGCTTCAACATTGAATCAGTACCTGAACTGCACGCTCTGTCTGCCCGCGCGGTAGCGCTCGCCAAGACGGCAAAGGTTTCATTCCGCATCAACCCCGATGTCGATGCCAAAACCCACGCAAAGATTTCAACCGGCAAAAAAGAAGACAAGTTCGGCATTGCCTGGGACAAGGCAGAATCAATCTATGCGCTTGCAGCAAGCCTGCCGGGGATCGAGGTTTCGGGCATTGACATGCATATCGGCAGCCAGATCGTCGAACTCGAACCTTTCGATCAGGCTTTTTCGCGTCTTGAAGGGCTGGTGCGCCGTTTGCGCGCCGAAGGCCATACGATCAGCCATGTCGATGTCGGCGGCGGCCTTGGCATTCCCTACCGCAGCGACAACGCCCCGCCTCCAGGTCCTGAAGCCTATGCGGCGATAGTCTCCAAACACGTGAGGGCACTCGGATGTCAGGTGATTTTCGAGCCGGGCAGACTGCTGGTCGGTAATGCGGGCATCCTGGTCGGCGAGGTGATTTTCCGCAAGGAGGCCGAGACCAAAACCTTCCTCATCGCCGATACCGCCATGAATGATCTGATTCGCCCGACACTTTATGAAGCCTGGCACGACATTCGGCCCGTGCGGGAGGCCACCGCTGAGACCAAATGGTCCAATTGCGATCTGGTCGGACCTGTTTGCGAGAGCGGCGATTACATTGCCAAAGACCGCAATCTGCCTTTCATGGAGCGCGGAGACCTGTTTGCAGTCTATACTGCCGGTGCGTATGGAGCAGTGCAGGCAGGAACCTACAATACAAGGGCGCTGGTTCCAGAAGTTATGGTCAATGGAGACAAATTCCATATCATCCGCCCGCGTTTCAGTGTTGAACAGATCATTGCAATGGACAGCGTTCCTGATTGGCTTGCCCGATATGCTGCTGACCGGAAATAAGGCTGGCCTGAACTTTACTGGATAGACGCCATAAGCTTTGGGGCTATGAAAAACCGGTTGGAAAACCGCGCAATCTGGCTCAGGATATCGGTTAAGACTGGAACTAGCGGAATATTGCAAACTCCGCGACACTCCATCAATGATCCAATAGTGACCAAACCGTTTGCCAGGCCGGTTGCCAGACCTTTTGTGTGGCAAAATCTCGCTACTACTTTACTCAATTCGCTGATAAACCAAGCGCTTGAACATCAGCCGGGAGAACTTCAATGAATGCACCGCATAATCCGAATGACTACACCCATATTGTCAAGGCTGACAAAGCCAATGTGTGGCATCATCTGACCCAGCACAGGAAATTCGACACCACTGACCCGCTCATCATCATCGAAGGCAAGGGAATGCGGGTCTGGAACCAGGCCGGCCGCGAGCACCTCGATGCCGTTTCGGGTGGCGTTTGGACAGTCAATGTTGGCTATGGCCGCGAGTCAATTGCCAACGCAGTGCGTGACCAACTGGTGAAAATGAATTATTTCGCCGGTGCCATGGGCACCATACCCGGAGCGTTGTTTGCCGAGCGCCTGATTGAAAAAATGCCGGGCATGACCCGTGTTTATTATTCAAACTCCGGCTCTGAAGCCAATGAAAAGGCTTACAAGATTGTCCGCCAGATTGCCCACAACAAATATGGCGGCAAGAAGCACAAGATCCTTTTCCGTGACCGCGACTATCACGGCACAACGATTGCCGCCCTTGCTTCCGGCGGCCACACCCAGCGCAAGGAGCAGTACGGCCCGTTCCCTGAAGGGTTTGTGGAAGTGCCGCATTGCCTTGAGTACCGCTCCCAGTGGGGCGACGTCGAGGATTACGGCATCCGCGCCGCCAATGCGATTGAAGAAGTAATCCTGCGCGAGGGTGCGGATACTGTCGGCGGCCTCATCCTCGAACCGATCACTGCAGGCGGCGGCGTAATCACCCCGCCACAAGGCTATTGGGACCGCGTCCAGGAGATCTGCAAGAAGTATGACATATTGCTGATCATCGACGAAGTGGTGTGTGGCATGGGCAGAACCGGAACCTGGTTCGGCTATCAGCATTACGGCATCAAACCGGACATGGTGACGATGGCCAAGGGTGTCGCATCAGGTTATGCGGCGATTTCCTGCACAGTTACCACCGAAGAAGTCTTCAACATGTTCAAGGCGGATCCAAGCGATCCGATGAGCTATTTCCGCGATATCTCGACCTTCGGCGGCTGCACCGCAGGTCCGGCGGCAGCGCTTGAAAACATGAATATTCTGGAAAACGAGGATTTGCTCGGCAATACCGTCAAGATGGGCGAATACATGCTCGAAAAACTTGAAGGTCTCAAATCCAAGCACAAGATCATCGGTCAAGCCCGCGGCAAGGGCTTGTTCTGCGGGCTGGAACTGGTCAAGGACCGGGACACGAAAGAGCCTGTTGACGAGGCAACCGCCCAGGCGGTGGTCGGTGCATGCATGGCGGACCATGCGGTCATAATCGGTTGTACCAACCGCTCCTTCAATGGTTTCAACAATACCTTGACCTTCAGCCCTGCCTTGATCGCCAAGAAGGGCGACATTGATGAAATCATCAATGCGGTCGATGTCTCCCTGACAAAAATAACTGCCTGAGCAGGCTTGAGCCTGTCAATTTTTTCATGCCCCGATCACTTTTTAGGTGCTCGGGGCATAGTTGTTTTGACTATTCTTTAAAACGCCCCATTATGTTGTAGAATGAGGGTCTGCTTCGAAAGCTCCGGGCAGATCAATGCTCTTGAACAGTGGAACTGGATTGACGGATAAACCAAACCCTCGCTCTGGCCGTATAGAACCTGTTGATCAGATGCCGATTGACAGCAATCGCTATTCCATGAACAGGCCGGTTTTCGCCTTTGCCTACGTTGCGGAAATCTGGGAACGGCTTTGGCCGCTGCTTGTTCCCTTCTTCATAGTTACCTGCCTGTTTGTATCACTGTCCTGGCTCGGACTTTGGCAGGCTTTGCCGGATTGGGCACGATGGATGTCCTTTGCAGGCTTTATTGCGGCATTTATTGCCAGCCTATGGCCGCTCCGGCAGTTTTCAGCGCCATTTCCCAATGAAATTTACCGGCGCGTTGAAACAGCTTCCGAAATGAGCCACCGCCCTGTGACAGCTCAAAATGAAGCTCCCGTAAACAACTCGGACGCATTTTCTGCCGCCCTTTGGCGCGAACATCAAAGGCGCATGGCCGACCAACTGAACAACATGGCATCCGGCACGCCGCGCCCGAATGGCAACCGGTTTGACCGCTTTGCCCTGCGCGCCATGTTACCCCTTTTGGCATTTGTTGCCCTTGGCTATTCCTACGGCACTCATGGCGGGCGGCTGACGGATATTCTCAAACCGCGCATTGATACCCAACTGGTACTTTCCCGCCTCGACATGTGGATAAGCCCTCCGGCATACACTGCCAAGGCTCCACTGTATTTTGCTGCTTCCTCCGCCACTCCAGCAGTTGCAACAAGTTCCAATGCCTCAACCGCTGGCGAAGGGGCTGACGGAGCAGTGCCATCGGTGGAAACCCTCGAAGGCAGCAGGCTTTCCATCAATTATATTGGTGAGGAAAATATAACCGCACGTTACAGGGTCGCTGATGGACATCTCGCACTCGACCGGGATCCTGTTGCCGATGACGGCAATCCGAGCGCTGATATTTCTGCAAAAAGTTTCCTCTCGACACTTGATCAGTCCGGAACCGTTGAGATTCTGGTCGATGATGACATCATAGCCAGCTGGCAGGTTTCGGTCTTGGCGGACACAATTCCGGTTATTGAACTTGATGATGTTCCCTCAAAGGCATTGTCAGGTGCTTTGGAGCTTAACTATTCGGTGGCTGATGATTACGGCGTTGTCTCTGCACGCGGCATCATATCGCAGCCGGAAAGCGGAACTATCAACCCGAATGCCAGACCGCTGGTTCAGGCTCCTGAGTTTGAACTTCCCCTCGCAAGGGCCCGGGCAAAAAGCGGTTCTTCAAAAGTCAGCCGTGATCTTTCCAGCCATCCATGGGCGGGAAGCAAGGTCGTGCTGACCCTTGAGGCTAAAGACGATCCCGGCCAAATTGGTACCAGCAAGCCTATCACCATCACCCTGCCCGGACGAAACTTTGTCGACCCGATGGCAAAGGCGCTTGTTGAACAGCGTCGTCTCCTTGCCCTTGATGCCAACAGCGCACCCCATGTTGCCAATCTGTTGGATGCCGTCACAACCCATCCGGATGTGTTCGAGATTGACACCAAATCCTACTTGGCGCTGCAACTGGCGTACCGGATGATTGTTCCCGCCAATGACGACGACAAATTGCGCGAGGCGATGGACATCTTGTGGGAAACCGCGCTCGCACTTGAACTCGGAGACCTGTCCGAAGTGGAGCGCAGACTGCGCGAAGCCCAGGAAAAACTTTCCAAGGCACTTGAGAACGGTGCAAGCGACGAGCAAATCGACGAGTTGATGAAAGAACTGCGTCAGGCAATGAACGATTTTCTCGAGCAAATGGCCAAGGAAATGGCCAAGAACCCGATCCAGCAAAACCCGATGGCCAACAACCAGAACATTCAGACGCTGACCCAGCGCGACATCGACAAGATGATGAAGCGGATCGAGGATCTTGCCAAATCGGGCTCCAAGGATGCTGCCCGAGAATTGCTGGCGGAGATGCAGCGAATGATGGACAACATGCGCGCCGGCCAGCATCAACAGCAAAATCAGGCTGAAGGCAATCAACTCAACCAGGCGCTCGACAAGCTGTCCGAGCTGATGCAAAAGCAGCAGCAATTGATGGATGAGACATTTTCCATGCAACGCCGTGAACCTCAACAGGGGCAGGATCAGCAAGGCGAGAATGGCGAAGAGCAGCAAGGCCAGAACAAGGATCAGCAAAACGGAGAAAATCCCGATGGCAACAACCCTGACGGTCCCATGACTCCGCAGGAATTTGCCGACGCAATGAAACAGCTGCAGGAGCAGCAGAAGGCACTTGAAAAACAATTAGGCGAACTAGGCCAGCAATTGCAGGACCTGGGCCTCGATCCTTCAGAAGGATTTGATGAGGCTGGCAAGGAAATGGGTGAAGCCGGAAAGAACCTTGGCGAAGGCAAATCAGGCGATGCCGCCGGTAATCAGGGACAGGCACTCGAAGCACTGCGCAAGGGTGCACAATCAATGATGCAGCAAATGGCAGGCGATAGAAACCAGGGTGGCCAACAGCAAGGCCAGGCCGGTCAGAATGGTCAGGATCGCAACCGCACCGACCCACTTGGCAGACGCAATGATGCCAATGGCAAATTTGGTGATGGTGATATAAGAATTCCCGGCGAAATCGACGCCCAGCGGGCTCGCGAAATCATGGAAGCCATTCGCAAGCGTCTTTCAGACCCGCTGCGCCCCCTCCTTGAACGCAACTATCTGGAGCGCCTTCTGGAAAGCCGTTAATCCCATACCGTTGCGGTATTTCATTCGGCGATTCCACCTGCACGCAGATGCAAACCGCCTCACGACTTCAGAACTTGTCCCGTTTTAATGTATCAAAACGGCTCGCCTTGACCGGTCGAATTTGCCTCCTGTCCCGTAACGGGATAGGCGTGCCTCAAATGGTTAACGGGTGGTAAACATGCCTCCTGCCGGCCCCTGTGCCCGTTTACCGCTTGTTAACCAGAATTCAATGGCAAAAATCAAATAAATCAATGACTTAAACTTTTTCGGCCCTTATTGCGTTGCCCCATTCGCGATCATGGCAGGCCGCATGCATTCCCGATGACAACACAAGCGTCAGGAGTGCACAACATGAAATCTCTCGTTAAAAAATTCGCCAGCAACGAAGATGGCGCCTTTGCCACCATTTTCGGTGTCTCCAGTTTCGCTATCGCTCTTTCAGTCGGACTTGCTGTGGATTACAGCCAGTTGTCGGCGGCGAGATCGCTTGTCAACGTATCGCTGGATGCGGCAGTTCTGGCAGCAGGACACGAACTGCTTGACGGTAACGAGAATTCAGCCTCACTCAGAAAGATTTTTGAAAATCAGCTATATGCAAATCTTGAGAGCCATTCCCATCTGGCAAACGCGGTTGAGATCAAGGATTTCAGCGTCGATGTCAAAAGCGGCCTGGTCAATGCCACCCTTGAGACCCCTGTTCAGATGGCTTTCATGGGTCTGCTTGGCTATCAAAAAGTCCCTGTTGCCTCGTTCAGCGAAGCAAAGTTCTCCACTACTCCGGTCGAGATCAGTATGGTTCTGGACGTCACCGGCTCGATGAATGACAATGGCAAACTGCCCGCGTTGAAGAATGCCGCAACCAAGGCAATCGACATTCTGCTTCCTTCCGGCAAGACCAACAACAGCGTCAAGATCGGCCTGGTGCCTTATTCGGAAGGAGTGCGCGTCTCAAAAAAAATGGCTGATACAGCCAGCGGCCAGAAGAATTTTACCTGCATGACAGAGCGCAAGGTCAATGCTTTCAACGACAGTTCCTATTCGACTGAGGAAGTGGGCGCCGACCCACAGGCAGGCTGTTCGTTCAGCAAGGTGCAGCCGCTGTCAGGCAATGGCGCAAGCCTGAAAGGCGACATCAACAGCTTGACCGCCAGTGGATATACTGCGGGACATCTCGGTATCAGCTGGGGCTATTACATGCTTTCCGAGAAGTGGCAGTCATTGTGGGGTGCCAATGCGGCTGACAACTACGGAACATCAACCAAGAAAGTCGTCATCCTGATGACAGATGGTGAATTCAACACCTATTTCCAGGGAGTTTCCGGAAACCCGACCGGTGCCCAGCAGGCCAAATCCGAAGACGCGGCCAAGGCCCTTTGCACCGACATGAAGAAGAGCAAGAAAGGCGGTAACGGCATCACCATCTACTCGATCGCTTTTAATGCGCCCAACAGCGCCAAACAGGTTTTGGAAAATTGCGCTTCTGACAGCACGCCAACCACAAATTACTTCTTCGATGCCAACAGCCCGGCAGAACTTGAACTCGCATTCAAGGAAATTGCCACCAGCATCAAATCCCTGCGGCTGACACAATAACAAGAACCCGTGTCTGTATCTGACCGTCCGGACACATAAAGTCAGCCGATGGAGCGGGGGAGTGACCCACATCACTCCCCCGTCTTTTTGAATCACGGAACCCCGTCAATCCAAATTTAAGCTATGCATTTTACGCATGGCTATATTGTAAAAAAAGTGCTGCTCGTTCGCGGCAGGAAAGCCTATATGCAGGTTAACGAACCGTTAGTGATTGTTCAGTAATGTTTCGGTACGTCCTTGGCGTTTTCCTCCCATTCGCCAAGTGATAAATGTCCGGGTCAAACCTCCTCCCTTGACCTGTCGACCATAACGATGCCTGCCGGATCCTCCTCCCCCGGCGGGCATTGTCTTTTCCGGGCATTGTCTTTTCTGCAACAGCTCTTTTATGGGATTTTTATTAAACAATTGTTTTTTTTGGTTTTTGGCTTTCGCTTCAGTATTAACCAACAAAAAACCGCCTATGAAATTCATAGGCGGTTTCGTGAAGTCCGTTTCCGGAAAATCAACTGAAAGAGTAAAGACGGCTCACCGCCCCCAACCCCAATCAGACATCAAGGACCAGCTTAAAAGGTTGCTCCAAAGTAAGTCCTGTCCGCATTGATCCACACGGAAAATATGATTCACTCGACACTGGATCACCTCCTTTCGATTGGTTTGGTTACACCTTAATACTTGGGTGATTTGCCAAATCTTTCAAGCAAAAAATTTCACCTTCAAATGACCATTATTATTTACTACCCGTTAACCAAGTCCTTGAGGGTGATATTAAC
>JBGSTD010000055.1:0-35856 GCA_041736675.1 Salaquimonas sp.
AAAAATAGTCCCGGCTCAACAGACCGGTCATAGTATCCTTGCGTATTTTCTCGGTCAGAGAGACGTTTGATTTTTCCATTTCGAGATTGAGCAGAGCCAGTTTTTCATTGGCCTCGCGCAGTTTTTCGGATTGACGAAGGCAATAGAAAGTGACCGGAGAGCCGATGCTGTAGCAGCCGATCAGCGAGTTGACGAACATGGTTTTTTGAAAGGTATCGCCGAGAATCGGTACCATGACCAGTATCATGAGGATACTAATCAAAAAGGCCGCTGTTCCGACCAGGAATGAATACCAATGGATTTTACGCATTTAAGAGGCCCCCACCACGATGCAACCCTAACATGCAATACTGAACAAATACTTTCAGTTTACCTGCAAGGGCAAAAATTTGCTGTACGGCCTCTGGCTCGGTCTCAAGCTGTGGCGTATAGACATGCCATGAAAAACGGATTTGAACATATTTGCGAATGGGTCTTTGACCTCGACAACACCCTTTATCCGCGCCACACGGATCTTTTCAGGCAAATTGACTGGAAAATGACCGACTATGTGGCCCGATTGACCGGTCAGTCCAAGGATGATGCCCGAAAACTGCAAAAGCAGCTTTATCGCGACCATGGAACAACACTGAACGGCCTGATGCGCGAGTATAATATTGATCCGCACGACTTTCTTGCCGATGTGCATGACATTGACTATACCGAGGTGGAGTTCAATCCGGCATTAGGCGAGCTGATTGCCTCACTGCCCGGACGAAAACACATCTTCACCAATGGCGATGTACGCCATGCTGAAAACACGCTCAGAGCGCTCGGAATTGAGCCCATTTTCGATTCAATGTTTGATATTGTTGCATCCGATTTCGAACCGAAACCGGCGCGCGGGCCTTATGAAAAATTTCTCAAAACCCATGTGGTGCATCCAAACGATGCCGCCATGTTCGAGGATATGCCGCGCAATCTTGAAGTTCCAAAACAATTGGGCATGAAAACGGTGTTGATCGTCCCAAGGGCCGGCTCAAACCATACTGCTGAAAGCTGGGAACTGGCCGGATCACAAGACGCTTATATTGACCATGTTACTGACCATATTGACGAATTTCTGGCTGATATTCTGGCTATTGTCAGCAAGTGACATTCTCAAATGCATTTTGGAAATAGGGCACACTAGCGACCAGACGCCAAAAATGTCCGGTACCTTGGATCAATTCCAGAGGGGAAGTTCCAGCACTTCGCCTTCCCAGACAAGTGCACCGGTTCCGGCAAGATCCTGACCGTCATTGGCAGACTTGACATTTCTGGCCACCTTGCCAAACGCAGGACCGGCATTGTCACGATTGCACGGTTCTTCACTGGCAAACATCACCGGGTTTCCGTTGGAGCGCAGCTTGGGAATGTAGTATTGCGATGCCATAATCCTGATCCCTGTCAACAGGCCCACTCATGAACGTTTGAGGCCTTTCACATACAACGCCAACCAGCGCTGCATAGTTCCAAGATAAGACCAAAAAAATGTTATAAATGTGTATTTTGTCACTAATAGTGATCGAGAATTATTCCTTTTTTAATACTTACGGTTACCAGACTTTCTTGATAATCCACTCAACTTTAACCATTCTCCAAATGGAGCAATTTGGGCGCAAAAGTGTTCGATTTACCCATGGGAACCAAGGTCGGCACACCCTGATGCCACCAGTCAAACCGGGACGAATATCCTGGGACACAAGCCTGGAAACTATGAAAGCCCGTAGTGATCGGCGATGATTTTCCAGCCGTCCTCTGCCGTGTCGACAAAATGAAACAGCTTGAGATCATCGGGAGAAATCGTTCCCTGGTCTGCCAATTCCTTGAAATCAATGACTTTTGTCCAGAACTCCTTGCCGAAAAGAATGAACGGAATTTCTTCCATTCGCTTGGTCTGGATCAGTGTCAGCGCCTCGAACATTTCATCCATGGTTCCAAAGCCGCCGGGAAAAACGGCGATCGCCTTGGCGCGCATCAGGAAATGCATCTTGCGAATCGCAAAATAATGAAAATTGAAACACAGATCGGGCGTCACATACTCATTGGGTGCCTGTTCGTGGGGAAGCACTATATTGAGCCCAATGCTGGGAGCGCCAACATCATCAGCGCCGCGTGAGCCCGCTTCCATCACGCCCGGGCCACCACCTGTTACAATCACCATTTCCTTGTTGTAGGTTGATGTTGAATAGAGCGAGGCGAGCCGTGCAAAATCTCGGGCTTCGGTGTAATATTTTGAATTGCGTTCAAGGTTTTTCTTTTGAACCGGGTTCTTTGCTGCCCAGGCTGCCTTGCCCGGCTCGGGAATGCGCGCACCACCGAACAATACGACTGTTGATTCGATGCCACGTTCTGAAAGAATCATTTCAGGCTTCAGCAGTTCGAGCTGCAGACGGACCGGACGCAGTTCCTCACGGCAGAGAAAATCCTTGTCATCAAAGGCAAGCCTGTATGCCGGAGCCCTTGTTTGAGGAGTATCGGGAACCTTTACCGCCTTCTTTATATCTTCGCCGGAACGCACCAGCGCCTTATAATGACGGCCCTGTTTGCCGTTGGTTTTTTTAGCGGCGTTTTCTGCCATGAACTTTATTCCTCTGTCTAATTCACTTCGCAATCAGGCTGCGGCTTGCCGCTCCTCTGATTGATTTTACCTCCGACTTGGCATAGCTTCGCCGCCAAACCCAGTAAATTCTTTGACAATGTTCCGTTAGCGTACTGTCTTCCGGTTCTTTCATACCAAACCAGGAGTTAAGAAATGGCCAAGCCAGACCTTGCGGCGCTTGAACAAACGATTGAAGCAGCCTTTGAAGCACGTGACAACGTGACAATAAATACCAAAGGCGAGGTGCGCGATGCCGTTGTTGAAGCGCTTGACCTGTTGGACAAGGGTGAAGTGCGAGTGGCGCAAAAGGGCGGCGACGGCGATTGGACCGTCAATCAATGGCTGAAAAAAGCTGTCCTGTTGTCTTTCCGCCTGAACGACATGGAAGTGATCGGCGGCGGCAATGGCCAATCAACCTGGTGGGACAAGGTTCCGTCCAAATTTGAAGGCTGGGGCGAAAACCAGTTTCGTGCAGCGGGATTTCGGGCGGTTCCCGGTTCGATTGTTCGCCGTTCTGCTTTCATCGGCAAAAACGTGGTACTGATGCCGTCTTTCGTCAACCTTGGCGCTTATGTCGATGAAGGCTCGATGGTCGACGGATGGGCAACCGTCGGCTCTTGCGCCCAGATCGGCAAGCATGTGCACCTTTCAGGCGGTGTCGGCATTGGAGGCGTATTGGAGCCGTTACAGGCCGGACCTACGATTATCGAAGACAATTGCTTCATTGGCGCACGTTCCGAAGTCGTTGAGGGTTGCATCGTGCGCGAAGGCTCGGTGCTCGGCATGGGTGTTTACATCGGCAAATCCACCAAAATCGTCAACCGCGCGACCGGCGAAGTGTTTTATGGCGAAGTTCCACCCTATTCAGTCGTCGTTGCAGGTGCCATGCCCGGCAAGCCGATGCCGAACGGCGATCCGGGACCTTCGCTTTACTGCGCGGTCATCGTGAAAACGGTGGATGCCCAGACACGCTCTAAAACCGGGATCAACGAACTGCTGCGCGACTGATCTTCAGTTTCGCATCTGCCGCAGGTTGCGGCGCATATTTTCTGACATTTAAAAAACCCCGGTGATCGATTTCACCGGGGTTCTTTGCTTCCGCGTCTTCAAGGCCGACGAGCAGTCTGTCACAACGGAGCAGCCCGAACTGCGAAAGTCTGTCATTCATCACAATGGGCTTTGGCATCACGAAGTGCCTTGGCCCGATTTTCAACAACCGGATGAACGACGAGGTTGCGAGCCTCCCTCTCGCTATCCGGTTTGGGGCGTTGACCGGACGGGGATCAGAAAGCTCGCAATCAGCGGGTCAGGGCTGCGTTAGTTGCAAACCCGGACAACCTGGTAGGAAACAACCTGGCCGTAGCTGTTATAAAGAGGCTCTTTGCTTCTGTAGCAGCGGCGCTCGACAACATAGGTTGGTTCACGCGGGGTCAAAAGGGCACCGGCAATTCCAAGTCCGACGCCGATCCCGATGCCTGCGCCAAGGCCATGTTTCCAATGTTTGTGTTTGGCTTGAGCCGGACCTGCCATAGCCACGGCCATGGCTGAAACGGTTACAACCGCAAGTACTGTTTTCTTGAAAGTGTTCATTTGTTTTCTCCGTTGTTTAGTTTGTTGTGATTTGTTTGATTTTGACTGCCTGCTTGATGACCATAAACTAGCCAAGGCAGCAACGAAGAGATGTGCGATTGGTCACACGTTGATAAATCTTTTTATTATCAACGCTTTAACCTATCATTTTTTTTAATTTCGCGATTTCTCATGCCCTTGGATGTCTCAACTCAGGACTTTTAAGCGCACTTGGGCATGCAGTGGCGACAGGTGACAAGATATGTCTTATCCTGTAACCAAGCCCTGGAAGACAAATACGGATTTGATGATCGTGACATACTCCTTTGCTGCCGCTGCCATTTTGCGTGATCTGATTGCCTGCCCCTCGGTGACCCCAGCTGAAGGCGGTGCACTTTCGTGCCTCGAGAAGCGGCTTGGGCGAAGCGGCTTTGCAAGCGAGCGCATGATTTTTTCGGATGAAAACACGCCGGATGTCGACAACCTCTATGCAAGGCTTGGCAAAGAGGGGCCGCACCTGATGTTCGCCGGTCACACGGATGTTGTTCCGGTTGGCAAGGAGAGCGACTGGGAGGTCGGGCCTTTTTCAGGCGATATAAAGGACGGTTATCTTTATGGCCGCGGTGCTGTCGACATGAAGGGCGGAATTGCCTGCTTTGTCGCTGCGGTTGAAAAGTTCCTTGAAAAGCACGGCTCGCCGCGCGGGTCGATTTCCTTCTTGATCACCGGGGATGAAGAAGGTCCATCGGTTAACGGCACAGACAAACTGTTGAAGTGGGCCGATACGAAGGGTGAAAAATGGGATGCTGCCATTGTCGGGGAACCATCCAATCCCGATAAAATTGGCGATGCGATCAAGAACGGGCGAAGGGGGTCGTTGTCAGGCCGCGTCACTGTTCACGGCGTGCAGGGGCATTCGGCCTATCCGCATCTGTCGGACAATCCCGTGCGCGGCATGGTGGATTTGCTCAACACATTGCTGGCCACTCCCTTTGACGAGGGAACGGAGCAGTTTCAGCCGACCAATCTGGAAGTGACCTCTGTCGACGTCGGCAATCCTGCCACCAATGTCATTGCAGCTTCGGCGACTGCCAGCTTCAACATCCGTTTCAATGACCGCTGGGACGGAGATACCGTCAAGTCCGAGATTATCCGCCGCTTTGAGGAAGGCGCATCGGCTGGCCGGATACGGACTGGAAAAAACACACCGGTGAGTTTCACCGTTGAATGGATCGGCCGGGTCAGTCCTGTATTCCTGACACGGGACGACCGCCTTATCGGCACCCTTTCCTCTGCCATTGAGGCAGTGACCGGAAAGACGCCCGAACTATCAACAGGCGGGGGAACATCTGACGCGCGCTTCATCAAGGACTATTGTCCGGTTGTGGAGTTCGGCCTAGTCGGTCAGACCATGCATCAGGTCAATGAGCGCACAGCACTTGCCGATCTTGAGACGCTGAGTGCGATTTATCTCAAGTTCCTTGAAGATTTCTTCAAGGCGTGATTTTCAGAAAAGCCTGATACCAGATCCATTCAGAACGAAATAGGCGGACAGGCCTTGTACCAAAACGCCTGCTGCGACCAGAAATACCGCTACCCCGTATCCGGTTTTCAGGGAGTGCTTCAAAAGATTGATCGTTTTCCAAAGGATAAAAATCAGTGCCGCCAGCAGGATCGCCAAGGCAGGTGAATGGAAAGAATCATTTTCTTCGACGGCAAGCTGCAGCAAGAGCAGCGGGAAGAGCAGCGGGATGACCATCACGCTCCACCAGTTCAGCGCAATCAAACCCTGCCAAAAACGCATCGAATATCCCAGAGGCATTGCGAGGAAAAACAACAGCAAATAGGCGAGCGCAATGCCTGCCCAGTAGGCGACCTGGAAAGCAAATACATAGGCCATGCGTGATACGCCACTATCAACATATCCGCCAAATACATCGCGTGGATAAAAGAGATAGTCATACAGCCCCAACACCAGATAGCCTGCAACCAGAGCCAAAAACGACAGCATCAATGCCGGATTTTTAGCCTGGATGTCATAGGGCGAGACAAACCTGATGCCAGTCATGAGCCAGGTCGTTCTCATCTGGTTCATGGCATGGAGCAGGAGAACCTTAGAGTTCATTGAAACTATCCCAATTACTGTTGACTTACATGTCATACCGGCGCCAAATTTCCGGAAATCATTGGCTTGCCTATCAGTTGCCTTTTAATTCCCCACTGTAAAGTGTTACAGATTGCGACATATATAACCAGACCCATTGCGGCTTCTTGTGACCGGGACTTTGGCATGACAACAATCGGCAAGCAAAAGAACGACAATCACTTTTCAATGATTGCCCATTATATGCGCTTGTCAAAACCTGTTTGCGGACGGGCAATGGAGACAAAGTGGTAAACGGGTTAATGCAAATCGAAGTAAATGGCGAGCAGCGCGATTTTCTGGAGGCCTGCCGGACGGCCCTTGAAGACGGTAGTTTCAAGCGCGCTGTATTCAGTTCGCGGACAAAGGGAAATGACAAGGTCAAGGCGAGCTTTGATCTGATAGTTGGCGAAAAACGGAAATTCATACGCTATTCGACCAACCAGCCGGGGTCAGACCGGACGGATCCGCTCGATCCTGCGGCGATACTTGCAAGAATGAGCGGCGATGAAATCATGCCGTTTCGGGCAGCTACACTCAATACCGGTTCGTTTGACCTGCATTACTCCGAGAACCGCAAAATGGAGCCACGGCTTTACAAAACAAAAGCCAGCATGAAGGACGTGGTTCAAACACACAACAAGCCGAAGAACTATGCCTTGCAGGAAGACCGACCCTATCTGACGGGGCTTGGGATCACCAATGAAGCGGGGAAGGTTATCAAGAAAGCGTATCCGAAGTTTCGCCAGATTGCCAGCTTTGTGGAAATCATCGACCGAGATATCGGTGACTTCGTATCAGCCCATGACGCGCCTATTTCCATTCTCGATCTTGGTTGCGGCAAAGGTTATCTGACCTTTGCCACTTATGATTACGTGGCGCAGCGAGCGCGCCATGTGCCAAAAGGCATTGGCATTGATATCAAGGCCAATGTGATTGATCTATGCAACGCCCTGGCGCGAAAAATTGGTTTTGGCGGTCTGGAATTTCGCAATGCCCGCATCCACCCCGAAAGCCGTGAGACAATTGATATTCTGATAGCGCTTCATGCCTGCGATACGGCAACCGATGATGCATTGGCGCTCGGTATACGAAACCAGATGCGCTATCTGTTTTGTGCGCCATGCTGTCAGGCGGAAATTTCACGCCAGGTCACACTGGAGGGCTCTCCCTTTGATGCAATCACCGGGTTTCCGCTGATGAAGCGGCGACAGTCGGACATTGTTACCGATGTCTGTCGGGCATTGCTGCTTAACACACTCGGTTATGAGGTAAAGTTTCTGGAATTCACACCGCTGGAACATACTGCGAAAAACCTGATGCTGGCTGGCCGCAAGAGCGAGAGCGTCGACCGGATCAAGGCATGGGCCGAATATCAGGCGATCAAGCGGAACTTCGGCTTTACGCACCATTCGCTGGAAGAAAACCTCAAGGATCTTCTGCCATTGTGAAGCGCTTGGCGCAGCAGCAGGACTGTGCCTCACGCCGTCAATAGTCCACTTTCATGAAGTAGAGCCCGCACGCGGGAGCAACCGGACCGCAAGCCTTGCGGTCTTTGGCCTCAAGAGCAGCCAGCAAATCAGCCTTCGTCCATTTGCCCTGCCCGACAAGTTTAAGCGACCCTGCCAGTGAGCGCACCTGATTGTGCAGGAAAGCGCGGGCTGAGCAGACAATCTCTATTTCCTGATGATTGACCCGCTTGACCTCGAGCTGGTCAAGCGTACGAACCGGGCTTTTTGCCTGACATTCGGTTGATCGAAAGGTGGTGAAATCATGATGGCCAATCAGCACACCCGCGGCATCGTTCATCGCCTTGATATCAAGAGGTCGCTTGACGTGCCACGCACGCAGGGTATCGACGGTGAGATTGCCCTGCCGGTTGATGATCCTATAGCGGTAATGGCGTTTGACCGCAGAAAACCGCGCGTCAAAGTCATCAGCGGCCTTTTCAGCGGATATTACAGCAACCGGTTGACCGGCGAGTTTCAACAGGCCGTTTGTGGCATCAACTATCTTGAACGGTGTCCAGTCCGCCTCCAGGTCCACATGTATTATCTGCCCTAATGCGTGGACACCTACATCGGTTCGACCGGCGGCAAAAACTGTTACTGGATGGCGGGTGAATTCAGCCATCGCCTCTTCGATTGCCTGCTGGACACTGGGCAACCCATCCTGACGCTGCCAGCCCTTGTATGGCGTGCCGTCATATTCGAGGGTCAACTTGTAGCGGGGCATCAGACAAGCCTGCTGCCTGTTGCAACACGGTTGCCGCGCAAAAATTCATCGGCCTGCTGGGCGCCTTTTCCGGCCCTTTGAAGGCGGACGATGCGAAGCGCACCCTCGCCGCAGGCAATCGTCAGATCATCGCCCAAAACCGTTGAGGCTGCGCCCTCACCTGCCACAATCTCGCTCTGCAATATTTTGACACGGACCGGTTTTGCCACATCATTGGTGATGATCGGCATTTCGCACCATGCGCCGGGAAATGGTGACAGACCGCGAATGTGGTCATGGACCTGGCGGGCAGGTTTGGACCAATCAATATGTGCTTCTGCCTTGTCGATTTTGGCAGCATAACTGACGCCGTCATGAGCCTGGGGAATGGTCACCAACCCGCCCCGCTCGAGAGCATTCATCGCCTGAACCATCAGGTCGGCGCAGGACTGGCTTAACGCATCATGCAACTGGCTGGCGGTCATGTTCGGTCCGATGTCGATCTTCGCCGTCATGGCAACCGGGCCTGTATCAAGCCCTTCCTCCATGCGCATCACCATTACGCCGGTCACACTGTCGCCAGCCATGATTGCCCGCTGAATGGGAGCCGCACCGCGCCAGCGCGGCAACAGCGAGGCATGGCCGTTCCAGCAACCCACCCTGGGTGCATTGAGGATTGCCTTGGGCAACAGCAGGCCATAGGCGACCACCACTGCCGCATCTGCCTGATGGGCGGCAAACGCTGCCTGTTCAGCTTCGCCCTTGAGCGACAGCGGCGTAAAGACCGGAATTCCCAGACTATCAGCCATTTCATGCACAGGCGATTTTTTCTCTTCCATGCCCCGCCCCGCCGGACGCGGCGGCTGCGAATAGACCGCGACAATTTCATGGCCTGCGTCAATCAGGGCATTTAGAACCGGAACTGAAAATTCCGGCGTTCCCATGAAAATGAGGCGAAGCGGCATCTTCAGATAACCAGCGGTGAGGCTGGCCCCTTGCCCGACTGTTTGGCAATCTTGGTGAATTTCTTGACCACCATTTTGCGTTTGAGCATGGAGATGTGATCAATGAACAATTTGCCATCCAGATGGTCGATCTCGTGCTGGATGCAGGTCGACAAAATGCCGGTCGCTTCAATGCGTTGCTTTTTCCCCTGCCTGTCAAGAAACTCGACGGTGCAGCCCGCTGGTCGCTCCACTTCGGCATAATAATCCGGGATCGAAAGACAGCCCTCGTCATAGATGGACGGTTCATCGCTAAAGGCGACGATTTCTGGGTTGATCAGCACAAGCGGATTTTTTGCCGACGGTTTGCGCGCCGGACGCGCCGGTGGCTCCTCGCCCCTTTCTTCGGCAGCCTCAACCGCCTCTTCCCAGATAGCCAGTTCCTCGGCGCGCTCGGCCTCGTCCTTTGGATCGCCGCAATCGATAATCACAAGACGGCGCGGCAGAGCGATCTGGATCGCTGCAAGGCCGATACCGGGCGCATCGTACATGGTTTCAAACATGTCATCGATCAACGCATTGAGACGCCCGTCAATGTTTTCGACAGGCTTGGATACCGCGCGCAAAAGCGGATCGGGAATTTGAATGATTTCCAGCAGAGACATGGGATGACTTTTGTTGTTTTTGACAGCCCTGAGATATGGATTTCGACAGCCAAGGTCAACTGCCAAAGAATGCCGCATTTAACCCTCAGGACAATTCATCAAGAGCAGGTCCAATGTCATTTCATTTTTAACAGGCAATATTCCTGTTTTGTTCTTTTCATTCGAATTCCTTGAGCGAATCTGCTAGGAAGGGCGCATGGAAAATTCACTTGATCTATATCCGCTGCTGAACTCGCCGGTATTCACGCTCAACAACCGCATTTTCACCCTTGGGGAAGTTGTGGCGGCAATTGTCGGCATTCTGTTGTTTCTGCTCATGGCATGGCTCATTCTTGCCTGGCGCAACGCCAAGCAGCGCGCTGCCAACGAAGCGGCAACACTGGAGCGCGCACGCGAGGCCGAGGCCAGAATGGCCGAACTTGTCGCCAACCAGAACGAGTTGACGGGGCGGCTTGCCGCCATGAACGAAAACCTTGCTGGGCGTCAGTCTGACCTTGCCCGCGCGGTCAATGAACGGCTTGAATCAATGACCGGGCGCATTGGCCAGTCGATCACCGATACAACGAAGAACACGCAGGAGAGCCTTGCCAAATTGCAGGAGCGCCTTGCTGTGATTGACACGGCGCAGACCAACATCACCAATCTCTCCTCGCAGGTGGTCGAACTCCAGCACATTCTCAACAACAAGCAGACGCGCGGGGCCTTTGGCGAGGCCCGGATGCAGGCGATCGTCCAGGACGGCCTTCCAATGGGGGCTTTTGCCTTCCAGCACACGCTGTCCTCTGGCGCACGGCCGGACTGTGTGGTTTTCATGCCGAACAATTCTCCTGCGCTGGTGGTGGACGCCAAGTTTCCGCTGGAAGCGTGGAATGCGATCCGCGCCGCCGAAACACCGGAGCGGGCAAAGATTGCCGAGCAGCAATTCCGCCGCGACGTGGAGGCGCACCTGAAGGCAATTGCGGAAAAATATTTCCTGCCCGGAGAAACGCAGGACACCGCCTTCATGTTTGTGCCGTCTGAATCGATCTTTGCGGAAATTCACGAAAAGCATGAGGCACTGGTGCAAAAGGCCCACCGGGCACGGGTGGTGATTGTTTCGCCGTCGCTGCTGATGCTGTCGATCCAGGTCATTCAGTCGGTGCTGAAAGACACGCGCATGCGCGAACAGGCGCATCTGATACAGGGCGAGGTTATTCGCCTGATGGAGGATGTCTCGCGGCTTGACGAGCGGGTGCGCAAACTTGCCGGACATTTCGGCCAGGCGCAAAAGGACGTCGAACAGATCCTCGTCTCCTCTGACAAGGTGACGCGGCGCGGCTCACGGATCACCGATCTTGAATTCGAGGAAGTCAAACAGCTTGAGGGCGAGCGGCGGCCGGGTCTGAAAGTGGTGGAGTAGATTGGGGAAATAGCTGCTTAGTGCCAATTACAATCATGAATACCTGTTCTTGAATCTCCTGAACGCATCCTTAAGCGGCAAAAACTGCCTGTTCTCAAAAGTATATAAACAGACTGAACCTTGAACACAAATTCAAGTCAGTCAAATCGGACTAAAAAGCTTCATTGCCTCGGACACCAATTCACTGGCAAACGACTTTTCCAACGGCAAGTGACCCACAAGTAGACGATAAAATATCGGAGCGTAGATCATATCGAGACAAACTTCGATTTCTGCCGGTACAGCAATTTCACCATTTCTGATTGCGCTTTCAACTAAACGTCGTCCATTTTCCCGACCGGAAAGGACCACGCGGTTTCTGAATGCTTTTGTCATCTCGCTATCCTGATCCGCAGCAGCAAGTGCAAGCGCAATCTGTCTCCCCCGAGTGGTAGCAAAAGCCATCACAATGGACATTATCTGGCTCTCCAGATGATCTTTTAAACTACCGGTTTTATCAGTAGAAGCTTCGTGGTGCCCTTCCATCAAAGCAGCCATAGCCAGTTCGCTTGAGTTGGCCCAATTTCTATAAATCGTCGGCTTGCCAACACCTGATTTTGCCGCAACGGCCTCAATCGACAAGCGGCCAAATCCATCATTCATCAATATTTCATAGGCAGCCACCAGAGCTTTTTGTCGGGAAGCTTTGCTGGGTGGGCGGCCACGTGGATTTTTTATCGCTTGACTCATTTAATTACGACTCGTAACGTAAATAAAAACAATAGTCAATCCGAGGAATGCGCTATGTCGCGAACAATTATCCCATACATCGTCGCCAAGAATGCAAAGCAGGCTATCGTTTTTTACATCAGTGCATTTGAGGCCATTGAAAATTTTAGAATGACTGATCCTGGAGACGGTCGTATTGGCCACGCAGAATTGATGATCGGCAATTCGTTAATTATGCTTAGCGATGAATATCCGGACTTTGGCGCTGTCAGCCCCGACACATTAGGTGGAACAGCAGTAACCCTCCACCTGTCAACCAAAACTGTCGACGCCGATGTTACACGTGCTGTTGCAGCAGGAGCAATTCTTCTACGCGCACCAGCGGATCAGTCCTTTGGAGAACGTTCTGCGATTCTGTTAGACCCCTTCGGCCATAGATGGATGTTATCGCAAACCATAGAAATGGTTTCGCCAGAGGAAATGCAGCTACGCTGGAATGAGGAAACTTCTGCATGACACAAAAGATTCTCGACGAGTTGGAGATGGCTGAAAATGCCTTTAATGCTGCCATGATAAGCAATGATCCATTGCTGATCCGCAACTGCATTTCTCCTGATTGGGTCCTTGTCACACCCGAAAGCGGGCCAGTTTCTGCCGATGCGATACTCAACGTAATTGGTTCAGGCATTCTTGGTCATTATACAATGACGAAAACAACGCACCATGTAAAGATAATGGGCGATGTCGCAACCGTCACAGGTAGAGGACAAAACACCGGATGGTTCAGGGATGCTGAACTCAATGCAGATGAATGGATAACAGACGTTTATCATCGGATCAAAGGCGAATGGCGTTGTGTTCTAACGCATTTGACAACGGTTTGTGACCAATAATCTGTATTGCGCAAATCCGCTGCCTGACGTCATGCGTGTAGTCATTCTTGGCCAGAGGATTTCAAGTACTGCACATCCAAAGCTGGCAAACATCCCCACGTGACGCTCCAGACAATTGCCCTGAAAGACAGGGTAATTCTCTGCCGCGATTGGCTGGAATATTCGCCGCGTCACAAAATACTCGACAAACGGCCAACATGCGCCTAAAGCGTGTCGCAAGAGCTAACCAAGTGGTGGGTTGGCAATCGCAAAAAGACCTAAAACGGCAATGACGTGTCTTTCAGGTAAATGCGACATTTTCTGAAAGATACACATGACCGACTTTCCAGGCGTTGTTCCAGCGCTCGCCAATGCGCTTTCCAAGCGCGGCTATGATACCCTTACCCCTGTTCAGCTTGCTGTGCTTGCTCCCGAGCTTGACGGCGCGGATGCGCTTGTCTCGGCGCAGACCGGCTCCGGCAAGACCGTTGCCTTTGGCATGGCGCTGGCCCCCGGCCTGCTTGACGGCAGGGACCGCTTTGGCCATGCCGACCAGCCGCTGGCGCTGGCGATTGCGCCAACCCGCGAACTTGCGATGCAGGTCAAGAAAGAACTTGAATGGCTCTACGCCGAAACAGGAGCAAAAATCGCCTCCTGCGTTGGCGGCATGGACATTCGCGACGAACGGCGGGCGCTTGCCAATGGCGCGCATATTGTTGTCGGCACACCGGGGCGCCTATGCGACCACATCAAGCGCGGCTCACTCGATATATCAGCGCTCAAGGCGGTGGTTCTGGA
Organism: Salaquimonas sp.; assembly: GCA_041736675.1. Lineage (GTDB taxonomy): Bacteria > Pseudomonadota > Alphaproteobacteria > Rhizobiales > Rhizobiaceae > Salaquimonas. The sequence goes on from JBGSTD010000055.1 coordinate 13,936, forward strand.
TGAGGCCGATGAAATGCTTGATCTCGGGTTCCGCGAGGATCTCGAATTTATTCTGGAAGAATCGCCGCAGGACCGCCGCACACTGATGTTTTCGGCCACTGTGCCCCGCTCGATTGCCGCTCTTGCCAAGCGCTATCAGCGCAATGCGGTTCGGGTTGAAACGCTGAGCGAAGAAAAACAGCACATGGATATCGAATACCGTGCGCTGCTGGTTTCAGGCAGTGACCGGGAGAACGCCATCATCAACGTGCTTCGCTACTATGAGGCTCGCAATGCGCTGGTCTTCTGCGCGACGCGGGCGATGGTCAATCACATGACTGCCCGTTTTTCCAATCGCGGATTTTCTGTTGTTGCCCTGTCGGGTGAACTCTCGCAGAACGAGCGGACGCATGCGCTGCAGGCGATGCGCGACGGACGGGCCAGAATATGTATCGCAACCGATGTTGCCGCACGCGGCATTGACCTGCCGGGTCTTGAACTTGTCATCCACGCCGAACTGCCGAAAACCAGCGAAACGCTGCTGCACAGGAGCGGGCGGACAGGGCGCGCTGGCAACAAAGGTGTTTGTGCAATCATTGTTCCCCATTCCCAGCGCAAGAAGGCAGAACGGCTTTTGGCCAATGCCAGCGTTCGCGCCGAATGGGCAAAGCCGCCGACAGCCGACGAGGTTCTGGCGCGAGACGACGAACGCATGATGGCTGACGGTTCGCTCAACGATCCGATGGAGCCGCAGGAGCGCGAATACGCAAACCGCCTCATTGAGGCGTTTACGCCTGAACAATTGGCTGTGGCGATCCTGCGAATGTACCGCAAGGACCATTCAGCGCCTGAAGACATTTCCTCCTATACACCGGCTTTTGAAGACCGCGGACCTGCCACAGACAGAAGCGGACCCAAAAGACGCGGGCCACGCAGCGATGAATTTGAAGGCAGGCCCGAGCGGGCACCGCGCGGCGAGCGCGCTCCCTTTGAGCGCAAGGAAGGCAAGGGCAAGGACCGCAACGACTTTACAAACGGTATCTGGTTTTCCCTTTCAGTCGGACGCAAGCACAAGGCCGAACCCAAGTGGCTGATACCGATGCTTTGCAAGGCGGGCGATTTTACCAAAAGCCAGATTGGTGCGATACGCATTCAGGACAATGAAACCCATGTGGAACTTGATCCGGCGCATGTCGACAAGTTTGAGGGCGCACTCGGCAAAAACGGCATGCTGGAAAAGACGATTTCCGTTTCACGTTTGCCGGGCGAACCTGCGCGCGAGGCGAATCCCGCACCACCGCACAGTTTCAGCGATGACAGGCCAAAACCGCGTTTTGAAAAGCCTGACTTTGCAGGCGAGAAAAAGCCGCGTCCTGAACGCCCTGGCCGCGACAACGGTTTTTCAAAGCCGGATGAACGCCCTGCCCGCCCTCCGCGGGTCAAGGCCGAAAGCACCGAATTAACCTTTGATCAGCAGATCGAAAAAATTGAGGCGCTGGATGATGACGGCTTTATCGGCAACAAGCCTGCGCGGGTAAAGAGCGAAGGCGATTGGGCAGATAAAAAACCGGCTACAAAAGGAAAGCCCCACAAGGGCAAGGAAAAATCCAAGGGCAAACCAGGCTGGGCACAGCCGGGGGGCAAGAAAAGGCCAAAGCCGGGCGCACGGACTGTTGCAAGTGCAGGCAATCAACCGCTAAAACGCGCCAAACCAGGCAAGCCAAAATCAAAAGGTTGAACCCATGACAACACCAGAACTTTCATCGCGGGCAGGCAATGCATGCGAATTGTGCAAGGCAACCCATAGTCTTGTTGCCTACCGGGTTTGTGATGCGCTCGGCGATGATACCGCAAACAGTATCTTGTGCTGTGAGACTTGCGAATCCCAGATTACCGGCGGTGAGCCTCTCAACCCCGATCATTGGCGCTGCCTCAATGAAAGCATGTGGAGCACCGAGCCAGCCGTTCAGATAATGGCCTGGCGGATGCTCAGCCGCCTTGCACCAGACGAGGCATGGGCCCGCGATGCGCTTGAAAAGCTTTATCTGGAAGAAGATATCCTCGCTTTGGCGCAGGCAGGAGCGAGCCTGAATTCAGGCGACGTTGATGGCCACAGCGATGTGAAACATGTCGACAGCAACGGAAATATCCTGCAGGCTGGAGATACGGTTGTACTGATCAAGGATCTCAATGTGAAAGGCGCGAGCTTTGTTGCAAAACGCGGAACGGCAGTGCGCCGAATTTCGCTGGTTCCAGACAACGCTGAACACATTGAAGGCCGGGTAAACGACCAGCAGATCGTGATCCTGACCAAGTTTGTCAAAAAGGCCTGATTGCGGCCGTTCCTGGAATGCAAAGGAAAGAAACAATGAGCGCACTTTTACCTGATATCGATCCCGAAGGCCTGATGGAATTTTCGGTTGTTTTCACAGACCGTTCGCTCAACTCGATGTCGGCAAAATTTCAGCAGGTGATGCGCGAAATTTCCGCTACCCTGAAAGAAGTTTACAATGGCGACGGGGTTGCTGTCGTACCGGGCGGCGGAACATTTGCGATGGAAGCGGTTGCCCGCCAGTTTGCTGCAGGCAAGAAGTGCATGATCATCCGCAATGGCTGGTTCAGCTATCGCTGGACACAGATTTTGGACACCGGAAACATTCCCTCGCAAAGCATCGTCCTCAAGGCGCAACGCTCACGCGATAATATTGATGCCCCTTTTGCCCCGCAGGCGATAGAAAAGGTGATCGAGGCAATCAACGGGGAAAAACCCGATGTGGTTTTCGCTCCCCATGTGGAAACCTCTGCCGGGGTGATTTTGCCCGATGATTATATCAAGGCAATTGGCGCTGCCGTTCGCTCCTATGGCGGCATTTTCGTTCTCGACTGCATTGCATCGGGCTGCATCTGGGTCGACATGAAAGCCTGCAATGTGGACGTGCTGATCAGCGCGCCGCAAAAAGGCTGGAGTGCTTCGCCTGCGGCAGGCCTGGTCATCTTCAACGAGCACGCCATTGCTACCATGGCAAACACCACAAGTTCCAGCTTTGCTGCCGACCTGAAAAAATGGTTCGATATCATGAAGGCTTATGAAAATGGCGGACATGCCTATCACGCCACCATGCCGACGGATGCGTTGTTGCGCTTTCGCGATATCATGCTCGAAACCAAAGATTACGGGTTTGAAAAACTCAAAAAAGCGCAATGGGAACTTGGCAACCGCGCGCGGGCAATGATAGAGGCGAAGGGCTTCAAGAGCGTTGCCGGAGAGGGATACAAGGCACCCGGGGTGGTTGTCAGCTATACCAGCGACCCCGATATTCAGACCGGCAGAAAATTCATGGCTGAGGGAATGCAGATTGCCGCAGGAGTTCCCCTGCAGGTGGACGAAGGCCCGGACTACCGGACCTTCCGCATTGGCCTGTTTGGTCTCGACAAGCTCTACGACATCGACGCGACACTTGCCCGCCTTGAGGGTGTATTCGACAAGGTAGCTAAAGCCTGACTATATATTAAAAACCGCTGCGGCTCTTGATGGCCGCCGTCAGGGTTCCCTCGTCGAGATAGTCGAGTTCGCCGCCGACGGGAACTCCGTGGGCAAGCCGGGTGATTTTTATATCAATACCCTCCAATTGGTCTGTAATGTAGTGGGCTGTCGTTTGCCCTTCCACTGTCGCATTGACCGCAATGATAATCTCGCGGATTTGGCTGTCTTCAGCCGTCACACGATTGACCAGTGAGGCGATGTTGAGATCGTCTGGTCCAACTCCGTCAAGCGGTGACAAGGTCCCGCCCAAAACATGATAACGGCAATTGATCGCAGCGGCCCGCTCCAGCGCCCAAAGATCGGCAACATCTTCGACAACCATGAGCATTGCCGAATCCCGGCGAGGATCGGTGCAGATGATGCAGGGATCAGACGTATCGACATTACCGCAATTGCCGCATATCTTCACCTTGTCGGCAGCCTCTTGCGCTGCGCCGGCCAAAGGTTGGAGCAGGCTTTCCTTTTTCTTGATCAGATGCAGGGCGGCACGGCGCGCCGAGCGCGGCCCCAGTCCCGGCAGGCGTGCGAGGATCTGGATCAGGCGTTCAATTTCGGGTCCGGTTACAGATTTGGCCATCGCTGTGGCCTAAAACGGAAACTTCATTCCCGGAGGAATTGGCAGGCCCGCTGTCAGTTCGCGGGTCTTTTCTGCCATGATCTGCTCAACTTTCGACTTTGCGTCAGCATGGGCAGCGATAATCAAATCCTCGATCATTTCGCCTTCGCCGTCGGTTATGAGTGACGGATCGATTGCAACTGATTTGAGATCGCCCTTACCGGACAACGTAACGCTCACCATGCCGCCGCCGGAGGTTCCGGATGCCTCGACAAGCGCAAGCCCTGCCTGCATCTCGGCCATCTTGGCCTGCATTTCCTTGGCCTGTTTCATTATGCCGAGAATATCTTTCATCGCTCTGGTGTCTTTCGTTCTGTTCAGGTTTCTGAAGCTTGTGTAACCGCTGGATCACTTTGGATCAAATGCGGTTATTCGTAAAAATCGTCAAGGCCCTCATCAGCATCCGGATCGCCATCAGGCTCTTCAGGCGCGGGTGGCAGCACCTCGGCTTTTGTCTCCTTGATCCGCACGTCAACAATGCGTGCTCCCTCGAAAGCCTTCATGATCGCGGCTACCGCAGGATGGGAGCGGGCCTTTTCCATCTGGTTGTCTTTTTCCGCCGCCTCTATTTCTTCCAGCGTCGGCAGTCCTTCCTTGTCCGAAATGACAATGTTCCAGCGGATGCGGGTCCAGTTTTCAAGCTGCTGCTTGAGATGCTGCAGGCTTTCGCGAGATGTTGCGCCGACCTGGTTGAACTCGAAATATCCCGATCGAAACTCGACAAGCCGGACATGGCTGCGCAAATAAGTCTTGGTCTTGATGTCGCGCTTGTCCTCGGAGAGGAAGATCAAATCCTCGAAACGGTTTAATATGACAGGCGGCACATCGCCATCACTTGTTTCATGGGCTGGTTTTGGTTGCGGGGCGAGTGATCCTGAAACGGCGTGATCAGCATCTTCGTTGCGCCCTACGACCTGCAGCTTTGTTACCGATGCAGATCCGCTGGCAGATGCAATTGGTGCGGAAACAGGCGGCGAATGGGTGGTGATGTTCGATTGCGAAACCGCGGCAGCCGACCCTGCCGACGCCACGCCAGCGCCGCCGCGCTGCAATGAGCCAGGAGCGTCCTGCACCAGTTTCACCAGATCATCGTGAGATGGAAGATCGGCAGCATGAGTAAGCCGGACGAGCACCATGTCAGCTGCAGCCAAAGCACGCTCCGAGTCGCGAACCTCTGCCAGGCCTTTCAAAAGAATCTGCCAGGTTCGGCCCAATATGCGCACTGACAATTTATCTGCGAACGCTTTGCCGCGACTACGTTCGCTTTCGCTGAGCGCACTGCCTTCGCCGAGCATCGAGCCAGGGCCATCGCTGGTGGCATATTTCAACCGCGTGACAAAATGAATAAAATCGGCAAGATCGGTCAGCACCACATAGGGATCAGCGCCGGTATCATACTGGTTCTTCATTTCTTCCAGCGCGGCTGCAATGTTGCCGGACATCACATTTTCGAATAAGTCGATTACCCGTGCCCTATCAGCAAGGCCGAGCATGGAACGAATGTTCTCCGCTTCAACCTTCCCTGCCGAATGGGCGATTGCCTGATCGAAAATCGACAACGCATCGCGGACAGACCCCTCGGACGCCCGAGCTATCAGTGCCAGCGCCTCATCATCTGCCTCAACTTCTTCGGCAGTTGCAATCTTCCTTAGATGGGTGACCATCATCGCAGCATCAATGCGCCGAAGATCGAAACGCTGGCAGCGCGACAACACAGTGATCGGCACCTTGCGGATCTCTGTTGTGGCAAAAATGAACTTTAAATGCTCGGGCGGTTCCTCCAGCGTTTTTAGCAGGCCATTGAATGCATTGCGGGAGAGCATATGAACTTCGTCGATGATGTAGACCTTGTATCGGGCCAAGGCAGGCGCGTATTGCACCGATTCTATGATGTCACGAATGTCGTCGATGCCCGTGTGTGAGGCCGCATCCATCTCGATGATATCGACATGGCGGCCTTCCATGATCGCCCTGCAATGTTCACCTTCAATCGTCAGATCAATGGATGGCGCGTCCATGTCAGCGCTTTTGAAATTGAGCGCCCGCGCGAGAATGCGAGCCGTTGTTGTCTTTCCGACACCTCTCACCCCTGTCAGCATATAGGCTTGGGCGATACGTCCGGTCTTGAAAGCATTTGACAGGGTGCGGACCATCGGTTCCTGACCGATCAGATCGTCAAAATTTTGAGGGCGGTATTTTCGCGCCAAAACCCTGTAGGCATTGTTGTTTTGCATGAGGCCTGATCAACCGGACTGAATGAGATTTTATTTTGCAGGCACTATAACGGGTTTGGTGAAAGGATAAAGCCGCTTATCCCGTTTGTGTACGGAATCTGCTTGGCAAGCTGAAGGAAAAACGCCACAGCAGCGGCAAAAAGGGAAGAGGTGGAAGGCTGGTATGGGTGACCCGAATTGGAATCTCGTTGTGGCTGCTTCCTTCCGGACCTGACCAGGTTGGCGAGTAACTCGTCCACCACCAACCTTCCAAGGAGACATATCGTATTTTGCAATCAAAAATGCAAGCTTGTTGGGCGAATCATTTTCAATTTTGACGGAGACCGTAAATGGCGGATTTTGTACTGGACAAGACGCTTGACACCGTAAGCCTGCCAATCGGCCGGATGCGGGTGTGTGAAGTGCGACTGCTGGACGACACACGTTGGCCCTGGCTTATGCTGGTGCCCCAGCGTGCGGGCTGCGAAGACTTGCATGATCTTGACGCCAATGATCTCGCTGCTGCCATGGAAGATGTTCGCGATGCAGCCAACTGCCTGCAAAAGTTGGGGCCTTGTGACAAGATCAATGTCGGTTCGCTCGGCAATATGGTGCGCCAATTGCACATTCATGTCATTGCACGGACACAGAACGATGCCAATTGGCCAGGACCGGTGTGGGGATTTGAAAAGTCCGTTCCTTATACGCCGGATACTGCAGCCATATTTATTGCCAAAGTCAAAAAAGAACTGTTTTGAGGTATCATGTCTGAATTATTCAATTCACTTTATCCCGAACCGAGCAGCCTTGTCGGATTTGCCCATAACCGCCTGATACGCGATGCGGAAAACCGGGATGAGGAGACGCTTGGCAAATCAATCATAAATCCTGAAGCCGGATTTTACATTTTCTCGGGCGGTACCGTTCTGGTCAAAAAGGGGGAAGCATCGGGCGCAGTGTTTGATTTGGCAACAGCGACACAATTTGGCGGTGATCCGGCAAACTCTGTGCTTCTGGGTGTCACCAGAGATGGCGCTCCACGAATTGCCATTCCGGCAAAAATAGATGCGGAGACACTGGCCGAGCCTTGGAAACTTTATGACTACCGCTCGCTTTTGTATTCAAGTGCTGTCACTGAAGAAGATGTCGGTGCAATAGCCCAGGGCGGCAGCCTCTTGTACTGGCACTCGGTCAACAGGTTTTGCGGCAAATGCGGCACTGCATCAGCGCCCCACATTGGCGGCTACAGGCGTGATTGCCCAAGTTGCGATCACAAGATTTTTCCCCGCACCGACCCTGTCGTCATCATGCTGGGTATCAAGGGCGACAAATGCCTGATGGGCCGCTCGCCGCATTTTCCCGAGGGTTGGTATTCGACGCTTGCCGGCTTTGTTGAACCGGGGGAAACCATTGAGGATGCCGTGCGCCGCGAGACCTTTGAGGAAAGCGGCATAGTCATCAAAAGGGTGCAGTATTATGCCAGCCAGCCCTGGCCCTTCCCGCATTCACTGATGATAGGCGTTCACTGCGAGGCGGTATCTGATGAAATCAATTTTCAGGCCAATGAGCTTGAGGATTGTCGCTGGTTTACGCGCGAGGATGTAAAGCTGATGATAGCGGATGCGCATCCGATGGGCTGGAAATGTCCGCCGTCGCGGGCCATTGCCCATGCGCTGATCAAGGCGTGGGTAATGTAAAACGGGTAATTTCGGGGTTGAACATAAGAATGTAAAGAGCGTTCAACCTTTCCCCAATATCTCCCTGGCACGGTCAACCCGGACATCGTGCTCTTCGGCCAATATTCTTGCAACACGGTCGATATCTGCGCCTTCGGCCCCGGCAACAATGGCAATGTTGCGGGCATGAAGCGCCATGTGGCCGCGCTGGATGCCTTCGGTCGAAAGGGCGCGAAGGGCTGCCATGTTTTGCGCAAGGCCGACAGCAACCGTGACTTCGGCGAGTTCCTGCGCGGATTTGACATCAAGCAGCTTCAGGGCTGCCTGTGCGGCAGGATGGGTTTTGGTTGCGCCGCCGACAAGACCAAGGGCCATCGGCATTTCGAGCGTGCCGACCAGTTTATCGCCGTTCAATTCCCAACGGCTGAGGGAGGTGTACCGTCCACCGCGAGCCGCATAGGCATGTGCGCCCGCCTCGATGGCGCGCCAGTCGTTTCCGGTTGCAACAACAACCGGATCAATGCCGTTCATGATGCCCTTGTTGTGGGTGGCTGCGCGGTAGGGGTCGACGATGGCGAAGGCACAGGCTTCGACAATGCCTCTGGCCACACGTTCGCCGGAAAAATCCTTTGTATCCAAAGCGGCAAAAGGAAGTTCGACGCGGGCTCTTGCAATGCGCTTGTCTGCGAGATTGGACAGTATCCGCAGGCGCACTTCGCCGTTGGCGATTTCCCCGATAAACCCTGCGACCATTTCAGCCATCGTGTTGACCGTGTTGGCTCCCATCGCATCGCGTACATCAACAATGAGGTGGGTGACCACCATCGGGCCAACGGGAGTGTCTTCAAAGACATGAACCTCGACATCCTTGCAGCCACCGCCAAGTCCGATCAGGATCTTGTCGCGCTGATTGGCCTTGTCGATGATTGCGTCTTTCGCGGCAAGAATGCGCGAGCGGGCACCGTGGGGATCAGCAACCCCCAATACCTGCACCTGCGCCCGCATCAGCGGATCGGTGCTTGAAGTATGAAACCCGCCGCAACTGCGGGCAATCTTGGCCATGTTGGAGGCGGCAGCCACGACAGAGGGTTCCTCAACGACCATGGGAACCAGATACTCCCTGCCATTGACCAGGAAGTTGGTCGCGACCCCCATTGGCATCTCAAAAACACCAATGACATTCTCAATCATGCCGTCAGCGACATTAATTGCCAGCACCCCATCGCCGCGCAAAGCAGCAACAGATGACTGGTCAAGCCCGCCTGCTGAGGCGACCTGTTTCAACCTGTCGGCAGGAGAAAGATTTCTCATGCCTTCAATGCGCGAAGATTTCTCCTGCCCTGTCATTTTGCCTCTTCCCGATTGTTGGATTAGCGCCCCTTGGCTTTTGGATAGACCCCAAGTATGCGAAACTCGTTGCAGAAGAACTTCAACTCTTCAAACGCGTGTTTCACCGACTGGTCATCGGGATGGCCTTCGATATCGGCGTAAAACTGCGTTGCGGTGAAGGCCCCACCAAGCTGGTAGCTCTCAAGCTTTGTCATGTTGACGCCGTTTGTGGCAAATCCACCCATCGCCTTGTATAGAGCAGCGGGAATGTTGCGCACCTGAAAAAGGAACGTCGTCATCACTGCGCCTTTTTTGGGGTCGGCAATTTCCGCCTTCTTGGAAAGAATGACAAAACGGGTCGTGTTGTGATCCGCGTCCTGAACATTTTCAGCCAAAGTTTCAAGGCCATAAATCTGTGCAGCCAATGCCGGAGCAAGGGCGGCAATGGTCCGGTCTCCCCTTTCGGCAACAAGCTTGGCAGAGCCTGCTGTGTCGCCGCCCGCTTCTGCTTTCCACTTGTGCCTGGAAATGATCTTGCGGCACTGGCCAAGTCCGTGAATATGGCTGTAGACCGACTTAATTTCCTTGAGCGTGACGCCGGGAAGCGCCATCAGGTCAAAGCGAATCGGCAGAAAGTGCTCACCAATGATATGGGTCTTGTGCTGGGGCATCAAATGGTGGATGTCGGCAACTCTGCCTGCAAGCGTATTTTCAATCGGTATCATGGCAAGATCTATCTTGCGCGCATCAAGTGCGTTGAAAACGTCTTCGAACGTATCACAGGCAACGGGCTGCATTTTGGGAAATACCTGACGGCTTGCTATTTCCGAATTTGCCCCCTGCGCGCCCTGAAAACCTATTTTTCCGGTTCGTTTTCTGTCCATTTAAATTGTCCTGTATTATGAGTTGGCCAATATCCTGCGCGCCTTTTCCAGATCATGCGGGGTATCTACTCCCAAAGGCGCAGTTTCGACAATCGCAATATCAATGCGCATGCCCGCTTCAAGCGCTCGCAACTGCTCCAGCTTTTCCCGTATTTCGAGCGGAGACGGCGGCAGGGAGACAAATCTTTCCAGTGCGGCGCGGCGATAGGCGTAAAGCCCTATGTGATGGTACAACGGGCCGTCGCCATGAGGAGCGGTCGCGCGGGTAAAATACAGGGCCCGCTGCAGACCAGGGCCGATCGGTGTTCCGATTGCCTTGACGACATTGGGGTTTTCACGTTCAGCCTCATCGGTGATCAATGTGGCAAGGGTTGCAATATCAGCCTCACCGTTTATCAGCGGCTCGAGGCTGGCGCGAATCAGCTCCGGGTCTATGGTGGGCAGATCGCCCTGTACATTGACGATGAAATCGACCTTGGCGTCGGGATCAGCGAGCGTTACAGCCTCCCAGATGCGATCTGACCCCGACGGATGATCCTCGCGGGTCATTACCGCTTCTCCGCCGTGGGCTTTTACTGCTTCAAACACCGCGGAACTGTCCGTGCAGACTACCGGCAAACCGATTCCGGCCGCCCTGGCGCGCTCCAGCACGTGTAAAATCATCGGTTTTCCGGCAATATCGGCTAATGGTTTGCCGGGAAGGCGGGTTGAGGCCATTCGGGCCGGGATTAAAACCAGTGTTTTTGGCATTCAATTCTCGTATTTTCCGGTTTTTGATGCTTTTTATCAACTCGGTGTCAAAAAGTCTCAGTTGAAGAACCCATACAGACGTTGCAACAAGCGCGCAAACACATTAGTGGTTTGCGGGATTTAGCATTTATCAATATGACACCCTCTGTGATACTACCTTTTCAGGACGGTGTGAAAATCCGGCGGGGCTGCCAGCTGGTACAAAAATTGAGGTTTTGAAGATGGATTCCTTTGAATTTAACAAAGTGGCGATGGCTTTTTTGGGAGCGGTTTTCGTATTGTTTTCCCTTAGCCTGATGAGCGAGAGCATTTTCCACAACGAAGTGCCTGAGCAGCCGGGTTATGCGATTGCAGCCGCCGAAGGTTCTGGGGATGCAGAAGCAGGCGAAGCAGCATCTGGCCCAGCCTACGAGCCGATTGAGGCACTGCTTGCAAGCGCCGATGTTGCTGCAGGAGAAACCGTGTTCAAGAAATGCGCTTCCTGCCACACCTGGGAACAGGGCGGAGCAAACAAGGTTGGCCCAAATCTCTGGAACGTTGTTGGCAGCCCGATTGGCACCCACAATCCCGAATTCGGTTACTCTGCAGGCATTAAGGAATATGGCGCAGGCAAAAACTGGACCTTTGAAGAACTCAACGGCTTCCTGTTCAAACCAAAGACCCACATCAAAGGCACAGCGATGGGCTTTGCGGGATTGAAAGAGACCAAGGACCGCGCCAATATCATTGCGTGGCTGCGTACCCATTCAGACAGCCCGGCACCGTTGCCTGGCTCATAAGCAACCGAAAATACCAAATGCAAGAGCCGGGACAATCGTTCCGGCTTTTTTGTTTATATCGTCGTACGGTTGATTATGCCTGACTCTTGCCTAAATCGGGTTACATTCGTACACAGGAAAAAACCGGATAACACAGGAGCATCTCCATTGGATGATCATTTGCGCAGAAATTTGCTGAATGGGGTTTCACCGTTTACGCGGCGCGAATTCATCAAGACCGCGTTAGGCAGTGCCGCAGCCCTCGGCCTTTCCGCGCTACCCAGCCCTTCCCTTGCCAGCAATCCAACGGGCAAAAAACTGCACGGTCTTTCGTCGTTTGGTGAACTTAAATATCCCGAAAACTTCAGCCAGTTCGATTACGCAACACCCGATGCGCCAAAGGGTGGCGTGTTTTCGTTTTCCCCGCCAAGCTGGGGCTACAACCAGAACCCGCAAACCTTCAACACTTTCAATACGCTTATCCTGAAGGGGGACGCACCTCCCCGTCTTGAGGGGATATATGACACGCTGATGAGCGGCACAAGCGACGAGCCGGACTCGCTTTATTGCGCGGTGGCAAGTTCGGTTGAAATCTCCGAAGACCGAAATGTCTACCGGTTCGAATTGCGTCCGCAGGCAAGGTTCCATGATGGTACGCCGCTCACCGCCCATGATGTCGCCTTTTCCTATCTGACATTGAAAGAAAAAGGCCATCCGCAACTGGCGATAGATCTGATCGATGTGAGCGAGGCGCTTGCCATCAGCGATCATGTGTTTGAATTGCGCCTTTCCGGCAAACAATCCGACAGGGCATTCCTGTCATTGGTTTCAGGTGTCCCAATCCTTTCCAAAGCCTTTTACGAAAGGCTTGTATTTGAAGAGCATGTTCTTGAAGTGCCGCTCGGTTCCGGGCCGTACAAACTGGGCAGGTTCTCCACCGGCAATTTTATTGAATACGACCGTGTTGCGGACTACTGGGCAAAAGACCTGCCTTTTGCCAAGGGCTTTTATCATTTCGACACGATCCGGATAGATTTCTTCCGAGAACGCCAGGCCGGTTTTGAGGCTTTCAAGAAGGGAGATGTTCTTTTTCGCCAGGAGTTCACTGCAAAAACCTGGGCAACGGAATATGATTTTCCTGCGATGAAAGACGGGCGGGCGGTTCAAAGGGAGTTTCCCAATGAGAAGCGGCCATCGCTCCAGGGTTGGGCGCTCAATGCCCGCAGGGAAAAATTTTCAGACGCGCGAACCCGGCAGGCGATTGGGCTGGTGTTTGACTTCGAGTGGACCAACAAGAACCTGTTTTTCGATTCCTACCAGCGTTCACATTCAACATTCGAGCAGTCTGACTATGCTGCAAGCGGGATGCCGTCTGCGGCGGAATTGGTTTTGCTGGAGCCATATCGAGGCCAGTTGCCGGATACGGTGTTTGGGGAAGCTGTCATGCAGCACATCAGCGACGGCAGCGGACGCGACCGCAATGCCTTGAGAATGGCTCAAAAACTTTTGCTGGATGCGGGATGGACCCGCAAGGATGGCGTTTACATTGCCAAAGATGGCACACGGCTTGAATTTGAATTCCTGATCCGCTCGCAGGTATTCGAGCGAATTTTGGGGCCCTTTGTGGAGAACCTCAAAATTCTGGGCATTCCGGCCACCATTCGTCTGGTCGATCCATCGCAGTTTCAGGCGAGGCTCGACGATTTCGATTTTGATGTGGCCGGGGTCGCCATGTCGTTTGCGGCAACGCCAACGAAAGAATCCGTCAAGCAGGTTTTTCATTCAGAAAGCGCGGACAGAAAGGGTTCACGCAACTATCCCGGCGTATCCATTCCTGCGCTCGATAGCCTGATTGACAGAATGGACCGCATAAATGACCGAAATCAACTGGAAACCACCCTTAAAGCCATCGACAGGGTCTTGCGCGCGCACCATTTCTGGATTCCAAATTGGTTTGCACCGAATCACCGGGTAGCCATGTGGGATATCTTCGGGTGGAAAGACCCGAAACCGGAATACGGATTTCCTGTCGAGAGCACCTGGTGGGTCGATCCTGCAAAGGCTGCGGCCAACAAACTCTAAACGCCGGGCAAGAATTGCGCGCAAGGAACGGGGATAAACGAACCCATGGGAGCCTATATCCTCAGGCGAATATTGCTGATGATTCCAACCATCATCGGCATTTTGACCATTACCTTTGTGGTGATCCAGTTTGCCCCGGGCGGTCCGGTAGAACAGGTCGTTGCGCAATTGAGCGGTCAGGGAGATTCTGCCACTGACCGGCTTTCAGGTGCAGGCTCCGACATCAATTCGAATTCCGGTGGCAGTGAATCGGGTTATCGCGGCGCGCAGGGGCTTGATCCTGAATTCATTGCCAAACTGGAAAAGCAGTTCGGCTTCGATAAGCCACCACTTGAGCGTTATCTGCTGATGCTTTGGAATTATGCCCGGTTCGATTTTGGCGAGAGCTATTTCCGCAAAATCGCCGTTATTGACCTGATCAAGGAAAAGATGCCGGTATCAATTTCGCTGGGCCTTTGGATTACGCTGATTTCTTACATCATTTCAATTCCGTTGGGGATCAAGAAGGCGGTCAGTGACGGCGGGCGGTTCGACGTCTGGACGAGTGGCGTCATTATCGTTGCCTATGCCATTCCGGGGTTTTTGATCGGTGTGATGCTGCTGGTGTTTTTTGCCGGCGGTTCGTATTTCGACTGGTTCCCGCTACGCGGCCTGACTTCGGAAAATTTCAGTGAACTGTCAGTGTTCGGAAAAATTGCCGATTATTTCTGGCACATCACCCTGCCGCTTACCGCACTGGTTCTGGCGGCATTTGCAACCACAACCCTTTTGACCAAAAACTCGTTTCTGGATGAAATCCGCAAGCAATATGTCCAGACGGCACGGGCAAAGGGGCTGAATGAAAACCAGGTGCTTTACGGCCATGTGTTTCGCAATGCGATGTTGATTGTCATTGCCGGATTTCCCGGTGCCTTCATTTCAGCCTTCTTTTCTGGATCACTCTTGATCGAGACAATTTTCTCGCTCGATGGCCTTGGATATCTGGGTTACACCTCGATCATCGGCAGGGATTATCCGGTTGTCTTTGCAACGCTGTTCATCTTCTCGATCATCGGTCTGATCGTCAGCCTGTTATCTGACCTGATCTATACCTGGATTGATCCGCGCATTGATTTTGAATCGAGGCAGGTATGACGGATACTGTCCTCAACCCAACCATCGCAACCCGCGCTAAACGGCCGTTCCTTTCGCCGCTAAACCAGAGGCGCTGGTCGAACTTCAAGGCCAACCGGCGTGGCTACTGGTCACTCTGGCTGTTTTTGTCGCTGTTTGTATTGTCGCTGTTCGCCGAATTTCTGGCCAACGACAGACCCATTCTCGTCTGGTTCAAAGGCGGCATATATTCGCCGATCCTCACAGACTACCCTGAAACCCAATGGCTCGGGGACGAGGGATTTTTACCGGAAACTGACTACAAGATGATCGAGGTCGAACAGGCCCTCAGCGAAAACGGCTGGGCGCTCTGGCCACCGGTGCGTTACTCGTTTCGCAGCGTCAACAACAATATTCCTGAACCTGCCCCTTCAAAACCGACATGGCTGTATGATGCGAACGAACGCTGCCAGGGCTATGTGGACGGTGCTGCCAATCCTGCCTGCCGGATGGGCAACTGGAACTGGCTTGGAACGGATGACCAGACGCGTGATGTTCTTGCGAGGGTCATCTACGGCTTTCGCATCTCTGTGCTTTTCGGTCTTATCCTGACGCTGTTTTCGGCGCTGGTCGGAGTGACTGCGGGCGCTGTTCAAGGCTATTTCGGCGGATGGACAGATCTGTTGTTCCAACGCTTTATCGAAATATGGTCATCGCTCCCGGTACTTTATATCCTGCTTATTATTGCTGCCATTTTGCCCCCGGGGTTTTGGATACTGCTCGGCATCATGCTGCTTTTTTCATGGACCAGCTTTGTCGGCGTCGTACGCGCAGAGTTTCTGCGGGCTCGAAATTTTGAGTATGTCAATGCCGCGCGGGCATTGGGTGTCGGCAACCGGACGATTATTTTCAAACACCTTTTGCCCAATGCCATGGTTGCCACACTGACATTTCTGCCCTTTATCCTTAACGGCTCTATCACCACCCTGACGTCGCTCGACTTTTTGGGCCTCGGCCTTCCTCCTGGATCAGCCTCGCTCGGCGAGTTGCTCCGTCAGGGCAAGGAAAATCTTCAAGCTCCATGGCTCGGCATTACCGTTTTCATCGTTGTGTCACTGATGCTTTCGCTGCTGATTTTTGTCGGCGAAGCGGTTCGGGATGCCTTTGACCCCAGAAAGACATTTGCATGAGCGCGCCTCTTCTCAGTGTCAAAGATCTTTCTGTTGCCTTTACCCAGGGCGGCAAGACCTCAACGGCTGTTGAGCGGATCAGCTTTGACATCAAGCCGGGAGAAACGCTGGCGCTGGTGGGCGAATCAGGTTCAGGCAAATCGGTTTCGGCGCTTTCGATCCTCAAGCTTCTGCCCTATCCCGCCGCTTCGCATCCCTCGGGCGAAATCCTGTTTGAGGGCAAGGACCTTTTGAAAGCCAGCGAACCGCAATTGCGCGCCGTGCGCGGCAATGACATCACGATGATCTTTCAGGAGCCGATGACCTCGCTCAATCCACTGCACTCGATCGAACAGCAGATCGTCGAAGTGCTGCGTCTACACAAGGGAATGGGCGGCAAGGAAGCCTCTGCCCGCGCGCTTGAATTGCTGCATCAGGTCGGGATTCAGCAGCCGGAGAAACGCCTTGATGCCTATCCGCACCAATTGTCAGGCGGACAGCGCCAGCGGGTGATGATAGCTATGGCTCTTGCAAACGAACCCAAACTGTTGATTGCCGACGAACCCACCACGGCCCTTGATGTAACAGTTCAGGCGCAGATACTGAAGTTGCTCAAGGAATTGCAGGTGACCCACGGACTGGCGATGCTGTTCATCACCCATGACCTCGGCATTGTGCGAAAGATCGCCGACCGCACCTGCGTGATGCAGAGTGGCAAGATTGTCGAACAGGGAATAACGAAGGAAATATTTGCCAATCCGGTCCACGAATACACCCGCCACCTGTTGTCCGCCGAACCAAAAGGGCTGCCACCAAAGGCCGATCTAACCGCGCCGATTGTACTTGAAGGTAGCGATATCAAAGTATGGTTCCCGATCAAAAAGGGTTTCATGCGCAAGACGGTAGATCATGTGAAAGCGGTCGACGGCATTGACCTGGTGCTCCGCGAGGGCCAAACACTCGGCGTTGTCGGCGAATCTGGTTCCGGCAAGACCACGCTGGGAATGGCTTTGACAAGGCTCATACCCTGCACCGGAAAAATTGTTTTCCTTGGCGATGACATCAACCAAAAATCATTCCGCCAGATGCGCCCATATCGTGACAGGATGCAGGTGGTGTTTCAGGATCCGTATGGTTCACTCAGTCCGCGCATGAGTGTTGCCGAAATCGTTGCCGAAGGATTGCGCATTCATGAACCCGGCCTTACGGCAGAAGAGCGTGATAAAAGGGTCTGCAACGCATTGCAGGAGACGGGGCTGAATCCGGACACACGCCACCGCTATCCGCACGAATTTTCCGGCGGCCAGAGGCAACGTATTGCCATCGCCCGCGCTGTCGTATTGGAACCGAAATTCATCATGCTTGATGAGCCCACTTCAGCGCTCGACATGAGTGTGCAAGCGCAGGTGGTTGACCTGCTGCGTGATCTGCAAAAGCGCCGCGGCCTTGCCTACATGTTCATCAGCCATGATCTGAAGGTGGTGCGGGCGCTTGCCAATGAGGTGATTGTCATGCGTTCGGGCAAAGTTGTTGAACAGGGAAGCGCTGACCAGATTTTCAGTGCTCCCAAGACCGATTACACCAAGGCCCTGATGGCCGCTGCCTTCAACATCGAGACGGCCCCTGCAGGCGTCGTCGATCAGTGACAATTTTTTACGAGGCATCATTATGAGCAATTCTTCTCCTGTCGTACTCGCCATGAAATTTGATGGCGAACGGAAAAACTCTGCTTTCCCCGATGGTCTTGGAGCGCGAAGGGTGATCGACCTTAATACAGACACCGACATTCTTGAGATCATCAACGGTGCCAGATATGCTGTCCTGTGGAAGCCGAAGGCAGAGCTTTTCAAGCGCCTGCCTGATCTTGAGGTGATTTTTTCCGCCGGTGCGGGCGTTGATCACCTGTTGCAGTCACCGGGCCTGCCCGATCTGCCAATCGTCCGGTTTGTCGATCACACGCTGACCACGCGCATGAGCGAATGGATTTGCCTGCAATGCCTGATGCATTTGCGCCAGCAGCGCGTCTATGACGGATTGCAGCGTAAGCACAGCTGGCAGGAATTGCCGCAACCTGAGGCAAGCGAAATAACCGTGGGCATCATGGGGATGGGAGTACTCGGCCAGGATGCCGCACGAAAACTTCGCATGCTCGGCTTTAGGGTGAACGGCTGGAGCCGCAGTGGCAAGCAGATCGACGGTATCGGGTGCTTTGATCAATCCGGCCTCAACGCGTTCTTGTCGAAAACGGATTTTCTGGTGGGTCTCCTGCCGCTAACGCCGGAAACCAAAGGCATTTTCAATCGCACTGTTTTTGCAAAACTCAAACGAAACAGCGAACTTGCCTCGCCTGTTTTCATCAATGCCGGACGTGGCGGCAGCCAGAAGGAAGATGACATCGTCGCCTGTCTGCGTGATGGCACGCTGGGCGGGGTTTCGCTGGATGTTTTCGAGAGCGAGCCGCTGGCCGCCGACAGCCCCCTTTGGGATTTTGAGCAGGCAATCCTGACCCCGCATGCAGCGGCCACATCAGATGTATTTGCACTTGGCAAGCATGTTGGCGAACAGATTTCCCGATATGAACGGGGCGAGAAACTGCAGTATCTGGTCGACCGTAACAGCGGATACTGAAAATGACGCGCTAAAGCCTGCGCACCCCAATCGGCATTTCATACAAATAGGCAATGCGTTCAACAGCGGCCTCGGCCGGTTCGCTCGTTACATCCATCGTGTATCCGTTGGCATGAATGATGTGCGCTTCACCATTGATGTTACCCTGGGCAATTGCCACATGGCCACGCCAGAAAACCAGATCACCGCGCTGAAGTTTCTGCCAGTCACCCTGAAGATCTACCGGATTGCCAAGGGTCGCCGCCTGCATGTCCGTATCGCGCAGAACCGTTTTTCCCGCAAGTCGAAGCGTCAGTTGGACAAGACCTGAACAGTCGATGCCAAAGGCGGTATTGCCGCCCCAAAGATAAGGGGTGCGCAGCAGGGATTCAGCAACAGCTACGAAGTCATCAGCCCTGAAATCCGCCGGGGCGATGTGGCGTTCGATGATTGCTTCACCCGATGCCAGAATAGCATAGCGTGTGCCTCTGGTTTCTGCTGCATCAACAACCTCAATTCGCGATCCCATGGAGCGGTAGCCCGTACGCGGCTTTTTCATATCAGCTTCGCGGTACAAAAATGTGCGCGGTGCAGTCACAACATGGGTGGGGTCAACACCTTCCCCCGTCAGACCGGAGGCAAGCACCCAGCCCACATAGCCAGGACTATCCACTGAGTTGGAAAGGTCAAAGGCTGCGTGGACTTTTGCCCATTCCCCGTTTTCCTCAAGAATGGATACCGGATCGCCGCAAAGCAATTGCGCATCAAGGCCGCTGTCCGGCAAAGGCGAAGATTTCATGTCCAGAAAAAACGCCGAGACGATAGCATTGCCAGCCATTCTCTTCTCCTCGTTTGTAACCCGCAAGCGCCTGTCATCAGGTTTCAAAACCGGCCAGTTGTTTGAAAGTGTTAAAGTCATTTTATCTGTTTTCCTGCAGCGGTGTGTTCGATGATGAGATCAGAAAGCTTTTCAAGATATACCGAACCGCCAACAGTTCGCTGGACCAGCACATTGCGCTTGTCGCGTTCGTCGCGCCGGCGGGCAACAAGGCCCATCATTCCCATGGTATCTAGCGCCCTTGTGATGACCGGTTTGGTGACGTGCAGTTTTTCTGCGAGGCCACGAACCGTGTGGGGCGGCGATTCCAGATATATTGTCAGGAGAATGGACATTTGGCGCAATGTCAGATCAGGCTGATCATCAAGCACCTGATCTAAACACACGGCCTGCCAAATTCTCAAGGCCTCTGTTGGTCGCATTTCACCAATCCCGCAACGGGGCTAAACCAATCCAGCCCTTTTCTTGCCCTCGCGGCGAACCACAAGATTGTTTCGCTTCCGGTATAGTCTACATCAGACCAGACCTGATTCCAATATTCATTTCACCTTGTATCTTTGTGCCAACACATCGAACAAGGCACGGATACCCTGCGCCTCACCGCCCACAGATGCCCAGGGTTTGGCTGTCGGCACCCAGCCGAAGACATCGAGGTGTATCCATCTGGTTTTCGCTGCGACGAACTTCTTCAGAAACAAAGCGGCTGTAACCGAGCCAGCAAATCCACCGCTGGTTATATGATTGGTATCAGCGATCTTGGAGTTGAGCATTTCATCATATGGCTCCCACAGCGGCATGCGCCACAACGGATCCCTGTTGGCAAGCGATGCTGCGGCAAGGGAAGCGGCAAGCGCGTCATCATCGCTGTAAAACGGCGGCAGATCCGGACCAAGCGCAACCCGTGCCGCACCGGTCAATGTTGCCATGTCGATCATCAGGTCAGGATTTTCCTCATCACCATAGGCGAGCGCATCTCCCAAAACCAAGCGGCCCTCGGCATCGGTGTTGCCAATTTCAACTGTCAGCCCCTTTCGGCTTTGGAGAATGTCGCCGGGCCTGAAGGCATTGCCGGAAATGGAGTTCTCTACTGCCGGAACCAGCACCCGGAGGCGAACAGGCAGTTTTGCTTCCATGATCATCATGGCAAGACCGAGCACATTGGCAGCCCCACCCATATCCTTTTTCATCAGAGCCATCGAACTGCCCGGCTTGATGTTGAGTCCACCCGTATCAAAGCAAACGCCTTTGCCGACAAGTGTCACTTTCGGATCGCCTGACTTGCCCCATTTCATGTCAAGGAGGCGCGGAGCATCTGTGCTGGCGCGCCCTACTGCATGGATCATCGGGAAATTTTTTTTCAACAGATCATTGCCCTTGATGACTGCAACCTTCGCCTTGAACGTAGCAGCGAGATCGCAAAAGGCCTTTTCCAGTTGGTCCGGCCCCATATCATTGGTGGGCGTGTTGATCAGGTCACGAACTAGAAAAGCTGCCGTGGCCTCGCGTTTGAGACGCACAGCATCGACGTTTTTCGACAAGGTGAAGCTTACCTTGCGGTCGGTGTGTTTCTTGTATCGCGAGAACCGGTAGCTGGCGAGCGCGATTGCCAGTAAGGCCAATTGCATATCTCTGACCATGTTGGCGAAGTGATAATTCCCGTCCGGCAATTGGGTCGCAAGCTTTCCACACTCAAGCGGATTGGCGTCCTCTGACATGCCAAACAAAACTTCACTGATCTGGCCATGTGATCCCGGAACAAGACAGATTGTACCCTGCTTGGCGGTGAACCCACATGCCCTTGTCCAATCCATGGCGTGTTGTGGAAGGTGTTCCTTCAATTCCTCCAATTTACCCGGTTCGACAAACCGGATTGCGATTGACGCCTTTATACCAGAGTTGAAAAGGGAACCAAAAGGCTGGGCTGATTTCGACATGCTTTTTCCTGTAGTTGAACCGGATAACCAGTCATATCTCCTAACCAATGAATGGCAAGTTAACCTTCCATTAGGGTTAACAGATTATTTCTGAAAGCAAGCACCCACGGGGGCACAACATGATTCGGGACGCCTTGCCATGGTATTTAGCATAACAAGAAAAGTGACAATTGTAGCGGCAATTGCATCCGTTTTGGCGCTGGGCGGCTGCGCGACTGACAGGACCAAGACAGGCAGTGTCAACCGCGGCAGCGTTTCTGTAGACCAGATGAATGCAGATCAGTTGAGCAATGCGATCGTCAAACTCGGCAAGACCTATGAACGCAAGCCGAAAGACAAGATGGCGGGCCTAAACTACGCCTCTGCTCTTCGAACCGCCGGACGTGACGAACAGGCGCTGGCAGTAATGCAACAGATGGTTATTTTCCACCCCGAAGACAATGATGTGCT
>JBGSTD010000036.1:0-20884 GCA_041736675.1 Salaquimonas sp.
CGTGATCCTGATAACCCATGAAACAACAGAATCGGCTATTCGCAGCGCGCTGGATAAAATCGGATCAGACGGACATCTGGCGGCTCCATCACAGATGATCCGCATCGAACGGTAAGCGGACCTTAAGCCTATAAACAGAAATTTTGATGCTGAATGACAATCATATCGATTTAAAAGAAAATCGGAGATCATTTGCCATTGTGTTTAATACTTGTGTGTTAGATACCCAGTCCATAGCTGGTATATGGAGCAGATAAATGGTAAATTCTACATCGGAACGCCTGGACAGAATTCTTACACTTGAACTGGCAAGGGTGACGGAAGCTGCCGCGGTTGCTGCTGCCCGCCTGCGCGGTCATGGCGATGAGAAGATGGCCGATCAGGCCGCCGTTGATGCGATGCGCACCGAGTTGAATAATCTTCCCATTGATGGACGTGTGGTGATTGGCGAGGGTGAACGCGACGAAGCTCCGATGCTGTATATTGGAGAAGAAGTCGGCACCAAAAACGGTTCTGCAGTTGATATCGCTCTCGATCCTCTCGAGGGAACAACAATCTGCGCAAAGAACCAGCCCAATTCGATTGCTGTTATTGCGATTGCCGAGCGCGGCAATCTTTTGTACGCGCCGGATGTATACATGGACAAGATTGCCATTGGGCCCGGGTACAAACCTGGCTTGATAGACATCAATAAAACCCCCACCGAAAACCTTGAAGCGTTGGCAAAGGCCAAGGGAGTCAAGGTTTCCGATCTGACAGCCTGTATAATGGATCGCCCGCGTCATGCCCGCCTCATTGAAGAGGTTCGCAACACAGGCGCTGCCATTCGCCTGATTGGGGACGGTGACGTTGCCGGGGTTATTCACACAACAGATCCGGAAACGACCGGGATTGATATTTATATTGGTATTGGTGGTGCGCCGGAGGGCGTGTTGGCTGCAGCCGCGCTGCGTTGCATAGGCGGTCAAATGCAGGGACGGCTAATTCTTGATACGCCGGAAAAAGTCGAACGGGCCCGTAAAATGGGTGTGACTGATCCGAACAAGGCCTACACCATGGAAGAAATGGCAAAAGGCGATGTGATCTTCTCGGCAACGGGCGTTACTGATGGGAACATGTTGGATGGCGTTCGCTTCGGGCGAGACTCAATCACCACGCATACGGTTGTCATGCGCTCATCATCGCGCACTGTGCGTGAAATCAAGGCGACCCATCACGATCTGGAAAAGTTTGCCAAAATCTGACAGTTCACGCGATTGGGCTTGTATTTGAAAGTATTGCATCCCATCCTTTCGCCATGAGCATAAGCCAGACTGAAAATCGAGCATTTCTTGAAGTGGAAAAATCCCTCTCCGGCAAACGCTGGATGGAGCGTCTTGACGCGCGCGGACGCAACCAGGCTTTGCTGATCGCACAAACGAGCGAGATACCCGATCTTGTTGCCCGCGTCTTGGCTGGCCGCGGTGTGTCAGCGGAAGCTGCCGAAAGGTTTCTGGAGCCGACGATCCGCGATCTGATGCCGGATCCTTATTCAATGACAGATATGGAGAAGGCTGCAAACCGGATTTGTCAGGCTATTTCATCAAACGAGCGCGTTGCGATTTTTGGTGACTATGATGTCGATGGTGCTGCGTCGTCGGCATTGCTGTCGCGGTTTCTTACCAGCCTTCTGATTGCCAATGAAATCTACATCCCGGACAGGATTTTTGAAGGTTATGGTCCGAATCCCGAGGCCATTCGCCAGTTGATCGAGCGTGGCGCGAAGCTGATTGTCACGGTTGATTGCGGCGCGACGAGTTTTGAATCCCTTGAGTTTGCCAAAAGCTTTGGCGTTGATGTGGTGGTTCTTGATCATCATCAGATGGGAACGCAAATGCCGCCCGCAGTGGCGCTTGTCAATCCGAACAGGCAGGATGATTTGTCGGGGCTTGGCTATCTTTGTGCTGGGGGTGTGGTTTTCATGGCGCTCGTTGCAGTGCAGCGGATATTGCGCAACGCGGGGAGAGGGGCCGGACCAAATCTGCTCGGCATGCTGGACATTGTTGCGCTAGCCACTGTTTGCGATGTGGTGCCCCTGACCGGTCTCAACCGGGCATTTGTAGTCAAGGGAATGCAGGTCCTGCGCCTGCAAAAAAACATTGGTCTGGCAGCGCTGGCCAAGATTGCCCGCCTGGATGGTCCGATCACACCCTATCATCTCGGCTTTATGCTTGGCCCGCGTATTAACGCCGGAGGGCGGATAGGAGATGCGGCGCTGGGCAGCCGATTGCTTTCACTTGATGATCCTGAAGAAGCGCAGCGCATTGCCTTGCAGCTTGATGAACTAAACAAGGAACGCCAGGCGGCCGAGGCAATCATGCTCGAGGAAGCGATTGCTGAAGGCGAAGGCGAAATCGGATCGGGCGAAGGACCATCGGTACTTGTTACTGCCCGAAAAGGATGGCATCCGGGAATTGTCGGCCTGTTGGCATCGCGTTTGAAAGACCGCTTTTCGCGACCTGCCTTTGCCATCGCCTTTGATGGAAACGGCCGCGGATCAGGTTCCGGCAGATCGATTGCCGGTGTTGATCTTGGCGATGCCGTTCGCGGTGCTGTCGAGGCAGGAATATTGGAAAAAGGTGGTGGTCATGCGATGGCAGCCGGACTGACTGTTCAGCATGGACAATTGGGAGCCTTGCGTGCCTTTTTGGAAGAACACCTGTCGGCAGCTGTTTCAAAGAGCGTTGACCACCTCTCAATCAAGATTGATGGAGCGCTGACCGCACGCAGCGCAACTGTTGATTTTTGCGATCTGCTGGAACGCGCCGGGCCTTACGGTGCCGGGCATTCGCAACCGGTTTTTGCCTTTCCAAATCACCTTGTGAAAAATTGCCGCGTCGTGGGGCGCGACCATGTCAGCTTCACATTGGAACAAAGCGACGGAAAAAGCCTCCGGGCGATTGCCTTTAAAGCTGCGGATGAACCGATGGGGCGCGCGCTGCTCGATGGGCAGGGGCGGCATTTTCATCTTTGCGGGATTTTGAACGCCGATTACTGGCAGGGTTCCAAACGCGCGCAATTGAGAGTGCTTGATTGTGCCATCGCATAAATTGGAGTTGCGGAGAATGAAAATCCTCTATCGCTGAGGGGCGAGTTCACTGATAAAGGCAGCCTTGCTGAGACGTTGACATTCATGTTTGGGGATGAATACCAGAATCTGAATTCATTCTCCGCGTGTATTAATCTATCCGGCAACCGTAAATATTTTGTTACCATTTCGTCTATTCTACAAAATAACACCAAAAGGTTGCAATCGGTTTTTATTTGGTAATCGCTTTTCAAACATGATTTTGAGGGCTGCAGCTTGGATCGTTTAGCTCAGATATTTTTTGCTGACATTTCAATGGCATGAAGCAGCGACTTGGCATAGGAGCGAGCCGTTAGCAGCAAAAAGCTGCCTTCCTCGTCGCGCAAGACCAAAACCCCTAAATGTTCCATCATCGTTCGACAGGCGGAATAAACCGGAAATTGCCGATCCGATAAGTCAATTTGGCTTATCCGTTCCATGGCTTCATTCTTGCGTGAACCGCCAACGCGCAACATCACCCAACCGTCTGACTGATTGGTCAGATATGCCGCATCCTTGAACTTAGCCTTTAGCGATTGTGCCGGGTCCGGTTCTTCAGTTTCGAAAAGATAAAAATACTGGTCTGCGGACATCCAGACCAGCATCGAACCGGTCGTTGTTCGTGTCAGTTTACCTGGCGCGGGAATGTCAGTTTTCAAAAGTTGTTTTACCGCCTTTGTAAAAGGCGTCAGATCGCCTCCAGGTACAGCGAGTGAAACCATCGAAAAACGGGTGATTTCGCTGATCGTCACTTCATTGATTGTCGCAGAATAGCCGTTGAGGGGGGAGACACTGTCAAGCACGCAAACGTTCTCCTTGAGGGTCAATAAAATGCGGCGAAACGATTTCTACTTCCTGAGTGCTGCCGCGAACGGCATCAAAAGCGATCACGATTTCACCAAGGCGCTCATCGCCGCGCTCAATGAAACCGAGGCCGATCGAAGTCTGAAGGCTCGGTGAATAGGCCACCGACGTCATCCAGCCCTGATCGGCCTCCATCGTTGGCTCAATTCCCTTTGTGATGAAATGGGCACCGGAAACAAGGGCCTTGGAACGATCGACAGGCTTGAACCCGACCAGTTTCACCGCGTCTGCCGCCGCCAATACTTCGCGTTCTGAAAGGACACCGCCAATAGCATCTTTCTTCTTGGACACCATCCGCCCCATACCCAGATTATGGGCCGTCGTGTGGCCGTTGAGTTCGTTGCCAGCCGGATGACCCTTTTCAATGCGCATGACACCAAGAGCTTCAAGTCCATATGGCGTTACATCAAATTCCTCACCGGCTTTCATCAAGGCGCGCATCAATGCATCGCCATAGCGCGCAGGAACTGCAAGCTCGTAGGCAAGTTCGCCGGAGAACGATATTCTGAACAACCGGGCAGGGGTGCCATCACAAACGCTGATATTTGCGCAGGCCATGAACGGAAATGCATCGTTTGATATATCAACATTGCTGTCGACAATTTTTTCAAGCAGCTTGCGCGCATTGGGACCTGCAATGCCATATTGCGCCCACTGATCCGTGACCGAAACGAGATGCACATCGAGATGGGGCACAAGGCACTGGCGGACAAATTCGAGGCGGCGGAAAACAAGCACCGCATTGGCAGTAGTTGTCGTCATAACGAAGTGATCTTCGGCAAAGCGGGCTGTCGTGCCATCATCATAGGCAATGCCGTCCTCGCGCAGCATGAGGCCATAGCGGACTTTCCCAACCTCCAGTTTGCCGAACGCGTTCGCATAAACCAGGTTCAGAAACTCGGCTGCATCCTTGCCCTGAATATCAATTTTGCCAAGGGTCGTGACATCGCAAATGCCGACCGAATTTCGAGTTGCCAAAACCTCGCGGTCGACGCTTTCACGCCAATGGGTTTCACCCGATTTGGGAAACCACTGAGCGCGCAACCACAATCCGGTTTCGATAAAGACGGCGCCTTGTTCTTTTGCCCATTGATGGCTTGGAGTGAGGCGCGTCGGCTTGAAATCCTTGCCGCGTGAGCGGCCGCCCAATGCGCCTATTGGCACGGGGGTATAAGGCGGGCGGAAAATGGTTGTTCCGGTTTCAGCTATGGATTTTCCACTGGCTTCCGCCATGACGGCAAGGCCCAGGATATTCGAAGTCTTGCCCTGATCTGTTGCCATTCCGAGGGTGGTGTAGCGTTTCAAATGTTCTACGGAGCGAAATCCCTCCTGATGGGAGAGCTTGATGTCCTTGACTGTAACATCGTTTTGTTGATCAACCCAGGCTCTGGCCTTTGAGTTTTTAACATACCAGAAGGCAGAGGTTTCCGAGGGTTCGTCAGAAGCTTTGGGTGGTTTGCTTTGCCTTGCACTGTATCCAATCGCATCAAGCGTTGAGGCCGCGGCCTGATGTCCATCACGCAGTGATGCGCCGAGTGTCAGCCTGCCATTGGCTGCGCCCGCTACAACCATGCCGACCGGCAAATCTGCTCCCGGCACAAAAGCTGCAATATCTTCACGCCACACGGGTCGACCCCTATGGTGGCAAGTCAAATGCACATTGGGGTTCCACCCCCCCGAGACAGCGAGGCAATCAGTGCTGATGGTCTGGCCGTTTGCGAGCGTAATTGAAGTCAGGCCATGGCGACCTTTGGTGTCAACAATCTCGCCGCCCATCACAATCGCTGCATCCTTTATCCTTGCAAGCGGAGCGGTGTCCCGGGTGTCAATGACCGCGGCAATTGCCACTCCTTTTTCCGCCAGGTCCAAGGCTGTGCGCCAGCCATCATCGTTGTTGGTAAAGATTGAAACTTGCCTTCCAGGCGTTACTCCAAATCGGTTGGTGAAGGTACGCACCGCACTGGCGAGCATGATGCCCGGGCGGTCATTGTTGCCAAAACCGATCGGGCGCTCCAGAGAGCCGCCAGCCAGAATTGCCTGTTTGGAATAAATGCGCCAGAGAACCTGCCTTGGCTTGCCCTGTGAAGTCGCCAGATGATCGGTCTTTCGCTCCAGTGCGCCATAGATGCCGTGGTCGTAAGCGCCGTAGACAGTCGTCCGGGGCATTAAACGGACATTCGGCATTGCTGCAAGTTCGTCAACCGATTGGTTGGCCCATTGTGCACCCGGAATATCAGATACAACAAGGTTTTCGCTGTTTAGTCGTCCGCCGAATGTGAAATCCTCGTCGGCAAGGATCACCTGAGCGCCGGCACGACCTGCCTCAACAGCCGCGGCAAGGCCTGCAGGGCCGGATCCGATCACAAGGATATCGCAATGCAAAAACCCTTTGTCATAATTGTCGGGGTCAGCTTCACCCGACAAGCGGCCAAGGCCTGCAGCAGAACGGATTGCCGGTTCGTACAGCTTTTCCCAAAAGGCTTTTGGCCACATGAAAGTCTTGTAGTAAAAACCAGCCGACAGGAATGGCGACATCAGATCATTGATCGCCATCAGATCGTATTTCAGTGAACCGCGATGGTTTTGGCTTTTTGCCGATAAGCCATCGAAAAGTTCGACAGTTGTTGCCCTTGTGTTCGGCTCCTTGAATGCCCCTGTGCGCAACTCAACCAGACCGTTCGGCTCTTCGGAACCAGAGGTCATAAAGCCGCGCGGGCGGTGATATTTGAACGAGCGCCCAACCATTCTAATGCCATTGGCCAGCAATGCTGAAGCCAGTATATCCCCATGGAAGCCTGCATAGGACTTTCCATCGAAAGTGAAACGGAGTTTTTTTGTCCGGTCGATCTGTCCGCCAGAGATGCGATTGGGCTGGGTCATTTGGTCTTTTCCACGCCGGGTTTTCTGGCTGTCTTTTTGATCTGCATCGACGCCAGTTTAACATCCCTTGCCAATTCAACCGTGCTGATTTCATGGGTGAGGGTGTTTCGTGTCACAACCAACCAGGATCTGTCACCCTGCTCATGATACCACAATTCCCTCAGCCATCCGGCTGGGTTGTCACGCAAGTACTGATACTCATAAAACTTTTCGGCAGCATCCGCTGCCTGCCAGTCAGGTCGATCGAGCAATGCGGCGTCGCCGAGATAGACAAACTCCGAAGCATCGCGCGGACCAAGCAAAGGATGGTTTATGATCATGCCATTACCTCAATGAAGGTTCGGCTGCGCGCCGACCCCTTTTTCGTCAATCAGATATCCGCGTTTGAAACGATCAAGCCGCATTTTTGTAGCAACTGCGTGAGGTTCTTCCCTGGCAATAAGATGGGCATAGCAAAAGCCTGAAGCCGGGGTCGCCTTGAAGCCGCCATAGCACCATCCGCCGTTGAAATAGAGGCCGTTGATATCGGTCTTGTCGATGAACGGCGAGCCATCCATCGACATGTCCATGATGCCGCCCCACATGCGCAGCAGGCGCGCTCTGCCGATCATTGGCATGATGGCCATTCCGCTCTCACACACATCCTCCACCACAGGCAGATTGCCGCGCTGGGCGTATGTGTTGTAGCCGTCAATATCGCCGCCGAAAACCAATCCGCCCTTGTCCGACTGGGAAACATAAAAATGCCCGGCACCGAATGTGATGACGCCTGGTACCACAGGCTTTAGTCCTTCTGATACAAAGGCCTGCAAGACATGGCTTTCGATCGGCAGGCGCATGCCGGCATAAGACATGACCTTGCCGGATGATCCGGCAACGCAGACAGCAATCTTCTTTGCTTTTATATTGCCTTTTGAGGTCTGGACGCCAGTGCAGGTTCCGCGATCCATCATGAAACCTGTAACTTCGCAGTTCTGGATGATGTCCACACCGCGGCTGTCTGCGCCGCGTGCATAGCCCCAAGCCACCGCATCATGGCGCACAGTGCCGCCGCGCTTTTGCAGCAGGCCGCCCATGATCGGAAAGCGTGCGTTGTCGTGGTCGAGGAACGGGCAGATATCACGGATTGCCTTTTTGTCGAGCAGTTCAACATCGGCGCCCGCCAGCACCATGGCATTGCCGCGGCGCACATAGGCGTCACGCTGTGCATCTGAATGGTAAAGATTGATCACACCGCGCTGGGATACCATCGCATTGTAGTTGAAATCCTGCTCCAGGTTTTCCCACAATTTCATGGAAAGTTCGTAGAAGGGTTCGTTGCCCGGCAGCAGATAGTTGGAGCGGATGATTGTCGTGTTGCGGCCGACATTGCCGCCGCCGATCCAGCCCTTTTCAAGCACCGCTACATTGGTAATGCCGTGCTCTTTTGCAAGATAGTAGGCGGTAGCAAGGCCATGACCGCCACCGCCAACAACAATAACGTCATACTCTGTTTTGGGTTCGGGTTCACGCCACACAGGTTGCCATCCTTTGTGACCTGTCAGCGCTTCCTTGAATACCTTTAAAGCAGAGTAGCGCACCATGAACCCCAGTAGCGTTTAGATATGAAAAAACTCTCTATACTAAATTGGTGCTGGACTTTTCCAATAAGGACATATTATTGCACCTCATGGTCAGTTATCACAAAGATGAGCGCCCCTTCAGTATCGGCTTTTTGCTGATAGACGGGTTTTCGCTGATGGCATATGCTTCTGCATCAGAGCCTTTCAGGGCCGCCAATCTTTTGGTCGGCAAAACGCTCTATGAAGTTCACAATATTGCCATTCTGGGAAGCCAGGCGTCCAGTTCCGGCGCGGGTGTCATACGCACCAGAGACCAGGTTGGAGAACATCCTGATCTGGACTTGCTGCTGGTTGTGGCAGGCGGCGACTGTACCTCATTCAAGAACAAGCGGGTTCTGCAATGGTTGCGCCACCAGGCCCGCCGGGGTGTTATGATGGGTGGCGTTTCAGGCGGCTCGGTCATTCTTGCAACGGCGGGACTGATGGATGGGTACCGAATGACCGTTCACTGGGAACACGCCTCTTCACTGGTGGAAATTGCGCCCAATCTCAATCTGGAAAAAAGCATATTTGTAGTCGACAGGGATAGATACACCTGCGCAGGCGGCATTGCGGCACTGGACATGATGTACGAGTTGATTTCAATGCATCACGGTGAAGAGTTTGCCACCCGCGTCAGTGACTGGTTTCTCCATACAAACATACGCGCTTCAGGACAGCCGCAGCGGGCAGGGTATGTCGCCCGATTCGGTACCAACAGTGCTCCGGTCATTCGCGCCATCGAAGCGATGGAGAGTCATTTTGGAGATCCGCTGGATTTGTTGCAGCTTGCTGAGTTTTCCGGAGTGGGGCCACGCCAGTTGAACCGTTTATTCAGCGAAAAGATGGATACCGGGACAATGGCATTTTACCGCGAATTGCGGCTGGAAAAGGCAAAAAACCTGCTTAGCCAATCGCCACTGTCCATTACCGAGATTGCGATCGCAACTGGGTTCTGTTCATCGGCGCATTTTGCAAAGACATTCAAGAGTCATTTTGGCGCGCCGCCATCAACATTTCGGAAATAGGCTTGGCGGACTAAATCCAGCCAGAATCATTTTATATCAAACGCCTTGCGGAAGTTTCCTCAAGCAACTTATCTGCCCATAAAATCATAAATGTTGGAATAAATGGTACGCCCTACGGGAATCGAACCCGTGTTACCGCCGTGAAAGGGCGGCGTCCTAACCGCTAGACGAAGGGCGCACTCTCATGAAGCACTGTCCTGCAACGCTCCATTGCGGCGCTTATAGATAGGAATGTCTGTTGCATCAACAGGAAAATGCCAGTTTTTTGAAATTAAATTTTTGACCACTGGAAGCTGGGGAAAAACCGGGCGGTTTCAGGTTTGAGTGCCGGATTTTGCTGTTGGCAAGATGCAGGGAGTGGCAGGTTGGCGCTGCCTTATCGCAACCGACAAGCAGAAACATTTTGAATGCAGATCAATCAGGCTTTGCGTTTTTTGCTGCCGCGTGAGCAGGGGTGATGCCAGTCGCGCTGCGTGCCGATATCAATGTGAACTGATTCTGTTCTACAATAAGTACCGACACCACCACGACCGGGAATGGTGCGAAGGAATTTCGCCATATCCCATTTTGAAACACCTGCGACCTGAATATCAGCTGCCTTGCAATAAATGTGGGTTGAATTGCTGGCGCCGCCGGCGCGCCGATTGCCGGTGGGGCTGCGGTAGCCGGAGGTTACCATCACTTTTTTCTTGTAGTGTCGTTCGACTATTTTCAAAACCTTCAGCAATTCCGGCTTGAAGCAATCTACCTGAACACGCTCGGTCTGCAGAATCAGACCTGTCGGGGAAGTGGCGCGCCCGAAACCGCCAACAGATGCAACTTGAACATTGGCCTCGTCCTCGTCTTTGCCTTCTTCGTCGCTTACGCCAAAAATAGCCCGGTTGCGTTTTACGCCAGGCAGATCACCATTTGCCGAATAGGATGGGGTTTTGGAAGGTGCTTTTGGCGTTTGCGAAATACTGGCAAGTTGCTTGTTTGCGGTCGGCTTGTTGCCAAAAAGACCGCCAAATACACCGGCATGCTTCTTGACTGGTTTCGGCGTAATCACGGGTACAGGCGCTACTGCTGCAGTTTGCGCCGTTTGTGACGCAGGTTCGCCAGTTTCCAGAGCGGCAACGGCAAGATCCGCAGATGCCAGTTCAGGTGTGGATGCGGCCGGCTCCACGATAATAGCGTTGGCAGCTGCTTCCGCAGGCTCTGTTTCATCCCCGGGCACAAGTGCTACTTGGGCGGTGGAGGCTATGGGAGAGCGCTGGGGTACCGGTATTTTCGTTGCTTCAACGGTCTCATAAACGGCTTCTTCGCTTGAAGCTGCGGCTTCTGAGACGGGCAGGTTTTCGGAAGAGGGTATGTCTGATGCATCCGCTGATCCCAGCGCTGCCACGTCAAGCGTGTTGTTGACTGTAGATCCAACGCAACCGGACAAAACTGTTCCCAGAAGCAAAATGCCAACAATAAAACCGAATTTCTTGTGGGTAAAAACAGAGTTTTTCTGGTTTTGCATATCAAATTCAAAACAGCTCAATGACGCGGCGCAAGAAGCTGAGCCGCTATTCATTGCATCGCAGGGAGATGACATATCTCCAGTCATGCGTAACTGCTTTCCAATTTGCTCAACATGATCCCCATCATCGCCTAGCGGTTATAATTGCCCGGATTGCTCCGCTATAGCGAAATTTACCCAAGAATTCAATTTTTTAGTATCATCAGGCTGACGCCCTGAAATTTCGGCAGAACCGAAACTTTCCCCCAGAAAATCTGACACTTTCGCTATCGGGCAATTGCGGCACAAAAATGGTAAGGTAACTTATTTACCAGCGTGGTTAATGATTCGTTATTGGCAAGCGCGATTCTTCTGGCTCTGGACAGGGCGGAAATGACAATTTCCCAAGAAAATTCTGGAGAAACCAAAGAAATTCTTGATGCAGACCGTGTGCTAAATGATAGTATTGTTGGAGAATCAGTGTTCTTTGCGCAGGAGGTCGGGGCCGCGCAGCGTTTTTACGAGAGGGTCCAAGCGGCATGGGGGCCAAGTCACATTTAACCGATTCCCAATCCAGGGAGTTACAAGGTTCAAGCAAAGGCAATTCCTCTTCGCAAGGCCATGACTTCAACTCGTCTTCGGAAATCGGCGGCGAAGTTGTTCTGGTTTCAGGGGCAATAAAGTGGTTCGACGTTTCCAAAGGTTTCGGCTTCATTGTTCCGGATGAAGCCATGCCTGACGTTTTGCTTCACGTAACGTGCCTGCGAAAAGATGGGTTCAGCACTGTACTTGAGGGATCAAGGATTGTTTGCGAAGCGGTCCAGCGTGAACGCGGCTGGCAGGCAATGCGTATTTTGTCGATGGACGATTCAACTGCTACCCATCCAGATCCAAGTGACGAGGTGAGAACCCATGTATCTGTGGAGCCAGAAAGCGGGTTGGAGCGTGTTCTGGTAAAATGGTTCAATCGGACCAAGGGGTATGGCTTTGTTGTCAAGGATGGCAAAGACATCTTTGTTCACATGGAAACCTTGCGTCGTTTCGGACTTGCAGAGTTGCGTCCGGGACAAACTGTTCTTGTGCGCTTCGGCAATGGGCCGAAAGGATTGATGGCCGCAGAAATTTACCCGGATGATGATCGGGTATTGCGGAAATCCAACTGATTTTTTCGTTGATTATTTCCTTTTTTGATACTGGCGGTTTTATGCAGAATTGCTCCGGCCAGGTGAAATCTGGCGGAGCCGTGTTCTTTTGATTTTGATCCAACAAAAAACTAGGCGCAACTCATATCGGATGCTAGAAAAGGTCAGTTTTACCAATGTGGCTTTTCGTCAGGATTGATGAAATTCACTTTTCTTTCAAAAAAACCTGCAAAATCCATGATGTCTTCTCCCTGTCCCGGCCAGTTAAAATCGAAGAATGGCGCTGATATGCGCTCAGGGCTGGACCGATGATGCGATCCAAGGCAGGCGTGACCATCGCCTCAAGCATTCAATTTGAAGACGTTTCGCACAGCTATGGCAAAGGCGCTGATAACCGGCCAACCTTGAAAAATGTAAACCTTGACGTTTCGCCAGGCGAGGTGGTCTGTCTTTTGGGTCCTTCCGGCTCGGGCAAAACAACATTGTTGCGTCTTGCTGCTGGCCTCGCCCAACCCGACAGCGGCAAGATTTTTATCAATCATCGCGAAGTTGCCAATGCCAATGGGCTTGTTCCTCCAGAACAAAGGGGTGTTGGTCTTGTGTTTCAGGACTTTGCCCTGTTTCCGCATCTGACCATCATCAAGAATGTCGAGTTCGGGTTGACCCAATTGAGCAAGATTGACCGGCATGAACATGCGTTGCGAATGTTGGAGACAGTGGGACTGAAACATGCCGCGGAAAATTATCCGAACCAGCTTTCCGGCGGCGAGCAGCAACGGGTTGCCCTTGCGCGCGCGCTCGCGCCCCGTCCGGGGATTTTGCTGATGGATGAGCCGTTTTCCGGGCTCGATGCTCGTCTGCGCGAATCCGTCAGGGAGGAGACGCTTACTTTGCTGCGCGATACCCGATCCACTGTCCTGATAGTTACCCATGATCCGGAGGAAGCGCTCAACATTGGTGACCGGATCGTTTTGATGTCCGACGGCGGAATTGTGCAGGCGGGGACGTGCGATCAATTGTACAACTCGCCAAATAGTCTGTTTTCGGCCCAGTTTTTTTCTGAACTGAACAGGTTTGACGGAATTTATGACGGCCGAAATGTCAAATCCAGCATGGGCGAATTTCCTTTGCCCGACCAATACAACGGCGCATTGATCGGGCAGCATTTCCAGGTCTGTGTGCGTCCGAGCGATTTTGTGGTTAGTGCCTATGATGAAAGCCAGACCAGTCATTCGAAAAGACGCCAGAATGATCCGGAGGGTGATATCTTTCAGGCTTATGTCTTGTCCCGCCGGTTTGTTGGAAATGCCGAGTTGATGCATGTCACGCTGCCCGGTGACGACATGGAAATTCATCTTGTGGTTCGCGAAGGGGATATGCCAGCAGCAACCTCTTGGGTGGAGATTGCGGTAAGGGACGGAAAGGCACTGATATTCCCCGACGAATGATGGAAATCAGGGTATCCTTGCGGAGTTTTTCGACGTTGAATATTTATTTTTCATTTGCTGGTTCGAGATGGTGAAATTGCCACATTAAATTCCCATCTTGTATCAAAGGCAGTAGGCACGTTGTCGCTTAGTGTGATAGATGCTTGTAGTTTCCGTGCTCA
Source organism: Salaquimonas sp. (assembly GCA_041736675.1). GTDB lineage: Bacteria > Pseudomonadota > Alphaproteobacteria > Rhizobiales > Rhizobiaceae > Salaquimonas. The sequence continues at coordinate 13,714 of JBGSTD010000036.1, forward strand.
CGGCGGTATGGTGGAACAGAAAATGATGCGACCGGGCGGAGGGCTTGGTCCAAGGAATGGAGTTTCTAATGGGTCAAATTGGTATCTGGCAGATTGTCATAGTCGCCGTTGTCGTCGTTCTGCTTTTTGGACGCGGCAAAATTTCCGATCTTATGGGCGATGTTGCCAAGGGCATTACTTCCTTCAAGAAGGGCCTAAAAGAAGAAGACACAGCTTCAGGTAAAACCATCGATCAGAGCGCTTCTGAAACGGTTGCTGACATCAAGGAAAAATCCAAGAGCAGCTGATTCTCAAATCAGCTTGTGGGCGGTATTGCTGACGGTATCGCGTTCTTCTTTTGCATCGGAATTGGCTAGTGTTTGATATCGGCTGGACAGAAATGTTGGTCGTCGCCTGTGTGGCGATCATTGTTGTAGGTCCAAAAGACCTGCCCAAGGTTCTGCGCGCTTTTGGCAAGACCATGGCGAGTGTAAGGCGCATGGCGGGTGATTTTCAGAAACAGTTTGACGAGGCGATCAAGGAAGCCGAACTTGACGATGTAAAGAACATCGCAACAGGTAAAAGTTTTCAGGCGCTCGATGATGTCAAGAATTCTGCCTTGGCGTTTCAGAAAGATGTCAAGGAACGCATGGCCGATCAGCAAAAATCGCTGAATGAGTCTAATTCGGACGATAAATTGCCGGAGCCTGCTGCCCCGGCATTGGTGAAAACTGACAGTGTTGCGACAGGCGTCGTCGGCACAGAAAAGAGCGGGTCTGCAAAGCCTGCGCTGGTAAAAAGCGACACATCAAAGGCTGGCGAAACGAAAGTCGGCAAGGCAAAAGCCGCGGTGTCTGCACCTGCCAAAACAGTAAAAACTACTGTCAAGAAAACTGTCAACAAGGCATCTGCGGCTGGTAAGAAAGCATGAGCAAAGAAGACGATATAGAAGCTTCCAGCGCACCTTTGATCGAGCATTTGATTGAATTGCGCCAACGCTTGATGAAGGCAGTCATTGCTATCGCAATCTTTTTTGTCGTTTGTTTCATCTTCGCCGACAAGATTTTCAACATTCTCGTCATCCCGTATCAATGGGGAGCGGGCACAACGGATGTGAAGTTCATCTATACCGCGCTTCAGGAAAAGTTTTTTGTTGAAGTGAAAATCGCATTCTTTGGTGCTATGTTCATTTCATTTCCAGTTATCGCCACACAAATTTACAAGTTTGTCGCGCCGGGGCTATATAAAAATGAGCGGGGCGCTTTTTTGCCATTTCTCGTTGCCACACCGATACTGTTCGTTATTGGTTCGTGCCTCGTTTTCTTTCTTATCATGCCAATGGCAACGCGGTTTTTCCTGTCGCAGGAACAGACTGGCGGCGGCGGATTGGCACAGATTGAGAACTTGCAGGCTGTAGGATCTTATCTCAGCCTGATCATGACTTTGATATTTGCTTTCGGGCTGGTTTTCCAGTTGCCGGTCGTTCTGACATTGCTGGCAAAAGCAGGATTGACCAGTTCAACCTGGTTAAAAGAGAAACGCAAATACGCAATACTCGTGACATTCATCGCTGCTGCAATCCTGACGCCGCCTGATCCGATCAGCCAGATCGGTTTGGCAATCCCGGCTTTGCTTCTCTATGAAGTATCAATCTTCTGTGCCAGAATAATCGAAAAACGACGGGCAAAAGACGATGCCAGACGGGACGCAGAGTCTGCGTCTGCCTCAACGGATATTGCAACCTAATTATCATCCGGTTACAGGAAGGTGGGTTTGGCTGCAGAGATGTTGCCGATTCTACCCGAGAATTGATTTGCCTGGTCAGGAAACAGATGTTCGATATTAAATGGATTCGTGAAAACCCCGAGGCGTTTGATGCAGGGTTGGCCAGACGCGGCTTGTCCGGTCTTTCGGCTGCGTTGATTGCGCTCGATGAAAAGCGTCGTGCCCATGTAGGCAAAGTGCAAGAGGCACAGCAGCGGCGCAACGCGGCATCCAAGGAAATAGGCCAGGCAATTGGGCAGGGCAATCAGGAACTTGCCGAGCAAATCAAGGCCGAAGTTGCCGAGTTGAAGGCATTTTTAAGTGATGCTGAAAACACCGAACGGGCGCTCGACGGGGAACTGAAAAATGCGCTGAGCATTGTTCCCAACCTGCCGCTGGATGATGTGCCGACCGGAGCGGGCGAAGAAGGCAATGTCGTCTATCGCATCCATGGCGAAAAGCCTGAGCTTGGCTTTGCTCCCAAGGAACATTTTGAAATTGCAGTCGCCGAGCGTGACCTTGATTTTGACCGTGCCGCAAAACTTTCCGGTTCGCGTTTTGTAGTCGTAAAGGGTGAGATTGCCCGCCTAGAGCGTGCACTTGGGCAATTCATGCTTAATCTTCACACGGAAAATCATGGTTATCTCGAAGTGCAGCCGCCATTGCTGGTCAATGATGCGACCATGTATGGTACCGGGCAATTGCCGAAATTTGCCGAGGATTTGTTTCGCACAACAGATGATCGCTGGCTTATCCCAACAGCTGAAGTGCCCCTCACCAATCTGGTGCGCGATGAAATTCTGGACCTCAAGGAACTGCCATTGCGGATGACGGCACTGACGGCCTGTTTTCGCTCAGAGGCAGGGTCTGCTGGACGCGATACGCGCGGCATGTTGCGCCAGCACCAGTTCAACAAGGTGGAACTGGTATCCATTACCGACAAGGAAACCTCGGTCGGCGAACTTGAGCGGATGCTCGGCTGTGCCGAAAAAGTGCTTCAATTGCTTGGCCTGCACTACCGTGTGATGACGCTTTGTACGGGCGATATGGGGTTTGGCGCGCGCAAGACCTATGACATTGAAGTCTGGCTGCCGGGCCAAAATGCCTATCGCGAGATTTCAAGCTGTTCTGTCTGTGGTGATTTCCAGGGGCGCCGAATGAATGCCCGGTATCGTGAAGAGGATGGCAAGACACTGTCGCATGTTCACACCCTCAACGGGTCTGGGGTTGCGGTTGGCCGAATGCTGATTGCGGTTCTTGAAAACTATCAAAACCAGGACGGAACAGTGCGCGTTCCAGAAATCCTGCAGCCCTTGATGGGCGGTAAAACTCTTATTGGAGCAGCCTCCTGATGCGTATCCTGATCACCAATGATGATGGTATCCACGCACCAGGGCTGGAATCGCTCTACCGCATTGCCAAGACTTTTACCGATGATGTTTGGGTTTGTGCACCAGAAACGGACCAATCAGGCCTTGCCCACTCATTGACGTTGTCGGAGCCGTTGCGTCTTCGCAAAGTTTCGGAAAAGCGCTTTGCCCTGAAGGGTACGCCGACTGATTGTATCATCATGGCGGTGCGCGAACTGATGCCTGAACCGCCTGATCTGGTGTTGTCCGGGGTAAATTCTGGTCAGAACATTGCAGATGACGTGACTTATTCTGGAACGGTTGCAGGGGCAATCGAAGGAACGATGCTGGGAATCCTCTCCATCGCATTGTCACAGGCCTATAGCTGGGAAGACGGGTTGCGCTCTGTGTTGTGGGAAACAGTCGAGGCTGCTGCGCCTGAAATCATCCAGAAGATCATCAACATGGATGTACCTAAGCGCACCTGTCTCAATGTCAATTTTCCCAATTGTCCTGCAAATGAAATTGAAGGCATAGAAATTACTCGGCAGGGAACTTACACGCATGGCCTGTTCATGGACAAACGCCATGACGGGCGCGGTTTCCCTTATTACTGGCTGAGATTTGGCCGAGATCGCGTTCCAGCAGCCAAAGGCACAGACATTTGGGCGCTTGACGAAAAGCGTATCTCGATTACACCCTTGAAGCTCGATTTGACCGATGATGCCTTCAGTGCCAATCTTCGCGACGTTTTTTGATGGAAGTTTGAGTGGTTAGCAAAACCAGGATCAGTGTGGAATTTTCGGGCAGGGGGTCGCGTGCCAACAGATAGACGTGAAGCAGTGGCAAGCCTGCTCCTTAGGTTGAGGCAGGCAGGAATTATGGAACCGCGCTTGTTCAAGGCATTTGAAGCTGTTCCGAGGCAGAATTTTGTTCCAATAATTTTTCTGGATGATTGTTATGCCAGTGGTTCCTTTCCCATCGAGTGCGGACAAATCATGACATCCGCAGACCAAGTCGCGCGTACGCTTCTGGCGCTTGAAATTGATGGAAAGAACCGGGTTCTGGAAATTGGAACCGGTTCGGGATATCAAACCGCGCTGCTTTCACATCTCGCATTGAAAGTCACTTCCCTTGACCGGTTTCGCACATTGGTGGAAAAAGCCAAGACAAGACTTGATGGGCTGAAGATAACCAATGTTCTTGTTTTTCACGGCGATGGACGCCAAGGCGTCGAAAATGCACTCTTTGACCGCATACTGCTAAACGGCTCTGTTCCCGAGGTTCCAAAGCACCTGATTGATCAAGTGGCATCCAACGGCATTATCATAGCGCCGGTCGGGCCTGGTGATGGTGTGCAGATGATGACCAAGATGACCAAGATCGGATCGCGGTTTCAGATAGAAGATCTGTTTGAGGTGCGGATGCAACCGCTAAAGGCCGGCGTAGCAAAGTCGATTTGAACTATTTGACCGCTTAGAGGCTAACGTTTGGTCACTTTTCTCATTAAAATTTGATTTTTTAACCCAACAGTAACATTAACACGCTTTAATGGATTCACGAGTTTCATGTATCGCGTGAGTAAATTGTTATGCGTTCTCCAGTATTGAGTAACCGACTTCATCTTTTGTCCCGTGTAGCTGTTCTTGCGCTGCTGGCGGGTGTCACAACCGGATGCAGTTCCGATTTTACGAGATTTGACCGCAATCTCTATGCAGCACTGCCGCAATCTGCCAATCAATCCGCAAACAACCAGTATCCGGCCGATGTTGACCGCACGACAACCGCTTCGATCAGATCCGGCAATCCGCATCCGATGGGTACCGTGTCCATTCCCAAGGGCGTTTCTGATGATCAAGCTTACAAGCCTGTTGACAACTATTCAAATCGTCAGGCTTACAATCCTGCACCATCCTACAATTCTGGTGTTGTGAAAGCAGCGTTGCCCTCAGCTACCGGCCAGATGGCGGCCCCGGCACGCGCACCGCTGGTTGATTCCATCAAGACTGGTGCGATTACACCCGCTGTTACCAAAAAGGCCGAAGTTGTTGCAATGGCAAGGCCAGCAGCACAAAAAGCCGTTGCGCCTGTTGTTGCTGCTGCACCGGTTGCAGCTGCGTCGCCTATGATATCAAACGGTGTCGGTGGGTGGTCCAGTGCGGGTGGAACCGCCGTTTCATTGCGGGATGGTGAAACCCTTTACAATCTGTCGAAGCGTTATGGCGTTCCGGTAACTGAAATCATGAAGGCAAACAACATCCAGAATGCGGATGCCGTGCAGGCTGGTCAGCAGGTTCTGATACCAAATTATGTATACTCAAGAAGTGCTCCGGTTTCTGCGCCGGACAACAATCCTGGTACCAATGCCGCAAGTTCAGCGCGTGGGCTGGCACCGCAGGCGAATGCCGGTACGCTTGGCGTTCCTACGCAAAGACCGCAACAGGTAGCGGCGTTGGCCCCGGAGACAGTTTCCACCTCCAATTCCGAATTGCCGCATCGCAAACCCAAGCCGCTTTCAGAAGAAAACACCAAGGAAAGTGTACCTGATTATTCGATCGTTACAGGCTCGGTAAAAGGTACTGGCACCTATACCGTTGCATCCGGAGACACATTGTCGAAGATCGCTTCGCGCAATGGGACAACCGTAACCGCTCTGACTGCCGCCAACGGACTGACCAGCAGCAATCTGAAAATCGGTCAAGTCTTGAAATTACCGGGCGCAGTTGCGAGCAATGCCGTCGCTGCAAGTGCAACTGGCGTTAAGCCAGCGCAGGAAAAAGCTCCGCAGCAATATACCAAGCCGACAGTGGATCAGACTGTTACCAGCACCGTTGACACCAAGGCCCCTGAAACAACCGGCATCAGTAATTTGCGCTGGCCGGTAAACGGCAAGATTGTGACTGCCTTTGGAAAACCCAAGAACAGCCAGGCCAATGACGGGATTGATATCTCGGTTCCTGAAGGCACAGCGGTCAAAGCAGCCGAAAACGGCGTTGTCATTTATTCTGGCAGTGATCTGCAGAACTTCGGAAACCTGGTCCTCATCCGCCATCAGGATGGACTTGTAACTGCCTATGCCCATAACAAGTCCAACAGCGTTGCCAAAGACGCCGTTGTGAAACGCGGTCAGGTCATCGCCATATCAGGACGTACAGGTGCAACGACTACCCCGATGCTGCATTTTGAAGTGCGCAAGGATTCCAAGCCGGTTAATCCGACCAAATATCTGGGCGGTTGATCGACCATAACGCTGTTTTAGGAATTCAGACCCGCTGTGGAGAAATCTGTGGCGGGTTTTTGTTTTATAGATTTGCAATGTCTATATTGGCGCGATTGACAACGACGCGCATGGCGAAGCTTGACTGCATGCGCGAGACGCCGGGCAGGGTGGACAGCCAGTTCTTGTGAATATATTCAAAGTGCTCCATGTCCTTGGCGTTGACGCGGATGATGTAGTCACTCTCGCCTGACATCAGGAAGCAGGCGACGATGAACGGAATTTTGGTCACGGCAGTTTCAAAATCATTGAAATGCTGGACGGATTGCCCATTGAGGGTGATCTGGATGATCGCCGTGATTGTCTGGCCGATGGCCTTGTTCGAGATTACCGCCTGATATCCCTCGATCACTCCGAGTTCTTCCAACTGGTGTACCCGGCGCAGACACGCTGACTGTGACAAACCGACCATTTCGGCCATTTCGACATTGGACAGTCTGGCGTTATCCTGCAGCGCACCCAGAATGGCACGATCAATCTTATCCAATTTAATCATCGCAATATCCTGTTGTCGTTTTGAATAATTACGCAATTTAATTGTGAAATGATATATTTCTACGCGCAAATTTGCAATGAAACTTTTCCCGAATTCAGGCAGATTACCGGAGTAGCTGAATTCCGTGCGGACACTGCGGCTATTGTTATGACAATTTCAATTTCAGGAGCTGAATCGATGCGGGTTGGTGTACCAAAGGAAATCAAGAACAACGAATTTCGTGTGGGACTTACCCCGGGATCAGTGCGTGAATATGTGGCTCACGGCCACAAGGTTTTTGTTGAGACCAATGCAGGTGCAGGCATC
>JBGSTD010000038.1:0-23446 GCA_041736675.1 Salaquimonas sp.
ACTGCTGCCTCCCGTAGGAGTCTGGGCCGTGTCTCAGTCCCAGTGTGGCTGATCATCCTCTCAGACCAGCTATTGATCGTCGCCTTGGTGAGCCATTACCTCACCAACTAGCTAATCAAACGCGGGCTCATCCAATACCGATAAATCTTTCCCCCGAAGGGCGTATGCGGTATTAGCAGTCATTTCTAACTGTTATTCCGCAGTACTGGGTAGATTCCCACGCGTTACTCACCCGTCTGCCACTCCCTCCGAAAAGGGCGTTCGACTTGCATGTGTTAGGCCTGCCGCCAGCGTTCGTTCTGAGCCAGGATCAAACTCTCAGGTTTAACTTGAGATTTTGATCGGCTATTTAAGACATACGCAATGTATGTCTGGTCACGCATATTATGTCGATCTTGCGACCGACAGAAATTGACGAGAACATTTTATAACACCACAACAACTTTCTGAATAAATTCAAAACCTTGTTGCTGTTTGTAACATTCTCGAAACGTGTTTAGCCAAAGTCTCTTCGAATATCACAGTCGAAGGAATAAACGACTGTGTATTCAGCAGGAACTCCGCCACCCACGTTTCTCTTTCTTCATATTTAATTGTCAAAGAACCAATATTCCAAACGAAATATTGTCAGCTTCAAGGTCAGGGCGCACTGTGCGAACCGGGCTTTGAGCCTGCGAGATCACCTTGCGGTGTGTGTCTCTTAATTGATTTCACAAGAGCGAACTTAAGTGCGCCAGCGGCGCGCCGCCCTCGTTGATGAGCGGTTTATAGGCTGGCACCCGACCAACTGTCAACAATGTTTTTCAAAAAAAATCATTTTTTTTCGATTTTATTTTTGTGAACATTTTTAACTGTTGGCCACGGGAGCAACATGAATACAAATTATGGCAGAATTGGCCCCAAAATCGCCTGTTTTTGATGAAATTTGCATTTGAAGCCAATGTGATAGTATGTGACTATCCGGCAAGAAAAAATGCGGCGAACCAATTTATCCATGAATAACAAGCACAAAAATATCGAGTCTGACTTCCTGGGCGACCTTCAACCGATGCAGTCAAGACGCTCGCGAGCCGAAATGGATCGCCGTTCGGTGAGTTTTCGGTGGCTTACTGGTTCATTTTTGACCGGTGTTGCCTCGGTATTCCTCATGGGTGGCGCATTATATGCTGCACTTGATGGTCGCCAATACCTCGCAATACCGGCGCAAGCCTACCAGAAGGATACCATTGATCAGCCGGAAACCGGCTTGGCGGCAAAAAGCGCAAAGCCGGGTCTTGAGTTGAATCCTGTCGCTCAAGACGAAAGTAATCTGATGATGGTTTCAACCATTACAAAGGAAGGCGCGCAGGACGTCGTGAAACTCAAACCATTTGTCCACATTTCTGTGCCTCTTGCGATTGCACCCAAGAGAGAAGCATCCTTTCCGGCATTTGATGCACTGGCTATTTTTTCCGAATCTGGCAAGGCCGAACCAATTTCCACATCAGCGGACCAGATTTATGGTGCGGATGTCGAAGGCGAGATTTCTTTCTCCGTTGAAGACTTTCCTTTTGGCGATGCAAAAATATCTGTCGTAAGCCGGCAATCCACGCGTGATATCGAAACAGTGGTTAGAAACACTGCCCCGGGACTCAACGTCGGCTCAACAGCACTGACATCAATAACCTTTTTTGATCCGGCCAGGTTCTCCACCGAAGATACCAGCCTCGCCTCGTCGGCAGGTCTGACAATCACGGACGAAAATGTTTCTACAATTTCCCGAAGCTACAAGGATGAGTACTTCGGCACCCGATACGATGAACGCTTTTCACGGGTGCGTTCCGAATTACCGATAGCCCTTGTTCTGGAAGGCGAAGGATTGAAAAAGGCCGAAGCGATAGAATTCGCCAACGCGATTGCATCCAATCTGTCTACTGACAACTTCAAGGGCGAAGACCGCCTGCGCCTCGCCTTTGAAGTAAAGGCAACCAAGGAAACCAAAACTGAAAAGCTGGTTCGCATCAGTGTCTATCGCGGCGGTTCACACCTTGTAAGCGTTATCCGCAACCAAGCGGGTAAACTGGCTTATGCCAGCGAGCCAGATCCGGTGCCCCAGCAGTTACCAGGCAAGAAGGCGCCGCCGCTGGTGTCTTCCAACTCACTGCCAACACTCTACGACGCCATATACAGAGCCGCCATCAATGAAGGACTAACAGTTGATACTGCCTCGAAACTCGTGCGCATTTTTGCTTTTGATGTCGATTTTCGAACCCCGATAACCAGCAACGACAGTTTGGAAGTGTTTTTGTCCCTCCAGGACGGACAAACCGAACCCGATGACAACGCTGAAATTCTATACGCCTCGATCAAGACATCCGGAGTAGAACGCCGATACTACCGCTTCCGCGATTCCGAGACCGGTCTGGTCGACTTCTATGATGATACCGGAAAGAGCGCGAAACAGTTCCTCTTGCGCCAACCTGTTCCAAACGGGCGTTTCAACAACGGCTTCGGCATGCGCCGTCACCCCATCACACGAGTGGCAAAAATGCATTGGGGCGTGGACTACTCAGCGCCGCGCGGCACCCCGATCATATCAGCAGGAAATGGTGTGGTGGAAAAAGCCGGATGGGCTGGCGGCAGCGGTAAGCGCACCGTAATTCGTCATGCAAATGGTTATGAGACCCATTATCTTCATCAATCCGGCTTCGCCAAGGGTGTGTCTGAGGGCGCAAGAGTGCGGCAGGGGCAGGTTATCGGCTATGTGGGATCAACTGGCCTGTCAACCGGCCCGCACCTGCACTTTGAAGTCGCAGTCAACGGCAACAAGGTCAATCCGCTCAAAATCAAACTGCCAAACGGTAAGGTTTTTCGTGGTAATGAGTTGCTGTCATTTGAGGCGGAACGCGACCGGATTGACAACCTCCTGGGTGAACGCAAGGAAAACCAGCTAAAGCTGGCGCGCAACTGACGTTCAAATAGCGGGAACCCCAAACAAGTTGAATGTCTGTAAAATCAGCAACCTGTTTCTGGTGATCCCGTTTTAGTTGATAATGACTTCCACTCCGAAAGAGACCAGACGCGCCAGTTCAAGTGCATCCCAGTTCGTCAACCGTATGCAGCCATGGCTTTCCGCCTGGCCGATGGAAGACGGTTCCGGCGTTCCGTGAATGCCATACGTCTTTTTGGACAGACCGATCCATGCCGATCCGACAGGATTATTGGGGCCGGGAGCAACAACAATCTGGCGGTTTCCGGTCATGGCTTCAAAGGTGTTTTCCGGCGACAAGGTGTAAGCGGGAAATCCGGCCTTGTTTCGCACCGTAAAATTGCCCAGCGGCGACGGATTTTCTGCCGAACCGATACTTGCCGGATAAATTGCAATTATTTTTCCTGAGTGGTCAAAAGCTGTGACCTGTTTCAACGCCTGATCCGCGACAATGCGCGCAACCTTCAAATCGACTGGGCGGCCAATTTGCGCAACCAGCAGGCGCGTCCCAGGCTTTGTGAAATCTGCTCCGGCATTCAGCGCAATCAGAAAATCTTCATCCATGTGAAACCGCTCGGCAATTGCCTCTTCCACCCGCTGAAAATGCAGTTCTGCCAAAGTGCCCTGATTTTGAATTTTCGAAGGTATGGAATCAACGAAAGGCCCGGCAATATCCTGATCGCTCAAACGATAGATCGAAAAAGCGCCACCGCCGGATTTTTTCAGCAGTTCTTCGAGCGCAGCCGGATCCCTGCCCAAGTCGTCAACCCCGTTTTGCACCCGATATGTCTCAAGCATCCGGTCAAAATAAGTCGAGCGCTTGCCATTGATTGCGCCTGGAGACAGACCTGCACGGTCAAAAAGTATCTGGATCTTTGCAGTCTGAATATCACCGGACTCAATAGGTCTAGTGCGCTTTGCTTTTCCGGCATCCATGCTTGAAGAGCCAAGCGACGCCAACTGATCAGATTTGATATTCGGATCAATCTGGTCAAGGTCATCGCTTGTCAAAATGCCTGTTGATGTCTGATTTGCAATTGCGTGTGAAACCAAAAAACCCTTCCCGCAGGTCATTGCCAAAAGGTGGATCACGCAAAACGCGCAGACAGCAGAGATGCATCGTCGACGAAAAATATTCAAATCAGGATCCGAAAGCAAAATTGCGGTTAAAATCACATTGTGACTGATAGTCAAAACCGTCCGGAAAAACAATATTGGCAGGGAATTATCGTCTGGTGCTCAATCCCAACTCATTTTGCATCTTGCGGGTCAATTTTGATGCAATCAATTGGTGACTTTGTGACAAATAGGCGAAAAGATCTTCGCGTCCCAAAGCATCTTTCTCAAAAACCTGTATCCATTTACCTCCCCTTGCCGCGAGGTAGGGCGCCGGACGCAAGCCATTTTGCTCACTCAGAATATCAAAGGCGAGATCACTCGTCTTGAACACAATGTGCGGATCAACACCATCAGACCAGCCTGCAATCGCAAAAACCTTGCCGCCCACCTTCCAGACATGCGCCCCGCCCCACTGCACCACATGGGTGGTTGACGGGAGCGAGGCGCAATACCTGTTATAGTCTTCCAGTGTCACGCGGCGTCTCTCTGCTGGCCGCCATCACGACTTTTGCCGACAATATGCAACCTGTCAGCGCTGACCGACACCTTGACTGTCATTCCATCATGAATTTCACCCATGAGGATTTTCTCGGCCAATTGGTCCTGCAAAGTCGATTGGATAACCCTTTTGAGCGGCCGGGCGCCATAAACCGGATCATAGCCGCGATTGGCGAGCCAATCGATTGCCTCATCAGAAAGTTTCAGTTCGATACGGCGATCTTCCAAAAGGGCATCGAGACGTTTCAACTGGATACGAACGATCTCGGCCATGTTGGAACGCTGCAGGCGATGGAACAGGATGATGTCATCCACCCGGTTGATAAACTCCGGACGGAAACTGGCTTTCACCACGTTCATCACATCTTCGCGTACATCATCGACATCCTGTCCCTCGGTAAGCGCAGTCAGATATTCCGACCCAAGGTTCGAAGTCATGATGATCAGTGTATTGCGAAAATCGACTACCCTTCCCTGACCGTCTGTCAGCCTGCCATCGTCCAGCACCTGAAGCAGAATGTTGAACACATCGGGATGCGCCTTCTCGATCTCGTCAAAAAGAACGATCTGGTATGGCCGGCGGCGAACCGCTTCAGTCAAGGCGCCACCTTCCTCATATCCGACATATCCCGGAGGCGCTCCGATCAGGCGGGCAACTGAATGCTTTTCCATGTATTCAGACATGTCCATGCGAACCATCGCGCTTTCATCATCGAACAGAAATCCGGCAAGCGCCTTCGTCAATTCAGTTTTGCCTACTCCTGTAGGTCCGAGGAACATGAACGAACCAATGGGCCTGTTGGGATCCTGCAATCCGGCTCTGGCCCGGCGAACTGCCCGAGATACCGATTGCACCGCAGCACCCTGACCAACCACACGCTTTGCAATTTCATCTTCCATGCGGAGCAGTTTGTCTTTTTCTCCTTCCAGCATTTTATCAACTGGAATGCCGGTCCAGCGCGAAACCACGTGGGCAATGTGCTGCGGCGTGACCGCCTCTTCGACCATTGCCTCAAGATCGCCGACCTGAACGCTTTCCTGATCCTTGAGCGATTTCTCAAGACCGGGAATCACGCCATAGGCAATCTCGCCGGCCTTTGCCAGATCACCGCGGCGCTGTGCCTGCTCGAGTTCGATGCGGGCGTGATCGAGTTTTTCCTTGATGTCGCGCGCGCCGGATAGTTTGTTTTTTTCAGATTCCCAGCGTGCTGTCAGCGAATCGGCCTTTTCCTGAAGCCCGGCAAGATCCATTTCCAGCACACTCAGCCGTTCCTTGGAGCCCTTGTCCTTTTCCTTCAGCAGTGCTTCGCGCTCGATACGCAACTGAATGATACGCCGGTCCAACTCGTCCAGTTCTTCAGGTTTTGAATCAACCTGCATGCGCAGGCGTGAGCCCGCTTCATCCATCAGGTCAATCGCCTTGTCAGGTAAAAACCTGTCCGTGATATATCGGTTGGAAAGAGTTGCTGCGGCAACTAGTGCAGAATCGGTGATTCGTACCCCATGATGCAGCTCATATTTTTCCTTTATGCCGCGAAGAATTGAGATTGTGTCTTCAACCGTAGGCTCTGAAACAAAAACGGGCTGGAAACGCCGTGCAAGGGCAGCGTCTTTCTCGACATATTTGCGGTATTCAGCCAATGTTGTTGCGCCAACGCAATGCAGCTCACCGCGCGCCAATGCCGGTTTCAGCAAATTCGATGCATCCATCGCACCATCCGACTTGCCTGCACCGACAAGCGTATGCATTTCATCGATAAAAAGAATAATCTGGCCTGCAGCAGCCTGGACCTCTGATAGGACAGCCTTGAGGCGCTCTTCAAATTCACCACGATATTTTGCTCCGGCAATCAACGCCCCCATATCAAGCGAAAGGAGTTTCTTTTCCTTGAGCGATTCCGGCACATCACCGTCGATTATCCTCAGCGCCAATCCTTCGGCAATAGCTGTCTTGCCTACACCAGGTTCACCGATCAGGACCGGGTTGTTCTTGGTACGGCGGGACAAGACCTGAATTGCACGCCGGATTTCATCATCACGGCCGATAACCGGATCAAGTTTTCCATCCCGCGCATCCTGTGTCAGATCACGGGCATATTTCTTCAATGCATCATAACCTGCTTCGGCATTCGAGCTATCGGCAGTACGCCCCTGGCGAATCTCGTTGATCGCCGTGTTGAGGGCATTTGCGGTAAGTCCTGCTTTGGCAAGAATATCAGAAGTCGGCGCTGATTTTTCAATACAAAGCGCAAGCAGAAGTCGCTCGGCGGTCACATAGCTATCGCCTGCCTTTTCAGCAGCCTTTTCTGCGGTTGCCAAAACCTTTGCAAGGGGCTGGGAAAGATAAAGCTGTCCGTTGCCGCCTTCAACTTTCGGGAACTTTCCAAGTGCAAGTTCGACAGCCAGCAACGCATCTTTTGGTCGACCGCCAGCCTTCTGCATCAACGATGCAGCAAGACCCTCGGGATCATCCAGAAGAACTTTCAACAAATGTTCTGCGCTGAATTGCTGGTGCCCGTCCGCAAGGGCTCTGGTTTGGGCTGACTGAATAAATCCTTTTACCCTGTCAGAGTATTTTTCGATGTTCATGATGTGCATCTCCTGTCCGTTGCCACCCTGACAAGGCGCGGCAAACCAATTGAAGACTGAACCCCCATCTAGGCAGGCTCACTGTCGAAACTGATATAGGAATGGCAGAACACAAATTGAAGGGAAAAAGAAAAAGGCCGACATTTTTAATGCCGGCCCCGTAATGTTTTTCCAAATACCGTCGATTACTCGTCGCTGACAGCCACTTCCCTCGGTGCAAGACCACCCAGGAGGCCTTGCGGCAAACCGGCTGCATCCGGAGAAATTCCCTCTGCTGTTGGTTCCTTCTTGCGGGAAGTCCGGCGGGGCCGCGGCTTTGGAGCGGCTTCAACCGCTTCCGGTGATTCGCTCGCAACCATCGGAACCTGTACTTCAACCTGCTCCTTTGCGTCACCTGCATCATGGCTTACATTACCGTTGCCGTTTGCTTGACGCGGATTTGGGCGGTTGTTTCGGGATTCGTTGCGTCCATCATTGCGCGTTTCAGCGCGAGGTTCGCCCCTTGCATCACGGCGGCGCGGCCGCTGGTCATTATTGCTTCGTTGATCGCGATTTTGTCCCTGATCCGGGCGGGCGTCCACTACGCCGTCATTGTCGTCATCTTCGTTGTCACCATAAGAACCGTCATTTGACTGATCCAGTTGATCATCGTCATCATCGTTCTGGTTGTTACGCGGGTTATTCGCCTGGGCAGCCTGGTACTCTTCACGCTGCGCATTGGCGGCGAGGACAATCCTGTTGTAATGTTCTGCATGCTGCAAATAGTTTTCGGCAACTACCCGGTCGCCGGAGGAGAGCGCATCCCTTGCCAGTGTGATGTATTTTTCAGCAATATGGGCTGCATTGCCTCGGATCTTCACATCAGGTCCGTTGCTTTCGTAATTTCGGTTCAGCGTATTGGAAGGCTTGCTGCTCGAATTGCGGTTACGACCGCGCATTCTGTTCTTGTTGTTATTGTTGGTGTTGTTGTTCTGCTGCTGCCTCATGAAACTCTCAGCTATCCATTTTTGCTTTGTCAGGAAATCAAAGTCCGCCCTTGAACAAAGTCGTTTTACAAATCAGACCCGGCTTCCGTCGCTACGGTTAACAGGTATCCAGAAATTTACTTGCTTTACCTAGTGTTTGGTGTCCCTCATCCCATCAGACACATTTAACCATCGCTTTTAACGACCGGTTTTCAGTTTCAAAGGCGCTTGAAACGCACAAATAAAAATGAATGTCGGGATTTAACGCACGCTATCGGATCCCAGATCCTGCGTTACACTGCAATTGTCTACCTTTTTATTGTGGCAATTCCAAGTCTTTTCTTTCGTCAGTACTCACAGCGTCTTCTCTGCCTGCTGATTCTATATTTTTTCAAATACCACAATGCGTTCCAATTTCGAAAGATCAAGATGGCGAGAGACTATTCCCCATCCCTTTTTTGTAGCAATTGAAATTATCATGTCATGTTGCCCGTGCCCGGTCTCAAGATAGAGGCGCCCTTCAGGCAGCAAAAATCCTGGGGCACGATCAAAAATTCTCCGGTAAATATCCATTCCATCCATCCCGCCGTCAAGGGCGGGCCTGGGATCAGATTCCCTGACTTCCCGCGAAAGCGCAGCGATATCCCCGCTCGCAATATATGGCGGATTAGAGACGATGAAATTGAATTTTCCATGCGTCGCCGGAAAGCAGTCTGCCTCTACCAGTTCAATGCGCTCTTCAACCAGATGACGCCGGGCATTTTTCAATGTCTGCGCGAGCGCCAATGGCTCAATATCGGTTCCAACGCCGCACGCATTTGCAAGCTCTGCCAAGAGAGTAACAATGATTGCGCCACTGCCGGTGCCGATTTCAAGAAATGAAACGCGGTGCGCTTTGTCAACATCTTGTAAAACCCGCTCGACAAGAAGCTCGGTCTCCGGGCGCGGTTCAAGGCAACCATCGCCAAAATCAATTCGCCTGCCGTAAAACTCGCGATGGCCTAAAATCCGGTGTACCGGCTTACCTGCAAGGCGCAGATCAATCATCGCTTCAAACGCTTCGCATTTCTCAGGGGCCATTTCCTGCCGGTCTGCCGAAATCAGCTGTGCCGGCTGTAACTGCAGGACATCGCCAAGCAAGAACCGGACATCAAGACCGGGATTTTCAATCCCGGCATCGCGCAATCGTTTCATGCCTTTGCGTTGCATCTCGCCGATCGTGGCATTGCTTTCTTTTCTCATTCTTCAACAGCAGCCAGCAATGTCGCCTGATGATCGGTAATCAACGCATCAATCAGCTCATCAAGGCCTTCACCCTCGATGATCCGGTCAAGCTTGTACAAAGTCAGATTGATCCGGTGATCACTGATCCGCCCTTGCGGAAAATTATAGGTGCGGATGCGTTCTGACCGATCACCTGAGCCGACCTGACCCTTGCGCGAATCAGCGCGTTCCTTGTCCGCCCTTTGGCGTTCCATGTCATAAAGCTTTGCCCGCAAGGCTTTCATGGCATTGGCACGGTTCTGGTGCTGGGATTTTTCTGAAGACGTCACAACAATATTGGTCGGAAGATGGGTAATGCGAACCGCGCTGTCGGTTGTATTGACGTGCTGCCCGCCCGCACCCGAAGATCGCATGGTGTCGATACGCAAATCCTCAGCGCGAATTTCGATATCAATTTCTTCCGCCTCCGGCAAAACCGCTACCGTCGCAGCAGAAGTATGAACCCGTCCGCTTGTCTCGGTTTCAGGCACGCGCTGCACGCGGTGAACACCAGACTCAAATTTCAGCCTCGCAAAAACTCCCTTGCCGTTCACGGCTGCGATCACCTCCTTGTAACCGCCGGCATCACCGTCACTGGCTGAAAGTATCTCAACTTTCCAGCCTTTTTCCGCCGCATACCGCTCATACATTCTGAACAGATCACCGGCAAACAGTGCTGCTTCACTCCCGCCTGTACCAGCCCTGATTTCCAAAACCGCACTCTTGTCATCCGCACTGTCTTTAGGCAGCAGCAACAGCTTGATTTCGGCAATGCAGTTTTCGATTTTCTCTTCTATATCGGGATACTCTAGTTCGGCCATTTCGCGCATTTCGGCATCAATGCCTTTGTCTGCCAGCAATTCATCAAGACCGGCGAGGGCGTTTTCCGCTTCGCGTAAATCCTTGATTTTGGCCACCACATCTTCAAGACCGGAATATTCCGACGCCAGAGCAACATATTTTTCCGGATCAGGGTTCTCGGCCATTTGTTGGGCAAGTGAATCAAATCTTGCGGTAAGCTGATTGAGTTTTGCTGCATCGAGCATTGGGATTATTCCAAAACATTGGGAAGGATGGGAAACAACGAAAAAACAGAATATCCCGGCTAATAGGGGATACCGTTGGCAGCTGCATGGTCAACAAGAAACTCGCGAATTGTTTGCCCGCCATAAGGCTTTTCAATTTCTTCGAGCAAGGCAGGTTGGAGTTTGCTGATATCGGTTTCAAGCAGCATCGCCTTGACCGGCCCAATCGCAGCCCCAGCCATTGAAATCGCACGGTAGCCAAGTCCGAGAAGTGCCAGAGCTGAAAGTGGCTTTCCGGCTATTTCTCCGCACAAAGTCAGCGGCACACCGTTCTCATCAGCCGCAACCACAATCTTTCGCAATACCCGCAAAAATCCGCGATTGAGCGGATCATAACGCTTGGCAATCTTTGCATTGCCCCGGTCGCTCGCCATCACGAATTGAAACAGGTCATTTGATCCGACTGACACAAAATCAACTGCTGCCAGAAGGTCATTCATCTGGAACAAAAGAGACGGGACTTCAATCATGGCGCCCAACAGCAGCTTCTCAGGAAGCGTGTGGCCAAATTTTTTCAGCAGTTCAACTTCGTGGTCAATCAATTTGCGGACCCGGTAAATCTCGCGCGTCTCGGTAACCATCGGTATCATCACCCGCAACTCGCGCCCGCCTGCAGCTTTCAACAGCGCGCGGATTTGCGCCCGCATCAGCCCCGGACGATCAAGTGTCAAACGGACTGCACGCCAGCCGAGCGCCGGGTTCTCTTCCAATTCGGCGCGCAGATAAGGCAACACTTTGTCGCCGCCGATATCAAGCGTTCTGAACGTCACCGGTTTTCCCGGCAATGTGTCAAGAACCTCGCGATACAATGCTTCCTGTTCCCCCGGCCTTGGGAACCGCGAGGCTACCATGAACTGCAATTCGGTCCGAAACAGTCCGATACCTGCAGCACCGGAATGTTCGACATTCGGCAAATCCATCGAAAGGCCGGCATTCATCAACAGAGAAACATTTATCCCGTCTTTTGAACACATCGGCAGATCGCGCAACTGGTCATAGACTGCACGGCGTTTTGCCCTGAACTCGACTTTCTCCCTGTAGGCAGCTTCAACTTCCGGCGGCGGACGAAGATGAACCTCGCCATCCTCGCCATCTACTATAATCGCATTTCCACTCTCTGCCAGAGAAACCATATTGGTGATCTGGCCCACAACCGGTATTCCAAGCGCTTTGGCAACAATCACCACGTGGCTGGTGGGTGTTCCTTCTTCCAGCACAAGCCCCCTAAGGCTCGGACCGGCATAGTCCAGCAGTTCGGCAGCACCCATGTTTCGCGCAACGACCACATAATCGTGATCCACCTTGTCCGTGATCGGCCCGTGGGCTTTTCCGACCAGCTCGCGCAAAAGCCGGTATGCAAGATCATCAAAGTCATTCAGCCTCTCGCGCAAATACGGGTCTGACTGGCGCATCATACGCGCCCGGTTGTCGCTTTGTACTTTTTCGACCGCTGCCTCAGCCGTCAGCCCATTCTGGATTTGCTCATCGAGCCGGCGAACCCATCCCCGGTCATTGGCAAACATCCGGTATGCCTCAAGCACTTCTCGGTGCTCCCCTTCGCGGGCGACGTCGCCGTGTTCGAGCATGCCGTCAATCGACAGGCGCAACTTGCTGATAGCCGCATGCAGTCGGCTTGTCTCAAGTTCCGCATTTTCATTGAAAAGGTTGGTTACCACGACCCTGGGTTCATGCAGGATGACATACCCAATTCCGATCCCATCAGCGAGGGAGACCCCTGTTAGTTTCAAAGGACGGGTTGAATCCAGCCCTGCTCCATGACGAACCAGCCCCTCGAGTTCTCCTGCTGCAATCAGCTCGGCCAAAACCATCGAGGTCGTTTCAAGCGCTTCAACTTCATCTTCCCGGTAAACCCGCTTGGCCTGGTTCTGAACAACCAGAACACCCAGCGTGCGGCCCGAACGCAAAATCGGGACACCCAAAAACGAATGGTAAATCTCTTCACCCGTTTCAGGCAGATAGCGGAACGCCGGATGGCTTTGCGCATCGTCAAGATTGAGCGTTCTGGCGGTCGCGGCGATCGAGCCGACAAGACCTTGTCCAACCATCAGCGAAGCCTCATGCACCGACTGCGGATTGAGGCCTTCTGTTGCAAAGAGTTCGAGCACATCATCCGAGCGCAGAACATATACCGAGCAAACCTCGGCGACCATATTGGCTGCAATATGCCGGACAATCTTGTCGAGGCGGTCCTGCGCGCCAAGCGTTTCCGCCATGACTTCGCGCAGCCGCTTCAATAATCCCCTTGGTCCAGTACTTGCATCCATCGTGTCGTGGCCGCTCCCTTATCCGGATTATTTGTTACCCAAATCGGGAACAAATCAAGTGCCGTCGCAAGCACTTTGTTGCGCCTATCCGCTTCGCAAGGATGACACATCTACTTTCACGTTTTTACCCATTGCAGATCAGGATGCACTGTCCAGACCATACACGGAGTGAAGCGTGCGAACAGCAAGTTCGGTATATTCCGAATTGATCAGCACGGAAAACTTGATTTCCGAAGTCGTGATGGCGCGGATGTTGATACCTTTTTGAGCCAGCGCGGCAAAGGCCGTGGAGGCAACACCCGCATGGCTGCGCATCCCGATGCCAATGACGGAAACCTTTACCAGACCCTTATCGCTTTGCAGCAATTCGTAACCGATCTGGTCCTTGTTGGTGTCAAGCACCACCAAAGCCCGCTCAAGGTCGGCATCCGGCAGTGTAAACGTCATGTCAGTTCGCGAGCCGTCTTCAGAAACGCTCTGCACGATCATGTCAACATTGACATTTGCTTCAGCCAACGGCCCGAAAATGGCAGCTGAAATACCCGGCTTGTCGGGAACGCGGCGCAATGAAATTTGGGATTCATCGCGGGCATAGGCAATGCCTGTCACAACTTCTTTTTCCAAAATATCTTCCTCATTACAAATCAGGGTTCCTGTCGGGGATGCCCCCGGGCTTGAGTCAATAGATGCAGGGTCGTCAAAACTGGAGCGCACAAAGGTCTTGACCCCGTGAACCATGGCCATTTCAACTGAGCGCACCTGTAGAACTTTTGCACCAAGCGAAGCCATTTCCAGCATTTCCTCAAAGGAAATCCGGTCAAGCCGTTTGGCCTTTGGCTGCATGCGTGGATCGGTGGTATAGACCCCGTCCACATCTGTATAAATATCGCAACGATCCGCATTGACCGCAGCAGCAATGGCAACCGCCGTTGTATCCGATCCGCCACGCCCCAGTGTCGTAATCCGATTGTCTGGCGCAATGCCTTGGAATCCGGCAATCACAGCAACCTGACCTTTTTCAAACCGCCTGATCAATTCATCGCCATTTATATCGGCAATTCGGGCAGAACCATGGGCATTGTCGGTTGTGATGGGAATTTGCCAGCCAAGCCATGATCGCGCTTCCACACCCATTGCCTGCAGACAGATCGCAAGAAGTCCTGCAGTCACTTGCTCGCCTGAGGCGACAATGGCATCATATTCTCGCGCATCATGCATCGGCGATGCGTCCCTTGCCCAGGCGACCAGTTCATTCGTCTTGCCTGACATCGCTGAAACAACGACCGCAACCTGGTGGCCGGCATCAACCTCCCGCTTCACGTGCTTCGCTACATTACGAATGCGGTCCATATCCGCAACGGAAGTTCCGCCAAATTTGAGCACAAGACGCGCCATCGAGCCCGGTATCCTTAAACCGATGAAAACAACAACTGTTCGATAGTGAAAACCACCCATCCGGCTGTTGCCGGAGTGCCTTTCAGATATTCCGGCTCCATGAACATGAACCAGAGCTGATAGGCGAACGCCGCTTCCATACTGAATAAGTGACTTTCATGCAAGCGGCGGCACCCTGCCGCATCGCAATGGGAGGTTTTTACTTTCAAATCATGCTATTGCCCTTAAAGTGATATCCAGTGAAACAGGTACCAGAATCCATGACCTCGAAATCCGGAACGAAAAAAACCATAGAATCAAAGGTTGAATCAACAGCTGAATCAACCATCGACCAGCAAGAGGTCGACCGCTTTTCTGCCATGGCGGCTGAATGGTGGAGCCCGACCGGAAAATTTCGCCCCCTGCATAAATTCAATCCTGTTCGCCTAGCCTATATCAAGGAGCAGGTTTGCGCCCGGTTTGACCGCGACATTAAAGACCCAAAGGCTTTAAAGGGACTGCGTTTTCTTGATATCGGTTGTGGCGGCGGCCTTTTGTGCGAACCGATGGCCCGCATGGGGGCTGAAATTGTTGGGGCCGATGCTTCGGCAGTGAACATTGAAGTCGCCAGGATTCATGCGGCACAATCAGGCTTGGCGATCGACTACCGCGCACAAACCGCCGAATCACTGGAAGCAGCAGGCGAAAAGTTCGATGTCATTCTCAACATGGAAGTGGTCGAGCACGTTTCGGACGTCGATCTCTTCATGAGCAAATGCGCCAACATGGTGAAGCCAGGCGGCCTTATGTTTGTCGCAACCATAAATCGCACCATGAAAGCCAAGGCGCTGGCGATTTTCATGGCTGAAAATGTTCTGCGCTGGCTACCCAAAGGCACGCATCAATATGAAAAGCTGGTAAGGCCTGAGGAACTTGAAGCGCCACTCATTAAAGCCGGCATGGCTGTCATGGATCGCACGGGTGTCTTCTACAACGTTCTTCAGGACAGTTGGAACAAATCCCGCGACATGGATGTCAACTACATGATCCTCGCCGGACGCCTATGAATTAGATGGCTAAAATACTGGAGCCTGAACTTGATTGTCAGGTCAGGCCTCAGTTCTTGTCTTCGGGCAAAACAGGGAGTGGGACAACATTGATCCCCTCTTCGATCAATTCAACGGCTTCTTCAGGCGAAGTCTGCCCGTAAATTCCGCGCTGCTCGCTTTCCCCGTAATGAATTTTGCGCGCTTCATTGCCGAAGTTCTCACCCACATCCTCGGCATTGGCGAGAACCTGCTTTCTGATCTCGCGCAAATGCCTGATTACCTCCTGCTGGACTTCGGCCGGGATGGCGGACATTGGTGGACCGGCAACTGCTTGCATCTGGGTAGGGGCGACAGGCAGACCAGACACCGGCACATTTGCGCCCGTCTTGGCCACAGCGATATCGGTTATGTCCTTTCCCTTCGTCGACTTGACAGAAGGTGCCATCAGCAGCTTGTCGATCTTGATGCTTCCACAAACCGGGCAATCGAGCAGCTTTCCATCGCGCAGGCGCAAAAATTCCTCACTCGAGGCAAACCAGCCTTCGAATTCATGGTTCTTGTTGCAGCCAAGGGAATATTTGATCATTGCTCACTCAATCAGGTTTCAACTCGACCGGCAAACTAAAGTCATATGCCAATCATACTTCTGATATGGCAAATTTTTTCTCATTCACAAGGTTTGGAATTTTCTTCCGGGCAATATCGACTTCTTCAAGGTCAAGGTCACACACCAGAATACCCGGTTCGTCATGCGCCAATTCGCCAATAATCTCACCCCATGGGTTGATCATCATCGAATGCCCGTATGTTTCACGCCCGTCCTCATGGGTTCCGCCTTGCGCGGCGGCAAGCATGAAAGCACCATTCTCGATAGCCCTGGCCCTCAGAATTATTTCCCAGTGGGCCCGCCCGGTGGGTTTTGTAAACGACGACGGACAGGTCAGGATTTGCGCGCCAAGCCTTGCCTGATGGCGGTAGAGTTGAGGAAAACGCATGTCATAGCAGATCGAAATTCCCGTCTTGATGCCGTCCATCTCCACAACATATGCTTGGTTGCCCGCCTCGAAGCGATTGGATTCCCGCCACTGGTTTTGTTCATCCACCGAAACGTCAAACATATGAATCTTGTCATAGGTCAGTTTCAATTCGCCTGTTGGCGCAAAAAGTGCGGCGCGGTTGGCAGCTTTGCCTGTGTTATCGGTTTGTGGCAACTTGATCGCAGTGGAGCCGAGGTGCAGCCAAATACCAAGTTCACCGGCAAGCCCGGAGCAGGCTGCAAACACAGGGTCATCTTCCTGCAATCTGACTGTTTCCATCAGCAGCCTTGGATTCTTCTGAAGGAGGCCGCTCATCTCAGGTGTCTGAATATAAAGTGCACCGTCTCCGGCCGCCTGCCGGACCATAGCCGAAAGCATTTCCACATTGCGCTCGACACTTGTGCCGGAACGCATCTGGATACAGGCAGCCTTGAGTGTTTTCACCAGTCCCTCACGCGTTCAACATTGCATCAAGCTTGCCCTGACGGTCCAGATCATGAAGATCATCACAGCCGCCAATATGCTTGCCTCCGATAAAGATTTGAGGAAATGTATGACGGCCGGATTTTTCAATCATTTCCTGGCGTATCTTGGGATCGAACGTCCCGTCAAACTCCCGGAAGGAGGCTTTTTTTCTGGAGAGCAGACTTTTTGCCGCAGTGCAATAACCGCACATCATTCTCGTATAAATAACCACATCAGCCATTCAATTTACCCAGATTCGCTTTAACGGTAGAATATTTCATCGTCAGCGTTATTACTCGCCCGAAGCCACTCTTGCAAATGTTAGTACATCAATATTCATTGATCCAGCCCTCTTGAGAGCTCTCGCTGCAGCCTTGACTGTAGCACCTGAGGTGTAGACATCATCGATGAGCAGAATCTTGTTGCCATAAACCTCCTGTTTCATGGATTCCGGAACCCTGAATGCCCCCCGCACATTCGTTTCACGTTCCTTGCCACTCAATCCAACCTGCTGACGGGTTCGCCTGGAGCGAACCAGAAAGTCAGGACGATAGGCGAGCCCTGTCAAAAGGGAAATATTCCGTGCCAGTTCAGCTGACTGGTTATAACGCCTCTGGATGAGCCTCGTTGGATAGAGCGGAATCGGAACAAGAACAGGATTGCGCTCAATCAGCGTTTTTCCCGCTGTCACCATCCAGTTGGCAAGCCACGGTGCAAGATCAAGCCGGTCCGAATATTTCAATCCTGTTACAAGTCCACGAACATGTTCGTCATAAATTACAGCCGAACGGCATTGGTGATAGGGCGGCGGATTGACAATCGCATCGGCGCTCACCATTCCCTCACCCATTTCATAGGAGAAGGGTGCTCCGGTTATTTCACAAAGGGGTTTGGCGATAAATCTGATTTTGGCCCAGCATTGCGGGCAGCATGCACCAGGTCCTGCAACGATCGCTTCACAAATCATGCAAAGCGGCGGGATCGACAGATCGACGAACCTGCGATATCCGTTTGTCAGATGCTGCCCGATGCTCATCCGGCCACTACGCCCTTTCATTGCTCCGACTGCTGCCGGCCCAGCCTTCAAAAAGCCTAGCCGC
Organism: Salaquimonas sp.; assembly: GCA_041736675.1. GTDB lineage: Bacteria > Pseudomonadota > Alphaproteobacteria > Rhizobiales > Rhizobiaceae > Salaquimonas. The sequence goes on from JBGSTD010000038.1 coordinate 17,798, forward strand.
AATGACGCAAACAATCGACTCTTTTCTCAAACTCGCCTATTTGGGGGGCTATGAACAACATGACTTCACCTGAACGCCAACGCCGTGCAAAATCGGCGCGCGCAAAAAGGCGCAATGCGCAGGACGCTGCCTTTTTGCATGCCTTGGCGGGTATGGTCGTCGGTGAACGCCTGGCTGTCACCAAACGCCGATTTTCTAAAGCGGCATATCTGTTTGACAGCCCCTTCACCAAACAGGCCATTGATGCGGTTCTTCAGCAAAACCCGCCCTTGGAAAATGACATTGCCATTGTCGACTGGCCAAAAGGAAATCCCGCCTTGCTTGCGGTTGAACCAAACAGCCATGACCTGGTGATTTCCATCCTTGATCTTCACCAAATCGCCGATCTTCCAGCCATGTTTTTCCAGATAAACATGGCGCTAAAGCCTGACGGATTGTTGATGGCGGTCATTCCCTGCGAGGGAACGCTTGATGAACTCAAGCAATCCCTTTTATCTTCCGAAGCCGAATTGAGCGGCGGTGCGGCGGCCCGGGTAAACCATTTTGCCAATATTCGCCAACTGGGTGATTTGATGCACAAAACCGGTTTCAAACTGCCGGTCGCAGACATCGAAGAGCGCACAATACGCTATGGCTCCCTGCAAGGCCTTATCAGGGATTTGCGGGATATGGGGGCAGGAAATACCGCTGACAGAGCAAGCGGGCACGCACCGATGCTTGGCAAAGCAGTGCTGCCGCGAGCGGAGGAAATTTACAGGGAAAAATTCTCAGATGCTGACGGCAGGCTGCGTGCCACCGTCAAACTCGGTTTTCTGAGCGGTTGGAAAGAGGATCCGAGCCAACAAAAGCCCCTAAAGCCAGGATCAGCCAAGCACAAACTTTCAGATTTTATGTAGCGGGAAAGGCATCTGCCGCATATTTCAGCGAGTTATTGGTTGCCGCTCCCATTGAAGTGGCACCGCCAATAATGGCAACAGATACCAAGGTTGCTATCAGCGCATATTCAATGGCTGTCGCCCCGCTGGAATCTGAAATAAATTTCTTGATTATTGTTTTCACAGTACTGCTCCCACTTAAATTCACTTCAAGCCTACAGTAGTCTGATAAAATAAAAGTAAACACAAAAGGTTAACAGCTGATAAAAGTCAATTTTTTCAATAAATTACAATTTGCAGCAAATTATTTGTCAAGCACACTTTTGCGCACAGTGATCTGTCTTGTCGGCTTGATACTTCCTGTAATCACCTTGTCGATACCCAGCGCCCTGTTCTCTGCATAAGTGTCGACAGCGCTTTTCAATTGGGGTGCAATCAGAACCGAAAGCGCCATCGCGACTCCGCCAAAGAGCAGGGCCGCCTGAAGGGTAGCGCCACCTTTGTCTTCTTTTTTAAACTTGTCCGCTTTTGCAGCAAGCGCGCCGAGACCATCTATCATGTCAAAATCCCTCTTCAAGGCGAAATTGCCCCAAAACCACCTTTGGCCGGATATATCGACCCAATGATTAAAATTCTCACAATTTTATAAAAGATCAATTAACGCAGGGATCAGCGGCTCGTCAGCCGGAGGCATGGGATAATCGCGAAGCTGTTTGGCTCTTACCCATTTCAAGTCCTGGTTTTCACGCGAGACTGGGATCCCCTCCCATTTGCGGCAAATGAACAGCGGCATTACCAGATGAAAATCCTCATAGGAATGACTGGCAAAGCTAAGCGGCGCAAGGCAGGTCTTCCATGTAATAATTCCGAGTTCCTCATGTAATTCACGGATCAGGGCATCTTCAGGCGTTTCATTGGTTTCAACCTTGCCGCCTGGAAACTCCCAAAGTCCGGCCATTGACTTACCCTCAGGGCGCCGGGCAAGCAGAATTCTGTTGTCTGCGTCAACCAGAGCACAAGCACTGACCAGAACTATTCTCTTCATGTCTGCGCCATCAGCTGACTACCTGCATGTTTCTAAATGTCTTCATGGCCAGCTTCCTGCGGTGGCTTCCAGTAGCAATAGCGGTAAACTTCTTCAAATCCCATCGAGCGGTAAAGTGCGTTGGCAGCCAGATTGTGGGCAACCACCTGTAACCAGGCTTTCTGCGCATGATGGCGCTTTGCCCACAAAAGCGCTGTTTCCAAGATACTGCGGGCATGCCCTTGCCTGCGGTATTGTGAACTGCTGACCAGATCGAAAACACCCACCATGCCCCGGTCATTGACACAACGAACCATACTGACAGTCTTGTTCTGCGACTGGTGTTTTCTCACGAACAGCCCGGTTTCAGGCTCTGTTGCCCCGATCACCTCTACAAGGCCGGGCTTCAATTCCTTTTTGTCATTGGAAAGAGCGATAAAATCATCCACCCACCGGCCAACATCCTTGAGGGGAAGCTGATCATGCACGCCTGACAGATCGAGTTTTGAAAGATCAAGCATCATGACGATGCTTTCCTCATGCTTCTGCCAGTTCCAGTCTTCAAACAGATGACTGAGACGGTCGGGAGCAAGCGGTGTCAATCGAAAAACAAGCGGTCTGCCAAAACTTGAAAATCGCCGTTCCGCCTTTTTGATTCTGCCCTCAAGATCCAGGCTGTCATGCGGGTCGAGCGGATTGACCGAATTGAGCCGTTTGGCAGGATGGCCGGCTGTCAGGCGTACAGCCCAGGTTCCGTCGTACACGGTTGTCGTCGCGGGAAAGGATCTGAAGCTGACAGCCTCAAGTCGCCGAATATAAGCATGATTGGCCATGGTTAAACTATCTGCTCTTCCAGGTAGATCGCTCATATGACCTGCCAATCAACTTCTGTAATCCGCATTGATGGCAATATATTCAGCCGTCAGGTCGCATGTCCAGACAGTTGCACTGCCTTTGCCGATTCCTACATGGACATAGATCGGAATAAATTTTTCCTTCATCACATTGCTGGCGGCTTTCTCGGAGTAATTCTTTTCCCGCTGGCCGCCCTTGGCTACGGTGACTTCGCCGAACCGTATTTCCAGTTTATCCCGATCCGCAGGTTCCCCTGCTTTGCCTACAGCCATGACAATACGGCCCCAATTCGCATCTTCGCCGGCGATGGCTGTCTTGACCAGCGGCGAATTAGCAATGGAAAGCGCAATAACCTTGGCCGACTTTGAAGATTTTGCACCGTGAACATTGATTTCGATATGCTTGCTTGCCCCCTCACCATCGCAAACCACATACATGGCAAGTTCGTGAAGGGTTTCATGCAGCGCTTTTTCAAGCAGTTTGATGCCCTTGTCCTTGGCAGAATGAATGCCCTTTGCACCATTAAGCGCCGAGAACAAAAGAACGGTATCGCTGGTTGAGGTATCGCTGTCGACCGATATCGAGTTGAAAGTCGGCCCGATCGCCTTTGTCAGCAGCTTTTGCAGCAAGCCGCTTTCGACCGGATAGTCTGTCACAAGAAATGAAAGCATGGTCGCCATATCGGGCTGTATCATGCCTGCACCCTTTGCAATTCCGTTGAGATGATATTGCCTGCCTTCAACCTCGAAACTGCGTGTTGCCATTTTAGGATAGGTATCCGTGGTCATGATGGCTCTCGCCATGTTTTCCCACTCGTTTTCCTTGGCAATCTTTTCCAGTTTTATCAGATGCTTTTCAAAACCCGACGCGTCAAGTGGCTCCCCGATAACTCCGGTGGAAGCAAGAAAGACCTGTGACGGCTTGCAATTGAATGCCTTTTGCGCAGCCTCTGCACTTGTTTTCACGGTTGATATGCCGTTTTTCCCGGTAAAGGCATTTGAATTGCCCGAATTGACGACAACTACCCGCGCGCTTCCCTTGGTCAGTTGTTTACGGCACCAGTCAACTGGTGCTGACGGACATTTTGATTTTGTAAAGACACCGGCAACAGCTGCCGGGACATCAAAAAGGATCGCACCCAGATCCAGCCGACCTTTGTATTTGATCCCGGCCTCGACTGCTCCAAGGCGAACACCTTTCAAAGCCGGCATTTGCGGCCAGGAAGTTGGTGCCAATGGTGAAACTTTAACTGTGCCTGTACCCATGATTTTCCCCAAAAGAGGCCGTGGCCCCGACAGATGGACCCTGATTATTTGCCTTCAATCTGCTTGTTCATGTTTTCAATGTCCGATTTCATCGTCTCATCGAGAATTTCAACTGGAACAGCTTTTTTGGTATCCTGCACCAGTGCAAAATATTTCTCACGCAAAACCAGTTGCCTGATCTGGTCTTTCACCGCTTCAAACTCCGGAAGCGGCTTGTCCCGCTCCTCCTCTTTCAGGATAACATGGAATCCGAACTGTGTTTTCACCGGGACCTTTGTGTATTTTCCGGTTTCAAGCGCAAATGTTGCGGCTTCGAACTCGGGGACCATCTGGCCCTTGCCGAAGAAGCCGAGATCGCCGCCAGCAGGACCTGAGGGTCCTGTGGATTTTGCCTTTGCAACTTCCTCGAATTTCCCGCCGGCATCCAACTCGGCAATAACAGCCTTTGCATCTTCTTCTGTCTTGAGCAGTATATGACGGGCCTTTATTTCCTTTTCGGGCGGCAGCCCGGCTGTTTCCTTGTCAAAGCGGGCTTTCAACTCTTCATCCGTAATTGCCTCGACAACGTTTTTTTGGAAATACATGTTGTGTAGCGAGCGGGCAGCCACAAAATTCATCTGCGCCTTGAACAGATCCGTCTCCTTCAATCCTTCACCTTCAGCTTTGTTCGCCAGAAGTTTGATATCGATCAGCGCTGACAAAATGGCACTGCGCCTTTTGTCTTCAGGCACCTGGGCAAATTGCTCTTTCAGGTCAGCCTCGGCGAAGGTAAGTTCTTGATCGGTAATTTCCAGATCACCGACTTTCGCCAGAACCTTTGATTGGGCCAGTGCGTTCGCCGGAGAAAACGCAATCATTGCCAAAATTGAGGCAGACATAAATAGCTTGGGCAAGCGAACCATTGAAACTTCCTTTCAGTTTCGGGCTGATCTGACGGCAATCCATGGCAAATATATGACTGGCTGGCGAAGGCAAGCTTGAACGGTCACTTTCGTTCAATTTTTCATCATTAAAAAGCCGCAAGTCACCATCGACGTTGACATCACATTATCCCCCTCTTATCTGTCCGTCTGGCGGTCGTCCATATATACAGGCTGTTTTTGCCTTCTATTTCCTGGATAAAGACCAAATCGATAACAGTACAAGGCGCAGCCGCTGCTGCCAGTTTTGTCAAACAACCAATTTTGCGGATAATAAAGACTATTCGCAGAACATCCGAAGGACCCCTAAATGGGCATTTTTTCCGGTATCGCCAAGAAAATTCTCGGCTCTTCCAATGAGCGTTTCATCAAGCGTTTGATGCCAAGCGTGGCAGCCATCAATGCACTTGAAGAAGAAATGAGCGCCCTTTCCGATGAGGCGTTGAAAGCCAAGACAGATGAATTCAGACAACTGGTCGCCAATGGCACGGAAATAGATGATTTGCTGGTGCCTGCATTTGCGGTCGTTCGCGAGGCTTCAAAACGCGCCCTTGGAATGCGGCCTTTTGACGTTCAGCTGATCGGTGCCATGATTCTCAACGGCGGAAATATTGCCGAAATGCGCACCGGTGAGGGAAAGACCTTAGTGGCAACCCTGGCGGTCTATCTCAATGCCTTGTCAGGACAGGGGGTCCATGTCGTGACCGTCA
>JBGSTD010000015.1:0-21074 GCA_041736675.1 Salaquimonas sp.
GCCCTGCGCGAAGATTTTTGGTGTCTGGAGGCTCTTCAGTACACGGTCCTGCCAAACCCTCAAGGTATACCCCCTGGGATTTGAACCCTCTCGGCATACCGCTCCGCTGCTGTTTTCTCCCTATTCGACGGCGATATCAAACCCGGCGCTTGCATGAAAACAGTGGGGAGAAGATAGGGTAGAAAAAATGCATGGGGATAACTATTTTCGAAGGTCGCCTGTGCGGACTTAGCGACGATTTGCTGAAGATGGATATTTGTCCGCTTTCGGTATCGTGTAAACGTGCTAGTGGATTACCCTTGAATAACTAAATGCTTAAAAAGCTAGGTGTGCGGAGCATGATGTTTATGAACATCGATGAAAAAATCACTAAAGTCATCACTTGGCTAGTAGCTGGCGCGCCTCCACCTAGCACGTTTGAGAAGTTTGTTGGCGTATTCTCGGAAAGGTTATTTGCAGCCGGCGTTCCGATAGCTTCCGTAGGGCTATACAAATACGATATACATCCGATATTTCCAGCCGTAGGCGTTGTTTGGAGCATAAAAAGGGGGGTGTGGCATCTCCCTGTTTCCAATGCCTTGGTCCAAGGCCAAGCATTCCAGGGTGGTCCACAGGCGAAGACGATACTCATGCAACGTATGCTTCGTTTCAAATTTGATGACGAAGAGGATGACAGTGGCGATCTAACCCTGAAAAAATACCGCGTGGCAGGTTACACCGATCTCATTTGCCTGCCTTTATTTAATGTTGATGGATCTGTCTCCCGTTGCATGTTTTTTGGGACGAAGACCGAGAAGGGGTTCGATAACGATATAGTCATGCAATTGCGCCGATTGCAGGCGCCAGTTGCCCGTGTCTGTGAGCACTTTGGCTACAGAAGCGATATGACGGTCTCTCTGACCACCTATTTGGGGCAGGACATCGGTCGCAAAGTTTTGGACGGGAAAATTCAGCGCGGCGAAGGGGAGACTATTTCTGCGGTCATATTGTTCGTGGATTTAGTGAGTTACACTGCTATGTCAAATTCGCGTTCGGGGGCCGAAGTTCTAAAAGTGTTAAATGCATTTTATGAGATTATCGATACGGCCGTCGTGGCCAACTACGGGGAAATTTTGAAATTCATAGGTGATGGCGCTTTGATTATATTTCCAGTTGTCGATGATCTTACCGCTCTAGAAGCAGCTGCACAAAATGCATTAAATGCAGTCTCAAGTTCAAGAACGGAAATTGAAAACTACGACAGTGACACGCCAATCGAATTTCGTGCCTCGCTCCACATTGGAGAAATATTCTACGGAAATGTCGGTAGCCGAAACCGCCTTGATTTCACGGCAATTGGACCTGCTGTTAATCTAGCTTCGCGTTTGCTAGATCAAGCGAGCGTCTTGAATGCAAAAACTGTATGCTCGGAAGAGTTCAACGCAATTACAAGCATTGCTGTCGACACTGGCACAAAGTGCGATTTAAAGGGTTTCAATGAAGCCGTTTCGGTATTCATTGTAGAGTAGTCGCACAGGAGCGTAAGTTAACGAAAACTGACATTCGTGTTTTCCTCAGCATTCGACACTTTGGCCTCCAAGCTGACCTTCCTCTTCAAACAAAAAACCCGGCATAACTGCCGGGTTTCTGATTTGCAGATCGGATAATGACCTAAGCTGTCCAGTAGTTGAAATGCGCGGAAGCAAGATCAGCGTCAAACAGTTTGCGCAGGTCCACAATCGGAGCGCCGCGCGGCGCAATCGCCGACAGTTTGAAAATGTCAAAATCGCGCACAAAACAATCATGCTTGGCGGTGACAACCACCGCATCAAACTGGCCATGCGTCATCAGGCCGTCGAGATCGTCAATGACAACCGCGCCGCGTCCACCCTCAAAGTGGCTGTTGTCGGCAATCGGATCATAGGAGTATACATCCGCGCCGCGTGTCCACAGCGAGTCAATCACCGCGAAGGATTTGGAGTTGCGCGTGTCGGGGCAATTGTCCTTGAACGCGCGTCCAAGCACCAGAACCTTCTTGCCCTGGAGATTGTGGGCTTCAGGGGCCAGCATTTCATGCAGCTTGTCAGCAATGAAATGAGCTGTGCGCTCGTTGACGGCGCGCGCCGAGGAAACCATCTCCATCGCAAGGCCGTGGCTGCGCCCGGCATTCAACAGGAAGAACGGATCAACCGAAATGCAATGCCCGCCAACAAGGCCAGGAAAATAGGTATGGAAGTTCCACTTGGAACCGGCGGCCGCAACAACATCGGAAACCTTGATCCCCATTGAATCGAACAGCTGCATCATCTCGTTGATGAGGGCAATGTTGACATCGCGCTGGGTGTTTTCAAGGATCTTGGCAGCCTCGGCAACCTTGATCGAGGTTGCCTTGTAAAGTCCGGCCTTGACGACGCGGCCATAAAGGACTTCGAGAAAATCCGCCACTTTTGGCGAGGTGCCCGATACAATCTTCTTGATGTCGGTAACACGGCGCGCATGTTCGCCGGGGCTAACGCGCTCTGGCGAATAGCCGACATAAAAATCAGTGCCTTCGCGCATGCCGGATATTTCTTCAAGAACCGGGATACACCGGTTTTCGGTGGTGCCAGGATCAACCGTGCTTTCATAAACAACAACCGCTCCGCGCTTCATATGCCGGGCTACTGATTTTGTCGCGGCCAGAAGCGGGCGGTAATCAGGCTTGTTGCCCTGCATGACCGGTGTTGGCACACAAACGACCAGAACATCCGCATTTTGCAATGCGTTGAAGTCGCAGGAAAATTCCATGTTGGGATGTGCAAGCTCCTTGGCGCTGCACTGCTCCGATGGATCAACGCCATTGTTGAGGCTGTCGACTTTGCCCTGATCAATATCAAAGCCGATGGTTCTTGCCTGTTCGGCAAAGCCCACCATCAAGGGCAGACCGACATAGCCAAGGCCCACGACCGCTACAATTGCATTATCCGGATTGGGTAATTCGATAGATGACAAAACGTCAAAAGGCATCTCTGCCCGTTGTATTAAACTCATAAAATGCACCCCTGCTATTTATTCACGGCCACTTATCGCGGTGACCTTGCGTCCACTCTTACCGCCAAACAGGTAAAATCCCCTTAGCAAATATGATTAACATATCCCTTTGAAATTGCTGGTTAATTTTATACAAATTTGATGTTTGTTTACCCTGTTTGATTTCAGAAATTGGTAACCAACCTTGTTAGCCTATTCTTCAAAACCTTCCATTATGTTGGGTACATGGGACGCTGATAACGGGAATAATTCCGTATCAGACATGCATAATAAAAATAAAAAAGCATGATCGGAATAGAAATGATTGGGGCAAACAGTGCCGAGTGGCTTTTCGCCATATTGGTGCTCATCATCTTCACGAACAGATACTTGTTCGGCTCGCTCGCCAGGATGTTGGACAAGCGGACTCAGCCAGGCTTCGGCCAGGACCCTGAGGTATGGCCGGAAGTGACGATCGTTGTGCCGGTGTTCAACGAAGGCAAGACCGTGGTCGACACGGCACGCAGCTTCGCAGCCCTCGACTACCCTTCAGACAAATTGAAAGTCGTCTTTGTCGATGATGTTTCCACCGACGGAACCTACGGCTATCTGAAAGAAGCCGAAAAGCTGTTCCCCTGGATGCGGGTCGATCAGAACCCCTACAACATGGGCAAACGCCTTGGCATCAAGCGCGCAGTACAGACTATTGACAGTCCGCTGATCATGTCAGTGGACTCTGATGTTATTGTGGATGTCAAAGCCTTGCGCCTGCTGGTGCGGCACATGCATTCAACCGGTGTCGATGCTGTCGGTGGCTGCGTATTTGTCTCCAACGCCGATACCAACTGGCTGACCAAAATGCAGGCCGTCAAATATTGGGTCGGCTACCAGTTCCTGAAAAACGTCGAAAACACGTTCAGCCATGTCATGTGCCTTTCCGGTTGCCTGACGCTGTACAAGCGCGAAGCACTCGAGGCTGTCGATGAAGACGTGGCAGATCGCCGCTTTCTCGGAGAAGAGGTAAAATATGGCGAAGACCGCTTTTTGACACGCAAGCTGGTCGAGCGCGGCTACAAGACCCGTTTGATCTTCGACGCCCATTGCTTCACCAAGGCACCATCAACGCTTGCAAACTATCTTTCCCAGCAGTTGCGCTGGAGACGCTCGAACCTGATCGATCTGATCACAGCCATTCCGCACATCAACAAGTTCAACATTTATGTTCTCGTCCATTACCTGTCGATGGGCATGCTGCTGATGTTCTACCCGATGGTCCTGTTCGCGGAATTCATGCGCCTCGGCTTTATAATTCCAATGATGCTGCACGGGCTTCTCGCCGCCACATTCGGCATTGCCTATGAATTGCACAAGCACAAGCTGCCAGAGATGGCCCGCACCGACGGTGTATGGTTCATGGCAATGGCCTTTGTCTTCCCGGTCCTTTATCTGACCATGACACCGCTTGGCCTTGCCACGCTCGCCACCACTTCATGGGAAACGCGCGGCGGAGCCAAGAAGAAAGCCACAATCAAACCGGCGGTGGCAAAATGAACACCATCCGCAACCAAAACCTTAGTGCGGGCAATCAGCTGAAGCCAAGCCGGATCCTGGTAATGGGTCCGCAGGCCAACGCCATTGCCAATGCTTTGGTGCGGATGAAAGGCAATACCGAAATACACCACGCCGAGAGCGCAGCAGAAGCCATTGCCATTCTCGCTGACGGCAATTTCGAACATGTTCTGGTTGACAACCGCAACGATGGCGCTCTGACGCTGACCATTCCAAGATTGGCGCAACTGAAGTCGATTGGCAGAATTACAGTGCTTGCCGGTCCCAATTCCGCACCTTCAATTTCCGCCATTCCGGGGATTGGTCAGGTTATTACGCCTCCATACAATCCTGTGGAAATTGCCGGTTCTCTCGGCATTGAAGTTGTAGACAGCCGCAAACAAAGCCGCTCGGAAGTTTCACAAGAGCGCCGCTCTGCAGCCTCTGAAATCGAAAATCCAGTTGTCACCGAAACTGCAACTGTTGTTGTAACCGAGGTGGCTGTGGAAGCTCCCTTGATTATTCGCATCATCGGCGCGATGGCAAATTTCATTCCGAGCCTCACGCCCATCCTTTCGGCACTTTACAAGAACCTGGCATTGAGCATTCTTGCCGCCCTGTTCCTGGCATTTGTCACCTACGGGATCATGATCGCCTATTTCCTGACTTCCGGCGACTGGTCAAGCCCGTTACAGCTCCAGCCGGGCCATGAACTGGTCGTCAAGGCGGACCGCGAACGCAGCGAATTGAAAGTCAAGCGTAACCTGGCTTCCCAGCAATTGGCAGAGGCAAGAAACAAGGGCAGCGAAGCCGAAGACGCACTCAATCGCGCCGATACCCTGGCCTCGATCACAGCCGGTATCATCGATCAGGAAATCGCCAACAAAAGTGGCCGCTTTGAAGAATTGAAATCCGAAACCGCCCTGCTGGAATCGGTGCTTGCCGGCTTTGGAAATTCCAAAACGCGTACAGCCGACCGCAACAGCCTGGAACGCGACTTTAAAAACCGCGTCATCAGCAGGGCGATATATCAGTCGTCCATGTTGAACATAGCGCAGGTGGAACGTCAGGTCGCCGATCTTCGCTCGGAAATTACCGCAAAGAAAAACGAGTTGGCGATGTCAGAACAGGCCAATCTCTATCTTGTGTCAATGAAGCAGCAGTTGGAAAATGATGCTGCCGTTACCAGCGGCACCGGCCAGACCGCCTATATTCCGCTGACAAACCAGATTATCGAGGTTCGCCAGATACGCTCTGCGGCAAAGGCGGATATCGCCGCCTCCCGCCAGGCCGTCCCTTCTTTGGAAAATACCCTCGCCGTATTGAGTGCAGGAATTGAAGCCCTCGAAAAAACACCCATGATCAAGGCGCTCAACAAGCCGGTCAACGTGTTGTTCGTTCCTTATGACAATCTTGATGTCTATGGCGAAAACCAGCCTCTTTTTGCCTGCTCACTTGCACTGTTCTGGTGCTCGAATGTCGGACAGACCGGCCAGGCAATTGGCGGCGAGATTTCCACCACACATCCATTCTTCGGCAAGCCACTGCGTGGCCAGTTCGTCGAAGCATTATTAACCGACCCAACTGCAGCAAAGAAAGATATCCTCCATGTCGGACGTCCGCCATTCTTCTTCTAAGTCACGCTTTGTCCTTGCGATGGCATTGATGGCTACCACATTGCTTGGCGGCTGCAGCCAGACCACAGGCAATATTTTTGCAGGCGGATTGGGGTCGGCCAAAACGCAGGAAGCAACGATGGCACCAAAACCCGCTGTAAAGTCCGCCGACCTGAAAAGCCATGGCATCGACAAGCTGGCAGTTGCATCGCTCAAAAAGGAAGCGCCAAGCACAGCGGGGACCATCACCGCGTCTGCCTACAATATTGATGAGAATTCCGCCTGGTGCAGATATTTGAAAAACGATGCCGCTGCCAACGCCGAGATTGTCGCCTCGCCTACCCTTTCAGCCAGCACCGATGAATCCGGCAACGGTTCCTTCAACATCGGCATGAATTTGCTCGATGTCAAAAAGGCCGATCTTGTCCGCCAGTCAGGGGATGCACGCTGTCAGTTGCATGCCGCAAGCAAATCCATAGAAGTCACCATGCGTCTGGCAAATGAAAGCACCAAATTTGCCTCGGACCAGGCGCAATACAACTATCTTGCATCAAGACAGCAGGAAATGGCTTCTATCGTGGCAAAGGCCAGAAGCCTTGTTTCAGCCGGCGTGCTGACCACCCAGCAGGTCTCGGAACTGGAAAAAGCCCAGCAGGATATAAACGCTGAAATGAACCTTGCGAAATCCGAGGCCGACAAGCGCAAGGATATTCCCGCGATCAACACTGTTCATGTTGCAGGCAGCAATGCTCGGCTGCAACAGGCAACGCAGCGCCTGCAGACGATTGACCGGGAAATCCGGACAATCGAGGCTTTCGATATCAGCGTCCAGGCAGGCTTCCGCTACGAAGACCCGCAAACGGTTACGGTCGGCTCCGACGACTATTATGCACGGATAAAATTCGGCGTTCGTCTTGGCGCCCTTTCGAGCCGCCGCACACAATATGAGGATGCCGCTGAAAGCGCTCGCCTTGAAGCACTTGGCGAAGAAAACTCGGGGCCGCTTTGGCAGACAGATTTTGCCGCAAGCTCCATTGCCAAGTCCCTGGTCGGCTTGCGCTCGGCACAAGGCAATCTTGTTTCTGCACTAAATACCTCAAAGGATACCGCGGCGAAACTCAACTCATCAGACCGTCCCGAACTTGTGTTTGCAGCACTTCAATCAAGAATGAATGTGATCGCGGTCGGCGGAAAACTTGCCGGCGTTCAGGCATCAATCAGTGAACTGGAAGCTGGGCAAAAACGGCTCAGCGCTCTGGCAAGATAATTTATAATTCGGCAGGGACAGCGTCCCAAACCATTTCCTGCCGTATAGGGCGTTTGCGAGATATCCGCAAACGCCCTTTTTTTCTTAAATTAGACAATGGCTTAGTCTACCAAACTGCAGTCAGACCTGGTTAATAAAACGTTTAACCGCCAATTAAAAATTAACCCTGCGAGTGAACCGGAACGTAAGATGTGCCTGCTATAACTGTAAAAATTATTATCCAACCCACATTGGAAGCAGGGCAATGAAAAACTTCGTCAAATCATTTCTAAAATCCGAAGGCGGAAACTTCGCAATCATCATGGGGCTGGTGTTGACACCAATCGTGATGTCAGCCGGGGTTGCCATCGACTATTCGGCATTCAAGAGAATGGATGCCCGCATGCAACTTTCCGCCGAGGCAGCAATGCTGGCAGCGTCCAAAGAGGTCGTTCGCGTTCGCGAAGCGGATTTCGCGGATAACGGCGTATACAACAAAACCAACGCTCAGATCGTTGAAGAACTCAACAAGACGTTCAAACCGTTCTTCGAGGCCAACTTTGCCGCTGGCGGTTACGATTTGCTGCCAGGACAGTACACACTCGAATATATCGAGGCTGACAACAATACCAAGGTTCTCGTGACCATGAACTACGATACCGCCGTGATGAAAGCCTTTGGCAAGAACACGTTGCAGGCATCGCGGGAAATGATCATCAACCTGAAAGTTCAGCCACGCAACTACGTTATTGATATCGTGATGTGCATCGATGCCACCGGCTCCATGCAGAACACGCTCAATGCGGTCAAGGCAAGCGCCAAGACTTTCAATACCGATTTGCGCCAGGAAATGGGCGTCGGCGCGGAAAGCGAAAAACTGAAGATCCGCATTCGTCCGATGTTCTATCGTGACTGGGAAGAAGGGCAACAGTACAAGAATGCGATGGTGACCTATAACGCCCAACTGGCTCAGTACAACATCGACTATGCAGCCTACGAAGCAAGCCTTGGCGGCGGCGGCGGATCTGGCGCACCATCGGTTAACCAGGAACTTCGCGATGACCTCGAGGAAGACTGGGAAGACAGCGACTGGTATTACAAAGATGGCAGCAAGTGGAAAGAAGCCACAAAGAGCTGGCATAGCAGGACGCACAAGCGCGTCAAATACAAAAAGAAATGGTATTATCTTGAGTCCATCGAAGCATTGAACGAATGGCTGGACGGTGTTCTTGGTGAAGATACGGCTGGTGGCGGTTCGTCGCCACTTCCCGAACCAACACCGCCAACCAAGCCAATCAACAAGGCGTTGACGATGTTTGACGATTTCATCGATCTTGATCCGAATGAATCGTCAGGCGACACACGGGAAGACCAAAACCTCACGTTCGAAACTTTCCTTGGCAGCACATCTGCGAGCGGCGGTGCCGACTTGCCGGAAGCCGCCGGAGCCTGCATGAACGAAGCTATCCGCTCTGAATGGTTTGACAACCAGTCAGCGGAAGCCAAGGAATATTTCAATGTTCCTTCGGGTGATGTGATCATCAAGGAATATGACGAGGTTCCGGCTCAGTCATACACCAAGATCACGCCTATTCCTGTTGTGGTTTTCTGGTCGGATGCTGCGATCAACAGCCTGCAGAAGAGCCGGGATTATATATCGGCAACAACGCCGACCACATATCCCGAACTTCACACGCTTTGGCAGGGCGTTCGTCCATCGTCGGAAACGCCTCCGCCTGCGCCTGCCCCGGTTGGCAATGCCAGTGATCCGTTGATTGATCAGGATTTCAAGATCATGATCCGCTTCGGTCCGGAATACAGCTCCGGCTGGAACACGGTTCACGATTGGGAAAAGGTTCACTACGGCGGCAGCCTTTCCACAGGCAATACCCAGGCAGTGAAAGTTATTGCCAAGGAAATTCTGAGGGCAGTACCCGATTTGCTGAGGGTTGGTTCTTAATCAAAACTGCAAAATAAATCTTATAGCCCCGCTTTGAAAGAAGCGGGGTTATTTTTTTGTAGACCGCGCAGCTTTTGCAACGGCCACAACCACGATCAACATTCCAAGAAGCTGTATCGGCGAAAGCGTCTCCCCGAACAGGAAATAGGCAATGACCGCGGTTGATACCGGAACAAGATAAAACAACGATGCTGTCTGCGCTGCACTGTCCCGCCTGATCAGGATCATCAAGAGCGTCACCGCCCCGATCGACAGCACAATAACCAGCCAGAACATTGCAAAGATGAAATCATAAGTCCAATTGACGTTGCGGGTTTCAAACAGAAACGAAAAGAGGGTGAGAGGCACCAGTGCACCCAGATATTGCGCGGCGGCATTGAGGCGAAGGTCAGTCGCCGGCACATATTTCTTCTGGTAAACCGATCCGATGCTGATGGCCAAAACAGCAAAGCACACACTCGCCACATTGATGAGGGTAATACCATCATTCCCCGCCCCGCCGGTAAAGCGCGTCGAGATGATCAGCCCGACACCAAACATCGCAGCCATCAATCCGATAACCTGCCGGGTAGAAATTCTCTCTGAAAGCATGAAGCGGGCAACTACGGCCGTCAACAGCGGCTGCAGGGCAACAATCAATGCTGAAACTCCCGATGACATGCCCCTGCTGATCGCAAAGAATACACCGCCCAGATAGAAGGCATGGATCAGCACTCCGGTGAACAGCGAGTGCCCGAGCGCAGCCGGTGTTGGCCGTACCCGGACAAAGATCAGGACTACCGGCACAAGGATGGCGAGCGTGATTGCCATCCTGATTGCCAGAAACGTGAATGGTTCGGCATAGGGAAGACCATACTTCGCCCCGATATATCCAGTCGACCAAAGCACGACAAAAAACAGGGGTATGCCGTGATTCGTCCATGCCGCCTGCAAGGATTTGCTTTCCTGACCGATTTCAATTCCCCTGATTTGCGTGATAACTGCCGCGAGCGACGATACGCGGTTAATTTCCCAATACAACCCGGCTGCATACCGGACATCATTCATCGACAGATTTTTTTAAACACTCATTGCCGCATTTGGACTTGGATTGTCCTGCCTGACATCCTAATACAATGCACCACCAATGAATGGAAACATAATGCTTCGTGAACTCTCAATTCGCCCTTTTGACCGTGACCTGAAAACGAGGGTCATGGCCGCCATTGATTTCAAGACAAAACCTCCCGGATCTCTCGGACGGATTGAAGAACTGGCACTTAAACTGGCATTGGCACAAAATACCGGTGCTCCTCTTGCCGACCCGGCGCACCTCTTCATTTTCGCCGGGGATCACGGCCTGACCGCCGAGGGCGTATCTGCCTGGCCGAGCGAAGTAACCACCCAAATGGTATTGAATTTTCTGGCGGGCGGAGCTGCAGCCAATGTATTTGCCAGAACAAACGGTGTCGATATTACCGTTGTGGATGCAGGCATCATTGGCGATTTGCCTGACCACGAAAAACTGGCCAGAGCCAATATTCGCAAAGGCACCCGCAATGCAATGATCGAAGACGCGCTGACTGGTGACGAAACCCTGGCAGCCCTTTCTTTCGGCGCTACCCTCGCGATTGATGCGGTAAAAAAGGGTTCCAAAGTGATTCTTCTGGGCGAAATGGGAATTGGCAATACTTCAAGTGCAACCCTCATTGCCCACAAACTTGAGGGAATTTCCATTGATGTACTCACCGGCCCGGGCGCTGGTCTCGACAAGGATGGCGTAAACCGCAAGGCTGAAATCCTGCGCAAGGTTGCCGCGCGGCGTCCGGAAAAAATGGAACCCCTTGAAGCTCTCGCCGCATTTGGCGGTCTTGAAATCGCCGCCATGGCTGGCGCATTGATTGGAGCGGCAAGCGCCGGGGCCGTCGTCCTGGTTGACGGTTTCATTGCGTCATCCGCGGCTCTTTGCGCCTTGCGCGCAAGACCGGATGCGGGCGATTATGTTGTTTTCTCGCATCGCTCTAAAGAACCCGGTCACCGGGCAATGATGTCCGCCTTGAATGTTGAACCGCTGGTTGATCTTGACCTTCGATTAGGCGAAGGTACGGGCGCACTTCTGGCATTTCCCCTACTCAGAAATGCCTGCGCCATGCTCAACGAAATGGCGAAATTTGAAAGCGCCGGTGTATCCGGGAAAGAATGACAACGCTGCGATAGTGGCCGGCAATTTGGTAAATGGAGCCTGATTTGGAAAATCCGGGTAGGAAATACTTGTTTGCCCTCCGCTTTTTCACACGCCTTCCGATATCCGGCACCACATCGCAGGACGGCAGTCTGGCTTCCTCTGCCCTTGCCTTCCCTTTTGTCGGACTGACAGTAGGGGCGCTTTGTGCAGTCATCTGGTTTCTAGCATCTACACTGATTCCGGCTTTGCCCGCAGCCGGACTGACAATTCTTGCAGGCTTGTTGATCACTGGCGCCTTGCATGAGGATGGACTATCCGACTGTGCCGACGGCCTTTGGGGCGGCTACACGAAAGAACGCGTCCTCGAAATCATGCGCGATAGTCGTATCGGCGCCTATGGTGCATGTGCCCTCGTATTTACCATTGGCCTGCGCTGGACAAGCCTTGCAAGTTTTGATGTAACCAGCGGAGTGCTGGCCTTGCTGATCGCCCACATGACAGGTCGCGCAGCAATTACATATGCCCTCGCTTTTTCCTCTTACGCTCGCGACAGTGGGCTGGGAAAAACAGTGTCGGATGGTATTTCAGAAAAAGACTTCTGGTTCATCTTCTTGCTGACAATTCTGCTCGCTATCGCGCTTGGCTGGTCAGCAGGACTGTTTGCAGCCCTCGCTGGATTTGCTGCCGCTTGGGCTTTTCTCCAGTATCTCGACAAGCGCATAGGCGGCTATACAGGTGACGGGCTTGGCGCCATGGAGCAATGCGCCGAGATAACAGTTTACCTCGTATTGCTGGTGTTTTGGACATGATTTTTTTACGCCATCCCAAACCTGAAATTGATCCTGGGATTTGCTACGGACAAACTGATCTTGATATAGCCGAAATCGGTCATCAACAAATCAAGCTTGCCTTGAAATCCACTCCCCGGCTCACCCGTATTGTTGCCAGTCCTGCTCTGCGCTGCAGAAAACTTGCACAATCCCTCGCCAAACGCGACGGTTTGGAAGTACGCTTTGAACCTCGGCTGTGGGAAATGCACATGGGCGATTGGGAAGGGCTGGCCTGGAAGAATATTGACCGCAAGATCAGCGAACACTGGCTCGAAGACCCGGTAAACCGTCCAACCCCTGGCGGGGAAGCTTTCATTGATGTGCAGCGCCGGGTGATCGACGCACTTTCCGAACTGATGGATGATGAAGTGATGACAACCGCAGTTGTGTGTCACGCAGGCCCGATCCGCGCAACACAAATGGCCTGGCGCGGATTGACCTTCAAGCAGGTTTTTGCCGAAACCCCGCCCTACTCCGAGCCGATCCGCCTGCTACACCCGGATTGGCCGATTTAAAATATTATCCAGATGATCGCTATCGCTGCCATCAGCACCATGCAGGCAGGAGCGAAAATGCCGATTGCGTTTTCGATATCATCTATATCAGGATTAGACTTTCCGCTGGCATTGAGAAGCGCTTGTTGAACCGTCTCACCTGGATAAATCCGGGGACCGCCAAGCGCGACACCGATTGCCCCTGCCATTGCAGCCTCCGGCCATCCCGCATTGGGCGAGCGGTGCAGCCCGGCATCGCGTAATGCAACTCCAAAGGCATTAACCGCTGACTGAAAACCGTTGGCAATCAAGGCACCGGCAACAATCAGCAATGCGGAAATTCTGGCCGGTAGCCAATTGGCAAGGTCGTCAATTTTTGCCGCCGCCTTGCCAAAATGCTCATAACGCTCGTTGTGATAGCCGATCATCGAGTCTGCGGTGTTGATCATCTTGTATGCAATGATACCGGGCAAACCAAACACCGCATACCAGAATGCAGGGGCAACAACCCCGTCGGAAAAATTTTCGGCAAGGGTTTCGATTGCCGCCCGGCAAACCGCGGGCCGCTCGAGCACATCAGGATTGCGGCCGACAATCATTGCAATTGCCTTGCGCCCACCTGCCAAACCGCTTTGCCGCAGCCCGTCAGCGACAGCCTGCACATGCTCGATCAGACTACGCTGGGCAAGCAAGGTAAAGACAATGAAACCCTCAAGAATCCAGCCGGCAACGCCGATTTTTGTGAACATGGACTCTAAAAGCAATCCGGAAAGAATACTGGCAATGATCAACCCGCTGATTGCAAAGGCACCATTGCGAAACCGTTGGTCATTGCTGAGCGTCACCAGATTGAATCTCTTTTCAACAAAGCTGATTGCCTTGCCAAAAACTACCACCGGATGCGGAAACCGTGACCACAAGATATCCGGCTCGCCAAGATACCAATCGGCAATCAGGGCTACAAACAAGACGATGAGCGTCAAATCACCCATGGCTCATATTATCCGCATGATATCGCGCAAGGCGTCTTCAAGTCTTTCAAGCTCACCAGAATCGGCACACAGGCCAAATCTCAGCCGTTCTTTCATCGCGGGAAAAGGACGAACCAGGATATGGCGTTTCGCAAGAAAATGATAGATTTCATTCGAGCGTGGATGCGCAGTGTAGATGAAAAGCGGATTGATTCCGGCAATCTCCAAACCGCAGCCTTGAAGCATTTTCGCCTGTTTTGCAGACTGTTCCTGCAGGCGCAACCGCATGTCATGCGTCCACTGATGATCCTTAAAAGCCCGCTTCCCAATTTCCAGTGCAGGACCTGAAACCGACCACGGGCCGAGCATTTCAATCAGTTTTCCGGTTATTTCCTTTCTGGCAATCAACAGCCCAAGGCGCAGTCCAGCAAGACCAAAAAACTTTCCAAACGAGCGGTAAACAAGCATGTTTTCCTCGATTTGCGAAACGATACTTGCTCGCGGAAAGGAATCACAAAAGGCTTCATCAACAATAAGATAGCCGCCACGTTTCGCCATTTCAGCAGCATATTCAACCAGCCTTTCCACCTCGTACAGATGACCGTCAGGATTGTTTGGATTGACAATCAGCAACCCGTCACAGTCGGCAGGAACAGTTTCACCCTGCCCCATCTCCACGACATCCGCACCCGCCTTTTTCCAGGCAAAGGCATGTTCGCCATAGGTGGGCGAAACGATTGCGATCTTTTTGAGCGGCAATGCTCGGGGAAGCAGTTCGATCAGCGCCTGCGTTCCGTTTCCTGCAACTATTCCTGATCCGTCCCGAACATTGAAATAGCGTCGCGCTGCATCGAGCATATCCTGTTCGGCTTTACTGTCCGGCAATTTAATCCAGACATCATCAGGCAAATTGGTAACCGGATAGGCATGTGGATTGATACCTGTTGATAGATCAAGCCAGCCGCTGCGGTTGCCGCCGTATTCGCCAACTGCAAGATCAAGCCTGCCGCCGTGATAAATCGCGTTGCTCATGATATCCTGCTGTCAATCAGATGCATGTATGAACCATGCACAGAGCCGCTTTGAAGGCCGCAAGCACCAAGGCTTTCTCCCAATGCGTCACTCGCATCAAAAAGCGCAGTCCCTTCTTCTTTCAGGGCGCTGGTATAGTGAAACTCGTGTCCCTTGAATTTCATGTCCTTGAAATGCCCGGCAAGGCCCGTCACCTGACGATACCCAAGGTGCAGCCTGCGCTTTTCGAAACTGGTTTCAAGTTTCAAAAGGCCAAGCATTGCGTATCTGTTTCCTTGCGCATCAACAATACCGTCGCCCAAGGTCATGTAGCCCCCGCATTCACCATAAATCAGGACATTACGATTTGCGGCATCGCCCATTGCGGCCTTGAACCTGCCTGCATTGGAAAGTCTGCCGCAGTGCAATTCGGGATAACCGCCTGGAAGAAAGATCGCATCCGCATCCTTGCGGGGCGTCTCATCAGCCAGAGGAGAAAAAAAGCTGATAGCTGCTCCTGCCCCTTGCCAGTCCGTCAGCAAATGCGGATATATGAACGAAAACGCCTCATCCCTTGCGATTGCAATTGTCTGGCCAAGCGGCAGACATGCCATGTGATTTGCGCTTCGTTCCTGGCGCAATCCAATTGGATAAAAACAGTTTTCAATCCGCGAAAGATCACAATGTCTGGCAATTATTGCCGCTGCAGCCTCGATGAAATCATCAATATTTCCAAGTTCGCCAGCTTGTATCAGGCCGAGGTGACGCTCAGGCAATTCCAGGTATTCGCTGCGCGGAACCGCTCCAAACACCTCAACGCCGATTTTGCCCAGCGCAACGCGCAGCATCTGCTCGTGCCTCGCGCTCCCAACCTTGTTTAGAATTACACCGGCAAATTTCAGTTCCTTTCTGAAATTTTTGAACCCGCTGACAAGCGCTGCAATCGAGTGGGATTGTTTGGCGGCATCCACAACCAGCAGCACCGGCAATCCGAGGCCGTCTGCCAAATCCGCAGCACTGCCGGATCCGTCAACGGCACCGTCGAACAGCCCCATCATCGCTTCAACAAGCAATCGGCTTTCCCTACCCTGGTTTGCCAGATCGCTGATGCGCTTCGCAGACATTGCCCAAGGGTCGAGATTGAGCGAAGGCAATCCGCAGGCAACCTGGTGAAACGCTGGATCAATGTAATCAGGTCCGGCTTTTGCGGCCCTGACCGAAACGCCATTGTTGCGCAGTGCTCTCAACAAGGCGAGCGTCAATACAGTCTTGCCGCTACCTGATGATGGTGCCGCCAACATCAGGCCAAGCCGTTGCCCGTGCGGCTGCATTATCCGGCTTCCTTTTGACTGCGGTTCTTCAGCGGATCAACAGCCAGTATCTTGCCCTCAAGCGCACCGCGCCAGTCTAGCGCCGCACGCATCCTGACCGCTTCCCCGATAACGATGATCGCAGGTGGCCTGAGGCCTGATTTTTCAAGATCGGACACAGATGCACCAAGAGTTGTCTCGAGCACTGTCTGCTTGTCGGTAGTGGCATCGCAGACAAAAGCGACGGGCGTTGATGAATGGCGGCCATATTGCATCAGTCTGGCACAAATGTTTTCCCAGTGCTTCATCGCCATATATATCACTATGACAGGTGAGCCTTTGGCGATGCTCTCCCAGTCCACACTGTCGGGAACCACACCGCTGGCGTCATGCCCGGTCAGGAAGGTAACGCTGTGATTGATATTGCGATCGGTTACCGGAATGCCAGCATAGGCTAGCCCGCCAATGCCCGCCGTGATACCCGGTACAATTCGAAATGCAATGCCATGTTCGACCAACGTCAGAGCCTCTTCGCCGCCGCGGCCGAATACAAACGGGTCCCCGCCCTTGAGACGCAGAACACGCTTGCCGGCGCGCGCCAGTTCGACGAGCGTCAGGGAAATGTCGCGCTGTTTCGGCGAAGGTTTGCCTCCGCGTTTTCCGGCATAGCGCAATTCCACATCGGACTTTGCCATAGACAGAATGTCATCGTTGACCAAGGCATCATAGACAATAACGTCCGCTTCGCTGATTGCCTTTGCAGCAAGCAACGTCAAAAGACCGGGATCGCCCGGTCCGGCCCCAACCAGCCATACCGTACCCGGTAAAAATGCATCTTTTTGCGACGACAAACCGCTCACCAAACTGCTCCTGCAAAACTATTCTGTTTCATCATAGATCATCTTTGTTTGCCTTCGCAATCACGTCGCTTATAAGACGCTTATGAGCAAGGTAAAAAGAGTGCCTGACCCCGAAAAAAACGATGGAACGCCACTTCGGCGGGGCTGGACGACGGGCGCCTGCGCCACGGCGGCCACAAAAGCTGCCTTGACCGCCCTATTGACAGGGAAATTCCCTGATCCTGTCTCTATATTGCTGCCGAAGGGCGAGACACCCTCCTTTTGTCTCGCAATCGAAACCCTCACCGCCGATAGTGCAACGGCCGGGATCATCAAGGACGCAGGCGATGATCCCGATGTAACCCACGGCGCAATGATTGTTGTAACGGTCCGGTTCGGCAAGACGAAAAGCGGCATCCGGTTCGTGGGTGGCAAGGGTGTTGGCATGGTTACCAAGGCTGGTTTGCCAATCCCAATCGGAGAACCCGCTATCAACCCGGTTCCCCGCTCCATGATGACCGCAGAAATAAATCAGCTCTGCAGCGAGTATGCAATTCAACCGGATATCGAAGTAACGATCAAAGTTCCTGACGGGGAGAAAATCGCCGAGCGCACATGGAATCCACGTCTTGGCATTCTCGGCGGGATTTCGATTTTGGGCACCACCGGCATTGTCCACCCTTTTTCCTGCTCCGCCTGGATCCATTCGATCATGCGCGGCATAGATGTTTGCCGTGCCAACAATATCAGCCATGCTCTGGGCGCCACAGGGTCAACTTCAGAGGACGCGGCGCGCAAGTTTTACGAATTTTCAGATGAGGCATTACTCGACATGGGTGATTTTGCCGGAGGATTGCTGAAATATCTCCGCGATCATCCGATCCCGAATCTGACGCTTGCAGGGGGTTTTGCCAAGTTCACCAAGCTGGCCCAGGGCTCGCTGGACCTCCATTCCGGCCGCAGCCAGGTTGATTTTGACTGGCTGGCAGATGAAGCGGAAAAGATCGGCCTATCAAAGCAGACAGCCGGTCGGGTACGCAAGGCAAACACCGCTCTGGAGGCGCAGCAAATAATCGGCGACGAGGTACAGATTGCAGCCCATATCGCAGCTCTTGCCTGGAATACGGCTACCAAGACGCTGCGCAATGCCCCGGTAAATGTCGAAATTCTTATTATCGACCGTAATGCAGGGTTGCTCGCACGTTTTGGTGAGATCAATGACCGGAAATAATCGGCAAAGGATACTGATCCTTGGAGGAACGAAAGATGCGGCGGAACTGGCGGCCGAACTTGTCGGCAAAGGCCATGACGTGACAACCTCCCTTGCAGGCAGGACACGCGAGCCAAGGCCGTTACTGGGTAAAACCCGAACTGGCGGATTTGGTGGTGCAAGCGGACTGGCCACCTATCTGAGCGAGGGGAAATTCGATTTGTTGATTGACGCAACCCATCCATTTGCCAGACAGATTTCAGAAAATGCCATCGAGGCAGCCTTGCAATCCGGGATAACAATTGAAATCAGGACCCGTACGCCATGGACCAAAGAACCCGGCGATACCTGGATTGAGGTCAGTACCCTTGAAGAGGCCAACAATGCGATTCCGGCAAACGCCCGCGTACTGCTTGCATTGGGAAGCCAGTATCTCGACAGGTTTTTCAGCCGAAACGATGTTTACTTTTTGGTGAGAATGGTTGACCCGCCAGTTCAGGCAATGGACTTTGTCAATTTCGAGCTGTTGATCGCGAGGCCATCGCACAATTGGCAGGAAGAGCGGAAGATGTTGGAAAATCAGCACATCACCCACATTGTCTGCCGTAACTCAGGCGGAACGGGAGCTTACGCGAAAATAGAGGCAGCAAGGGCTTTGGGTATGCCGGTCATCATGATCGGGCGCTGATATAGCGCCCTGCAGAGTTAGAACTTGAAACTTACGCGGAAGGACAAATTGTCCAGATGGCCGGAGATTGCCTGACCGTCAAATTCATCGAAGTAGCTGTGGGTATACTCGCCGCCGATTATGATATTGTCTGTCACTGCAAGGCTGACGCCGGCACCGACCATCGGTGTCCAGTCTTTGAGGCCAACAGCTTCATTGGTGCGGGTATAGGCCATGCCGCCGGTCACATAAGCCATGGCACTACCCATTGCATAACCCAAACGGCCTTTCAGGAGATGGCTGTCTTCGAGATAAACAGGAAGGGGTCCAAGGCCCTGTCCGATAAACTGGATATCGAGATCGACATATTCATATTCTGCACCAAAGACCAGATTTCCAAACTGATGCATATAGCCGGCATGGAAACCTCTGGAAGTGTTCTCGCCTTCGGAGGTAAGGGGAATTGTAAAGCCGGGCGCTATCGGGAAAGCTTCGTCATGGTCTTTGGCTTTCGCCGTTCCAATCGAGCCACCGATATACCAACCATCCCAAGAGGACCGGTTGATCTGCTCCATTTCTCTATCGATCACGTCAGCCGCTAATGTCGGCGAGGCGGAAATTGCCAGTGCTGTAAATGCAATTATTTTGTTTATCATTTTCAATCCCTCAGCAGAATACTGATGAAGGTAAATGTTTATGATAAATAAAAGGTTAAGCGATTTTTCGAAATCCAAAAATCGACTTTGCTCGGTCTCAGGCGATCTTTCTCTCGCTGTCAAAATGCTTAGCGGACCACAGGGCGCTGTCGATTTTTGAGTGTTCCTCGTTAAAATAACAGCTCAAGTTCTCAGCTTTCAGCGGTTTTGCAAACAAATATCCCTGAAACTGGTGACAGTTGATGCTTTTGAGGAATTCAACCTGTTCGAGCGTTTCCACACCTTCAGCGGTGATTTTAATGTTAAGCGACTCGCCCAAAGTGCTGATCATCTTCAAAATAGCCCTGGCAGCCTCGTCTTCGCCGCAGGATTTTACAAAGGACCGGTCGATCTTGATCTTGTCGAACGGAAATTTCATGATGTAGGCAAGGCTCGAATAACCGGTTCCAAAATCGTCGAGCGCAATCTGAACACCAAGCGCCTTCAACGAATTGAGGGTTTTGAGAACTTCTTCGGTATTGTTGATCAAAAGGCTCTCGGTCACTTCCAGTTCAAGCCGCTTGGCCTCAAGCCCGGTTTCTTCCAGAATCTGCTTGGTTACTGAAACAATATCAGAACCGGCAAATTGTTGGGCGGAAAGATTGACCGCCACGACAACGTCTTCAGGCCACTTTAGTGCTTCGAGACAAGCCTTCTTCATGCTCCATTTGCCAATCTCCTGGATCAATGAGGATTGCTCTGCAATCGGAATGAAGTCTACCGGCGAAATCAAACCCCGCATGGGGTGGTGCCAGCGAATAAGTGCTTCCATGGTCGAAGGAAGGCCGGTTTTGGTCGAAATCAACGGTTGATAGACAAGTTCAAACTCGTCGTTTTCAATTGCCTGGTTCATTTCCAGTTCAAGCATGCGCTTTTCGCGCTCGTCTGCATCCATCTGGTTTTCAAAGAAACGGAAAATACCGCGGCCGTCTGCCTTGGATCGATACAGCGCGAGGTCAGCATTTCTCAACAGCTGGTTGGGTCTCGTACCGTTGATGGGTGCCTGAGCAATACCAATACTAACACCAATACTGTGCCGTTCACCGTCAATTTCATAAGGGCGGCTGACTTCGGCTATCAAAAGGGCAGCCAGGCGCGCAGCCGAACCCGCATCGCATTTCTGAGGCATGATAACCGCAAACTCATCACCGCCCAACCGTGCAACCTTGTCACCCGGGCGCACGGCATCCTGAATTCGTGAGCTGACCATACGAAGCATCTGGTCACCAACCAGATGCCCGCGTGTATCATTGACCAGCTTGAATTTGTCCAGATCAAGGAACATGATCGTGAACTCGGTTCCAAACCTTTCCAATTTTCCAACGGCCTCATCCATTTCCTGAGTGAAGCTGGCACGGTTAAGCAGACCTGTCAGCGCATCGCTGTGAGCCAGTTTGTTGATCTTGGTTTCAGCTGTCTTTTCAGACGTGTAATCTGATCCGATACCAATATAGCCGCAAAAATCACCAGTATCATTGAATACTGGCTTTCCAGTTAATTGCCACCAGATCGCGCGCCCGTTCAA
>JBGSTD010000025.1:0-10195 GCA_041736675.1 Salaquimonas sp.
TTTCGGCCTATGGCAAGGCACTTGCTGCAACGGGCGACCTCGTCAAGGCGCTGGATGTCATTGAACGAGCCCAAAGACCCGACCGCCCGGACTGGCGTCTGCTATCAGCGCAAGGTGCCGTGCTCGACCAGTTGGAGCGCCCACAGGAAGCAAGGGAATATTACCGCAAGGCTTTGGTGATTGTTCCCAATGAAGCCTCTATTCTTTCAAACATCGGCATGTCCTATCTGCTGACCAACGAACTGCCTCAGGCTGAAGACTATCTGAGACAAGCAATAAGGCAGCCAAGAGCCGACAGCAGGGTTCGCCAGAATCTTGCCCTGGTCGTTGGCTTGCAGGGTCGCTTCGAGGAAGCTGAAAAAATCGCCGCAGGTGAACTGAACTCCGCCGATGCACAGGCCAATGTCGCCTATCTTCGCCAGATGCTTTCCCAGCAAAACGCCTGGAACCTTCTCAAGAACGAAGACAAGGCAGCGCAGTAAAACCGGCATTGTTTCATACCATTTGAAGGCAGTGTTTTGGGGCGGGAGCTATTCCGCCCTTTTGATTTTGCAAAAATAGCAATTATTGCTGGCTGAGCGAATGTGAACTGCCTCGACATCGGGTTCGAGCAGCAGGCTTTGCGCATATGCGCGGATTTTGCCAACAGGAACGACCCTGCCGGTTCCCGCCTTGATCCGCTCCTCATTGTCATATCCGCGGACAATGAATTCCTGCCGGGTGCTAACCACAGCAGGAAGATCAGCGCTGTCCACAAATCGCTCGCATGGCTCAGCGCAGACAAAGACCGGCCCGGTTTCGGCGTAGGGTTGAAGGCTTGCAAATGGACGGTGTGACAATACCAGCATTGGTTTTCCCGCTGCTATATCCCTGAGGCAATGGCGGCATGGATTGCCATCTCCGTCTGAAATGGTTCTCTCAGGCAAATTGCCGTAGGCATCGCTTCCGCCATTGCGCCAGTTCCGCGCCTCATCATCCGTGACCGCAACAAAGTTGATCTGCATGTCTGATCCCTTCCCTTTTGGTTTTCATCTTTTCAAGACAACCAAACAGGGAACAACAAAAAACCGCCACCCGATTCTTGCCGGATGGCGGTTTTCTTGATGCGGTCTTTGCGAATCAGAGTTCGGAAATACGAATTCCGGCTGGACCCATGATAACGGCGAAGAGTACCGGCAGGAAGAACACGATCATCGGTACGGTCAACTTTGGTGGCAGGGAGGCCGCCTTCTTTTCAGCTTCCGACATCCTCTGGTCGCGGTTTTCCTGGGCAAGGACCCTTAGCGCGGTTCCCAATGGTGTACCGTAACGCTCCGCCTGGATTAGGGCCATGGTCACTGATTTAACGCCTTCAAGACCCGTTCTGCTGGCAAGGTTTTCATAAGCCTGGCGACGCTCCTGAAGGTAGGACAATTCGGCATTTGTCAGAACCAGCTCTTCGGCGAGAGCCGGTGATCCTGTTCCGATTTCAAGCGCAACCTTGCGGAAGGCGGCTTCCATGGACATGCCCGATTCAACGCAGATCAGCATCAGATCGAGCGCATCCGGCCAGGCGCGGCGGATTGACAGCTGCCGTTTGCCAATCTGGTTTTTGACAAACATGTTTGGCAGATAAAAACCGGCATAGCCCGTGGAGAGAACGATCAGCAATTTGATCATGAACGGGCGTTCGGTGCTTGAAATTGCAAACACATAGATTGCAGCAACCAGCAAAAGCACAATCGGCAGAACTACCCTGAAAAACAGGAAGACATAAATATGCGACTGCTTGCGGTAGCCGGCCATTTTAAGATTGTCGAATGTGGATTGGTCAGCAATGGCCTTTTTAAGGTTCAGCTTTTCAACCATATCCTTCATCATGCCGGAATCTGTATTCTTTAGTGTACCCTTTTTCTTTTCAGCAGCCATCCGCTCACGCTCGCGTTGGCGGATTTTCTCACGCTCTATGACAGCGCTGTTCATGCGCGCTGCCAACTCGTCCTGCTGGAAGATGGGCATAGCGATGGTAAGGATCGTCGCGAACACGGCCAGGGAAGCGAGGATTGCCAAGAGTGCTTGGGGTTCCAGAACTGTACTTATTATTGCACCCAATGGACTAGCTCCGGTTAGAAATCAAAGTTGATCATTTTCTTCATCACCATGATACCCATAGACATCCAGAGGAATGCTCCGCCCAGGATCATGTGACCGGTTGGATGGGTAAAGAGGATGGAGATATAATCAGGTGTCGTCAGATAGATAAGCAAGGTCACGCAGAAGGGAAGAGATCCGATGATACCGGCTGAAGCCTTGGCCTCTGACGACATCGCCTTGATTTTCTCATCCATTTTCTTGCGGTCACGCAGAACCTTGGCAAGGTTGCCCAAGGCCTCGGACAGGTTACCACCTGCACTTGACTGAATGGCAATAACAATACCAAAAAAGTTGGTCTCGGGGATTGGAATATTGTCATACAGTTTGCCGATCGCTTCAGCCATGGTCATGCCCATCTTTTGCGATTCAACGACTTTCTTGAACTCGGAGCCAACCGGGTCCTTGGCCTCACGCGCAATGATCGACAGGCAGTCATTGAGCGGCAGACCAGCCTTGACACCGCGAACGATGACATCAACAGAGTTGGGGAACTCCTTTACGAACGCCTTGAATCGCTTTTTGCGGCGCATGGAAACATACCAGCGCGGTATGCCAAACGTGGCAACAAAAAATGCCCCTGCCCAGACAATCGGTCCAAATCCACCCAAGAATGCAAGTCCTGTCGCAACGATGCCGAAAATCACACTGAAAATATAAAACTGTTGCACAGTCAGTTTCATGTCGGCCTGGGCAATCATCTTCTTCAGCGTCAGTTTCTTGGTGTGCTTGGACTTCGTCTTGTCGTCCAGCTCCTTCAGCGAATCGTGAACCGTTTTACGCCGCTTTGCAGCTTCCTGCATGCGCTGTGCCGCATTGGACTGCGTCTGCTTGTTCTGGTCACGCTGCTTGATATTGGACAGGCGTTTTGCCTGTTTTGCATCATTGGAAATGGTATCAAACATGAATGCATAGATGATGCCGCCAAACCCCAGGGTTGCCAGACCGACAAAGGCGATGATTGTGGTATCAATCCCGAACATTATGGTTAGATCCCTTCCCTCTGGGCATCCTGTGATGCATCAAGCGCGGCGGCCAGACGGCCTTCCTCATTGAAATAGCGCGCCCTGTCCCAAAAATGCGGGCGACCAATTCCTGTAGAGATGTGGCGGCCGATAATGTTACCGTTGGCATCCTCGCCGTCCATCTTGTAGATAAACAGGTCCTGGGTAGTGATCACATCGCCCTCAAGACCGATTACCTCTGTGATATGGGTTATGCGGCGCGAACCGTCACGAAGACGGGTTGCCTGGATGATAATGTCAACCGAGCCGACAATAATCTCACGGACTGTCTTTGCAGGCAGGGTAAATCCACCCATGGCAATCATGGATTCCATACGGTTGAGACATTCGCGCGGCGAGTTGGAGTGGATGGTTCCCATCGACCCGTCATGGCCTGTGTTCATTGCCTGCAACAAGTCGAATACCTCGGGTCCGCGAACCTCACCCACGATGATGCGTTCAGGACGCATACGCAGGCAGTTCTTGACCAGATCGGTCATGGTAATTTGGCCTTCGCCCTCAAGGTTTGGCGGACGGGTCTCGAGACGGACAACGTGAGGCTGCTGCAATTGAAGCTCAGCGGAGTCCTCGCAGGTGATAATGCGTTCATCCTTGTCGATATAGCCGGTCAGGCAGTTTAGAAGTGTTGTCTTGCCGGAACCGGTACCGCCGGAAATGATGATGTTGCATCGAACCCGTCCGATAATCTGCAGAATGGTTGCGCCTTCAGGTGTGATAGCGCCAAACTTGACCAACTGGTCAAGTGTCAGTTTGTCTTTCTTGAATTTACGAATGGTGAGTGCCGGCCCGTCGATTGCCAGTGGAGGCGCAATAACGTTGACGCGTGACCCATCCGGCAAACGAGCATCGCAAATCGGGCTGGATTCATCGACACGGCGGCCAACCTGGCTCACAATACGCTGGCAGATGTTCATCAACTGGGTATTGTCGCGGAAGCGAATACCTGCCTGAATCACTTTACCGTTCACCTCGATAAACGTGTTCTTGGCACCGTTGATCATGATATCGGCAATATCATCACGTGCGAGCAAAGGCTCAAGCGGACCATAACCAAGAACATCGTTGCAGATATCCTCCAGCAATCCCTCCTGCTCGGAGATCGACATTGCGAGGTTCTTGATTGAAATGATGTCGTTGACGATATCACGAATCTCTTCGCGGGCCGCGTCTGATTCCATTCTCGACAACTGTCCAAGATCAATCGTATCAATCAGAGCTGTGAAAACGCTGGACTTTGTATCGTAATATTCTTCTGTCTTTTCTTTGACAAGCGGTACGGCAGGCGCTTTGGTAACGGCACGCTCCATCCGCTCCATAACCGGAGCAGACGTCGTGGTTGGCTGACTGGGAACCGCAACCTGAGCGGCCGCCGGTTTTTCGATGGCTGGCGCCATTGGTGGTGCACTGAAATTTCCACCTGATCCGCTATTTCCGCCGCGTTTACCGAACATGATCTACCTCTTACTGAAAACAACCTGAATGAGTTGATTCTTATTACTTCTTTTTGAACTTGGACAAAAAGCCCAGAGCGCTCTTCTTTTCGACCCGCAGTTCCGCCTTGCCGGTCACCAGTTGGGACAGGAACTCGAAATGGGCCTTTATCGGGCTTTTAGCGTCAGCCTCGGAAATCATCTGGCCATTGTTCGAAGCCATGCCGAACAGCGCGGGATCGAACGGGATAACGGCTGCCGGCTGAATATCGAGCGGGCGAACAAAGTCGGCCACACTGATCTCCGGACGCTTTGGAACACCCACCTGGTTCATCACAAGGCGCGGCGTTACATCGTTTGGCCGGAGCCCTGCCAGAATGTCCAGCATGTTTTTCGTGTTGCGCAGGTTTGCCAGTTCCGGAACAGCAGTAATAACGACCTCATCCGCAATCGAGAGGATATGACGCGTCCAGGCATTCCACTGATGCGGAAGATCAAGCACCACGGTAGGCGAGCTGCGCTGGGCAACTTCCAGCACATTGTTGAATGCGTCCTGCGTAAAATCATAGGTACGATCGAGCGTTGACGGAGCAGCAAGAAGGCTCAGGTTCTCTGCACATTTGGCCAGAAGCCGATCCAGCAGAATGTCATCCATGCGATCTGGTGAATATACTGCTTCGGCGATGCCTTGCGGCGGATCCTGGTCAAGGTTGATGTTGGCTGTTCCAAAAGCAAGGTCAAGGTCGGCCAAAACCACATCATTGCGGTATTGATTGGAAATTGTCCAAGCAACGTTGTGCGATATTGTTGATGAACCGACGCCACCCTTGGCACCAATGAATGCAACAAGACGCCCGAGGGGTCCGGTTTCAGGATCAACGAAAATCTTTGTGATCGCGCTCATCAAGTCTGCCATCGACAAGGGCGCAACCAGATAGTCGGAAATTCCGTTCGAGATCATTTCGCGGTATATTGCGATATCATTGTGATGCCCAACGATGATCACCTTCGTATCTGAATCGCAAACTTCCGCAAGCCTGCCGAGGCCGGTGAGAAGATCATGGCCGCCGGCCTTGGATTCGATGATGATAAGGTTGGGTGTCGGGGCGCTGGAATAATAATCCACAGCTGCCGGAATACCGCCCATCAGCACCTTTACCTGGGTGCGCGACATGCGGCGGTCCTTGCCGGTCATCTCAATTGTCTGGGAAACAATATCCGTTTCACAGAAGGCCTGAACAGTTATGCGGGGAACCGGACGAATGTCATCCAGATTTCCCTGCCTGATTGCCTGGCCGGAATAGGCTTCTGCACGGATTTCATATTCTTCTTGAAGCTGGTTTGACATTTTGAATTCCTGAATTGTCCTGCAAACGTTTAGAAACCTGGGGTCAGATCGGTTGAAGTGTCACGCCAATCCTCGATTACCCGTGAGCGTTTTGTTGCGTCTATTTCAGACATGGCGCGCGGTCCGAGCAGATCGGCGGGATTGGCAATCATCTGGGCCAGATTGTTTTGAGTAGCGCAGCCAAAATTGTTGTAGTTCTTGTTTTCGGTGGTATCGACAATATCCTCGCCCCACTCACCGCATTTGCCATCCACACCTGCCACCAGGTCGGTATAGACCAGGCGAAGTGTTGCAGATTCGCCATAGCCGGCTGCTTCGTAGTGCTTGATTTTGATTTTTGAAGAGCTGATGCCGGTTGACTTGAGCTCTGCCACGGCGGAACTGGCGGCCTTGCGGGCAGCACGCTCGTTGGGTGAACCGGCAGGGATTAGGATCGCGATGGCATTGGCGCCGGACGACTTGAACCGGTATCCCATGGCGCGCACAACATCACGATCGCGCAACGGAAGAGTGGCAGAGTTTCTCGGCACCACGATATCTTCAACTGTTTCATTTTCAGAAACAATGATCGGATGGCGGGTACGGTAATCATCCGGAACCGTTCCGACAGTGAAATGATCCTTGTTGTAGCTGGCGCAACCGGATGCGAGAGCTATTGAAAGCAGCACAGATGCCCGGGTAAGTTGTTTGATCATCATCTTCTTGTCTCTGTTTTGAGCGGTTTTGCCGCAATTGCGCGTTGGCGTATCGAATAGGGATGCGGGGCGGAAAATATTTCTCATTTGTAGATGAACCCCGGATTTCCACGGTAACGGCCAGCTGGAAGATTTCCTTCCTTTGTACCGTAAATGCGGTTGACCCTGCCGAGCAGGAAGCTGGCGCCATCTGCTGCTGCGTTAAAATTGTCGTCCGGACGGGCAAGCGCCTGACGGGCAACGGGTTTCACCAGATAAGGTGTAACGATGATGACCAGTTCGGACTCATAGCGCTGGAAGTCGCGGCTTCTGAAAAGTGTTCCGATGACCGGCAGTTTGGAAAGGCCGGGGAAACCGGCAACTGTCTGACGGACGTCATCCTTGATCAGACCTGCAATCACCATCGAGCCACCTGATGGAAGTTCGACCGTGGTCTCTGCCTTGCGGCGGCGGACGCCAGGATTTGAAACAGCTCCCACGCCGCCACGGGGTGTTGCGTGGCTGCCTTCACTTGTCGGCTCTGAAACCTCGGTCTGGATTTGAAGACTTATACGGCCAGGCCCGAGAACCACCGGTTTGAAATTGAGGTCGATACCGTAGGATATTTCCTTGAATTCGTATTTGACGCCTTCGTTCGTTTCTTCCTTGCCGGTGGAAATCTGGTATTCGCCACCAACACTGAAGGAGGCAGCTTCGCCGGAAATCGCGGTCAATGAGGGTTCCGCCAGGGTGCGCATGACGCCCGCCTGAGACAGGGCACGCATCACCCCGCCAATCGAGGTTCCACCATTTGAGTAATTCGTGGTCATCTGGGAAGATGAACCAACCTTGCCAAGGGCGAACGGACTGTCGGTAAAGATGTTCGTCGACATTCCGCCGGCAGACAAAGCGCCGCTGAGGTCAATGCCCAATTGCTTGACAACTGTACGCTGGATTTCAGCGATGGTCACTTTAAGGGTAACCTGATCCTCGCCATCAATGGACAACAGATTGACGATCGCGCTTTCGCGGGTCGGTTCATCGTTGAAATTGAAAACAGTTCCTGAGCCTGATGACGAAGCTGTGTCTGTTGGCGTAGTTGCTTCACCGCCCTTGACAAAAATCTGTGCCAGCTGGACCGCTTTGGCCGATGCCTGCGGCGTTGGCACTGTTCCGGTCAAAATGATGTTGTCGTTGACGATTTCAACTTTCACGTCAGCGCCGCGAATGTATTTTTCGATATAGGCTTCAAGACCGGCAACATCGCGCTCAATCGCCAGATCAAGCGACAGGAGCTGGTTGCCCGCTTTGTCGAAGATGAAGACATTGGTCTCACCAACCTGTTTGGCAAAAACATAGATCCTGCGGGAGGTTCTGGTGATTGCATCAGCAACATCCGGATTTGCGACGAGAATGTCATGTGCATCAGCGGGCAGATCAATCACCATCGACTTGTTCAAGCCAACCTTGATCGCCTGGGTCTGTCCAATCGCATTGGATGAAATCTTGATATAATTCTTTGAAGCGGCATGGGCAGGAACCATTGTGCCTTCGATTGCCAATGCCGGCATGGCCAATGCAGCGGACAAAAGCAGGGCATGAAAAGCCTTGACTGGTTTATTACTCATTTTGTTACCCTCAAACATTTCAGTGGTTCCTTGAACCGGATTTGAAAAACAGCGCATCGGTTATTCGCGGGTATCCGCTTTGCTGGATGGCGCATTGGTTTCCTTGACGTTGCCGTAACGGATCACGCGGACAGTACCGTTGCCACCTGACAGGAGATGATCACCGCTTTTGCCATCATTGTCTCCGGCATCCTCGATTGATCTGAGAGCCAGCGAGAGGCGGTCGGCGGTCTGCTGTGCAACTGCGAGAATTTCAACTTCTCTGGGGCTTAGCTGAAGTGTTGCGGTTTCACCGACAACAACGGATTCTCCATCTTTTTCCTGAATGGTCTGGTCAATCGCGAGCACGCGGACATTGTCGAGAACCACCTCTGTTGAAAAGCCTTCTTCACCTTCGCCAGTGCGCCGCTTTGTCATCAGCACATCAACGCGGTCGTTGGGAAGAATGAAGCCGCCGGCACTGGTAGCCGTGGAGATGCTTGTTGCAACGGCTCTTTGCCCCTTGGGCAGAATTGCGGACATGAAACCCTGGTCGGCTCTCACAAGCTTGTTCTTGCGAATCGGTTCACCTTCGTAAATCTGGCTGCGGACGATCGCGCCGACAGTATCTTTCATCGCTGTTGGATCGGCATCCTCGGTCAACATTCCTGTGGCTATGGCATCCTTGGGCCAGTCCTGCCATTTGACCATGTCTTCAGCAACATTGCTGCCCATGGTAATGTCAGTGTTTGCTACCAGAACCCGGCTTGTCTGAATCGCAGGGCCATCAGCCTGTACCAGCTTCGTCTCGGGTTCCTTGTTCGCCAGTCCCATCGCGATGTAGCCAGCGCCTCCAGCGGCGGCAAGCGCTCCGGCCAGGACTATTATTTGTGCCTTTTTCATACCATGTTCCTTAGCATTCATATTCGGATGCAAAATTCTTCACATGTATGTTTGGCAGGCAAAGGTATAATTATGGTTAACGGAACGATAGCAATTACAGTTAACAGGAATTAAATGGCGTTCATGATGTGCCAAAACGAAAAGGCCGGACATCGCTGCCCGGCCTTTCTGGAAATTTTTCCGGATATCAACGTCTAGTGAAGCAAGGCAAGTTGATATGCCTGTTCCATCCACTGTGTCTCGGGATACACCATCATGGCCGCCACTCCCAATGCGATCCCGTAGGGGATGCCGGTATCGGCCCGGTAAAGGCGGGCAATCCATTCGACATTCTCAATTCTTGCAGGGATGATATTGCCACGCAGTTTCATCATGATCAATGTCAGGAGCGCTCCCAGCAGGGAAGCAATCAGGAAATAAACCAGGGTGTGTTCCCAGCCCAGCCACAAAGCGGTTGAAGCCGCAAGCTTTGCGTCGCCGCCGCCGATTGCGCCAATGGCAAAAAGGCCGAAACTGATCGCCAGAACAATTGCAAACATCGCCCAGTGCCAGCCGAATGTCGGCAAGTCCATCCCGGTCATATAGGCAACAAAGCAAAAACCAGCCATCAGGGCGAGCGATACCTTGTTGGGAATGGTCATGGTTACCAGATCCGAAAAGGCGGAATAGATCATCAGGAACGGAAAAAACAGGATCAACGCTGTCAGTAGCATCTTAAACTCCGGCAAAAAGCTGTTGGTTCCGTTTTATCCCTGGCGGGTGAAGATCACGTTAACGATTTTATTTCTCCATGGACATGGAACAATTTGCTGTAATATTTACCGGACAGGATAATTGCCAAGGACCAATGCAAAAAGCCGCCCCCGAAGGGACGGCTCTGCTTAAACAATCTGTTCAAGATACCAGGACTTAGGAAGCCTTGGTTTTGTCTGCAACGGCGTTGAATGTCGCGCCGATGTTGGTGCCGAGAGTTGTAGCGCCGCCGAT
This sequence comes from Salaquimonas sp., assembly GCA_041736675.1. Classification (GTDB taxonomy): domain Bacteria; phylum Pseudomonadota; class Alphaproteobacteria; order Rhizobiales; family Rhizobiaceae; genus Salaquimonas. The sequence goes on from JBGSTD010000025.1 coordinate 10,105, forward strand.
GATGGCTACAGAGATAAGAGCTGCAATAAGGCCATACTCGATAGCTGTTGCGCCTGACTCATCTTTCATAAAACGTGATACGAATTTCATA
>JBGSTD010000046.1:0-165394 GCA_041736675.1 Salaquimonas sp.
TGGTCCACAATCACCCCTCCGGTGACCCGACCCCTTCGCGTGCAGACATTGAAATGACAAAAACCATCATGGACGTATTGGCACCGTTGGGAATTACAGTGCATGATCATATTATAGTCGGTCGAGATGGTCATGCCAGCCTCAAAGGCCTGCAACTGATCTGAAGGAATTTCATTTGGCAAAAATGGTCAAGAAATCCGACTTGCCGGCAAAAACATGCGAAACCTGCAAGCGCCCGTTCAATTGGCGAAGAAAATGGGCAAAAGACTGGGAAAATGTCAGATATTGTTCTGAGCGTTGTCGCAACATTCGTCCAAAACCGTCCTGATCATCGATTTTTGACAAACTTTTCAAAAGCTTGGGGAGTGTCAAGATCGAGCGAAGCCGCGCTCCCCAGTTCAACCTCGATCACCTGATCCATGTTCTGCCCGATGATATGGCGGGCACCGGTATCGCCGGAAATTGCCATCAAAGCATCAAAATGCGCGCGCGGCCAAATCACCGGGTTTCCGCGCTTTCCGTCGTGCGTTGCCACGATGATCGAACCGATATCAGCATTTTCAAGGGCACTGAGCATTTTGGCTACCATTGCGCCAGATATTTCCGGCATGTCACCCAACAGAACCAATGCATGGTTGACATGCGGCGAAAGCGCTGCAATTCCGGCCTTCAGACTGGTGGATAACCCGTCTGCGAAATCCGGGTTCTGTACGAACCGGACCTCCAGACTATTTAAAACCTCGCGAATTTTAGTTTCTTCATATCCGGTGACAACAACTACCTCATCGACGCCGCCGACAATCGCCGCATCCACAGCAAAGCGAACCATGGGTTTGCCATTGATCAGCAGGGCCAGTTTGTTTTCCTGCCCCATGCGCCTGCTTTGCCCTCCAGCCAGCACAATAGCCGAAACCAATCTCGGACTGCTATTGGCGATTTGGCGAGGCTGTGGCCTGGAACCAATTTCCATCAAAAGCCCGCCAACGCCCATTCCTGCAATGTCACTGGAAGTCACTTCAATATCCGCCAGCAAGCGATTCAAAACAAAATCAAATCCGTTTTCAACCGGCGAACGCGCGCACCCCGGAGCACCCAGCACTGGCTTGCCATTCAATTCACCCAGCATCAGAAGATTACCGGGATCAACCGGCATGCCAACACGTAGGACCTTTCCCCCCGCCTCTTCCAATCCCAGCGGAATGACGTCCTGAACATCGCTGATCGCCGAAGCGCCGAAAACGATGATCATGTCACAATGTCCGATCATCGCGCGCATTTCTGCTTCAATACCTGCGCTGGTATGAGCGGACTTGATATGAATGACGATCTGTGATCCACTGGTAGCCAGCCTGCGCTCCAAAACCGAAATGGTCTTGGCGATTGTCTTGTCTTTCAATGCAGGCAGCAGTGTTGAAATTACCCCGACCTTCTTTGAATGATACGCTTTTACTTCCATCCCGATTTGCGTTTTTGCTTCGGCAAAAGCTTCGGCAATGGATGCCTTCGATATTCCGTATGGAATGATTTTGACTGTTGCAACCATCCTCCCGGCCAAAACCGGTTCATGATCGGCAAGTGTTGCAAAAGTGATCCCGGGATCAATCGAATTGATACGGTCAACGATAGCTCTGTTCACAACAAAAACACCACTGTGGACAGCATGAAAATTGACCCGTCCGGTACCTGCTTCAGACAATTCAATCCCGTCAACCCGCAAAGCTGCAGCAATTTGCTGAGCCGCCTGATCCTCGTTGACATCTCCGGGGTCAAGACGCGCAACAATCAGTTCGCTGACACCGCTGGCAACGATTTCGGCAACATCATCAGCGTTTAGCAAAGTACCTTTTTTGACAGTTCGCTCAGCCAGCTTCAGACTGTGGGCCAAAATAGCCCCGACACATTGATCCGTTGAAAAGGTACCAAATTTCACTTTGAATCAACTTTTCCATTGCCGCCATTGCTGCCCAGTTCACGCCTGCGGAAAGCTGCAATTATTTCAGCCATGATTGCCACTGCAATTTCCTGCGGACTGACCGCCCCGATATCAACGCCGATTGGTGCACAAATGCTGTCAATCTTTTCTTGCGAAATGCCCTCATTCAAAAGCCGGTCAACACGCTTGGCATGCGTTTTTCGGCTGCCAAGTGCGCCAACATAAAAACAATTGGAGCGCAGAGCGAGGGCAATCGGAAAATCATCAATCTTGGGATCATGGGTCACTGCTACCAGCGCCGTAAAACTATCGGGTTTTCCGTCTTTCAACACCTCTTCCGGCCAATCGGCAGTCAACTTGACGCCACTAAATCTCTCGGGCGTAGCAAACGCAGTGCGCGGATCAATCACTTCAAGATCATAACCGGAGACACTGGCTATTTGTGCGAGCGCCTGAGATATGTGAACTGCACCAATAACAACGATACGGGGCGCAGGCACATGAACATTGAGGAAATACTCTTTCCCCTCCAGTTCAACCATCAGTGATTTTCCACTGCGAAAGGCCTTTTCAACCGCGCTGCCCAACTCTCCGGCAACTTTGTCGCCTTCAAGGATTAGTCGGTCACGGCCGAGCGAGATATCACTTAGTAATATCGCGGACTTGCGCTCATTTCGCGCAGCATTGAGTTTCTTGAGATTAAGGGGCTCCATCAGCCAAGACGCTCCACATAAACGCGTATCTTACCGCCACAGGAAAGACCTACCCGCCAGGCGGTTTCATCTGCAACGCCAAATTCCAGCATCCTGGGTTCTCCAGACCGCAGCACATCCATTGCATCAGCGATTACTGCACCTTCAACACAGCCGCCCGAAACAGATCCTTCAAAATTGCCATCCTCGTCGATCACCAGATGCGAGCCGACCGGACGAGGAGCAGAACCCCACGTTTCAACAACAGTGGCAATGGCAACCTCTTTGCCCGCCATCATCCAGCTTTCGGCGATATCGAGCTCAAGGCCAGTTGAAACCGGTATCATTTGATCCTTCATTGCTTGGTCTCCCAAAAGTCGATCCATCTGCAAAAACACTCTGCAATTATACTGCCTGTCATCTTATGATCTCACTTCCCGCTCATCGCTTCAAGCCAGACCATTGGATCGTTCTCTCGTGTCCGGGGCATCGACAGGGCATAACACAATTCCGAAAGCGCATCGAGGGAGTGGACCGCGCGAAATTCATCAACATGAGGCAACATAGTGACAATGCCCTTGGCACGCGCCTCAAAACCATCGAAACGCAACAACGGATTGAGCCAGATCAGACGGCGGCACGAGCGGTGTAAGCGGTCGATTTCACGCTCAAGAAGATCATCGCTGTCACGCTCAAGACCATCGGTGATAAGTAAAACAATTGCGCCCTGCCCAAGAACCCGCCGGGACCACTTCTTGTTGAACTCGGCCAGCGTTGTTCCGATGCGTGTGCCACCTGACCAGTCCTTCACTGTGTCAGTGCAATCCATCAATGCCTGATCAGGGTCCTTGTGGCGCAGTTGGCGGGTCACATTCGTCAACCTTGTGCCAAACAGGAAAGTGAAGACCTTTTGCCTGCTGCTGCTCAACGCATGGAGGAAATGCAGGAATGTCCTCGAATAATTTGCCATCGAACCTGATATATCCGCCAGAACAACGATTGGAGGCTGGATTTCACGATGCTTGCGAAATTTTGGCAGGACAAGGTCTCCCCCTGTCCTCAACGATGAGGATAATGTGCGCCGCGGATCAATGCGCGCAATCCTGTTCACTGGTTTAAAGCGTCTTGTGCGAACACGCTGAACCGGCAAAACCAGCTTGGCCATGGCAAGTCTTGCCGCATTGAGTTCTGCGACACTCATCTGCGCAAAATCTTTTTTGCGAAGCACCTCATTGCCCGAGGCTGTCAGGTGCGCATCAATTTCAATTTGCGGCTTATCAACTTCCTTCTTGTTTTCCTTTCCTGAAAAAAGCGACTCGGAAACCCGCGCCTGTCCGGCCTTTTTCTCTTCCGGCGCTTCGCGGTTTGCCGCCATTGGCGAAAACATCTGGAGCATTTTCTCAACGAGATCACGCGAGCGCCAAAAAAGTTTGAACGCCTCATCAAACACTGCATGATCTTCATGCCTGGTGACAAAAATCGTATGCAAAATCCAGTAAAAATCCTCGCGGTCGGATATCCCGGCAAGTTCCACAGCACGCACGGCGTCTACGATGCTTGCTGGCCCGACACGCAATCCGGCACCGCGCAGGGTTCGCGCAAAATACAGGATATTATCCGGCAGTTTGCCATTCAAACCTGTCCGGTTTTGATCGTCTTCCTCACTTTTTTGATTATTGGCATCCACAGCCTACTCCGCAGCCCGCAATCCGGCCTTGACTTCATCAAGCACCTGTTTGCCTTCGCTTGACTGAATTCGGGCAATATCGTCCTGATATTTCAACAAAACACCAATTGTGTCTGATACGGTTTGGGGATCGAGCGCCAGCTTGTCTAGTTCGATCAAGGCTGTTGCCCAATCCAGCGTTTCGGCAACACCCGGGTTCTTGAACAAATCCATCTGCCGAAGTTTCTGTACATAGCTGACAATCTCCCGCGACAATACCTCGCCCGCACCAGGTACCTTGGCCTTGACAATAGCCATTTCGCGTTCAGCATCAGGATAATCCACCCAATGATACAAACAGCGCCGCTTGAGTGCATCATGAATTTCGCGAGTCCGGTTGGTAGTGATAATGACGATCGGCGGCTCCTCCGCCTTGATGGTACCAAGTTCAGGAATGGTAACTTGAAAATCCGAAAGGATTTCAAGAAGAAATGCCTCGAATGCCTCATCAGTCCGGTCCAACTCGTCGATCAGCAGTATCGGAGATTTTCCCTTTTTTCCTTCCAACGCCTGCAACAAAGGACGGCGGATGAGAAACCGCTCATCAAACACACCTTTTTCCATGGATTTTCGGTCTGTCTCACCGGTCGCTTCACGCATCCGGATCTCAACCATTTGCGCGGCATAGTTCCATTCGTATACGGCCGAAGACAGATCAAGTCCTTCATAGCATTGCAGGCGGATCAAAGGTCGTTCCAATTGCTGGCTGAGAACCTTGGCGATCTCAGTTTTACCCACCCCGGCTTCTCCCTCCAGAAACAAGGGACGCTTCATGGTCAATGACAGGAACAAGACAGTGGCCAGCGAGCGGTCGGCCACATACCCACCCTCTTTCAACATGGCTTCCGTTTGATCAATATTGGTGGGGAGTTTCATTCAATCCGACCTGTAAAAAATTTGTTTTATGGAGATTTACACGAGCGCAAGCGCCTTACAAGACATTGCAATGGCACTTTCGTGTGATTTGCATTTATTTCGTCTCTGCTCGCCTTCAACGGAACATCAATATCAAATTTACGGTTTTTAAGTTGCTGACTGATTGCGCTGTTTGTTCCTTGATGTTGCGGACCAAGATAGGGCAGAATGCAGACAGAAAAAGTATCCCGCCCGAAAATCGGATTGATGAATGCCAATTCGCCTGTTCCTGAAAACATTGGTTCACTCGATATTGTTCGCCAGCATCTCCGTGCTCGCCGTTCAATCTGCATTGGCACAGCAGAAAATTGGTCTTTCGCTTCCCCTGACCGGGCAGGCTGAACCCCTCGCCCGCCAGTTCCTCATCGGTGCGCAAGCTGCTTTGAGCGCTGAACCGCAACCCGGCGGCGCAACGCTTGTGGTCGTCGATGACGCCTGTGACGAACTTGTTGCACAGGTTGCCGCTGCAGAATTGCTGAAATCACAGGTAAACCTGGTAACCGGATTCCTTTGCAATATTTCCGCCACGGTTGTTGCAAATCAAATGGTTGCCTCGCAAATTCCCCTATTGGTCGCCGGTGCGCGTTCCGAGCGTTTGATCAAGGATCGAGAAAAAGAAAGCTGGAACCTTTGGCGTCTCACTCCCGGGGACAATGATGCAGCAAGGTATGCGGCTGAGGTTTTAGGCAAGTCCTGGCAAAACAGCGCCTATGCAATTGTCGATGACGGAACGGTATACGGGCGCAATCTGGCAGATGCATTTCGAACGGTGATGGACGACCAAGGATTGCCCCCGCAGTTTCAGGATAATTTCAGGCCTACCCAATCAACGCAGGCGCGTCTCGTGCGCCGCCTGCGCAATGCCGGCATTACCCATGTATTCATTGGAGCGGCTGCAGAGGATGTGGCGATGATTGCCAAAAATGCGAATGAATTGAACATTGCCCTCGAAATTGCCGGTGGTGAGGTTTTGTCGATCATGCCCTATCTGCCGCAAGATACGCTTCCACCCGATGGTTTGATGGCAGTCATTGAAAAGACCATGGTCGATCTTGATTTGCCTGAATCGATCAGACAGCAGTTTGCCGAAGACAATATAGAACCAGAACCCTATGTGTTGGCAGGTTATCAAGCGGTACAGATTGCACTGGCCGCATTGCGGAGTACTCCACAGGAAACCACATCTGCCCTGTCGCAGGAAACATTTGAGACGCTTTTGGGGCCGGTGAGTTTCAATTCGGATGGAACCAGCACCACGCAGCACTACGGCTTTTATCAGTGGCGCAACAACCAATTCATGCAGGTGATCCAATGACCCTTCGAAATCTTGTTACTGACGTTGAAGGTATTCTGGTCGGCAATGCCCACGATGAAAAAGTCGATAGTGGAACCACGGCGATCATTTTTGAAAACCGGTCTGTTGCTTCCTATCACGTCATGGGAGGGGCACCGGGCTCACGCGATACGGACCTGCTCCAACCGGAAAACACCGTAAGCCAAATCGACGGCCTGTTCCTGTCCGGAGGTTCCGCCTTTGGTTTGGATGCAGGCACCGGCATTCAGGCCGCCTTGCGTGAAAAAGGCATTGGGCTTGAGGTCTTTGACCAGATCATTCCGCTTGTTCCCGGCGCAATCCTCTTTGATCTGGCCAACGGCGGGAACAAGGATTGGGGGAAATACCCACCCTATCGCGAATTGGGATATCAGGCAGCCCAAAACGCTGCAAAGAATTTTGAATTGGGCTCCAGCGGTGCCGGGTTTGGCGCTTTGGTAGCAGGACTGCGAGGCGGCCTGGGCTCTGCCTCAACCTGTCTCGAAAACGGTATAACCATCGGCGCGCTGGTGGCTGTCAACGCAATCGGCAGCCCGGTTGTTGCCAACACGGCTCATTTTTGGGCTGCCATGCACGAAGTTGGCAACGAATTTGGCGGCAGGGGATCACCAGTCCCTCTACCGGTAAGGGCCGATGAGCTGATCCTGAAATACCATGCCCGAATTACGCCAGGAACCAATACAACCATAGGCGTCATAGCAACAGACGCGGCACTTTCAAAGGCAGAGGCCAAGCGGTTGGCTGTCTCGGCGCATGACGGTTTCGCCAGGGCATTGTGGCCTGCCCACACGCCGATGGACGGCGATCTGATATTTGCAGTCGCCACCGGAACCAGGCCTGCTCCTGCAGATATGGCAGAGTGGACGCAAATGTGCGCTGTTGCCGGTTCGACGATGGCAAGAGCTGTTGCGCGCGGAATCTATGAAGCGGACAACAACAAGAATGACCAATTTCCAAGCTGGAAAAAGAAGTTCAATCTCTGATTTGAAAAACTGTATTCTAAGGAGCCTGCCATGGTTACAATGCGAACTTTGTTCTTGATCATCAGCACACTAATGATCCAGGCGGCGCCAGCTTTCTCCGGTGACTTTGCCAGCCGCGAAATTCTCGGTTTCTCCGAAGATGGCACAAGGTTCGCATTTGAGGAATACGGTGTCCAGGACGGATCCGGATTCCCCTATTCCAACATTTATCTGATTGATACCACCAATGACAACTGGGTTGCCGGATCTCCTTTTCGCGCGCGGATCGATGAAGAAACCGCCGATATCGCAGCCGCACGGGCAAAATCAAGAGAGTTGGCAGGAACCAATCTGGAGATCATCACCCAAAAAGGAACCATCAATGCGACCAATCAACCGCTCGAAATCGTATCTGATCCGATGCGAATGGTGGCAAGACCCTTACCTTCAACCCACCGACAGACAAGCGCATCGAATTCAGGCTGGAGGCATTCCCCATGGCAAGCCAGCAAATCTGTGAGGATTTCGGCGGCTCGGTAGGATTTCGACTGCTTCAGATTTTACCGCAGATCGGAGGCACAACCAGGTTGCTTCACGAAGACACTGCCATTCCTCAAAGCCGCAATTGCCCCACCAGTTACCGGTTTGCAGATATGGTCACTTACAAGCCTGCTGAAAGCGCCGAATTGGTTATAGCAATATTGGTGCTGTTTGAAACGGTGGGATTTGAAGGCCCGGATGGCAGGTATCTGGCTGTCACAACACGGTCGGTTGTTGAATGAACTCCATTCAAAAAAAGGCAGACAGCGAGGTTTGGCATACAATGGGACGGTTCGCGGTGGAAAACCGGGTTTGCTTTGCCTAATTGATTGAGTCTCAACAACCAAGCTGATAGCCAGACAAAACAGACTCAGACCATCAGGTCCGGAAGAATTTGTAAGGAAATTGCCATGATCCCCCGCTACTCCCGTCCGCAAATGGTTTCTGTCTGGTCACCGCAAACCAAGTTTCGGATCTGGTTCGAGATTGAAGCCCATGCGTCTGATGCATTGGCAGAGTTGGGCGTTATTCCGAAGGAAGCAGCCAGGATCATATGGGAAAAAGCCGGCGATGCTGTGTTCGATGTTGATCGCATCGACGAAATCGAAGCAGTCACAAAGCACGACGTCATCGCCTTTTTGACCCACCTTTCAGAAATAGTAGGACCCGAAGCCCGCTTTGTTCACCAAGGCATGACCTCATCGGACGTTCTCGACACCTGTTTCAATGTGCAACTTGTTCGCGCTTCAGACATTCTCCTGGAAGACATGGACAGATTGCTTGCTGCGATCAAGACGCGCGCCTTCGAACACAAGGATACCGTCACCATCGGCAGATCACATGGCATTCATGCCGAGCCGGTCACCTTTGGCCTCAAACTTGCCCAGGCCTATGCAGAGTTCTCCAGATGTCGCGAGCGTCTCGTACTGGCCCGCAAGGAAATCGCCACTTGTGCAATTTCAGGTGCTGTCGGAACCTTTGCCAATATTGATCCAAGTGTTGAGGAACATGTAGCAAAGGCATTGGGTCTGGTGGCAGAGCCGGTATCAACGCAGGTTATTCCGCGCGACCGCCATGCCATGTATTTTGCCACACTCGGCGTCATCGCTTCTTCGGTGGAGCGTCTGGCAATCGAAATACGCCATTTACAGCGCACTGAAGTGCTCGAGGTGGAAGAGTTTTTTTCGCCTGGCCAAAAAGGCTCCTCGGCCATGCCACACAAACGCAATCCGGTCCTGACAGAAAACCTCACAGGTCTGGCGCGCCTTGTCAGAATGGCTGTTGTTCCGGCGATGGAGAATGTGGCCCTATGGCATGAGCGTGATATATCCCACTCTTCGGTTGAGCGGATGATAGGTCCGGATACGACCATTACGCTCGACTTTGCACTTGCCCGCCTTACCGGGGTTATTGAAAAGTTGCTGGTATATCCGGAAAACATGATGAAAAACATGAACAAGTTTCGTGGACTTGTCCATTCCCAGCGTGTGTTGCTGGCCCTCACCCAGGCAGGTGTTTCGCGTGAAGATTCCTACCGGCTCGTTCAGCGTAACGCGATGAAAGTCTGGGAACGGGGAAAGGATTTTCTTGAGGAATTACTCGCTGACAGCGAGGTAATGGCAGCCTTGAGTGAAGCGGAAATCCGCGAAAAATTCAATCTCGATTACCACACCAAACATGTCGATACGATCTTCAAACGCGTCTTTGGCTGAGAACACCAGGACAGCAAAACGTCTATCTGAAGCTGCATTTCTCCATATCAGGTGTAAACCGCTCGCATTTTGAGTCGTCAAATGCGGGACTGTCTTCTTATACACTCCAATTACTTGATTGCTTTCAACAAATATACAGTTTTAACACATCGACATTCTGATTACCGAAATTGAATTTATTATTAACAATTTTATGGAATAAATTAATAAAATATTAACCTTGATATATACCATTTTAATAAAATATTAATCAATGGATTCCGAAGTATTAACCTTTCTGATATGCTCCGGGGATAATTTAATTGTGTTCCCGGGGCATCATTTTGTACAATCCATCAGCAGACAATTTCAACAAGAGTAACTTCCTTGCTGATATGGCATCGAATCCGGGGAAGGTTCAAAATTACAAAGCAGCATCGAAATCAACCAAACGATCATTGAAAATTGCTGGCGCAGTAATCAGCGGCTTGGCCGCCTTTCTGGCAACAACCCTTGAAAACAAGGCAGCACACAACGACGATGGTACCAATGAGGGAGAAGGCAACGAGACCCGGCAGGTACCAGGCTCTACATTATTGGATGCGATAAACACCCAAAGCGTGTCTGCTGATCTTTCAAATGAAAGCCAGTTGTTCTCCTCAGAAAATGAAGACATCCCGCATGTTTTCAAGAACGTCTCTGCAACAGAGGCGACAATTGCCGAAACGCGGCTATCCGCCTTGTTCGGTTCTTTTGAAACAAACGATGGGGCAGATCTCGGTTCAACGCAACAAAATGGCAACCTTCCTGGCGCAGATGCAACCCGAGGAATGGAGCTTGTCGGAACATTGGGTGCAACAAATCCTTCCTTCGACTTTCCAATATACGATGCAGCGCAAGCCACCTATATTCCGCCTACAACCAGTTCCGCCATGGGTACAAGCGATACACCATCCTTTGTCAAGGGATTGAACGGCAAGGACGGAACCGATGGCAAAGACGGTGTCAACGGCAAGGAAGGAGCCGATGGCAAGGACGGTGCCGACGGCAAGGACGGTGCCAATGGCAAAGATGGTGTCAACGGCAAGGACGGTGCGGATGGCAAGGATGGAGCCGATGGCAAAGACGGTGCCGACGGCAAAGACGGTGTCAACGGCAAGGACGGTGCCGATGGTAAGGACTGTGCCGACGGGGTCAATAGCGCTGGTGATACCTATCCATCAAAAGATTTGGTTGGCACCGATAAGACAGATATTCTCATCGGCGGCGATGGCGATGACAGATTGATTGGCATGGGCGGGAAAGACTATCTCAGCGGCGGAAAGGGCGCCGACTTTCTCGATGGTGGCGATGGCCTTGATGATGTTGCCGAATACGAGACATCTCACTCTGGTGTTCACATCAGCCTGATGGAAGGCATCGCTTTTGGCGGTGACGCCGAGGGAGACGTGCTAGCCAATATCGAATTTCTGCACGGATCAATGTTTAATGATTTTCTTGAAGGTGACGATATTTCAAACCGGTTGGTAGGTCGCCTTGGGGATGACATTCTGCACGGACTGGGCGGCGACGATCGAATGCTCGCCGGTATGGGCGCAGACACCCTGGACGGCGGAGCAGGCATTGATACGGCTGACTATTCCTGGTCGGATCAGGGCGTTATTGTCGATCTGTCAACAGGAGTTGGTCAGGGTGGAGAGGCGGAAGGCGATGCCTTGATCTCGATTGAAAACCTGTCCGGGTCCATGGGAAATGACACATTGACCGGCGACGGCGGAGACAACCGTCTTTGGGGAATGGAAGGCGATGACGTCCTTCATGGTGGGGACGGCAATGACGGTCTTGCAGGCGGCGAAGGCGCTGACATACTCGATGGCGGCAATGGCATTGATATCGCCGACTATTCGGATGCTGCCAGAGGGGTAACCCTCAGCCTCGAAAAGGGCGGCATTTCCGGCGAGGCTGCCGGCGACACCTATCTCAACATTGAGAATGTCTATGGTTCGGATTTTGCCGACAACATTTCAGGAGACAATGGCAGCAACCGCCTTGTCGGCAATGGAGGCGACGATGTCCTGTACGGTGCAGGCGGTAATGACTACCTGATAGGCGGTTTGGGAAATGATATTTTGATCGGCGGTACCGGCGCTGACGTGTTTGTATTTGAAGGAGAATTCGGGGACGACGTTGTTACCGATATGTGGGCTGGTCCCTCCAGAACCGACCGCATATGGCTAAAAGGCCAGGGAATTGATGATTGGTCTGAACTTCAATCAGTCATGTCCCAAAACGGTAGTGACGTCGTCCTGAACCTGGAAGGTGGTTCGATCACCCTTGCAGACATGACAATGGAACAATTGCACATGGATGATTTCATTTTCGGATAGGCCATCTTCCAGACTATTGCGATAAGTCGATACTTGTCGAAATCTCCCGCATTCTTACAACTGTCAATATATGTGATTTTTCCAACCGGAATTCAGCCTTGGTTATGCGCTAGCGTCAGGTAGTTCAAAACAAGGAGGTCTATCATGGCATACGAACACGATTACCGCCGTACGAGCAATCCGACGGACTACGGCAACGTCGGCGATACAAGAATGAGTTCCCGCGCAATTCTCATTGCACTCGGAATTATTGCACTGATTGTTGTTGCACTGATTGCATTTGCCCCGGCTGACACATCCGGCTTGAGGGACGTGACCGGCTCGACAACACCGGCAACACCACCTGCAACGGTTCCTGCAGAACCAGTGCCTTCAACTCCGCTGAACAACACTGCGCCGGCCCAATAACAGTGTGGCAGGCCTGAAAGAAAGTTGCTCTAACAGAACGTGTCGCAGTGATGAGTTTTCAACGACGCATCTGTTGACAAGTACAGCGTGAAACCCCATTTGCGGGGAATGAAAACGAGCGATGCAGACATACTTATTGTACCTGGCTACAAGGGTGCTGGAAACGACCATTGGCAAACCCGTTGGGAAAGCAGATTGTCTACTGCCAAACGGGTGCCAATGGGCGATTGGCACAAACCGGTTTTTGATGACTGGAAGGCCAATCTCCTCGAAGCAGTTTCCAAGACACAAAAGCCTGTCATATTGGTTGGCCATTCGATTGGCTGCCAGGTGATAGTCCAGTGCGCGAGGGAATTTGCCAAACCAGTTACAGGAGCATTTCTGGTTGCGCCGCCAGATGTGGCCAATCCCGCAATCCGCCCCAAACATTTGTTGACCTTTGGACCCGCCCCGACCGATCCGCTTCCATTTCCTTCGGTGGTCATAGCAAGCCGGAACGATCATTTCTGCTCACACGCTGTGGCAGAGGAAATGGCAGCAAATTGGGGTTCCCTGTTTATGGACGCAGGCGAAAGCGGGCACATAAACGGTGAAAGCGGCCACGGTCCCTGGCCTGAAGGCTTGATGGTATTTTCAAAATTCATGAATACGCTGAAAGTACCACTATGAAATAAAAAACCCGGCTCGCAATGAACCGGGTTTTTTTAATTAAACGATCAAAAATCAGAGTTCGTTTTTGATCTGGTCTATGGCTTTTGCCATCAACTCGTCCATGGTTCTGCGCAACTGATGATCAGATTGTTCAACGCCTGCTGCGTCAAGGTCTGCCCTCACCTTGCGAAACACGTCTTCATCGCCAGCCTCTTCAAAATCGGCACGAATAACTTCCTTGGCATATTCCTGTGCCGAATCGGCATTTTTGCCCATCAAATCCGCCGCCCAAAGGCCCAAAAGTTTGTTACGACGGGCTTCCGCTTTGAATTGCAATGCCTCATCATGGGCAAACTTCTTTTCAAATGCGTCGCCGCGATCATCCATTCCACTCATAAAGACCTCCTTTGAATTGGTGAGTCAGCATATAAGGTGCTTCGATGAAGATTTGAAGAGGAAAAGGACAACTTACCTGTAGAATAATCATGCCCTGCCTCATCGCAATATTGTTAATTGCGGTTCAATTCTCTAAACAGGAACTTACTGAACGCAAAAAGCAGATTCCGAAGCGCCCTGCCCGATCACTTTGCCGGATCGCTGACAGACTTTGCTTTTCAAACCAGGCATCCGGTTCCAATGTTACAGGTTCTGGAAATTGCCCCTTGGGATAAACTAATGTCAAAACGTCGCCGCATTTACGAAGGCAAGGCCAAAATTCTGTATGAAGGCCCTGAGCCGGGAACCCTCATCCAGTTTTTCAAGGATGATGCCACAGCATTCAATGCCAAGAAGCATGAAATCATCGACGGAAAAGGCGTGTTGAACAACCGGATTTCCGAGCACATTTTTACCCAGCTCAACAGGATCGGCATTCCGACCCACTTCATCAAGCGCCTCAACATGCGCGAACAACTGATCAAGGAAGTCGAGATCATCCCGCTCGAAGTGGTCGTGCGTAATGTTGCAGCAGGATCGCTTTCCCAGCGCCTGGGTATACCCGAGGGAGAAGTGCTGCCGCGTTCGATTATCGAATTCTATTACAAGAAGGATGAATTGAACGATCCCATGGTATCCGAAGAGCATATCACTGCTTTCGGCTGGGCCTCTCCACCGGAAATTGATGACATCATGTCACTTGCTGTCCGGATCAACGATTTTCTTTCAGGCCTCTTCCTTGGTATCGGCATTCAACTGGTCGACTTCAAAATCGAACTGGGCCGCCTTTATGAAGGCGACATGATGCGCATTGTGCTTGCCGACGAGATTTCGCCGGACAGTTGCCGCCTTTGGGATATCAACACCAATGAGAAAATGGACAAGGACCGCTTTCGTCGCGATCTCGGCGGAATGCTGGAAGCCTACCGCGAGGTTGCAAACCGGCTTGGCATTCTCAATGAAAACGAGCCGCCGCGAGGCAAAGGGCCAGTGCTGGTAAAATCAGACAAACCGCAAAAGTGATTCATTCTCAAATGGATATCTTTAAAAGATGATTCTATTTGAGAAGCATTGAACGTCCGAAACAAGAGCCGAATACAATGATAAAAGCACGCGTAACCGTTACCCTCAAAAATGGCGTTCTAGACCCGCAGGGCAAGGCAATTGAGAATGGCCTTGGTTCATTGGGGTTCAAGGGTGTCGGCTCCGTACGTCAGGGCAAGGTGTTTGATATTCAATTGGACACCAAGGATCCTGTTTCTGCCAAATCCAGCCTTGAAACCATGTGCGAAAAGCTTTTGGCGAACACGGTGATCGAAGACTACGCGGTGGAGATTTTGAAATGACATCGGCAGTCATTCAGTTCCCGGGTTCAAATCGCGACCGCGACATGATTGCAGCTCTGACCAAAATCAGCGGCAAGGCGCCTCAACTGATCTGGCACACACAGACCGAAATCCCGGAAGCTGATCTTTATGTCATTCCGGGCGGCTTTTCATTTGGTGATTATCTGCGCTCGGGAGCAATTGCCGCCCGCTCGCCGGTTATGGACGCATTGCGTGCCAAGGCCGATAAAGGCCACCGAGTATTAGGTGTCTGCAACGGTTTTCAGACGTTGACCGAAGCTGGTCTGCTACCAGGAGCATTGATGCGGAATGCGGGTCTGCGTTTTGTCTGCAAGGAAGTCATGCTTGAAGTTGAAAATTCAGCGACAGTATTTACCAACCAATACAAAAAAGGACAGCTTCTGCGATGTCCGGTTGCCCATCATGACGGCAATTATTTTGCTGATGCCAAAACCCTGAAATCGATCGAGGATCATGGCCAAGTAGCCTTTCGCTATGCCAATGGCACGAACCCGAATGGTTCGCTCAACAACATTGCCGGAATAACCAATTCTGCCGGGAATGTGTTGGGCATGATGCCTCATCCGGAAAACCTGATTGAGCCTGCTCATGGCGGTCTTGATGGCAGGGCATTGTTTGAATCTGCCCTGAACATGATGGAAAAGAGTGCCGCATGAAGCCGGTTATTAACCGTTTGGCGATGGTTGGGTTGATCTGGATTGGCATTGCAGCCACCGGCTGCCAGAACAAGAAAGCGGAACTTAAGCCGGAATCGCGCCGCGATAATTCAGGCGCAGTTGCAATGCTGCAAACCATCAACCACAATGCCCAGACTTGCTGGATGAAGTCTAAAGACAAGGATTTCCGCAACTATCGGGTAATTCCGGAACTCGACACACGCACAGGCAAACCGCGTATTTTGATCGTCAAAGCAAAAGCAGCTCAAGGCTTGCCGCAATATGTGATCGAGGGAGTGGGAACTCCTGCCCGAATATCGACCTATGGACCACTCGGATCAGATGCCTTGGGAACACGCATGAATCAGGACATCAGTCGTTGGCAGGCCGGCGGCAAAGGGTGTTCGGCCCAAGGTTAACAGGCTTAATCCCAAAAACCTCGTCCAGCTTCGCGCTCGGCTTCGCCGCGTGAAACACCAATATCGCGCAAAATTCTTTCGTCGAGTTCAAGCAATTGCTTGCGGCTGCGATAACGGTCGGCGTGCAATTTGTAGTCGGCGCGGACGAACAACAAAAACTGCCAACCTTTACGCAGATACTGTAACATCAGACTCCCCAAACCCGACCGGGTCGACGACGCTCCACCAGTTGTATTTAAAGAATGAGAGTCAGACATTGTACCAATTGTACCTATTTTAGTTGTTAAAATTTACACATTGTGCTTATCAATTGACTCCTCAAAAGAGTCAAAGTAAACATTGTACCCATGACAAATTGGCTTCCCATAATAAAAAAGAGCAAGGCGCCGCTCTATATTGAAATCGCCGATGCTATTGAGCAGGATATCGAGAATGGGGTTCTCGTTGAGGGTTCGAGGCTGCCACCCGTGCGCAATGTGGCATTCGATATCAATGTGACTGTGGGTACCGTCAGCCGTGCCTACAAGCTCGCATGCGAACGCGGACTTGTGTCCGGTGAAGTCGGTCGCGGCACTTACGTCCTTCAAAGGGGCACACACGAGACAGCCGGTGTCGATCCGGCGCTGTCCGGCCATTCGCTTTTTACGCTTTCAGGTCATTTTGACGAAGCTGATGAAAAAACCAAATATCATTTTGGCTATTCCTCAGCGGTCGATGTCGGTCAATCTGCAATCATCGCAGAAGCCGCGGGTCGTATCGCCAACGGGCACCCGTCAAAGATCATGGACTACATCCGCCACGTGCCCGATGAATGGCGCGAGGCGGGCGCTCAATGGCTTGCCACACCTGGCTGGAAACCAAAAGCGGAAGATGTGATCGCCACCAACGGTGCACATGCTGCGGTGATAGCCATTATCAGCGCCTTGACTGCTCCAGGAGACAAGATTGCTTTTGAGGCCCTCACCTATTGTTCAATTGCCCGAAGTGCGACATTGCTTGGTCGGCGTGTTGTTCAGGTCGAATTTGACAAATCCGGTATTATTCCGGAATCCTTCGAGCGAATTTGCGCCCAGCAGCATCCAAAAATCCTCTATCTGATGCCTTCGGTGCAAAACCCTACCCTATCCTGCCTGCCGGAAGAAAGGCGCAGACAGATTGCTGAAATCGCTCATCGTTACAGTGTCTGGATTATCGACGATGCGATTTATGCGCCTCTTGTGGACGACGCGACCATCCCGTTTTCAGCAATTGCCCCTGAACTTGCTTTTCGCGTTGGCGGGTTTTCAAAATCGGTTTCCGCCGGCATACGCTCTGGTTGGTGTGCCTGCCCTCCACGCTACGCTGAGCGCATTGCCAATGCCCACAAAATGGTTACCGGCGGCGCCTCGTACTGGCTGGTCGAACTTGCATCGACGCTGGTACTGAGTGGCGCGGCAGAAGCGATCCGACAGAAAATCAGGATTGAAAATGAAGCGCGCACTGCGGTCGTGCGCGAGGTTATGAACAATCACAAGATGAAGTGGCACAAAAACTGTCCCTATATCTGGATTAAACTGCCTGATCCGTGGACATCTGGCACTTTCAAATCAGCGCTTCTGGAGAACAACATCGTCATCTCCAATGAGGACGAATTCAAGCCGTCACGAACCGATAAGGTCTTTCATGGCGCTCGGATTGCTTTCACCTCGGTTGCTACCGCGTCTGAACTGGTGGCACCGTTCAAAATAATCAGAAATTTGCTGGATAGCGGCATATCAGGCTATGACAATCACAATTAAGCATACACTTTTGAACAGATGGCTATCCACTGTGCGGAAACGCCATTTTCCGAAATAAGCGCTGAATAAGCCAACTTTACAGTACAAAATCAGGGCATGATAGCCTATGACTATCATAACAATTTACGCAAGCTGGCGATACCATGACCATCAAAAACTCCCTCCCGATCACTGACGAACTCATCGCTGCTCACGGCCTCAAGCCTGATGAATATCAACGCATCCTTGACCTGATAGGCCGCGAGCCCAGTTTCACTGAACTTGGCATTTTTTCCGCCATGTGGAACGAGCACTGCTCCTATAAATCCTCGAAAAAATGGTTGAAAACACTGCCGACAACCGGAGCCCGGGTCATACAAGGCCCCGGCGAGAATGCAGGCGTTGTAGATATTGGAGATGGTGATTGTGTGGTTTTCAAGATGGAAAGCCACAACCATCCATCATACATCGAACCTTATCAGGGCGCGGCAACTGGCGTTGGTGGTATTTTGCGCGATGTTTTCACAATGGGCGCGAGACCTATTGCAGCCATGAATGCCCTTCGTTTTGGCAGCCCTGACCATCCAAAGACCCGCCATCTCGTCGCCGGTGTGGTGGCTGGAGTGGGCGGATATGGAAATTCATTCGGCGTTCCAACCGTTGGCGGCGAAGTAAACTTCCATCCCCGGTATAACGGCAATATTTTGGTCAACGCATTTGCCGCAGGCATTGCAAAGACTGATGCGATTTTCCTTTCACAGGCAAAAGGTGTTGGCCTGCCTGTTGTCTATCTAGGTGCCAAGACCGGTCGTGACGGTGTTGGCGGAGCAACAATGGCCTCAGCCGAGTTTGACGACAGCATTGATGAAAAGCGCCCGACAGTTCAGGTGGGGGATCCTTTCACAGAAAAATGCCTGCTTGAAGCCTGCCTCGAACTCATGGCATCAGGGGCGGTTATCGCCATCCAGGACATGGGCGCAGCTGGCTTGACCTGTTCAGCTGTTGAAATGGGTGCCAAGGGCGATCTAGGCGTCGAACTCAATCTCGACCTCGTTCCCTGCCGTGAAGAACGCATGACTGCCTATGAAATGATGCTTTCTGAAAGTCAGGAGCGCATGTTGATGGTATTGCGCCCTGAGCAGGAAGACGAAGCAAAGGCGATCTTTGTCAAATGGGGCCTTGATTTTGCAATCGTCGGAAAAACAACAGACGATCTGCGTTTCCGAGTCTTGCACCAGGGCGAGGAAGTCGCCAATTTGCCGATCAAGGAACTGGGCGATGAAGCGCCTGAATATGACCGTCCCTGGATTGAGCCTGGCAAACGCTCACCCCTGACACCAGGTCAGGTGCCAGCACCGACAGATTATAACGCCGCGCTGCTGCAAATGCTCGGATCACCTGATCTTTGCTCGCGCCGCTGGGTATGGGAACAGTATGACACTTATATTCAAGGCAATTCGCTACAGCGTCCGGGCGGCGATGCCGGAGTTGTTCGCATTGAAAATTCACAAAAGGCTTTGGCGTTCACCTCCGATGTGACACCGCGCTACTGCGAGGCAGGCCCACAGGAAGGCGGTAAACAGGCTGTCGCTGAATGCTACCGCAATTTGACCGCTGTAGGTGCAGAACCGATAGCGGCGACGGACAATCTCAACTTCGGCAATCCTGAAAAGCCCGAAATCATGGGCCAGATGGTTTTTGCTATCAAAGGTATCGGCGAAGCGTGTATTGCACTTGATATGCCAATCGTCTCGGGAAATGTGTCACTTTACAACGAAACCCATGGGCAGGCGATCTTGCCAACCCCGACAATCGCAGCGGTGGGGCTGATCCCTGACCATTCTAAAACCACAACGATTGGCGGAGCAAATGTCGGTGATATCGTCTTTCTGATTGGCACAGAGGCACAACATCTTGGACAATCGATCTATCTGCGCGAATGCCTTGGCCGCGAAGACGGCCCACCTCCAGCAGTTGATCTGCAAATGGAAAAAGCCCGCGGCGACTATGTGCGCGCCTCAATCCGCTCGGATTATCTGACCTCTTGCCATGATGTGGCTGATGGTGGCCTTGCCATCGCGCTGGCCGATATGGCAATCGCCTCAGGAAAAGGCATGAAGATTTCCCTTTCCAGCTCAACGCCCCATGCGGCACTGTTTGGCGAGGATCAGGCGAGATATGTCTGCACGGTAGCGCCTGAAAACGCCAACCTGTTCGGCGCTAATGCTGAAGGCTCAGGCGTATCGTGTTTTCAGATCGGTGAAGTAACGGGAAACAACCTGATTATCGGTGATCTGGTTTCAATTCCTGTTGAGCAATTGCAAAGTACCCATGAATCATGGTTTCCTGACTACATGGATGACGGCGCCACCTTGGCAACAGCCGCCGAGTAACAACGAGGAAAATCACGATGCCAATGACCGCTTCAGATATCGAAAAGATGATAAAGGCTGCCATTCCCGATGCAAAAATCAAGATCAATGATCTTGCCGGAGATGGCGACCACTACGCCGCAGAAGTTGTATCAGAAAGCTTTCGCGGGCTTTCCCGTGTAAAACAACACCAATTGGTCTATGATGCCTTGAAAGGCAATATGGGCGGCGTGTTGCACGCTTTGGCCCTGCAGACCAGTGCACCTGAATAAGCCTGGAGCAACCCCTTTGGACAAAAAGAAAACCAGTGCCCAAAAATCCGGCCTAGACAAGGTCCCGCCTTTTGTTACACGCCCCCTGTGGAATGACCGCTTCTTTTGGATCGGTCTTGCGACAGCATTGTTCTGGGTTCTGGTTATCCGGTATTTCTTCTTCTGACGAAAACAATGTCGCACGCACGACTTGATTCATTACCCCTTGTAGCCGATATATGAAGCCAAAGCCCCAATGTCGGCTATTGCAAAGGAACAAACAGATGACCGCAATAAACGAATTCATAGATAATGAAGTGAAAAACAACGATGTTGTTGTTTTCATGAAAGGCACACCCGACTTTCCGCAATGCGGTTTTTCAGGCCAGGTGGTACAAATCCTGAATTATCTTGGCCTTGAGTACAAAGGTATCAATGTCCTCGCCGACGATGACCTGCGTCAGGGCATCAAGGATTATTCAAACTGGCCAACCGTTCCCCAGGTTTATGTAAAAGGCGAATTCGTTGGCGGATGCGATATCGTCCGCGAAATGTTTCAGCAGGGCGAACTACAGACGCATTTGGTGGAAAAGGGCATAGCTGTTAACGGAAAAGCAATCGCCTGATCTTTTTTACTGCAAGTAACTTCGCATAAAAGCGTTGAATATCAAACACTAGTCAGAAAAGGCTTCCGATGCGGAAGCCTTTTTTTCTTTGTTTTTCAGTTAAAACTGATAAATAATATGCCTGTCGCAATTTTTTGGCCCCATTGTGGTGCTATGTATTTTTACGAGTGGCGCAGCGATAACGAGAACATGCAAAATAGCAAATGGTAACCAATTTGAGAAACTTGGTTACCATACTTTTATAGAAGTGAATTGTTCGTGGAACTTTTTGCCCAAGCAAAACTACTAAAGCGATGGCCATACCATTGGGCAATGATGCTTGCCTGTACTTTTGTAGTAACGTCGTGCGTTGGAGGGCCATCTGAGTATTTCAGAACAGTCACCCAGGAAACCAGCCTTCAAAGTGTTCCACTTCAAACAGAAATGGAACCGAACTCCCTGATCGCAGTGCCTGTCGAGGCAGCCGAGCTTGCAGCCCCTACCCAATCGCCGCAACAACCTCCCGTGTCAGACGCACCTGCTTCGGAGGCGACCGCCTCAGAGGCAATCAAGCAACAATCGAGTGAGGCTTTGCCGGTCATTGCCAGCAATGACAATCAGCTGCCAGCCGAACTCAATCCGGAACCCGCAGCTTTGTCTTCTGCCTATGCGCCGACTGAAAGCCAAAAT
The DNA here is from genome assembly GCA_041736675.1 of Salaquimonas sp. Classification (GTDB taxonomy): domain Bacteria; phylum Pseudomonadota; class Alphaproteobacteria; order Rhizobiales; family Rhizobiaceae; genus Salaquimonas. Next base: position 21,791 of record JBGSTD010000046.1, read on the forward strand.
ATTGAGAATCAGATCATTGCCGGCCTCGCGCCATCGAATGCGGACGGAGGACTGCCTGAGGGCGGATTTGCAATAGGTGTACATACTCCCATCTTGGTTGACCCAGTTGAAGAGGCTGCAGAAAGCCGCATACCGCAAATCTATTCGCAGATAAAACATGGCCAGTGTTCCGGCGGCAAAGGTCCATCACCAAAATCAATTGGAGCGACCAGAATAAATCCCGGCGATCCCTATTACATCGAAATCCGCATGCGGAACACGCCACTGCTGCCCGTTGGGCATACCTATGTTGCATATGGAAAATTGCGGGGCGATGGTGAAATTCTCGACGAGCAACTCATTATGCTTGCCCCTTTTGGCGGATACGCCGGAGCTGCACTTGCTTCCGGCATTCCTATTCCTGGAGTTTTGACTCCCCACCCCGATGACTGCCGCATTCGCCCTGAAACTGCTTACCGGGTTTCCCTGAGCGCTCAGCGTTATGAACAATTGCTGGCCGAAATCAGACAAGCAAAAATCGACAAGCCTGCCTACCTGCTGTTCGCCTATAACTGCAATCACTTTGCTTCAAGGATTGCCCAAAGTGTAGGCATACGTCCCCCACGCAATATCTACGTTCCGGCCGTCGAGTACCTTTATGCGATGATTGAGGAAAACGAGGGTCGCAAGATCGCCCGAAGATAGTGCGTTCAAGACCTGTTGCTATCAGTCAAATCGCCAAATGTCCGACGTGAATATTTCGTATTGGGTGGAGCGGTGCAAGAGCGTCGACTTAGGTGCATCACCACCTGCCCCATATGCTACAAACAACGGCAGGAAATGTTCGTTGGAAGGGTGGTTTTCATGCGCATACGGCGCATTGGTTTCCCACTCCAGCAATGCCGCTTTGTCGTTTGAAACCAGGCGGTGATCTACCCAGTTCACAAAATCTTCAACTTTGGCCTTCATCTGCATATCCACCTTCTGGTAGCGCATCGCATTGAAAACCGAAAACAGGTTGTGGGTGATGTGGCCTGATCCAACGACAAGCACGTTATTGTTGCGTAGCCCGGCCAAAGCCTGGCCGACAGCGTAATGATGCGCAGCATCATCATTTGGTTGCACTGAAACCTGGACGACCGGAATATCCGCTTCGGGAAATGCCAGCATCAAGGGTGTCCAGACGCCATGATCATAAGGTCGTCTTGCATTGCCTTTCGCCTTTAGACCTGCATCTGCAAAGCGATCAATGATTATCTGCGCCAATTGCGGATTACCCGGAGCCGTGTATTTCATCTCATAAAGACGCGGATCAAACCCGCCAAAATCATGCATCGTTTCAGGGTGCGGATCACTGACTACTTCAATCACGTTGGTCTCAAAATGGGCAGATGCAACAATGATCGCATCAGGTCTTTCCAATTGACGCGCGAGTTCCATCACAGCAAAACTGGCTGGCGACTGGTCGATAACAATGCTGGGCGCACCATGTGAAATGAATATGGATGGTTGTTTCATGGCAATATCCTTTGACTGCCAGCATATAAACCCTTCGCACCCTCAAAAAAATAGAGATCTGCTGAACACTGCGTCAAGCAATTTCCTGCTGCATCAGTTTTGAGTAAATGGCTGCTCAGAGAGTTTTGAGAAAAGCTACAAGCTGTGCTTTTTCTCTTTCGCTGAGTTCGATCATGGGCGCTTCGTTGTGGCTGCCATGGCGATTGGCTGAACCATCCATCTCTGGCATTTCCGCAAAAGGGTCATTTCTTGCAACATAGTGCTCAACAACCGCTTCCAGCGTTTTGATTTGACCCGCATGCATATAGGGAGGACGAAGCGAAACACCACGCAGGGATGGCGTCTTGAACGACCCTTGAAACACAACTTCATCTTCCGACATAAACTTCAACTCGCGGCACTCATCAGGTTTTGCATCGCTAAAAGGTCCAAGGCACGAAAACTCGTCTTCCTTGATCAGCTTGACAACTTCTGCACGGCCCATGTCGGGTTTATCGGGGTTCGCAATCACAACACCGGTATTGTGAAAAAAATGATCTGTATAAAGCGGGCCGCTATGGCAGTTGTCGCATTTCGCCTTTCCGGTAAAAAGCCTGAAACCTGCCAATTCATCGGGCGTAAACTTGTCTTCCGGTTTTGGTGTCGCACCTTTCAGACTTGCCTCAAAAAAACGGTCCGCCCTGTTTTCTTCCGGCAGCAAAGTCCGCTGATATGCGGCGAGCACCTTTCCCACATTGGCAAATACAAGGCTGATTTCCTGCTTGGTATTTTCAGGGGTGGCTTCCCATCCGGCTTTTTCCTGCCCTTCAACGAGGGGAGAAACACGATATGGCCAAAGGGTAACATCAGGCGCGGTGCCAAACAGGCTTTCATATTCCCGCCGGTATCTGGCCAGCACTTCACGCGCAACCATGTCCCTGGTCATGCCGTGCTCCGCAGGCGTTTCCAGCGGTCCCAGCGCCTGGCTCCATTGGCTGTCTTTGCGTCCATCCCAAAAAAACCAGTTGCCCCATTGAATACCGCGAAGGGGCATCGTTCGCCGCCGCACCTGTTCAATACCAAACCCGACGGGAATCCCGTCCTGAAAACCCTTGTTCGGCAAATGACATAATGAGCAGGAAACCGCCGAATTGGAGCTCAGCTCTGGATCAAAAAACAGTTTTTCACCCAGTTGTGCCGCCTGTGAATTGTCCGCAATTCGGTTTGAAGAATCTGTAGGTAGCGGCGGCAGGGATGAGAGCGCAAACTCCTTTACCCGTTTCAGATCATAGGGCGAAAGCCCCTGCTCCTTGAAATAGACAACCCCACCAGCAACCGCAACAACTGCAAAGGCAGCCACAAATGCCATCGCCCCCCGGCGCTTTGGACCGCTTTTTTCTACTGTATCGGTATTTTTCGTGTCGCTCATTCCAGAACCAGATTGAACGTTGCGCTGTCATTGCCTTTTGGGCCATCAATCACGAGTTTGAACTCCCACCATCCACCCATCGAAAACTTGACCCCATCAACACGATATACGCCCGGCTGGATTTCGCCCTCTGTCTGCGGCACGCTCGGCAATCCGTGGCCATGCTGCGGCATGGATCCATCCACTGCTACCGTGGCGCCACTGACAAGATTACCATCTGCATCTTTCACGGTCACAAGAAATGTCTGGATGGGTCCTACCTGCGCGGCCCCTGCTTCCGGCAGAAAACTTACGGTATAAAGGTTGTTGACCGAAGGATGCTCCGCACGCAAATCAAGATCTTCAGGCGGCGGCTGGAGCATTTTGAATGCCATAAAACCTGCAATGGCAAGAACCACCACCAAACCTGCTACAAGTACCTTTTTCATCATTCATTTCCCGCTTAAATATATATAATTCTGCATATCTACACTATTCCGGCCTGTCTTTGCGCCTGCCTTCTAGCGATGCGACAATACCGCGCAAAGTTTGTATTTCCTGATCCTTGAGTTTCATGTGCACGAAGATATTTCGTACAGTCTGCGCCATCCGCTCACGCCGCGCGGGCGGAAAGAAATACCCTGCCCTGTCGAGCGCCTTCTCAAGATGATCCATGAGCCCGACAAGTTGCTCGCGGTTTGCAATCGGCCGGTCTTCGCTGACAAATGCCTCAATAGACAGATCACGGTCTGCGGTTTTCATCCATTCATAGGATATCAACAGCACCGCCTGAGCGATATTAAGCGAAGCAAATGCAGGATTGACCGGAAAGGTGACAATCTCGTCCGCAAGGGCAATCTCACCATTATTGAGACCCCACCGCTCCCGCCCAAACAAAAGGCCGCATTTTTGCCCACGTACAAAACGCCTTCGCAAATCAGTTGCGGCTTCTTCCGGTCCACGCACAATCTTGATCATGTCGCGGGGACGGGCAGTCGTTGCCAAGACAAAATTAAGATCGGCAACCGCCTCCTCAACGGTGTCATAAACCTTTGCCGCTTCCACCACATGCATCGCTCCGGCGGCAGCCTTGTCCGCAAATTCGCTGGGCCACCCATCACGCGGATTGACCAGCCGCAATTCTGACAGACCAAAATTGGCCATGGCGCGGGCAATCATTCCTATGTTCTGGCCAAGTTGCGGCTCACACAGGACAATCGCCGGCCCCTCGGCTATCAGTGTCTTGTTTTTAAGATCGGTTCCGGACATTACATCTTGCTTCATTGTTGATAGCGTTCAAAAAGGTCTGAAAGGCCCATGGAGCCTTCCACTGCCACACAACCGCAAAAAGCGAAAGAAGCTATTGCATTGAACGAAATGTTTAGCGTGCGCATCAACATAAAACCAAGGTTTCCTTTGCACTTGGGAATAGTTTTGCTAAGAGAAGCGAACTCATTCTGTTTCGCGGCATTTTCAGCTCAGCCTAATCAAGGAAAAATGTAACATGGCAAAAATCAAGGTCAAAAATCCGGTCGTTGAATTGGACGGCGATGAGATGACCCGTATTATCTGGCAATTCATCAAGGATAAATTGATCCATCCTTATCTCGACATTGACATTGATTATTATGATCTTGGTGTTGAGTACCGCGACCAGACAGATGACCAGGTTACCATTGATGCAGCCAATGCGATCAAGAAGCATGGCGTGGGTGTGAAATGCGCAACGATTACCCCTGATGAAGCCCGCGTTGAAGAATTCAAACTGAAAAAAATGTGGAAATCGCCAAACGGCACCATCCGCAACATTTTGGGTGGCGTGATTTTCCGTGAACCCATCATCATTCGCAACGTGCCGCGTCTGGTTCCAGGCTGGACAAAACCGATCATTGTTGGGCGTCATGCCTTTGGTGACCAGTACAAGGCAACAGATTTCAAATTTCCGGGCAAGGGCAAGCTTACGATCAAGTTCGTCGGCGATGATGGCACCGAAATCGAACATGAAGTCTATGATGCACCTGGCGCAGGCGTTGCCATGGCTATGTACAACCTCGACGAATCGATCCGGGATTTTGCCAAGGCATCCATGAATTACGCCCTTGGCCGCAGGGTCCCCTGCTATTTGTCAACCAAGAACACCATCCTGAAAGCCTATGACGGCCGCTTCAAGGATATCTTTGAAGAGATATACGAAACAGAGTTCCGCAAGCAATTTGAAGAAGCCAAGATATGGTATGAGCACCGCCTGATTGATGACATGGTGGCCTCGGCAATGAAATGGGCCGGTGGTTATGTCTGGGCATGCAAGAACTATGATGGCGACGTTCAATCTGACACAGTTGCCCAGGGCTTTGGCTCTTTGGGACTGATGACATCTGTCTTGATGACGCCCGATGGCAAAACCGTTGAGGCAGAAGCTGCCCACGGTACTGTTACCCGCCACTATCGCCAGCATCAAAAAGGCGAATCCACTTCGACAAATTCGATTGCTTCGATCTTCGCCTGGACACGCGGACTTGCGCACCGTGCAAAACTCGACGGCAACGAGGAATTGCAGCGGTTTGCTGATACTCTGGAAGCGGTCTGCATCCAGAGTGTTGAAGACGGTTACATGACAAAGGATCTGGCCTTGCTCATCGGCCCTGATCAACCTTGGCTCTCCACAATCGGCTTCCTCGACAAGATCGACGAAAATCTGCAGAAAGCCATGGGCTGATATTACAAGCCGAACCGGCAGATGGACCAAAATGCAAAACGGGCTGGTGTTACCAGCCCGTTTTTTTTGAAACAAATTTACATTTATCAGGCGGTCATCAGGCGCCAAGTGCACTTTCAATTGCAGCAATAGCGCCTGCAGCATGCTGTCCGTCAGGGCCGCCAGCCTGCGCCATATCAGGCCTTCCGCCGCCGCCTTTGCCGCCAACCGCCATGGAACCCGCGCGGACAAGATCAACGGCACTGAATTTGCCCGTCAGATCATCACTGACACCAACGACAACCGCGGCCTTTTGATCACCGGAAACGCTGATCATCGCAACAACGCCTGAGCCAAGCCGGGCTTTGGCTTCGTCAACCAGCCCTTTCAAATCCTTTGCATCAATCCCCTCAACAATCTGACCAATAAATTGTACACCGTTGATCTGTTTTGCCTCGCTGCCTTCGCCGGAAGCCCCTCCGCCAAGGGCGAGCTTCTTTTTCGCATCCGCCAGTTCGCGTTCGAGGCGCTTGCGTTCTTCCACAAGTGACTGAACCCTCGCAACCGCGCTGCCCGCCGGGACTTTCAAAAGATCGGCAATATCATTTACTCGAGCTTCCTGTTCTTCAAGATAGGAAAGCGCGTTCTGCCCAGTGAGTGCCTCAATACGGCGCACCCCAGCGGCGACCGCGCTTTCACCGAGCAGTTTGATAACTCCGATTTCGCCGGTATTGCGCACATGGGTACCCCCGCACAATTCAAGCGAATAGGTTTTGCCGGCTTTCGCCCCGTGTGTCGCTGTACCCATGGAGACAACACGGACTTCATCGCCGTATTTTTCACCAAACAGAGCCATCGCGCCCGCTTCAATGGCATCATCAACCGCCATCAGGCGCGTGGTGACGGGTGAAGCTTGCTGAACGACTTCATTGGCAATGGCCTCAACCACGGCAAGATCAGCAGCAGCAATCGGTTTTTGATGTGAAAAATCAAACCGCAGGCGGTTGGGCGCGACGAGTGATCCTTTCTGGGCAACATGATCGCCAAGTACATGGCGCAATGCCTCGTGAATAAGGTGGGTTGCCGAATGGTGGCGGCGCAGCCCCGAACGTCCTGCGTGATCCACTAGAAGTTCAACCGGCATCCCCTTGCGCAATACACCGGAAACCACAGTGCCAATGTGAACAAACAATCCCTCACCGCGCTTTTTAGTATCGATGATTTCCACGGTACCGCCGTCAAAACTGATAACGCCGCGATCACCCATCTGGCCGCCGGACTCGCCGTAAAAAGGCGTCTGGTTGACGATAATGGATATGACTTCGCCGGCTTTGGCGTTGTCAACCGACTTGCCATCGGCAACAATCGCCTGAACAACAGCTTCAGCTTTCTCAGTCTCATAACCGAGAAACTCGGTTGTCCCGTTTGTTTCGCGCAGTTCGAACCAGATACGATCGTCAGCAGCTTCACCCGATCCTGCCCAGGATTTGCGGGCTTCCGCCTTCTGCCGCTCCATCGCAGTTTGAAAGCCATCAGTGTCTACTGATATGCCGCGGCGGCGCAGGGCATCCTGCGTCAGATCCAAGGGAAAGCCGTAGGTGTCATAAAGTTTGAATGCAGTATCCCCATCAAGGCTATCGCCCTCTGAAAGCGTCTGCGTTGCATCACCCAACAGCAAAAGACCGCGCTCAAGCGTCTTACGGAAACGGGTTTCCTCTAGCTCAATGGTCTCAGCAATCATGAATTGAGCCCGCACGAGCTCAGGATAAGCCCCGCCCATTTCCGAAACCAAAGTAGGCACAAGTTTGTGGATCAACGGTTGCTTGGCTCCAAGCAAACTACCATGGCGCATGGCACGTCGCATGATGCGCCTCAATACATAACCGCGGCCCTCATTTGAAGGCAAAACACCGTCAGCGATCAGAAAAGAAGCAGCGCGCAAATGGTCCGCAATCACACGGTGGCTGGGAACCTTGTCTCCCTCAGCCTTGACACCGGTAAATTCAACGCTCGCATTGATCAGCGCTTTGAAAAGATCGATGTCATAATTGTCATGAACCCCCTGAAGCACAGCAGAAATTCGCTCAAGCCCCATTCCCGTATCAATCGAGGGTTTTGGGAGGCTGATCCGTTCTTCTAGCGTTACCTGCTCAAACTGCATGAAAACCAGATTCCAAATCTCGATGAACCGGTCGCCATCCTCTTCAGCGCTGCCTGGAGGGCCACCCCAGATATGGTCACCATGGTCATAAAAAATCTCAGAACATGGCCCGCACGGCCCGGTATCGCCCATCGCCCAAAAGTTGTCGTTGGTTGGAATGCGAATGATCCTGTCATCGCCTAATCCGGCAATTTTCTTCCACAAGTCAAAGGCTTCATCGTCAGTATGATAAACCGTGACAAGCAGCTTTTCTTTGGCAAGGCCAAGTTCCCTTGTCAGCAAATTCCAAGCAAAACCGATCGCCTCATCCTTGAAATAATCCCCAAAGGAAAAATTACCCAACATTTCAAAGAAAGTATGATGGCGCGCGGTAAAGCCGACATTGTCGAGATCGTTGTGCTTACCCCCGGCGCGAACGCATTTTTGCGATGTTGCAGCGCGCGAGTATTCGCGTTTTTCCAATCCGGTAAATACATTCTTGAACTGGACCATTCCCGCATTGGTAAACATCAGGGTCGGATCATTGCGCGGTACCAGCGGGCTGGAGGAAACAACCTCATGTCCGTTGGTCCCGAAATAATTCAGAAAGGATTTTCTAAGTTCGTTTACACCTATCATGGAAGTATCGCCGCTACTGGAAAAAATCTTACGGGTGTGCCTGCAATGGCCTCGCCGCCCTAAATGTTGAGCTGACTTTTAGACGAGCCCTACAATTCTGTCCACACGGATATGGACAAGATATGCCATATGTAATGCAAAATCAGTTTCACTGGGAAATACAAAAAAACCGCTGACCTGCGCCAGCGGTTTTCTACTGTTACGAATTTAATGAAACAGATCGCAGACCGAATGAAAAGGCTGTCCTCAAAGCAAAGTATCAAGCCTCCGCAGCATCGTCGAAACCGTCTTCCTTGTAAGACCCATCACCATCATCCTTCTCGACTTCACCGTCGAGCAAGGTCCCGGCAATCAACCCGGCATTTTGGCGCAATGCCAATTCAATTTCCTCGGCAACTTTCGGATTATCCTTGAGGAACAATTTGGCATTTTCACGCCCCTGCCCCAAACGCTCTGAATTATAGGAAAACCAGGAACCGGATTTTTCAACAATACCAGCCTTGACCCCAAGATCGACAAGCTCGCCAGTCTTGGAAACACCCTCGCCATACATGATGTCGAACTCGACCTGTTTGAATGGGGGAGCCAACTTGTTCTTGACCACCTTGATGCGTGTCTGGTTGCCCACTACTTCATCGCGATCCTTGACCGCACCAATGCGGCGGATATCCAGACGCACCGAAGCATAAAACTTGAGCGCATTACCGCCGGTCGTGGTTTCGGGTGAACCGAACATCACACCAATCTTCATGCGGATCTGGTTGATGAAAATGACCATCGTATTGGAGCGGGAAATGGATGCGGTCAATTTGCGCAGAGCCTGGCTCATCAAACGGGCCTGAAGGCCTGGCAGGCTGTCGCCCATTTCACCCTCAATTTCAGCGCGTGGCGTAAGCGCTGCAACCGAATCGACCACCAGTACATCAACTGCACCCGAGCGCACCAGCGTATCGGCAATTTCCAGCGCCTGTTCACCCGTATCAGGCTGGGAAATCAGCAATTCTTCCAGATTGACCCCCAATTTGCGGGCATAAATAGGATCCAGCGCATGCTCGGCGTCGATAAAGGCGCAAATACCACCCTTTTTCTGGGCCTCGGCAATCGTGTGCAGGGTCATGGTCGTTTTGCCTGAAGATTCCGGGCCGTAAATTTCAATCACGCGCCCTTTCGGCAAACCGCCAATTCCAAGGGCAATATCAAGGCCAAGACAACCGGTTGAAATCGTCTCTATTTCAACAACCTGCTCATTCTTGCCCAATTTCATGATTGAGCCTTTGCCAAACGCACGCTCAATCTGGCTGAGTGCCGCCTCAAGCGCTTTGCTTTTGTCCACAGATTTATCCTCTACCAAGCGAAGTGAATTTTGTGCCATTGGGTTACCATCCTTCTAAAGTGCCGCAAACCCCTCAAATCACTCTTCCCCGCAAATCAGGCAAAAAGATATTCCGGGTCATTTTCCCGTCATCGACATACCGATAACATGTACAAAATGTACTCATTTTGTTCTCATATTGTCAATACTGTTAAGCTATTGAAAAATATATGAAATAAAATTTTGTTCTTTTCTTGTTCCTAAATGCGTGATGGGAAGAATCGCCTGCAATGCAAATTACGCCGGAAAATGAAACGGAAATCCCGCAACCAATTTAATCATGCAGTTAAAATTGCCGTTTTCAATTCCGGACATAACACCGTGACAATTGTCTCCAAAAACAAATGCAACATTGGGAGAGCCAAGCCGATTATCGACATTTCAGGCTGGGAACGGCAGCAGATGATTTGAACAGGCCAAATTTGTCTGATTCCAGGCATGGAAAAAGAACACTTGCGGAACATGAATGGAACATGCTATGTACTAAGCGCATGAATCGGCATACAAGGCTCTTGTCAAATTGGCAGGGTTTGTCGATTCGATTGGATTTTTGGAGAGAATAATGCTGACCCGCAAACAACACGAACTGCTATTGCTGATCCACGAGCGCTTGCAGGCCGAAGGTGTTCCTCCTTCTTTTGACGAAATGAAGGACGCTCTGGATCTTAAATCAAAATCTGGTATCCACCGCCTGATTACCGCACTTGAAGAACGCGGCTTCATTCACCGGCTTCCAAACCGAGCCCGAGCGTTGGAAGTGATCAAGCTACCGGATGGGTATGAAAAATCCACACCTGCCGTTTTCCAGCCAAGTGTGATTGATGGAGGACTTTTTTCAGGAAAAGGACCTGTTTCAGGCGGGACAACCCGAGCCTCGGATAATGTAACCCCCTTCCCCGGTCAGGGTGCAATCGCTGCCTCCAAGGCGGCGGAACGTTCTGCTCCTGCTCCTTTGCGCGGCGGTCTTGCAGCGCGATATGGTGCAAATACAACATCATCCTCCAAGGGGTTTGATGAAAGCGGTAGCGCTGGTTTTGAAATTCCAGTCATGGGCCGAATTGCAGCTGGTGTTCCGATTGCGGCAATTCAGGATATCACCCGTCTTCTGAATGTACCGGCAGGCATGATTGGTGTTGGCAAACACTTTGCGCTCGATGTTCAGGGCGACTCGATGATCAATGCGGGCATCCTTGATGGCGACACGGTCATCATTCAGGAGACAAATTCAGCTGAACTTGGTGATATCGTCGTTGCTTTGGTAGACGATGAAGAAGCAACCTTGAAACGTTTCAGAAAACAGGATGGAAAAATTGCTCTTGAGGCGGCAAATCCGGCATATGAAACCCGCATTTTAAGTGCAGACCGCGTCAAGGTGCAAGGCAGGCTCAAAGGCCTGATCCGTAATTATCATTGATGCCAGTTGCCAGTTTATGAAGTTGCACCCTGAGTTGCGGTTTATGCCCTGGCAAGAACATACGTCATCCCGGCTGCGCATATCATGCAGGCTGCCAGATTGAGCGGCTGGTTGAACACGTGAATGGAATCCGACAAAATTCCGGCGTTCACCATCGTGCAAATCGAAATTGCCAGTACAGCAATCATACGCATGGTCAGGATCTTCCCTTTAAGAATATCCCACCTTTCCCGCAGCCTTTGTATCAAAGCCAAATCGAATTTGCATCAATTACCCGCTATTAACCTTTATCGCGATGGTAAAGCATTGGGGTAAAGAATTGCGGTAAAGGAAATGCATGAACAGAGCTTAAGCAGCCACAGTGGTCAAGCTGCAGTAAAACCTCGCACGAGCGCCACCCTCAAAATGTTGACAAGTGATAACGTGAAAGACAGTTCATACCGGGCAAATGGCCGAAACTGCGTAATTGCAAATAGGCAGCAAAATCATGCCACTGAAGATAGAAAAGGCGAAATTTTAACGAGATTTCCTGATTTTTAGTGGCTTCATGAAAAAATTTTACCTTTCATGGCGTCAAAATCGAAAAAAACCAACAAGCGACGACCTCATCTGACGCGCATCAACTGCATCAAAATTAACCAACACGCTTAAAATTTAGGCATCTTCATCTCGCTCTAACATCAGATTATACCCTGATCTCAGCAGCATTTCACCTATATTGCTGTTTTCCTGTTCAATGTGGGCGGCGAAGACCTTCAATAGCTGAAAAACAACAAAATTAACAAACTGGCACAAATCATGCTTAAACTTATGTGAAACCAGCGGTGGGGGCTTTTCCCGTTTCCCGTTGATTTTTGTCAAATACAAGAGTGATGAAACTTCACTACAAAAGAATTTCGAAGCTCAGGGAGCAAGGACCAGATGAAAAAGATTGAGGCAATAATCAAGCCTTTCAAATTGGACGAGGTCAAGGAAGCGCTGCAGGAAGCCGGCCTTCAGGGTATAACAGTGACCGAGGCCAAGGGTTTTGGACGTCAGAAAGGCCACACCGAACTCTACCGGGGAGCGGAGTACGTGGTAGATTTCCTGCCAAAGGTAAAAATCGAGGTTGTCGTGTCTGACGATAGCGTTGACGCAGCAGTTGAGGCCATTCGCAGCGCCGCTCAAACCGGCCGTATTGGGGATGGCAAAATCTTTGTTTCCCCCGTAGAACAAGTCATCCGCATTCGCACCGGCGAAACCGGTGACGAGGCCATCTGATCCAAAAACCACATCAAATTCGCGCTGAAACCAACTCGGGTTTCAACGCAAATACCAAATAACAAACAACAAAATCAGGCACTAGCATACGAAAGAGGCTAAACATGACCACTGCAGCTGATATTTTGAAACGCATTAAGGATGAGGACATCAAGTTTCTCGATGTTCGCTTCACCGACCCAAGGGGCAAGATGCACCACGTGACCATGGATGTCGGCATTGTCGACGAAGACATGTTCGCTGACGGCATTATGTTCGACGGTTCATCCATCGCCGGCTGGAAAGCCATCAACGAGTCAGACATGACCTTGATGCCGGACCTTGAAACCCTTCACGTTGATCCGTTCTTTGCCCAGTCTACCTTGTCGATTTTCTGCGACGTGCTGGATCCGGTATCAGGTGAGCCATACAACCGCGACCCGCGCGGAACAGCCAAGAAGGCCGAAGCCTATTTGAAAGCTTCAGGCATTGGCGACACCATTTTTGTTGGCCCGGAAGCAGAATTCTTCGTTTTTGACGATGTGCGCTTCTCTGCAGAGCCATACAATACAGGTTTCAGCCTTGATTGCTCCGAGCTGCCTACCAACAGCAATACGCAATATGAAGGCGGCAACATGGGCCACCGCCCGCGCATGAAAGGCGGCTATTTCCCTGTTCCTCCTATCGACTCAGGTCAAGACTATCGCGGCGAAATGCTGTCCGTTCTGACTGAAATGGGCGTCAAGGTTGAAAAGCACCACCACGAAGTGGCCTCCGCCCAGCACGAACTCGGCATCATGTTCGATTCGATGGTTCGCAACGCCGACAAGATGCAGATCTACAAATATGCCGTGCACCAGGTTGCCCATGCCTATGGCAAGACAGCAACCTTCATGCCAAAACCGGTCTTTGGCGACAACGGCTCGGGCATGCACGTTCACATGTCGATCTGGAAAGACGGCAAGCCAACTTTCGCCGGTAACGAATATGCCGGTCTGTCAGAAAGCTGCCTCTATTATATCGGCGGCGTGATCAAGCACGCGAAAGCCATCAACGCTTTCACCAACCCGTCAACCAACTCCTACAAGCGTCTGGTTCCAGGCTATGAGGCCCCTGTTCTCCTGGCCTATTCCGCACGCAACCGGTCCGCTTCATGACGTATTCCTTTCGGCTCTTCACCGAAATAAAAACGCGTTGAAGTCCGCTTCCCTGACCCGACACAAAACCCGTATCTCGGTTTTGCCGCCATGCTGATGGCCGGTCTTGACGGCATCAAAAACAAGATCCATCCAGGCGCTGCCATGGACAAGGACCTTTACGACCTGCCGCCAAAAGAACTGAAGAAAATCCCAACCGTTTGCGGTTCCCTGCGTGAGGCTCTAGACAGCCTTGCAAAAGACCACAAATTCCTTCTCGAAGGCGGCGTGTTCGAAAAAGACCAGATCGATTCTTATATCGACCTTAAAATGGAAGAAGTGATGCGTTACGAAATGACGCCGCACCCAATCGAATACGACATGTACTACTCGGTCTAATCAGATCATGGTGCGGGTGGCCAAGGTCACCCGCCGGATTTGAGGCATGTGAAAATCGCACGTTGAGTGCGGCGAAAGCAGCAGAAGCGCAAGATTTGAACCAAAAATACCAAACCCGGAGCGAGAAATTGCTTCGGGTTTTTTCAACCCTCAGGCTAATTAGTAAACTGTCACCGTAATTCCGGCAAATTAATTAGTAAACTGTCACCGTAATTCAGATAAAAATGATCCCACCCTGAATCAATTCCTAGTACCGGAACATAAACATTGTTCGACTCAATTCTTATTTCGGCCATTTAATTTGCTCCAACAACAATCATTTTTTTGTCTTCACCAGCAGAGAGATGTATTCTTGTGATAAGACCATCAATATTAAAAATATTTAACGGAAAACACGGAAAAAAACCGGATTCAATTGTAAATACAGAAACAATTTCATTGTCATATCGCGATATATTTCTTAACCGGTAACCACTGTTTTCGACATATCTTAAAGTTTTTATTTGATCCCATTCATTTCGTTCAGAATAACTTAGTACATTTCTTTCGAAGTTGCGCTCATGTCCGGCAATCACACAATTGGCAGCCGGGCCATTAATGGAATAGGGTGTAAAGAAGTACACCGCCCACACTATCGGCAAAGCCCCCACCCACCAGCGCTTTTTCTGCCACCAGTGCCGCGTGTCTTTCATCCCAACAATTTCGCTATTTTCTTCGCCCACGACTCAAACTCCTCAACCAACAATTACAGATTGTACAAGGCAATCCCATCCCCTCAAATTGGGGAGTAAAGCGATAAATTGACAAGACAAATCATGCGGCAGGGTTAAGCGACCGTAATGCGGCCTTTGTTCGCCTGCCGCAACGCGAACCGGCATGTTAATTAGTAAACTGTCACCGTAATTCCAAGAGGGGCTTGCACCTCAATTTCAATTGCCGAACCATCGTTAGCCAGGTAAACAACTTGCAAGTGTCCCCATCCTTGACCCGGTATGCCAGCAGTAGTGTAAGGTATCAAGTTTCCAGCAAGCAATAATTGTGACATTTTTTCTCCTATTTGGATTGAATTGAAAATCCAGAAAACATATATTTGTTGTTTTCATCGAAATTTATAGTAAATATTTCTCCGCTTGATAATTTTGAAATATATTTTTTAATAATATTTCTAGATATGATAGATCCATTCAAATTTGAATTAAAAAAAGCGCTTATAAGAATTTTTGAACCATTGAAGTTTGTTTCAATTATTTTTATTTTCTGTATCTCATTGTATCTAAGCCATAAAACAATTCGACTTTTATCTTGCAATAATTGGAAAGTATTTTCTAAGCATGTCTCTACAGCCCATTGATTCGAAAATTTCATCCAGTCAATCGCACCAACATTTATGAATTCTGTTTCTTGCGCTTTGTCCGTCAGGCAAGATAATACGCTAGGAAATTGCCTAAGATATTTTTCATGTTCACTCAGCAAGAATCTGCTGTTTCGTCGGATGGATAATCGGGCATCACCAATTGGAAATATCAATTCGGGCGGAGCAGGTTGCGTTCTGATTATTGGGTCACCCATAAAAATCGGAATCCTTTGATTAGTAATTCCAACCCAAATTGCAAATAAAATTGAACCGACCACCCACCAGCGCTTTTTCCGCCACCAGCTTCGCGTGTCTTTCATCCCGAAAATTTCACTATTTTCTTCGCCCACGACTCAAACTCCTCAACCGACAATTGCAGATTGTGCGGGGTAATCCTATCCCCTCAAATTGGGGGATAAAGCGATAAATTGACAAGACAAATCATGCGGCACAGTTAAGCGAGCGTAACGGGTTGTCATTCCTCTCCATGAAAAGACAGGCATTACTTTCCCACCGTCCGCAATACCCTCGGCAGCACTTGCGCAAACAGATCAAGGTCCGCTTCTGTTCCAACACCGACGCGAATACAGCGATTGCCGGGAGCGGCAAACGGCATTCGGACGAAGATGCCCTGCCCGACCAGCCCGTCGAGCACAGATTTGGCAAATACCGGGTCCCTGCCGCAATCCATGGTGACAAAATTGGTGTTCGAAGGGATTGCCTTCAAGCCATTGTCCGCTGCGATCTGATACAGCCGTTCGCGCCCTTGCGCTGTCCGAGAACATACATCTTTGAGCCAGTCCTGATCACCGAGCGCGGCCAGCGCGCCGATCTGCCCTACCCGGCTGATACCATACTGGTTTCTGATCTTGTTGAAGGCGGCGATGACATCCGCTTGGCCTATGGTGTAGCCAATCCGCGCGCCAGCCATGCCGTAGGCTTTGGAGAAGGTGCGGAACCGGATGACTTTTGCCTCGCTGACATCAACGGGCAAGAGCGAACCTTCAGGCGCAAACTCGCAATAGGCCTCGTCGAGAAACAGAACGCACCCATCGGGTAAATTGTCGGCGAGACGCCTGAGATCGCCCGCCTCCCAAAATGTGCCCATCGGATTGTTCGGATTGGAGAGGTATAATATTCGCGCCTTGTACCGGCGGGCGGCTTCCAGCATGTCATCGATAGACTCGCGGTCATCCACCAGCGGCACCTTGACAAGATTGCCGGCAAAGCCGTTGACGTGAAAGGCAAAGGTCGGATAAGCGCCGTCGGGCATCACCACACTGACACCCTGCTCGACAAAAAGCCGAACACCAAGGCCGAGCAGGCCGTCTATCCCCTCACCGATGACAACATTGTCTGGTGATATGCCGTAATGTTTGGCAATACCGGCTCTCAGATCATGGTTTTCAGGATCGCAATATTTCCAGATTTCCCCAAGCGAGGCTGCCATCGCTGCAATAGCTCTTGGAGACGGACCAAAGACACTCTCATTGGCACCAATTCGCGCCAGGAACTGTTTTCCCCGTTGTCTTTCTGCGGTTTCAGGTCCTACAAATGGAATGGTTGCAGGAAGGCTTGCGATGTGGTCGGTAAATCTGACGGGCATGTTAAGGTCTCTGAATTGCGACTGTCTGAAAACAGTAAAAATGGATATCTGCCGGAAATGCAACGTCTTTACGCCGACCTCGCTTATTCCCCCACCGTTGGTTCTTATTGGGAGACGACAGCAAGGCCTTTGTCCTGGCCGGAACTGGCTGGAGACAGAACAGCGGAAACTGTCATCATTGGCGGCGGTTATACCGGTCTCAATTGCGCATTGCAGTTGGTTGAAAGCGGCGGCGACCCGCAGTCAATTGTTATTCTCGAAGCCGAACAACCGGGCTATGGCGCATCCGGGCGCAATGGCGGGTTTTGTTGTCTTGGCGGTGCCAAGCTTCCCGTCAAAGCGCAATTGTCAAAGTTCGGCGAGAAGGAAACCGTCAGGAATTTCAACGAGCAACTGGCGGCAATAGAAACCGTCCGCAGCAATCTTTCCCGCTACGCGATCGAGGTCGACCGCCATTCCGAGGGCGAGGTGCAGCTTGCGCATCGGCACAGCGATGTGGCCGATCTTGAGAACGAACAAAGGCAGCTGGCCAGCCTGTTTGCCACATCCTCAGAGCTGATTTCAAAAGACAGGCTGGCAGCAGCAGGATTGAACAGTCCGGAATTTCATGGTGCCTTGTGCAATCCCAACGGCTTTGCCGTCAATCCGATGAAATATGTCGCGGGGCTGGTTGAAGCGGCAGACAAAGCGGGTATCAAAGGTTTTGGAAATTCGCCGGCACTGCGGATTGAACGATCCGGCGAACGATACAAGATTTCAACTCCGAGCGGCTCGGTGTCCGCGACAAATCTTGTGATTGCCACCAATGGCTACTCATCCGAAGATCTTCCAACCTGGCTCGCAGGTCGCCTGCTGCCCGTACTGACCAATATCATCGTTACCCGTCCGCTAAGTAAACAGGAACTCGCCGATCAGGGCTGGACAAGCTTCCAGATGTGCTATGACACACGCAACTCGCTCCATTATTTCCGCCTGATGCCCAGTATCAATGGCGAGGGCCCGCGCATGATGTTTGGCATGCGCGGCGGCACGCAATCATCTGTTGCGATGAACGAGGCCATGAAGCGCCGCATCAGAGGCAATTTTGACCGCTTCTTTCCAGCCTGGACCCATGTTGAGACGCCGTTTTTCTGGTCCGGGCTTGTTTGCCTCACCCGCAACCTGACAAGTTATACCGGGCCGGTTCCTGAAATGAAAAACACATTCGCCTCCCTTGCCTATCACGGCAATGGCGTTGCGATGGGCAGCCATTGCGGCAGACTGCTTGGCAAGATGATCAGCCGCGAAATTGCTGCCGAAGACATTCCTGCCATCCTTCGCCAACAGCCGCAAAAATTTCCATTCCCATCACTACGCACAACCTACCTCAAGGCTATCTATCACTGGTACGAATGGCGTGATGGCTAGCAGTATCTTCTTCTTGAAAACGTCATCAACTTCAACGCGGCGGCGTTGAAAACCATTGCAAATTAAAAAAGCGTGACGATACTGTTGAGAAGACATATGCAACCCCCAACCTTCGGCCCGTTCCATGCCAGCAATTTCCCTGCCTTTTTCACAAACTGAATACGACCGCCGCCTCGCCCTTGCCCGCAAGGCCATGCGAGAAATGAATATTGACCTTCTGTTTATCGAAGACCCGGCAAACATGGCCTGGTTGACGGGATATGACGGCTGGTCTTTTTATGTCCATCAGGGTGTCATTCTTACCCATGACAGAGCGCCTTTCTGGTGGGGCCGTTTCATGGATGGTCAGGGCGCAAAACGCACCGTCTGGATGGAGCTTGATCAGATACGGCCCTACCCCGATGACTATGTGCAGAACACGCAAATGCACCCGATGGAGCATCTGGCTGCACTGATCAGCGAACTGGGCCATGCCAAGGGCAGCATAGGGGTTGAAATGGAGAACTATTATTTCTCCGCCAAGGCTTGGGAAACCCTTAAATCCTCATTGCCGAATGCCTCTTTTGTCGATGCAACATCACTGATCAACTGGCAGCGGATTGTAAAATCACCCGAGGAACTGGTGTTTATCCGCCGGGCGGCAAGAATATCCGAAAAGATGATCGACGGGGTAATGGAGCGTGTCGAACCAGGTTTGAAAAAGAACGAACTTGTTGCCGAAATCTTTCGTGACCAGATCATGGGTGCAGACGGGTATTGGGGAGACTATGCCTCCATTGTTCCCTTGTTGCCGTCTGGCCCTGATGCCTCCGCTGCGCATCTGACCTGGGATGGCCGGGAGTTCAAAAAAGGTGAAGCGACATTTTTTGAATTGTCAGGGTGTTACCGACGCTATCATGCCCCTTTCTGCCGCACTGTCTTTTTGGGCAAGCCGGACCAGGAAATTCTCGATGCGGAAAAAGTGGTGCAGGAAGGCATTGAACTCGCACTTGACGCTGCCCGGCCGGGTAACACCTGTGGCGACATAGCCAGGGCATTCTACAATGTCCTCGACAAGCACGGAATCAAGCGCGATGGCCGCGCGGGCTATTCCATCGGCCTTGCCTATCCGCCAGATTGGGGCGAACGCACTGCTTCCATCCGCAAATCAGACACCACCGTGCTCCAAACCAATATGACGTTTCACTTCATGCCTGCAATCTGGATGGAGAACTGGGGACTGGAAATCACTGAGCCTATTCGTATCGCTGAGAGCGGACCTGCTGAAGCGCTTTGCAACCGACCGCGCAAACTTTACGTCAAGGATTGAATGAAATGCAGGCGGAAAGTCGTTATCTTGCTGAGACAATCGGATTGCTGGGCCAGTTGATCAGTTTTCCGACCGTTTCCAGTGACAGCAATCTGGCGATGATCAAGTTTGCTGCCGACTATCTTCATCTCGCCGGGGCATCTGTCATCATACAGGAAAGTCCGGACAGGTTGAAAGCCAATTGTCTGGCAAGTTTTGGCCCCTCAACGGGATCCGGCTATGAGAACGGCATCGTGCTTTCCGGTCACAGCGATGTGGTGCCGGTGACCGGGCAGGATTGGACAAGCGATCCCTTCGTCATGCGCGATGAAGATGGAAAGCTTTACGGCAGAGGCACTTGCGACATGAAGGGCTTCATTGCGGCTGTTATGGTGATGTCCAGGCATTGGGGCACGATCCCCCTCACCCGGCCAATACACATCGCACTGACCTATGACGAGGAAACAGGCTGCCTTGGTGGCCAACAGCTGATGCAGCAGCTTGCAGAATCAGCCATCAAGCCATCTGTCTGCATCATCGGTGAGCCTACCTCGATGAAAGTCATCGAAGGACACAAGGGCTGTTACGAATATTCAACACGCTTTACCGGACTTGCCACTCACGGCTCCTTGACCCATCAGGGCGTCAATGCCATCGAATATGCAGCACAATACATTACAAAACTGATGCAAATCCGCGAAGAATTGAAAAATGTATCCCCTGAAGGCGAGCGGTTTGTCCCGCCCTACACAACCTTGCAGATTGGGGAGATTCATGGCGGCGTCTCACGCAACACAATTGCCGGCGATTGCACCGTAGATTGGGAAATGCGTCCGGTAAAAACCTCCGACGCAGATTTCGTAAAGAGCAGCATCAATCAATATGTAGAAACTGATTTGTTGCCCACAATGCGAGAACGCGCGCCGTTTGCGACAATTGAGACTGAAACCATTGGAGAAGTCGTAGGCCTGACCCCTGCAACGCACAATGAGGCCCGAGATATTTGTTTCGCCCTTACGGGAAACTCGCAAGCGGAAGTCGTGTCTTTCGGTACCGAAGCCGGTCTATTTCAGGGGCTTGGCGTGGCAACCGTGGTTTGCGGACCGGGCTCGATCGAGCAGGCCCACAAACCTGATGAGTTCATTGAGAAAAGCGAATTGAGCAGAAGTCTTCAAATGCTTGAAAAAATGACGGAAAGACTGATCAGAGCCTGAGTGTTGACTACGCCGTGGCGCGCAGATAGTCCATCTTGCCCAACGGAACACCATTCGCCCGCAAAATATTGTAAGCGGTTGTGCAATGAAAATGCACATTTGGGATCGCCATGCGATTGAGGTAATCAATTCCGGTGAACTTGAATTCCCTTGTGCCAAATTTCATTTCAACGACTTTTGTATCCGCGCCGTCCATTTCCGATTTCTCGATACTGGCAAGCAATTCGAGCGTTTTTGCTATGCGCACCTGAAGCTCTTCAAAGGTCTTTTCTTCATCTGCCCACTTGGGAATATCACGCCCGGCCAGACGGCACGCACAGCCCTTGGCATTGTCTGTCGCAATTTGTACCTGCCTTGGAAGCGCAAACATGTCGGGAGCAATTCGGGAATTTAAAAACACCTCGGGGGCAATATTGCGCTCCACTGCGTTTTGATGACCTTTTGCCAAAATGGCCGACAAATTGCCCATCATCGCAGTCAGAACAGGTATGCTGTAGTCATAAATTGTTTTTGTCATTCAAAGGCTCTCCCGGAAAAACATGCATCATCTGCTGCGAAAAATCTCGCAGGCGACGTGTCTAGCACAAGGATCAGGGCACAGGAATCACTTAGAGTTGATTTGCTGATAAATCTTCTACAAGCCTTATTCGTCCAGCATTTCCTTGACCGTTGTTGCCAGTTGCTTGAGCGAGAACGGCTTTGCAAGGAAGCCAAAACGTTCGCGCTCTTCCTCGGGCAGATTCTTTGCAAACGCCTCTTCGGCGTATCCCGAAACAAAAATGAACTTCAAATCCGGATAACTTTTGCGGACCTCGCCCAGAAGTGTTGGTCCGTCCATCTCAGGCATCACCACATCCGAAACGATGAGATCAATCTCGGCGCCATACTCTTCCAGAACCTCCAGCGCTTCAACACCACTTGACGCTTCATGCACCGTATAACCTCGCGATTGCAGCGCCCGCATGCCAAAGGCCCTAACTGCATCTTCGTCTTCCACGAGCAATATCGTGGCATTGCCGGTCAAATCCTTGCCGCCTTCCTTGGCAGCTTTTTCGACAGGTGCAGTTTCTTCGGCAAAGGTGGGAATATGGCGAGGCAGGAAGACACGGAAAACAGTCCCCTTGCCAAGTTCGGTTGTCGGATAAATAAAGCCGCCAGTCTGCTTGACGATCCCGTAAACTGTTGAAAGGCCTAGCCCGGTTCCTTTTCCAACTTCCTTGGTGGAAAAAAACGGTTCGAAAATCTTCTCCAGGACTTCTTCGCTCATGCCCGTACCCTCGTCTTCCACTTCGAGCATGACATAGTCTTCGGACGGCATTTCCGCGCGGGCATACTTTTCTCGAACCTCCTCGCCGCTCACATTGGCTGTCCGCATGGTCAGATTACCGCCGTCTGGCATCGCATCGCGTGCGTTGACACAAAGGTTTACGACAACCTGTTCCATTTGTGAAATGTCGGCTTTGACTGGCCACAGGTCGCGACCGTGCACCACGTTCAATTTGACATGGCTGCCCATCAAACGGTCGAGCAACATGCGCAGATCGGACAATACTTCACCAAATTGAAGCACTTGCGGACGCAGCGTTTGACGTCTTGAAAAAGCCAGCAATTGGCGCACCAACGATGCGGCACGGTTGGCATTTTGCTTGATGTTCATGATGTCCTGGAATGACGGATCTGACGGACGGTGATTTGACAAAAGCAAATCCGAAAATCCGATGATTGCCGTCAGGACATTGTTGAAGTCATGGGCGATACCACCGGCAAGCTGGCCAACTGCCTGCATTTTTTGGCCCTGGGCAAATTGCTCCTCCAACTTGCGCTGCTCTGTCGTTTCAAGCGCATAAACAATCACCCGCTCTTCACTGTCTCGCGATTCAGGCCCGTCCTGAACCGGGCTTAAAAAGAGGCGCAAAAACCGGTCAGCCTTGCCGGTCATTGTGGCATCCACCATGCTTGTGGCAGCCTTGCCTGCAAGCGCTTCTTCTATTGCTGTTTCAACATTGGTACGGTCGACTTCCTGTACCAATTGGGACAGGTCCACACCTTCGGCATTTGACACGTCGCCAATCTGGTCCTTGAACATGCGCATGAAAGTCGTATTCGTTCGCACGGTCTTGCCAGTGGGTGAAATCGCGGCAATCGCAATCGGTGTATTGTTGAAAAACCGGGTGAAGCGCAACTCCGCATCCAGCAATGCGCTGTCGGTTTCCTCCCTCGCCAACCGGTTGATCACCAGCGTCCGAGATGTGCCGGGCGCACCATCTGCAGTCGATGATACCTTGTGGTAAAGCCTGACCGGCATGCGCCCGCCATCTTCACGATTGAAATCAATATCTATCACACCGGTCTTGGGTTGGTTGTCCTCAGGCTTGATCGCATTGATAAGATCAATACCATGATCGGAGACGAAGTCCTTGATGCTGAGATTTCCCGCCTTGAAAAGCGCCAGATCAACGCCAAGCCAATCTGCAAGGGTCGAATTGAGATAGACAATTTCGCCATTCGCTTCGCTCGAGAAGAAACCAGCCGGGGCATGATCGAGATAATGGATTGCATGTTGCAATTCCTGGAATGCGGTTTCCTGCGCGCGCCGGTCTTCGGTTACATCCGACAACTGCCAAACCATCAGTCCCTTCGGGTGATCAGAATGGGCAAATTGTCTGGCCCGAAGACGAAACCACTTTGCACCCTGCTCGCCATTCACCAGGCCGGAAGCAAGGCGAAACTCCTCTGAAACCGAGAGACCATTGCGGGCTTGCCGTCCTACCTTGTAGATTACCTCGGAGGCTGGCGCATGACGCGAAAATACTGCCTGCACACTGGAAACTTCCAATGCATCCTTGGCTCCGGTAATATCTCCATAGGCACGGTTGGCATATACAATGCGGTCATTGCTGTCGGTAACCAGAATGCCGGAATCCATACCGTTGACTAGCGCCTTGGAAAATTCATCTCCGCGCCGATTTGCAGTCAACTGCACAAATCCAAGCATAAGCAGAAAGAGAAAGAAAACTCCAATCCCGGCCAAGGCGCCGACGAGGGTCAGCAGAATGGACTCGCCTATCTGGTCGCGTGCAATCCATGCAATTGCCGCAGCCAGAAGAACGATAATAATTCCGATCAGAAACAACCATGAAATATTCTTCGGTTTTCCATAGCTGTCTACGATTGGTTCTCGCGCAACCGGCAGCTTCATCGATTCGAACAAAACGCCATCGACCACTTTTGCGCCGCCCTGTTTTTTGTCAGTTGCCTGAAACTCGGATCCCGTCCCAAATGAGGATCTGACAGAACTTCCTTTCTTCACATCACGGACAATAGAGGCATTCCTGTTTGCAGGCACGCCGACGCCGCCCCCCACATCATCTTTATCCCAACGATCGCCCATTAAAACTCCAGCACCGGATCCACTCACGAATCCTACAAATGTTCAGTTTTACTTGAATCATATAACGCATCGACAGAAAAGCCCCGTTTCCAACCTCACTATTGGCATAACAGCCAATTTTCACAGCATAGTCATCCATGCTCACGAATACAGGAAACACTAATTCCGGATCAGCCTCCCTGATTTTCAATCACCCGTCCCAAATACCCTTATGCCAAAAGATGTGGGATTGGTCTATTTATGGTCTCTTTTGCTCAATAATAGTGTATATAGATCAATGAAAATGGCAATTTTGGAGTTAACTTGATGAATTTCCTGAACAACATCTTTGGGACCAGCGTGCCTGAAATCGCTCAACTGGCAATCGCGGCAGCTGTTGCAATTGTTGTTCTGCTGATCCTTCTTTGGCTTTTCAGAAAAATATTCGGCAATGCCAATTCACGCATTGCCAAGTCCCGCCAGCCCAGATTGTCCATCACTGATGCAGCAATTGTCGATGACAAGCGGCGGCTGGTGCTTGTTCGCCGCGATGCCGTTGAGCACCTCATCATGATCGGTGGACCTACCGATATTGTAATTGAACAAAACATCGTTCGGGCAGCTCCCGTGGCAATGCCGCAAACTCAGGCTCCTGTGCAAGCACAAACTCAGATGCCCGCACAAGCTCCCATTTCGGCGCCAGCAAAGAGCCAGGCGCTTATTGCAACAAAAGTGCCTGTTGAACCGGTTCTGGAGGAACCACGCAGCTTAGCCGCCACCTCTACTGCAGCAACATTGGGCGCTGTGTCCGCCGCAGGCGCAGGTCTGGCCTCACTTGCTGGCAACACAGCAAATGCGGCATCGAGAGGCGTATCAGATATGGGCGAAAACGCGGGCTCGGCAATTTCCTCTTCACTCTCCAATGTGTCAGAAAGCGCTGCTGCCAAAGTATCGGAAACCGCAAAGATCGGCTCGGAGTTCTCCGCTTCGCTTCAAACGGGGCTGGAAGACGTGTTCGGTTCCGGACGAACGGCCAGCCTTGAACCGGCGGTTGAAAGTGATGAGCCGAGATTTACCGAAAATGACAACACTTTCGAGGGCGACAAAAGCAAGCCTTCTTCAAGTGACGACGAGATGAAACGTCTGCTTGATGAACTCGCGGCAGGAAACTGATGAGGCAAACAGTTTGACGAAAAAGCGGGTTTTATCCCGCTTTTTTTGTGGCCATGGCTGCTAGTTTTGAAGCGATGACCGCTGTCCCCTTGATCCGCTTTTCCGGCGTGTCCCAATCACGTGACAAAAACAGGCTCTGGTCGGCACGCACTTTGACGAGCGACGACTGGCCGGAAATCCATGCCAGCAATTCGCCCGGATTGACAAACTCCTTGTTTCGGAACTGAACAACAAGGCCTTTTGGTCCTGCATCAAGTTTTTCGACATTGGCTATCCTGCAAAGCCCCTTGATGAAGACTATTTTCAACAGATGATCAACTTCATCCGGCAATGGGCCAAAACGGTCGATCAGTTCTGCGGCAAATGCATCAATCTCCTGGGATTCTGAAACATCGGCCAAACGGCGATAAAGTGACAGTCGCAACTGCAGATCAGGCACATATGTTTCAGGGATAAGCACGGCAGCACCAACGGAAATCTGCGGAGACCAGCGCTCTTCGGCGGTTTGCATGCCGCCATGCTTTAGTTCGGCAACTGCCTCTTCAAGCATTTGCTGGTACAGTTCAAAGCCGACTTCCCTGATATGACCGGACTGCGCCTCGCCCAGAATATTTCCTGATCCACGTATATCAAGGTCATGGCTGGCAAGTTCAAAACCCGCTCCAATTGAA
Source organism: Salaquimonas sp. (assembly GCA_041736675.1). Lineage (GTDB taxonomy): Bacteria > Pseudomonadota > Alphaproteobacteria > Rhizobiales > Rhizobiaceae > Salaquimonas. The sequence continues at coordinate 47,792 of JBGSTD010000046.1, forward strand.
TCAAGCGATTGCAGGACTTTCAGGCGGCGTTCGGCCTGTGCTGTAATCTGCTTGCGCACCGGCAGGGTGAACAGCGCATAGGCTCTTGTCTTTGATCTGCCGACCCTGCCACGCAACTGATATAGCTGCGCCAGACCAAACATGTCCGCCCGGTGCACAATCAGTGTATTGGCAGTCGGGATATCAAGACCCGATTCAACAATTGTCGTTGAAAGCAGGACATCGTAATTGCCATCATAAAACGCATTCATGATGTCATCGAGTTCACCGGGAGCCATCTGACCATGGGCAATGGCAAATTTCAGTTCCGGCACATGCTCGCGCAGAAACTGGGCCTGCTCATCAAGATCGGCAACACGCGGGCATACATAAAAACTTTGTCCGCCGCGATAATGCTCGCGCAGCAGAGCCTCGCGAACAATCAATCCGTCAAACGGAGTGACGAAAGTACGCACGGCCAGACGGTCGACAGGAGCGGTCGTAATCAGCGACAGTTCCCGGACACCCGTAAGGGCAAGCTGCAGTGTACGCGGTATGGGGGTGGCCGACAGTGTCAGTACATGCACGTCACCGCGCAATTCCTTCAGCTTTTCCTTGTGCTTGACACCAAAGCGCTGCTCTTCGTCAATGACAAGCAGGCCCAAACGGTTGAATTTGACCGAATCCGCCAACAGGGCATGAGTACCAACAACGATATCCACTGTACCATCAGCCAGGCCGGTGCGGGTCTCGGCGAGCTCTTTTGAACCAACCAGACGCGAAGCCTGGGCGATTTTCACAGGAAGGCCCCTGAAACGCTCGCTGAACGTTTTGTAGTGCTGGCGCGCCAGCAGTGTCGTTGGAACAACCACCGCAACCTGGCTGCCTGCCATCGCTGCCACAAATGCAGCCCGCAACGCCACTTCCGTCTTGCCAAAACCCACATCGCCGCAAACCAGCCGGTCCATCGGCGTACCCGATGCCAGATCATCAAGAACCGCATCAATGGCACCCATCTGATCCTCGGTCTCATCGTACGGGAAGCGGGCCTCAAACTCCCCGTAAATCCCCTCCGGCGTTGTCATCGGCGGGGTAGTCCGCAATGCACGCTCGGCAGCAATACGGATCAACTGCCCGGCAATTTCCAGCAGTTGCTTTTTCAGCTTTGCCTTGCGTGACTGCCAAGCCCCGCCGCCGAGACGGTCGAGTTGCACAGCCGTGTCCTCTGACCCGTAACGCGACAGCAACTCGATGTTTTCCACCGGCAGAAACAGTTTGTCGTCACCTGCATAGCGAAGTTCCAGACAATCATGGGGAGCGCCAAGTGCTTCAATGGTTTTAAGTCCGACAAAGCGGCCGATACCATGATCCACGTGAACGACAATATCGCCTTCGGAAAGGCTGGAAACCTCGGAGATGAAGTCACTGCCCTTGCGTTTGCGGCTGCGCCTGACCAGACGGTCGCCCAGAACGTCCTGCTCGGCGATGATCGTCAGTCCGTCTATTGAAAGCCCCTGCTCAACCGGGACTGCCGCAATGCCGACCAGGCCTTTTGGCAACTGGATGAATTTTGCAAGGCTTTCCACAAGACGAATTTCGCCGATGCCATGATCTGTCAGAACCTTTTGCATCCGGTCTGCTGACCCATCCGTCCAGGAAGCAACCAACACCTTTTGACCGCGCTTTTGCTCATCGCGAATATGGCTAACCAGCGCGTCAAACACATTGGCGCCAGATGCTCGTTCCGGTGCAAAAGTCCGCCCGGGACGACCGCCCAGATCAACAACCGCACGCGAGGCAGTATCGGGAGACTGGAAAGGCGAGATTAGCGTCAGGGTTGAAAATATCGCCAGCCCTTCATCTTTGGAAAGGTAAAGCATTTCCGGTGGAAGCGGTTTGTAGGGAGCGCCGTTTTCCAGCGAAACACTCATGGCCTGTTCCCGAGCCTTGAAATGATCATCAACCTGATCAAGACGAACCGCCATTGCCTCGCCTGCAGACTGGTCACAAATAACCTGAAGTCCCTCGAAATAGGCAAACAGTGGCTCAAGATGCTCATGAAAAAGCGGCAGCCAATGCTCGGTTCCTGCAAACCGTCTGCCTTCGCTGACGGCCTGATAAAGAGCATCCTCGCGCGTTGCAGCGCCGAACATGCGCACATATCCCGTGCGGAAACGGCTGATCGCTGCTTCATCGAGCGTTACCTCGCTCATCGGCGTCAGGGAGAAGGATTTCAATTGCCCGGTAGTTCTTTGATCTGCAAGATCGAAAGTGCGAAGCGATTCTAGTGTGTCTCCAAAAAAATCGAGACGAACAGGGGTTTTTGTCCCCGGTGCAAAAAGATCAAGAATGCCGCCGCGTACCGCATATTCGCCGCGGTCACGCACGGTTGCTGTACGTTCAAAACCGTTGACATTCATCCAGCGTACCAGTGTATCCATGCTGGCGGCGGCACCCGGTTTGAAATGCAGCGCTTGCAGGCGCATTTTTTCACGCGGGACACAGCGCTGCACCAGTGCATTGGCTGTCGTCAGAACGATAAACGGCGCATCATTTTTATGGGTGGCGGCCAGACGCCCAAGGGTATTGATCCGTTTGGCTGTGACGCCGTTGGAAGGTGACACCCGGTCATAGGGCAGACAGTCCCATGCCGGCAGTTCCAGCACTTCAAGAAAAGGCGCAAAAAAGCCGAGGGCACTGGCTAGCTCCGGTAGTTTCTGGTCATCATCGGCGACATAGACCAGGCCGTGGTGGTTTGCACTGTCCGTTGACAGTTTTCCCAGCAATGCGGCCAGCAGCCCATCCGGAACACCGCTAAATGTCAGCGCCCGATCATTTTCGGTTATAAGTTTTGCAAGATTTTCCTGAAAGAGCATTTTACGGCCTGAACTCACCTGCGGGCAACTTTTTGAGTATGCGCCAATATCCTGTCTATCATCTTATGGTCAAATCCTTCGGGAAAAGGAACTTCACCGGTAAACCAGGTCAACAAATCACGGTCCAGCTCATCCATGATCATTTCGAATGCATCCAGTTCAGCCGCCGACATTTTCATGACAAAACCGTCGGCATAGCCGCCAAGGATGATATCCATCTCCTTGATGCCGCGATGGTTGGCACGATAAATCATTTGCTTGCGGCGATAGGTGTCAGGCACAGTTTTTCCACTTGTCTGGATGGTCTTGGCTTTGTGTTTCGGGTTACATAGCCCAATTAGCTGAAATCACCAGTATGAAATGCCAAAACCGCCAAGAAATAGTAACTATAACTTTGCACTTCACCTTGAGAAAACAGGCATGGGAACGTTGCCTCAAAATTTCACAAAGAGAAATTCAAAATGAGAATCTCAAAATGAGAATCCCGCAATGAGACCGGAAATCCTCAATCCGTTATTTGCCTCGGTGTCGACACTCGAAGGAGTTGGACCCAAGCTTGAGATGGCCATGACAAAGCTTTTTCGCGGATCTGAAAAGGCTGAACCGGCGCAAATTCGGGATTTGTTGTTCCACATTCCGTTTTCCATCATTGATCGCCGCCGCCAGCCGGGAATTGCCGCTTCGCCGGAGGGCGTTGTTGTCACCCTGAAAGTTTGGGTAGACCGCCATCAGCCTTCACCGCGCGGCAACAGGCGCGTTCCCTATCGGGTGTTCGTCCACGATGAAACCGGCGAGTTGGCTCTGGTTTTTTTCAGCGCTCATTCTGACTACCTCTCAAAGGCACTGCCTGTTGGTGAAACGAGATATGTTTCAGGCCGCGTCGAATGGTTCAACGGACGGCCCAACATGGTGCATCCGGATCACATCGTCGACGAGGCAGGATTTGCCGATTTGCCGCTTGTGGAAGCCATATATCCCGGGACAGCAGGCCTCGCGCAAAAAACAATGCAAAAATCCATCCGGGTTGCAGTTGGCAAGCTGCCTGCCATACCCGAATGGACAGACAACCAATTGCTGCAAAGGGAGAAATGGCCCGGTTTCAAGGAGGCATTGGCCCGGCTTCACCACCCGCGTGATGCGGTGGATATCGATCCCAATAGCCCCCATCGCAGGCGCTTGGCTCATGACGAATTTCTCGCCGGCCAGCTTGCCCTTGCACTGACCCGCGAACGCATGAAAAAATCAGGCGGCATTGCCTGGCAATTTGATGGCAGGATTGCCGAAAAAATTCTTTCAAACTTCAAGTGGCCGCTGACCAACAGCCAGCATAACGCAATTGCCGAAATCAGGCAGGATCTGGCAAGACCTGAGCGTATGTTGCGGCTGTTGCAGGGCGATGTCGGCGCGGGCAAGACCATCGTGGCACTGATGGCGGCAGCCAGCGTGATTGAAGGCGGCGCACAGGCCGCAATCATGGCACCAACAGAGATATTGGCCCGCCAGCATTATGCAACGATCGCTCCGCTTTGTGAAAATACCGGATGCGTGGTCGAGATTTTGACCGGCAAGGAAAAAGGCAGGATACGCGAAGACATCCTGCAGCGGCTGGCAAAAGGGGAGATTGATATATTGCTTGGCACCCATGCCCTGTTCCAAGGTGCGGTTACCTTTAAAAACCTGGGCTTGGCGGTCATTGACGAGCAGCACCGCTTTGGTGTGCACCAGCGCCTCGCACTCGGCGACAAGGCCCCCCACAGTGATGTGCTGGTAATGACGGCAACCCCTATTCCGCGCACACTGGTAATGACATATTACGGCGATATGGATGTTTCCAAACTTCCCGATAAACCGGTCGGCCGTAAACCGATTGCCACCAGCGCCCTGCCGCTTGAACGTCTCGACGAGTTGACTGCGCGGATAGGCAAGGCAATCGGGGAAGGCCAGAAAGCCTATTGGGTATGCCCTCTGGTCGAGGAAAGCGACGAGGTTGAGGCAACGTCCGCCGAAGAACGTTTCGCCCATCTGCAAACCCTTTTTGGCAGCAAGGTCGGCCTTGTCCATGGGCGGATGGCCTCCGGCGAAAAGGAGGCGGCGATGGAGGATTTCCGTTCCGGCTCAACCCGTATCCTGGTTGCCACAACCGTTATCGAGGTTGGAGTTGACGTACCCGATGCAACAATCATCATTCTCGAACATGCCGAACGTTTCGGCCTAGCCCAAATGCACCAGCTTCGGGGGCGTGTCGGGCGATCCGACAAGCCTTCGCACTGCATCCTGCTCTATAAATCCCCAGTTGGCGAAATTGCCGAGGCACGGCTGAAAATCATGCGCGAAACCAATGACGGTTTTCGCATTGCAGAGGAAGACCTGAAACTGCGCGGTGAAGGCGAAGTGCTGGGCACGCGCCAGTCCGGTGCACCGGGGTTCAATCTTGCGAGTCCAGAGCATCACGGCGATGTGCTGGAAATCGCCCGCAACGGCGCGAAGTTGATCATGCATGAAAACCCGAAACTGGCTGGCTCGCAAGGTGAGGCGTTGCGGATATTGCTCTATCTGTTCGGCCAGGACCAGGCCATACGGCTGATCCGGAGCGGGTAACTCCATATCCTTCATCCACAGATATGATTACACAATTTGTAAAAAGCGCATCAGCTTTATTTGGCTTTTTTCTCTGCACCGTCAGCCAGTTTCTTCAATTCCTTCTGGTGCTGTTCCGGCACAACAAGCCCGGCGGAGATAACCAATTTGGCTCCCTCTTCCACTGTCAGCTTGAGAATGATGACGTCCTTTTTGGGAACAAACAGCAAAAAACCGGAAGTCGGGTTCGGGGTCGTGGGCAGGAAAATTGACAAGGTGTCATGACCTTTGCCCTGCAGAACCTCATCCACTTCGCCCTTGGTATCGGTGGCGACAAACACCAGCGCCCAAAGTCCCTTGCGCGGATATTCGAGCAGGCCGACCTGGGTGAATGAGCCGGATTGGTCTGAAAGTACTGTCTGAAAAATCTGCTTCAAGCCACTGTAAAGATTCCTGACTACCGGCATGCGGTTCACAAACCGCTCTCCAAGGCCGACAATGGATTTGCCGATGATGTTGGCTGTAAGAAATCCAATGATCGTGATCATGAACAAGGCGATCAACAGGCCAAAACCTGGAACATGAAACGACAAATAATTGTCAGGATTATAAACTGCCGGAATATAGGGAATGATCCACGAATCGACCCATTCTATCAACGACCATGTCAGATAAGTCGTTATTACCAGCGGCGCCGTGATGATAAATCCGGTTAGAAAATACGTACGGAGATTGTGCATGCGCTGATTGAAGCCCCTGATTCTCATGGAATAGCGCGTCCGCGGTTAAATCCGCAAACACGTCACCAACGATATAAACCATTCAACAGCGATATGCTATTCAACAGTAACCGATTTTGCGAGGTTACGCGGCTGATCAACATCAGTCCCCATCGCAAGAGCCGTGTGATAGGCAAGGAGCTGGATCGGGATCGCAAAGACGATGGGTGTCAATATTTCAGGCATATCGGGAAGTATCACGATATGCTCCGCGTCAATAGAAGCCTCGGCAGCGCCTTTTTCATCCGTAATAAGAATGATCCGCCCGCCGCGCGCAGCAACTTCCTGCATGTTCGAGACCGTCTTTTCAAAAATACGGTCATGCGGTGCAATCACCACGACTGGCATTTTTTCATCAATCAAGGCGATTGGCCCGTGCTTCAGCTCGCCTGCGGCGTAGCCTTCGGCATGAATATACGAAATTTCCTTGAGTTTAAGGGCACCTTCCATCGCAAGCGGGAAATTGGTGTCCCTGCCAAGGTAAAGCACATGATTGACCTTGGCCAGTTCATGGGCAATTTTCTCGATCTGCGCTTCGCATTTCAGTGCCTTGTTGGCGAACCTGGGCGCTTCCGTCAGATCACGGATCAACTGGTGTTCCATTTCAGCAGTCAGTGTGCCCTTTGCCTTGCCAAGTGCAATGGCAAGCGACGCAAGTACTGACAATTGACAAGTGAATGCCTTAGTGGATGCAACCCCGATTTCCGGGCCGGCCAAAGTCTGGAATATCACATCTGATTCGCGCGCAATGGTCGATTCAGCTACATTGACGACGGCACCGATATGCTGTCCGTTCTCCTTGCAATAGCGTAGCGACGCAAGGGTATCAGCTGTTTCACCAGACTGGGAAATGAACAGCGACAATCCGCCTTTGCTCAATGGCATTTCACGATAGCGAAACTCCGACGCAATATCGATATCTACCGGAACACGGGCATAGCGCTCGAACCAGTATTTGGAAACCTGTCCCGCGAGATAGGCCGTTCCGCAGGCGGAAATCGACACCCTTTCCACTTTTGACAGATCAAAAGGCAAATCTTCGCTGATGCGCGCCTCGCAAGTGCCAAAATCTAGATAGTGCGACAAAGTGTGGGAAATCACTTCAGGCTGCTCGTAGATTTCCTTGATCATGAAGTGGCGGTGATTCCCTTTGTCGACCATCAGGCTGGAGCCGACAGAACGTTGCAGGGCGCGCTCAACGCGGTTTCCGGCCAAATCATAAATCTCTGCGCCGCCCCGACGAACCACACACCAGTCGCCATCTTCCAGATATGTGATCTGGTTGGTGAAAGGAGCAAGCGCTATTGCATCCGAACCCAGATACATCTCCCCGTCCCCATGGCCAATTGCCAATGGGGGACCGTTGCGGGCACCAATGATGAGATCGTCTTCTGTCCGGAAAAGGATCGCCAGCGCGAACGCACCCTCAAGTTGGGCAATCGCATTGTGGGCAGCCTGAATCGAACTCAGCCCTTTGGCGAGTTCGCGGGCAACCAGGTGCGCAACCACCTCCGTATCGGTTTGCGATGAAAACGCAAAACCATCCCTGATCAGTTCATCGCGCAAACTGCGAAAATTTTCTATAATGCCATTGTGGACCACAGCAACATTGCCGGAGAAATGCGGGTGTGCATTGACCTCGTTGGGAATGCCATGTGTTGCCCAGCGGGTATGACCGATGCCAACCTTACCTGCGAGCGGAAATGCTTTCAGTTTCTCTTCGAGGTTAACCAGTTTGCCCTGCGCCCGGCGACGATCAAGCTGCATGCCATCGACTGTTGCCACTCCTGCCGAATCATATCCGCGATATTCCAGTCTTTTCAAGGCGTCCACCAGCAGGGGTGCGACAGCCTGTTTTCCGACTATACCAACAATTCCACACATAAAAAATAATCCCCGAACGGCTGACGGTCTGTCCAGACCTGAATTCACGCAAGTATGCAACTTGTCTTTTGATTCCAATCCCCTATCAGAACTTTCAAAAGACTGCGGTCACTTTGCGTTTCAAAATATTTCTCACCCTACATGACAATGGTGAAGGTCTGGTTTGCTGCCTTGGTTAAGAAGATATGAACATGATTGCCATGCAGGATCATGCCCTGGATTTGGCATCCTTGATCTTCTGGTTTCGCTCCCGAATTACGCTGGCCCGGCCTTCCTTGATCACCTGGCGGCCCCGCGCCACTGCCATGGCGTTGTCGGGAACATCCTCTGTAATTACGCTACCCGAGGCTATATAAGCCCCGGCACCGATTTTGACCGGCGCAACCAAAGACGAATCCGTTCCAACAAAAGCGCCTTCTCCAATATCGGTAAAATGCTTGTTGATGCCATCATAGTTGCAGGTGATTGTTCCCGCACCAATATTGGCTTTTGCGCCGACACGCGCATCACCGATATAACTCAGATGGTTTATCTTGGCGCCTTTTTCCACCAGTGTGTTCTTGGTCTCGCAGAAATTGCCGATTTTGGCTCCTTCCATGACACGGGTCCCCGGGCGCAGTCTTGCGAAGGGTCCTATTGAAGCCCCTTCTGCAACAATTGCACCTTCAAGATGAGAAAATGCCTTGATTTCGGCTTTTGCTCCGACTTTTACGCCAACACCAAATACCACATTGGGTTCAATCACCGCATCAACACCGATTTCGGTATCATAAGCCAGATACACACTCTCAGGGGCATGCATCGTAACACCTTCGCGCATGAGGGTTTCGCGTCTTTTGATTTGCCAATGGTGCTCGATCCGGGCTAACTCATAGCGGTCGTTAACGCCGTGCAACTCGCTCTCCTCTGCTTCGATGGCAACCACCTTGTGGCCTTTTGAACGGGCAATTTCTGCAACGTCAGTCAGGTAGTATTCACCCTTTACATTGTCATTGCCTATCGCATCAAGAAGCGACAACGCTACATCTCCCGCCAATGCCATGATGCCCCCATTACAGAAGGTGATTTTCAATTCATCTTCACTGGCGTCCTTGTGTTCACGAATTGCAACCAGTTCACCGCTCTTTTCAATCAGACGGCCATAGCCATGGGGCTCATCAGTTCTGAACCCGACAACCGCAACCTTTGATCCAAGCTCAAGTGCACGCCGCAAACGCAGCAATGTTGCAGATTTCACCAGGGGTGAATCCCCAAAAAGAACCAGAACATCATCAAAACCGCGAGCAATTGTTTCGCGGGCAGAAAGCACTGCATGCCCGGTTCCAAGCCGCTCGGTTTGCAGACTGATCGACACTTCCGGAGAATGAGCGCGCGCTTCCTTCTCGACGCGCTCTGCTTCACGACCCACAACCACAGCTTCAGCATCCCCGCCTGCCGTCTGTGCTGCCTTGATCACATGGCCCAACAGGCTGAGGCCTGCCACCTTGTGCAAAACCTTGGGATCAGCCGATTTCATCCTCGACCCCTCGCCCGCAGCCAGTATGATAGTCAGACAGGTTCTTGCCATTTTCATGCTCCAGAGTTAACTCATGGCGAGTTCGTTTATTTTTCACTGATTTCGGTCAGTCTCAATTGTGGTTCTTCATGTCAGATTCGCTATCCCGGGAAAACAAGGCAGACCCTAACGCTAAACAAGGCGGAATTCCGAACACGCCTGCAGCAATTACACCAGCAGGGTTAAATAAGGCTGATCAAAAACGCCCAAAACAAAAAAAGACCATGAAAGCAGCAAGGCACAAGCTGCCTTTGCCTTTGCTGATACTTGGCGTATTGGCCCTTTTCAGCCTTGTTGCTTTTGCAACCGTTATTGTTCTCCAACTCGTTCAACAGAAAATGACGGTGGTCCCGGCAAAGCAAGGCCAGGATGCACTTTCAGGAGATGCCCCAATTTCCATTCTCCCCGTCAACCCTGACGGCGTTACAGTTCTTGTAAAGCAGGCTGAAGATACCGAGAGTCCAGATAAAGCTCTTTCCGCTCCCATAGCCCAGGGCGCCAGCATTGCCTCCGGCTTTGCAATGGACATCGGTTCTGCAGATTCATTTCTCGAGCTTTCCCGCCGCTTTGCCGAACTGATCACCCTCAACGGGAAAGAAAATTTTCAACGGCTGGAACCAAGGGCGATTCTGCGCGAAACCGTATCGGGACTTGAGGCGCGGCTTCTCGTCGGCCCTTTCGATTCGGAAAAGCAAGCCGAGGAAGCGTGTGCCATCCTGATAGTGCCTGACAACATCAAGTGCGCCACGAGCACATTTCAAGGCGACCTCATTGCCAGAGAAGCTCAAAGGGAATAAAGCGCAGTCACCCCATCCAATTGCTTCCCATCAGCTGGAAATAACATGCCCAACGACAAACAGTCGACACAACTTGCCTATTTCGCCCTCTTGATATCCCCCCTGTTCTTTTCCACCAATGTTGTCTTTGGCCGCGCCGCAGTTGATATCGCACCTTTCCTGCTTGCCTTCATACGCTGGGGGATCAGCGGAACCGTATTGCTTCTCATATGCCACCGGCAATGGGGGCAAATGAAAGCCGTCGCATTGTCCGAGTGGAAACTACTGATGTTGACAGGCTTTTTGGGAATGTTCGTCTGCGGGGGTATTGTATATTTGGCATTACGCGAAACGACCGCCACCAATGGTACATTGATTTACACAATACCCCCGGTCATCATCATTTTGATTGAACGTTTATGGCGCAAGCGCCAACTAAAATTGCGCGAAAGCATCGGGGTTGGCCTCGCAATTCTGGGTGTAGCTGTCATTGTGGCAAAGGGATCACTTACCAACATGCTTCAACTGGACTTCAATCATGGTGATTTGCTATTTGTCCTTGCAGCCGCAAGTTGGGCACTTTACTCGGTGCTTTTGAAGTCTAAGGTTTTTTCCAGCCTTGGCACCCTGCCACTCTTTGCAATTATCGCCCTGTTTGGCGCGCTGACCCTTTTGCCTTTCGCACTCTATGAAGTCGTCAAGGGTATCGACCTTCCCGTCACATCGCGCCATTGGAGCATCATTGCCGGAATTGTAATATTGGCTTCCCTGATTTCATTTTCAACATTCCAGTATGGCATCAAGATACTCGGCTCCTCCATTGCCGGCATCTTTTTATACCTGCTGCCGCCGTTTGGTGTCGGCTTTGCCCGGCTATTTCTCAACGAAGTCATTCAACCGTTTCACATTGCTGGAATAGTGACAATTCTTTCTGGAGTAGTGATGGCAACATTCCCCACTTCGATTTTACAAAAAAGATAAATATTACATAGACTTGCATGGATTTTATAAATTGCTTCGATGAAATGGCCGTATAAATATCAGTGGGCGTTAAGCCATTTTCGATTTTTTTTGAATAACGGACAATTTGCTATTGACCCAAAGAGGTCTCCCGCCTATTTTCCGCGCGACTCCGGCGGACGTTTTTCCGGATCTCCCCCACATGGTCAAAGACTTGTAATAGTCGATGACGCTTGGGAGCGCTTAGCTCAGCTGGTAGAGCAACTGACTTTTAATCAGTAGGTCGAGGGTTCGACTCCCTCAGCGCTCACCATATATTTCTATCATACATTTCAATGAATTGTGAACATGGTGATATGCATGCAATCTCAGCGCAAGAATTGCTCGCCAATTTTCCCCGCTCGCCGATTATCATGTTTCAGCAAATGTTTACCGGCGCAATGACCCGCGCGGAGCGTTCAAACGTGGCAAATTTTTGATGAGAATATTGCATTGGCTCATCTACCAATTTCTGATCACTTTATAATATTGACCACAATTTCATGGTCCCCGTCTTCAATCACAACATTTCCGCTGACAACCTTTCCATCCTGCAATATCGACGCTGTTTCACCTCGCTTGATGATGATGGAAAAACGCGCGGCCTCAATCTTCAGCCGCACCGAGCACTTGTCCCATGTCGGCGGCAATGCAGGATTTAACCGGAGTTCCTGTCCATGGCGGGTAATGCCCAATATGGATTCGACAGCGGCGCGATATAGCCAGCCAGCCGACCCGGTGTACCATGTCCAGCCTCCCCGGCCTTCCATGTCGGGATGCGAATAGATATCGGCAGCCACCACATAGGGCTCGACCCGGTAGCGCTGAGCTGAAGCAATATCTTTGGAATGATTCAGGGGATTGAGCATTGAAAAAACACGATAGGCATCGCCATTGCGCCCAAGTCGGGCAAGCGCAAAAACAACCCAAATCGCCGCGTGCGTATATTGGCCGCCATTTTCGCGAACACCGGGCGGATATTTCTTGATATATCCTGGTTCCTTGGGTGTCAGATCAAAAGGCGGCGTAAACAGCTTCACGATACCCATGTCGTCATCAACCAGCAATGACATGACGCTATCCATTGCGCGGGCACTCTTTTTGGGGTCGCCACCGCCGGAAATGACAGACCAGGATTGCGCAATAGAGTCTATCCTGCATTCGGTTGAAGTTGCCGAACCGAGCGGTGAGCCGTCGTCAAAGGTACCCCGAAGGTACCAGTCTGTGTCCCAGCCTTCCGTGTTAAGTATTTTTTTCAGTTGCGCAGCATGCGCTAGCCAGGCTTCACTGCGGCCTGTATCTTTTCGTTGCTTGGCGATTTCCGCAAAATCCTTGAGCACGCTCAAAAGAAACCATCCCAGCCATATGCTCTCGCCGCGGCCTTCCTTGCCGACCTCATTCATACCGTCATTCCAGTCACCGCCCAAAATCAGTGGGATACCCCTTTCACTCGAACGGGAAATGGCCAATTCAAGTGCACGTGCGCAATGCTCGTAGAGCGATGGCTGCTTTTTGGTGGTATCAGGTGTAAAGAAAAAGTCGTGTTCACCTTCCTTCAGTTTTCTTCCCTGCAGGAAAGGAATTTCCTCATCCAGGATATTCTCGTCTCCGGTCACGGCAACATATTGCTGTACTGCATAGCAAAGCCACACAACATCATCCGAGATCATTGTGCGCACTCCCGCACCCGTACTTGGAAGCCACCAGTGCTGTACATCGCCTTCCACAAATTGGCGTTGCGCAGCGTTGTGAATTTGCTTGCGGGCAAGATCGGCATCCAGCATCAGAAACGCCAGTGAGTCCTGCAACTGGTCGCGAAACCCAAATGCACCGCTAGCCTGATAGAATGCAGACCGCGCACGGATACGGCAGGCCAGTCCCTGATACGGAAGCCAGGTATTGACCATCGCATCAAAGGACGCATCAGGCGTAGATACCTGTAGCGCACCTGCAAAACCCTGCCACTGTTCACGAATGCTGTTCTCACGTTCGGCAAAGTCACGATCAAGATGTGCAATCGCCATATCTACGGCCTGCCGCTGCCCGCTTGCGTCACCAAGTACATATTTCAGATGAACTGTTTCCCCGGGCCGGACATCAACCATGCTGGCAATTGCCGCGCAGGGGTCATGTCCCGGCTCTACCGTTCTGCTCAGCAGGTCGCCATAAAGGACAGCAGCCGGCCACCGTGAATTTCCGCCTTTACCGAGGAATTCCTTGCGGTCACTTGTACAGGATTGGCGTTCGCCATCTGAAGCAAAAAAAGCAACGCGGTTGCCAAAATCGACATGAAATGGATTTCTGGCGGTTAGAACACCACTCGCCTCATCCAGTTCGGGTATTATATACGGAATTGTCCGTCTCCGGTTATTGCCCAGCAACCATTCGACATAGCCGAAAACACGCAGATGTTTGGTTCGCGCACTGTGATTAGTGATGGATAACTGCTGTATTTTAACGGCTTCAACCGGATCAACAATCTGTACCAGCCGCGCCGCAAGTTCATGGCGCTCTGCCGAAAATTCGCAACGTCCAGGTTCATACTTTGTCGAATAAGTCACCGAACTGTCGCGCACCACACACGAGAGTGGAGAAAACACACTGCCCTCATCAAGATCATGGATGTAGAAGGCTTCGCTGGGGCGATTCTCCACTGCATCGTTGGACCAGGGCGTGAGTTGAAAGTCACGGCTGTTTCTGCTCCATGTGAACGAGGCACCGCCAGCGGAAGTATGAAACCCGAAAATTTCGTTTGAAATCACGTTTATCCACGGTTGGGGCGTTACTTTGGCGCCGTTCAGCCTGATATTGTAAGCGTCATCGTCTGAAGACAATCCACCATACCCGTTCCAGAACCGCAAGTTTTCCCCGCTGGCAGATGATGCCTGATCCGCCACCTCAAAAATCCCGTTTTCACGCCAATTGGGCGAAGCAAAGACTGAACGAAGTATCCTTGCACCGCCAGACTGCCTGGTCCTTTGAATTTGATCGGCGATCAAGCCGTTGCGTGTATGCAATACTACCCGGGCTGAAGCTATCAGGCAGTTATAGGCGCCCTCACCAATCAAATCTCGACGTACGTTGAAAATATGTTGCCGAGGGCCGATCTCCCTTCCGCGATGTCGGGAATTCTCGCACAATAAATCAATGGCATGCTGGAGCTCTTGAACATAAGAAGACGCTTGCTCATTCAGGATTACGAGATCTGCCAACAGCCCGTGCGAACGAAGATACTCCTGCATCCGCAAAGCCGAAGCGACAATTTCAATATCCGCAGCATTGCTGATACGCAGCACAAACACAGGATAATCTCCGGATATCGACATCGGCCACAGCAAGGATTGCAGCCCGAGACCCGACCTGATCTGTTCTGGTTTTGCCCGAAGTCCAGGATCGGGAAACAACAGATATCCGGCAAGCTGGTGGACGCCTGCCACCTCCTCTGGCGTCAGGCGGACATGGCGGATTTGTATCTGGGAACGTGTCCAGGAGAGGATAGCCTGACGGTTAAATCCCTCACCTCCCTGGTAGCGATGAATTTCGTTCTCCACATCCTCGCGGTTTGCCGCAACGACCGTCCAGAATGTTACCGACACCTTTTTGTGGGCAGGCGCCCGCACCTTGCACCTCAACGCCATGACGGGATCAAGAACATCACCGCAGTTTCCGGAGAGGGTGGAGCCGGGATCAAATGCTGCAGCATTTGAAATTGAACGGCCACGACCGATAAATGCCATCCTGTCGGTTTCCGCTTCAATATCGCGCATATTGCCGGTAGACTCGGTCATGAAGTGAGCAAGCGCAATGTTCGGATCACCCTCTGACCGCTTGCGACGGGTCGCATAGATTACACCATCATCGGATATTTCGGTTCGCACAAACATTTTGGAAAAAGCTGGATGAGCACTGTCAGCCGGCTCGTGGTTGAGAGCGATTTCACCATAGGACGTGATTTCCAGATACCGGTCTTCGCTGCCTTCATTGATGATGGTCAGACGCCGCGCCTCACCATTGCCATCCCCCAGGACGACACATTCAAGCTCAGTGCGCAAATCCCCGACGGATTTAATGAAGGTTGCCTTGTCCTCGCTGAACCGTGCTTCACTTTTTTCACCTTTGGCAGGCCGGGGCTGTGCTGTGGCCGACCACCAATTGTTAGTCTGCATCTCACGCAGGAAAATGAATGTACCGGATCGGTCTTCGGTGGGATCACCGAACCAGCGAGTGACTGCAATCTGGTCGGCATTGCTGTAGCCGGTACCGGTTGCAGTCAGCATCAGGTTGTAGTGTCCATTGGACATGATGTTGACGGTATGCGGTAAATCGTTCGGATTTTCGATAAGCCGGGCATCATTTGCCTCATCACCAGGATCAGGCTTCATTCCTTCGCTCGCTTCCTTGCGGATTGGTGTTGTGGCAATGATGCGAGGCGCTTTTTCCTGCAGCAACAGTTCTGCTGCTTCGATACAAGGATCAGCGTGAAACCGGTCCCTCATCCTTCCTTCAAAGGCCACATTGGCGACCGCCACGATCGACATGCCGTGGTGGTGTGCCATGAAATTGCGGACTACTACATACTCTTCCCCCGCAGGCACCCTGCTGGACGTGAAATCGACTGCATCATGAAATCCATATCTGCCCATGGCACCCATACCGCGCAGAACCTGCAGATTTTCCAGCGCTGCGGCAGGTCGGTACTGCGCGGCAAGAAGACTTGCATAGGGTGCAACCACCAATTCCTGAGCCAACTGCCGTTTAAGACCAAGCCCGGGGACACCGAAATTGCTGTATTGATAGGTCATGTTCCTGTCGCGGGCATTATAGGCGGCTTCAGAAATCCCCCAAGGCAAACCTTTTGACCGAGCGTAATTTATCTGGGATTTCACGACAAGATTGTTTGACTGGTTCAAGATGCCACCCAGCGGTTCTTTCATGACAAGGGGCGGCATCAAATATTCAAACATTGATCCTGACCACGACACCAATGAACCCGACATGCCGATCTGGGTAACAGGGCGCCCTAGACGAAACCAGTGGTCGGTAGCCACATCGCCTTTGGCAATGGCAAACAGGCTGGCAAGTCGCGCTTCGGAAGCCAACAGGTCATAGCACGATTCATCAATTTGATGTTCTGACACGCGATAGCCAATCGAGAGCAGTTTGCGCTCGGGATTCACAAGGAAACCAAAATCCATTTCAAAGGCAAATTTTCTGGCCCGCTCGCCAAGGACAAGCAGCCGCCTTCGCAATTGGGCCACGCCTGACCCTTCCATATGGGCGTCTGAAAGATGGGCTTCACAGGTTGAGACAAGTTTGTCTGCCCAGTTTGCAAGGTCCCGGCTGTCTTCACTGTTGATCTCCTCATGAATGTCGTAGGCCAGATTTCTGATCTCGCCAGACATGACCGAAAGACTGATCATGCGGATCGAAACAGTTTCCGGTTCAAACATGACCATTTCAACAGCCCTTTTCATTCCGGTCAGACGCTCCGCCAGGCGCCGCAATATTGGCCGCATGGAACGCTTCTGTTTCGGCAGGCTATCGAGGTGAGAATGAACAAGACCAATCACATCAACAATGCCATTCAGATTGCCGCGAATATGGGCGGCAGGCGCTTCAGCCCAGATACGGCATGCAGACGCTACTGCGATGAGATGCCCGGCAAGGTTTCCGCTATCAACCGAGGAAATGTAGCGCGGTTGAAGCGGCTTGAGCGTTTCAATATCGTACCAATTGAAAAAATGTCCTTTTCGCCGCTTCATCTTGTCAAGCGTGTCGAAAACCTGTTCCAGCCGCGAAATCGTGGCAGTGAAACTGATCCAGCCGAAATCACGCGCGGAAATCGTTGAAAGCAAATACACACTGATATTTGTCGGTGAGGTTCGTTTAGCAATGACAAATTCCGGCGTTTCCTGAACGTTGTCAGGAGGCAGCATGTTGTGTTCAGGCGTCACGAAAGTTTCGAAGTAGTACCACGTTTTTCGAGCAATCAGGCGCAGTTCCGCTACAACTTCAGGCGAGACATGTAGCTGGTCCTCGGTTTCCGCAGATTGGCTGATCAAATAGGCAAATGCAGGAGAACCAATCCACATGAGGCTAAATACCGCTGCGATGACAAACCCGGATGAGCCTGCCGCAAGAGGAAACAGAATACCGATCACAGCAATACCCAATGCTCCGGCCATCGCGCGGTAATGCCCGGAAAGACTGCGGTCACTGCTGCGCGCAACATCAGATGCCGTTTTCCACTCAAGCAGATTGCTGCGGGAAACGAAAACACGATACAGCGTTCGTACAATCGCATCTCCCATCATCCATGCTTTGTGGCCAAGGAACACCAATTGAATGGCGACGTGGGCAGTGGCAACAGCAAAATCACGTGCAAACTGTGCAAGATGAATTGACAGTGTTACCTCTACCGACTTTGGCATAAAGGCATCAAAGACATTGAGCGTCAGCCCGACAAACAGCGTAAGAATGAGTGCAATTTGCCAGAATGCTGCTTCAGACAAAGGCAATAACGTCCATCCGGCAATGGAGGCAGCCACCCAGAACACGGGTGTCAGGGACCGGCGAAAATTGTCAATGATTTTCAATCTGGAAAGGCCGCCAAAACCGGCATTTGGTGCAAAGGCCCAATTCAGCAATTGCCAGTCACCCCGCGCCCAACGGTGATGGCGCGAGGCATCATCAAGATACCGGATGGGATAATCCTCAATCAGTTCAACATCGGTGACAAGAGCTGCTCTGGCAAACTCTCCTTCCAGGAGGTCGTGGCTGAGCACTGAATTCTCATCAATACGGCCCTTCAATGTGCTTTCGAAAGTGTCGACATGATAGAGCCCCTTACCAGTAAAACTCCCGGCTGAAAACAAATCCTGGTAGGTGTCTGACACAGAAAAAACATAGGGATCGATCCCGCGGTTCGAAGAGAATATTCGCTGAAAGAAAGAAGCTTCATCGCCTGTCGTCAATGAAGGTGTGACTCTCGGCTGCAATATCCCAAAGCCTGAGTTTACGGATCCTGTATCTTGATCCACTTTCGGATGGTTCAAGGGGTGCTGCAGTTTACCGACAAGCCTGGTCACGGCATCGCGCGTTATTCGCGTATCAGCATCCAGTGTCATGACATATTGGACGTCTTGAGGCAGGTCTGTATCGGGAGCAAAATACGTCGTATCTTTGTCACCGCGCAAAAGCGCGTTTAGTTCGACGAGTTTTCCCCTCTTTCTTTCCCAACCCATCCAGACACCCTCGGACTCTGAAAATAGCCGGTGCCTTTGAAGTGCAAAAAACCTCGCATGTGGTTCCAGCGGATATTTTTCGTTGAGGCGCTTAACTTCCGATCGAAGTGCATCGAGGAGTTCAAGATCAATATCTGTTTGCTCGAATTTGCTGTCAGTCCAATCAGATAAAATTGCAAAATGCAGCTCGCCGGACATGTTGGACAAAAAATGGACTTCAATCGTGTGGACAGCATCGTCCACATCATCCCGAGTGCCGATCATGGTGGGGATTACCACCATTGTTCTGGCACTTGCGGGAACACCGCTCTTGTATTCATATCCAATCAAGCGTGTCGGCGCCACAAGCCCGGTGATCAATGTATTGAAGAGCGCCATCGCTGCCTCGATCGCGGGAAAAGCAAACAACAACATCAGGAAAACGAGCGTTCCGGTTGGCACGCTTTGATGGTCAATCGCTTGGGCGGTAATCGCCAGTAAAAACACGGCAAAAGCCAAAACAGGTATCGCAAGAGAAGGCCAGCCGGCAGCCTTGAATATGCGAAAGAGCCGGTATCTTAGCGGAACCTTGTAGCCGATCTCTTTTTCAAAATCTGGTCTGAGCCCGCCAACCAAAAGACAACCAGCTTCAGGCAGCCTCGCCGATTGCCCAGTTTTCTTCTGTAGAAGTGACGCACGCTTTACCGCAAGAGTGGCAACCTCGATCTCGCTTTTTCCTGATCGTTTGGCAAGCACCTCTATCGCGTCGCGGTAACTGTCACGGGATGCAAAATCGAGAGCTGAAAAATCACTATGTTCGCGCAAGACATGATCAACCTGACTGACTAACTCAAACCATGTGGTCCACTGTGTATCATCCACCTTGCGAAGGCCGCGAATGATGTTGCCCGTCGTTACGTTTCCGGTGGATTGCCTCGTATGTTCGGTGAGCGTGATTTCCTCAGCGTCTGTCCCTGCAATTTCAAGCTTGTCTTCCAGCCATTCCAGAGCATGGGTAGCCGACCGCGACCCATCCCGAAGCCTGTGCAAAAGTTGCGTGGCAAAACTGCAATCATGTGCATGTGCTTCGCTTTCATTCAAAACCGCGACGCGCTTCTCGTAATCAGCATTGGCAAGCTCATCAGCTGCCATGTTGGCGTGCGCCCGCAACTCTCGCGTCTGATCAACCAGCAAGGCAAGCCGACGTAGATTTTCCAGCAGAACCAACCGCAAAACCGAAGGAAAAGCCCAAAGTTCACCAATTTGAAGCGGTTGCACCGATTGGTAACCACGGATCAGTTTTGTGACCTCCGCAATGGAAACAGAACTGTCCGTTTGCTCAACATATCGCCAAGCAAGCAACAGGACACGCGGCACATCGGAGAATTTGCATTTTGGCAATTGCTGGTAGAACCGTTTGGGAAGATCGCGGCGCACCTCGATAATGGCCTGCTCAACGACATAAACATTGTCTAAAAGCCAGTTGGACGCAGGCGTCAATTGATCGCCATCACGAAATGATTTGTGCAGGGAAGCAACCACGCGGGCGATATCACGTGAAATCAGGTTGGTATGACTGCGTACATCAAGCTCTGACACGGGTTCACCACCCGGCCAGATTTCGCTGGCCAGACGCGCGCCAAAGGTTTCCAGATCAACCTGCCAAGTCTTTTCAGCTCTTATCGGACGCGCTATCGATCGGGGCAAGTCAGGCTGCGACCCATGGAGCAAATCGGAATATACATTCATTTTTGTAATTTCATTGTTAGACGACGGGAACCGCCGCACAGGTATCCGTAGAGAAGGAACTCATGAAACGGAAAATTGTTCCCTGGCGGCACCGCTTTTAGCAATTGAAAAATTTCAATGTGTATGTGCGCATGCATTTTAGTCTGCATTTGCACGTGAATCCGACAAATCTCCGACTATGCCATTCGTCTTGTTTGCTGCCTCGCCGTCAGAACGCGGGAATGTTCAATGACACTCAATTATGGTAGTATCAGATAGTTCGAGTTGACTTCAAAAAATCGCTTTTTGGTGTTTTAGATCCCTTTTTGGAACGCCAAACCTGAGCTTTCTTTCTGCCAACACACGGAATGCGTTTGACAGATGGATTTGATGAATGGGTTGCCGCGAGGAGTTGTGGTTGAATGAGAATGATATCAATTCGACTCTATGTACTTGCACTTTCAGCATTTATCGCTGTGCCAATGTTATTGTTTCTTGTGCTGCTTTTCATTCAACTGCAGATTAACGAACGGCGTTCCCTGGAAAGTCGCGTTAGCCGGCAGGCAGCAGCAATTGCCGCGGCAGCCGAACCTGTGCTGCTCGACATGCTTTCATCGGTGCGGTTGCTTGCCACCTCGCCTGATCTCGAAGACGGCAGTCTGGCTGCTTTTCATGCCCGTGCAAAACGTGGATTGGCTGACAGTGGCGCCTACCTAATCGCACTTGATGTGATAGGAAAGCAACTTCTCAATACACGAATCCCCTTTGGAATTCCTGCGGGAGTCACATCAGACATGGCCTCCTTTGATGAGGCCATCAAGTCGAACAAGCCGGTTGTATCGGGTGTGTTTTTCGGCAAGACAGGCGGCAAATGGGTATTCAATATCGTCCAGCCACTGCCTGACAACCCAGAAACAAACGCACGGGCACTCATTATCACCCGTAACGCGGAAGATCTCGCTGATGGCCTGCAAGAACAGGATCTGCCACCGTCGTGGCAGTCAGCGATTTTTGACAAGTCAGGAAAATTACTCGCTTCGCACAATCCCGACATTCTGGTACCGGGAACAACAGCTGCCGAATTGAAAGGCATACGTTTCGGCACCACGCAAAAGTTTGAATACGGCAATTTTGGTTCACCCGATGCACTTGCAGGCCATGCTGAAATTTCACCCAGTGGATGGCAGGCTGTTGTATGGGGCTCCGCATCGGCAGCTCAATCACCCATCCTGAAAAACTGGCGCACGGTCGTATTCGGCGGAGTGGCGTTACTGTCACTGTCAATTCTGCTTGGCTATTTTGCAACCGAGCGGTTGCGGCGCGCCGTAACCAGTATAGCCCGGATGGCAGTTGAGGTTGGCAAAGGAAATCTGGTTCGCCCTCCCTCCTTTCACATCAGAGAGTTTGATGTCATTGCAAAAGCATTGTCGACTGCTTCCAGTCAGCGAAACGAAGCGGAGAGCAGCATCCGCTTTGCCATGCGAGAATTGGCACACCGCACAAAAAACCTCATGACGGTAGTGCTTTCAATGATACGCCAGGGTGCACGCAGCAGCACATCAGTCGAGGAAATGCGCGGCACATTGGAAGACCGCATATACTCATTGAGCCGGTCGATAGATCTCCTGACTTCAAAAGAAAAAACAGGCGTTTCGCTGCGCGAACTTGCCGAGCAACAGTTATCCGGTTTTACCTCAGGAGGAAAAAGCATTTCAATTAGTGGCGAGGACGTTCTTCTGAAACCGGATGCTGTTCAGTATCTGGGGATGGCATTCCATGAACTGGCAACAAATGCGATGAAACATGGTGCTCTTTCACGCCATGGCGGCAAGGTGTTTGTCACCTGGTTGATCGTTCCGGCAGAAGACGGTTCAAAGAACATCCATCTCATATGGAAAGAAATCGGAGGTCCACCCGCAACACCGCCAACACGAAACGGCTTTGGAACGAAGGTCATCAAAAATCACATGGCCGCTGTGACAATGGGGAAAGTAACACTGAGTTATAAAGATCGCGGATTTAGCTGGTCGTTGCAGGCACCGCTCGCCGCCTTTACAGAAATTACCGAGGATCAAGAAACTGGAAGTCTTGATCACCTGGGAGATGGCGTCGATCTGAACCTTGATCAGTCTCTTTCCAACAAAAGCCATGCTTGAAATGGTTTGTTTTTGCGATCAATTGCTTTCAGTCTTTTTCTCGGGAAGATTTTTGTGTTCCGTGGAAGCAAGCTCCTCCAGTTCATTCTCGCTCATTGAAGCATACATGTCTTTTGAAGCTCCCTTGAGCTCCGACACCTTGGCTTCGCCGCGTTTGGCCGCAAGAGCTGCACCAGCGGCCTTTTGTTGAACTTTCGATTGCGCAGGCATATCCATCCTCTTTAGTCGTGGGTTTAACCTTGAGACTTGAAGCAACACTGTCTTTTCCAAACGCGACAATGCGGTTTGTGTTCCAAACATTTTTTTGATCGGTTTTTGGAACTCTGAGAGGGAAAATCCGTTGTTTTGCAAGACGACCAGAACCCCGAACTCTATTCAAAGGAGAACGACATGCACACCACCTCACCCAATACACTGGTATCCTCTTCTGAGGTTGACGGAACCGAAGTCTATAGTCGCAATGGCGACGAGATCG
This sequence comes from Salaquimonas sp., assembly GCA_041736675.1. Lineage (GTDB taxonomy): Bacteria > Pseudomonadota > Alphaproteobacteria > Rhizobiales > Rhizobiaceae > Salaquimonas. The sequence goes on from JBGSTD010000046.1 coordinate 70,799, forward strand.
GCCACGTTGACCACATCATGATCGACAAGAAGTCCGGCACGGTTGCTTACGCAGTCATGCATTTCGGCGGCTTTTTGGGCTTCGGCGAAGACACGCATCACGTCCCATGGAAAAAACTGGATTACGACGTTTCCAAGGGCGGTTATGTTACCGACATCACTGAAGAACAGTTGAAAGGTGCTCCCGCGCGGGCATCAGATTGGTCAACCAATCGCGACTGGGAACAGCGGACACATGAATACTACCGTGTTCCCCCATATTGGGGACTTTGATCGGCAAAATGAAAAAAGGCACCGTACCGAAAACGCCTTCGGTACGGTGCCTAGTGAGGACCAGCCTGGAGATTGGGGGCCTGGCTGTCCTCCAGCGCGGTAATGAAGGGGCTTATTACCGGCGCTTGAACCCCGTAAACATTGATTTTACGAGATTTTCCTTGTGCTCCACACTTGCCAGAATGACGCCGCCCACATGGGCAACAATCAACAGAAGTGTAGAGTTGACAGCCGCTTCATGAACCTCCTCAACCCAGTCCACTCCCCAATAGGCATCCATGGTCATCATATGGCCGGATACGCTGATCACCGTAATGGCTGCAAGCAAAGCGATCACCATCGCGCCACCTGCCGGGTTGTGACCCAGATAGCGTCTGGCACGCATTCCAATAGATGCCTTAAGGAACGAAACGATTGTTCTGGGTTTGTAGAGGAAACTGGAAAACCGGGCATGTTCAGAACCCACAAATCCCCAGACAATTCTGACAGCAATCAATACTGCAATGGCATAGCCGGCCCACTCGTGGGCATTTTGCCATTCATCACCGGTAAAGTACGCAAACACAAAAAGGCTTACCAATGACCAGTGAAACAGCCTGACGAACAAATCCCAAACCCGCACCTTGTCCGACCGCTGGGAGCGGTCGGATTCGCGGGTGCCAATAACCTCAGTCATCCAGTTTTTCCCGGACAACTTCTGCAGTCACTGGATTGAGATAAGCTTCAACGCGGTTGCCGTTTTTGATCGCATAGATCTCATAGCAGCCGTCCTCGATCTTGACGTTGCGCACGTCATAGCCCATCTGCGTTGCCTTTGCCTTGATCGCATCCAGGCTCATCCATTGGGACTGGGCTGCATTTCCGCAGTTTTCATTGGTTGCATAGGCCGGCTGAAAAGCGCCGATTGATGCCAGAACAGTGGCTGTAAAAAGTATCTTTTTCATGGGTAGTCTCCTTGATTTTGAGGTTGTGCAAATTGAAGTTTTTCGAGGATGTTTGGGTCCGCTATCGGTGTACCTCGCGGCCAAAATGGTTCGAAATTCGCTGACCGTCAGCTTTTTGGCGATCAATCGTCATCACCTTCGCCATGACCTTCGCCATGTCCTTCGCTGTGATTTTCGCCGCGACCTTCACTGTGGTTTTCGCTTCGATTTTCGCTGCGGTTTTTGCCACCTGAAGATTCAGTTACTTCGCTTTTGTGGCTTTCTTTCAATTCATTGCTGGCAAAAGCCAAATTGTAAGAACCGATGACAAGCGTGGCAAATACAGTGAGTAAGACTCTTTTCATTTTTTTCTCCAGTCAGTTTCGGTTAGAATCATTCAGCAGCATTTGCTTGCCGATGAACCATTTCTAGCAAACCGGTACTGACCGAAATCTGACTGCGTTTTTCAGCAGATTGTCAGGTTCAATCTGTTATATAACAAAGCATGATCCGCACATTTGTTCGCACATTGATGATAATCTTCATGCTGGAAGCCTTTTCAGGCGTTTCTGGATTGGATTTTTATTGGGTGAAATTTGCAAATGCGGACAAAGGCGGTGAAAACAGCGGCGACGACAACGATCACGACAATGATCATGACAAAGAAGACAGCAACGAAAACAACGACCGTGACTCCAGGGGGAAACTGGATGAAGTACGCGATAATGTGGAACGGAAAAAACTGCTTTCCCTTTCTGCTGTAAGATCAATTGTTGAACGAAAGTATGGCTCAAACATCATTGATGTTGATGTTGAAAAGAAAAAAGGCCGCTGGGTTTATGAGTTCAAGGTAATCAGCGGAAAGGGCCGTCTGCTGAAAATTTATGTGAACGCAAAGACAGGCGTTGTTATTGAAGTGAAGAACGACTGATGCGTATTTTACTGGTTGAAGATGATCCGCTGATCACCCGGGACCTGACAGCCAGCCTCGAAAAAGCAGGATATCTGGTCGATTGTGAAAGCAATGGGGAAGAAGCCTGGTTCAAGGGTGATACCGAGGACTACAGCGCCATCATACTCGATTTGGGATTGCCGGGCCTTGACGGCCTTTCAGTTCTGAGGCGGTGGCGGGAAAACGGCCTGGCCATTCCGGTATTGATCCTGACTGCACGGGGGAACTGGACCGAGAAAGTAGAAGGAATTGATGCGGGCGCGGACGACTACATGCCCAAACCATTTCAGATGGAAGAGTTGTTGGCGAGATTGCGGTCCATCATTCGCCGCTCGGCCGGCCAGGCTTCCCCGATTTTCACCAGCGGAGCCTTGCGCATCGACAGATCCCGCAAACTGGTCACGATAAACGGTAGCGCTGTCGATCTGACGCCTATGGAGTATCGCTGCGTGGCCTACCTCGCACTACATTCGAAAAAAATTGTCTCGCAAATGGAATTGACCGAGCAGCTTTATGCGCAGGATTTCGACCGGGACAGCAATTCTGTTGAAGTTTTGATAGGCCGGTTGCGCAAGAAACTGGGATCAGGTTTTATCAAGACTAAACGTGGTTTTGGCTATACCTTGCAAGGCAGCGACGCTTGACATGAATTCCATTCGTACCCGCTTCCTTATTCTGTCCTTTGCAATTATCGCCCTTGCATTGACAGCAACCGGCTTTATGTTCTCCTACCTTTTTGAACTTGGCATCAAGAACCGTGTCGATGCGGAATTGGTAAATCTGGGTAACCAGATCGCCTCGCAGCTTGAGTTTGACGCTGACGGGGCAATCAAGGCGCCAACCGGTTTGTCCGACACACGTTTCAATGCCGCCTATGGTGGCCTCTATTGGCAAATCGACGACCCGGACAATGGCGACCAGTTGCGTTCGCGTTCTCTTTGGGACTTCACCCTCGCTTTACCCGAAGATACTCACGATGCCGGAACCATTCACAGATACGATCTCGACGGACCCGAAGGCAGCAAACTTTATGCGCAAGAGCGTTCGCTGATTGTGGCAACCCCTACCGGGGCACGCGATATACGGATATGCATCGCGATCGACAAGGCATCTCTGGTCTCGGCAACTAGTGACTTTGTTAAGAACCTGATACCCTATCTATTGGTATTGGGTGCGTTGCTGCTCGCAACTTCTGCCATTCAACTGACATTTGGATTGAAACCGCTGATAAAATTATCCGAGGATGTCGATAAAATTCAGGAGCACCCAAATCAAAGGCTGAATGTTGAATATCCGACTGAGGTTGCTCCCCTCGTTGTTGCGGTCAATTCACTTCTCAGCAATCGTGAAAAGACGATAGAGAAATCACGCTCACGGGCTGCTGATCTCGCTCACGGATTAAAAACTCCCCTGACTGTTCTCGCAAATAACGCCGGAAAACTGAAAGATCTTGGCAAGACTGAAATCGCCTCTGAAATATCTGCAATGGTTCAGGTAATGCAAAGTCATATCGATCACGAACTTGCTCGCAGCCGTATTTCCCCTGCCCCCGAACACCGAAGCAGCGATGCAAATCTCGGAGAGGTTATCGGCGCCTTGACGAGAACCCTTGAAAAAACACCAAAAGGCAGTGGCATCAAGTGGACAGTGAACGGTTATGCAGATTTTGACGTGAAAATTGACCCCAATGACCTTCGCGAATTGGCGGGCAACATCCTGGAAAATGCCGTCAAGTGGAGCAAGGATGAGGTCATCACTACAATATCAAGAAGTGGTAATTTTGCGGAAATTACCGTTGAGGATGATGGTCCGGGTATTGATCCGGCGCAAATTCAACAAATGACAGATAGAGGAATGCGCTTTGATGAAAAAACCCCAGGCACCGGCATCGGTCTGGCAATTGTACATGACATCGTTGAGGTCTATGGACTGAAGATGTCGATCCAGAACCGCCAGAGTAATGGTCTGTCAATCAAATTGCTGTTGCCTACAACTGAAAAAGGCGCTGCACGCACTGCCTGACACGCGCGACGGCCCTCGACATTCTGATCATCTTTGCCTAATTTGAAATCATGTTTTTATTGCAGAATGATCGGAATAAACAATGAGCTGCATTTTCATTCAATTGAGATGTAAACCGGGTAAAGCCTACAAGGTCGCAGACACATTGTATGAGCGCGAAATAATCTCGCAGCTTTTTTCCACCAGCGGGGAATGGGACCTGATTGCGCAGATATATCCCCCGGAAGGCGTGGATGTCGGTCTGTGGGTCAATGAAAACATTCTGGATGTCGAATTCATCGAGCGTTCGCTGACTACCCTCACCTTTAAGGCCTTCTGAGTTCAAGTAGCCGACTGTACTTGTTTGCAATGCCCGGGATTGGGCGTATTGCCGCTGGCAATATTGTTACTGGTCTGTGATAGCTGAAATCTGATAGACCGAATAACAGAACCGCCCTGTCACTTTAATTGCATGGCGCCAGCCAGAAAAGCCCCGGCCAGAGAAGCGGATGACAAACGAAATTCCTTATTATACAGCGTTGCTGGCAGGCATGCTGTCATTTCTTTCACCATGCGTGCTGCCATTGGTGCCGCCTTATCTTGGTTATATGGCCGGCGTTTCGCTGGACACCCTCACAGGGGCCACCTCCGGAGAGCGTCCTGATGCGGTAAAGTCCGCCCAAAGGCGCGCAATTATCCATTCCCTGATTTTCGTGCTTGGATTTTCAGTTGTCTTCACGGCGCTAGGAGCTGGAGCTTCGACAATTGGCCAGCTCATGCGTGCGCATCTCGACACCCTGTCGATGATCGCCGGCATTGCCATCATCATTATGGGCCTTCATTTTCTTGGCCTTTTCAAGATCGGTTTTCTATATCGAGAAGCAAGATTCACAACGAGCACAGCAGGCTATTTCGGCTCGTTCCTGATGGGCGTAGCTTTTGCTTTTGGCTGGACACCCTGTATTGGCCCGGTTCTTGGCGTCATTCTGGGTCTGGCTTCAAGCAGTCAGTCGGTTGCAGATGGAGCGAGCCTTCTTGCGGTTTATTCTGCCGGACTTGGAATTCCGTTCATTCTAGCGGCATTTTTCGTAGGTCCGTTCATGAAGTTTCTCAATCGTTTCAAGAGACACCTCGGCACCATGGAAAAAATTACCGGCGTATTTCTGGTTCTGACCGGAATTTTATTCCTGACCGGTGGAATGCAGACTGCTTCTTTCTGGTTGCTTGAAACATTTCCATCTCTGGGCAATCTTGGTTAGAATAATTTTCCAATTTGCCATTTGATCGCGGTCAATCAAGACTTTGATGTTTTGGGCTATGAGACGTAAAGAGAAGCCGATATCTTTTAATTTGCTGGTAAAGACGCCAGACTTGTTGTCAGAACCATTGCCGGAACTTTTGAAAGCCACGTCATGAATTCAATCACTCCCATCGCAGCCATCGCTCCCATTGATAAAATATCCGAGGTTCCCAACGGGGTCTACGCGCTCAAAGTGACGCAGATCAAGCACTATACAGAACGGCTGTTCTTCTTTCGCACCGAGCGCCCGGCTGATTTTCGCTTCCGTTCTGGTGAGTTCGTGATGATCGGTTTGCCGCCAGAAGTGATGGCAAAGGGTGGTGCTGTGGCAAAAACCGTCTGGCGCGCCTATTCGATTGCCTCGCCTGCATGGGAAGAGCATGTGGACTTTTTCTCGATCAAGGTTGATGATGGCCCCCTCACCTCGCAGTTGCAGAACATCAAGGTTGGCGATGTGGTCTGGATGCGCAAGAAAGCGACCGGAACGCTCGTACATGATGCATTGATACCCGGAAAAGATCTTTTCCTGCTGTCAACAGGAACAGGCATTGCACCGTTTGCAAGTGTTATCCGTGATCCGGAAACATACGAGAAATTCGACAAGGTCTTCCTTATCCAGACATGCCGGGAAGTTGCCGAACTGCAATATGGCAAGGATTTGGTCGAGGAAATCAGGAACCACGAAATCCTTTCGGAGATTGTCGGCGACCGTTTGGTGCATTACGCGACAACAACCCGCGAAGAAAGCGAGCGCACCGGCCGTATGACGGATCTAATGCGCTCGGGCAAACTTTATGAGGATCTAGGCATTTCCCCCTTAAACAAGGAAACCGACCGTGTCATGATTTGCGGGTCCATGGCGATGCTTCAGGATTGCAAAAAGATGTGTGAGGATGCAGGTCTAGTGGAGGGTTCCAATTCACAGCCAGGCGAGTTTGTCATCGAACGGGCATTCGTCGACTGAACCCTCGACCAGATCAGCACGAAACCCTATCCCGCAAAATTAAACCGGCCTGTTAACCGCTTCACTGGCAGCAGCAGCTATAGCATCCTTTTGCGAATTGGTTAGATCAGCACGCTGTTCAAGACCTGGCACCTGAACGCGCACCTCGCGGCGGGCAAACTCTATGCCTGCTTCATCGAGGGCTTTTTGAATGCGGTTGTAAACATCCTTGCGGATCACCCATTGCGTTCCAGGCTTTGCCATGAATTTGCCGCGGATGACAATTCCCACATCATCCACATCATAGACACCCTGACTTTTGAACGTTTGCAACAAATCACCTGCATAGTCTGTCTGAAGCATTTCCTCGCCGATTTTTCTGAATATTTTTTTGATTTTGTTGGCATCCGTATCAAACGGGAAGGTAAATTTCAGTTTCATGATTACCCAGTCACGCGAATTGTTTGTGACTTTCGGGATTTCGCCATACGGGATCGTGTGAACCGGCCCCTTGTGGTGTCGCAGTTGGAGTGAGCGCAAGGAAATTTTCTCAACGGTTCCAACCGTTCCCTCGATCTCCAGATACTCGCCGACCCGAAAAGCATCATCAACAAGGAAGAAAACTCCCGACACCACATCGCGCACCAATGCTTGGGCACCGAACCCGATGGCAATACCAACGATACCCGCACCGGCGAGAAGCGGTGTAATATCAATGCCGATATTTCCAAGGGCAATCAAAGCGGTCATCACAATGATGGCAGTTTGAAAAGTCATCCGAAGCAATGGCAAAATTGTTGACAATCGCGAACCGCCCACTCCCCCGCCTTCTCCGCCTCCCGGCTCGTCTGCCGTGAGATCAAATCCAACCGCGGTCATTTCCGAGGCGAGCTTGCGGTTGAACCAAAGTGTCATCAATTCCCAGACCACATATCCGATTGCAATGACGATCAGAAATTCTATCGCGCGCGATGCAAACTGCGCACCCAAACCTGCCGAAGCGAGGTTTGTCAGATTGATGCTCCATTTGTCTGCCAAATACAGCAGAATTGCTGAAAAGACGACAATTCTGCCAATACGTATATAGCTGCGCTTGGTCGATTTGTAGGCACTTTCTGCGACCAGACCCTCACCTTTCATCGGTCCAACCATATGACGAACCAACGCCCGCACTGCCATATCGAATGCCGGCATTAGGCCCAACAGGACAATTGTATAATAGTGCGGATTGGTATTGATGATATCAAATCTGCCTTGCGATCCGAGGATTTCGACGAGAAGCCATACGAAAAACAACATGGCCAACAGAAAGGTCGAATAGCGTTGGGCCATCCATCTCTCAGCCTTGGTTTCCTCGCCATGCCCCCCAAGCATCATCATTGTCAGTGCCTTGCGACCACGATAGACCACCACGCCAATCCAGATAAACAGAAGCAGGTTCAATCCGTAGGTAACTCGCAAGTCCGTCATGGCAATTCCCTGCAGTTCGAGAAACCGGATCAGGAAATAGATCAAGCCAGCAAAAACAGCGACCAGTATTTGTTGCCGCTGAAAGAAAAGCGCTGTCGCATCATCAATGTGAACAAGCCGGGCTTCGGGACGATAAGGCGACATCAGAAACCTGCCGAGTGCTGCAACGCACATCGGAACTATGATCACATAGGTCATGAAACCCTGCACAAACGGCCTGTCCGCTTGGGTAAGAAAATACCGGTGGCAGGCTATCGCGACCATCAGGAATGCCATGATGGCTACAAGATCCAATGCCAGTTTTTTGAAAAGTTTGAACAGGGACTCCCCAAGATTGTCATCTGCATCAGGAAGTGATCCCCATCGCCGCAGAGGGCTACCCATGACAAAGAAATAGGCTCCAAGGCCAAGAAGAATTCCAAAACCCATTTTAACAAGGGTCATCAAGGTTTCGTATCCACCCTTGCGCTCCACAAAGGTCGAAAATCCCTTGACGACTGCGGCGCCGAACACTGGCAAGCTCTCGACACCCGAAACCCAATTTTGAACAATCCCGTTTCCCCAGGATTGGAAAAGCTCCAGAATATCTATGTTCTGTGCAGCTGTCACAGGTTCGCGTTCGCGGGCAACAGCATCCAGTCGTTCGAGCAGCAATGCCCGCACGTCCTGATCGCTCAATTTGGAAACCATTTCACGAATGGTTTCGGGCGTCAGGTTTTCAGGAAGGTTTGTTTTTTGCGCGGATTCAGATTTGCCATTTGTAAGGCCGGGAATGGTTTGGGCCATGCCAAAGCTGCCCGGCATCGCAAACAGAAACAAACAAAGGCAAAAAAGCAGTAATCTCACAAAGTTCCCCTCAAACAGACCTGCACAAAGCATACGCAATCGAAATCTCAAAGAACAATGAAAACTTGTCCGACCAAAAGATTGCTGAACATTGCCCACAAATAGTTTTACCCAATATATCAGGCACACCAGACCGCGGGGCTAAAGCTCCGCAGCCTCGCAGGCTTTTGTCGATGTACCGATTATCCCTTGAGGATCATGTGATCAGGACCATATGGGAAGTTGGTAATGTTTTCAGCACCATTCTCGGTAACGATGAAAATGTCATGTTCGCGGTATCCGCCCGCGCCCGGTTCCCCTTCGGGGATCATGATCATCGGTTCCATCGACACCACCATGCCTGGCTCAAGCACTGTTTCAACATCTTCACGCAATTCGACACCCGCCTCGCGGCCGTAATAGTGCGAAAGAACGCCAAAGGAATGCCCGTAACCGAAGGACCGGTATTTAAGCAGATCCCATGAGCGATAAAGATCGTTGAGCTCAAGTGCTATATCCGAGCATTTCTTGCCAGGTTGAATAAGCCCGGAGCCGACCCGCATCACTTCGCAGTTCTTCTGCCAAAGATCGATGTGGGCATTGCTGGCTTCACGGCAAAACATCGTTCGCTCAATGGCAGTGTAATATCCAAAGATCATAGGAAAACAATTGAGGGAGAGGATGTCTCCCTTGGCCACTTTCTTGTTTGTTACCGGATTGTGTGCTCCGTCTGTCATATAGCCGGACTGAAACCAGGTCCAAGTATCCATCAATTCGACAAACGGGAATGACTTGCCGATCTCACGGATCATCGCATTTGTGGCGGCAATCGATACTTCATATTCGGGAATATCGACTGCAACAGCATCCATGCACGCCTGTGCGCCGATATTGCAAATGCGTGTACCTTCCCTGATCAACGCGTGTTCTTCAGCCGACTTGATCGACCGCATCCACATGGAAGGCTGTGCTACATCAATAAACTCGACCCCTGGAAAGGCATTGCCGAGCAATGCACGAAAATCCAGCGAAACATGATCAAATTCAATGCCGATACGCTTTATACCCGGTTTAAGCAATGACTTGATGGCTGTGTAGAAATTGTCACGACGCCAGTCCGAATAGGTGATGTTGTCGCCATGGGTGCGCCGCCAGGGCTGGCCGCCGTCGATACCCGCTGTCACCGTCGTGGCGTTTTCGTGGTCGAGTACAAACCCGTATTTCCTGCCAAAATAGCAATACAGGAACCCGGAGTAATAGCAGATGCCGTGATAGGAGGTGAACAGCGCGACGTCTACATTGTTTTTAGCCATCCACTCGCGCATGGCATTTTGCCTGCGCAGCATTTCGCCGGTCGAAAATGGCGACCACTCTTTCTCGCCATTGTGCCATTTGACAACGTGCAACATGTCGCTGGTGCGGTCGCCATTGCGCGCGGAAGCATCACCTGTTCCGCCAAGGTCATTCGATTTGTTCATGTTCATGGATTTATCTCAGGTATGGCCTGATGGCAGCGGACCCTATTGCCGCTACGTTGGCCGAGATGAAAACATGCTACCCCTGTTTGCCGGGTTTGCTGCGACTTTCAAGGACATTTTATGTCGCTATAAGAATAAAAAAAGCCCGCTGAAGGCGGGCTTTTCGTCAATTACGAACTGGCTTACGTAGGCGAAAGGCCTCTTAGTCTCTCGGAGCGACGGCGTAGCAATTCAAGAACCGTCAGCAAGGCGATCGAGATGACTACCATGACTGTTGCAGCTGCCAGAATTGTTGGTGAAATCTGCTCCCGCAATCCGGTAAACATCTGCCACGGCAATGTCTTTTGCGCTGCAGAACCCATGAAAAGGACAACAATAACTTCATCAAACGAGGTTATGAACGCAAACAGCGCGCCCGATACAACGCCCGGAATAATCAGCGGCATCTGAATGCGGAAGAAAGTAGTGACCGGATTGGCGCCCATATTTGCCGCTGCCCTTGTAAGGCTCTTGTCAAATCCCACAAGCGTCGCAGTCACAGTAATGATGACAAAAGGCGTTCCCAAAACGGCATGTGCCAAAATAACCTTGCCAAACCCGACAAAGTCCTGACCAAGCCCAACCGTTTCAGTCATGAACAGGCCCACATCCGAATAGAAGAAATACATGCCCGTTGCCGAAATGATCAACGGCACAATCATTGGAGAAATCAGGATGGCCATGATCGCCCTTCTGAACGGAACATGGCTTTGGGATAACCCTATTGCAGCAAGTGTACCGAATGAGGTGGCAAGAACAGTTGCGATCGGCGCGATGATGAACGAGTTTTTCACCGCATCGGTCCATTGGGGATTGGTAAAAAAGTCACGATAATGCTTCAGCGAATAGCCTTCAGGATCAAGCGCCAGCATCTTCTTGGTGAATGTGAAAAAATTCTCCGCATTGAAGGACAGTGGAATGATGATGATGATGGGCGCAATCAGGAAAAAGAAGATCGCACCGCATATCAGATAGCGGAAAGTGTAGTGCCAAACCCGCTGGCCCGTTGATGCATATGGAGGAAGCGCTGACATCCGGTTATCCCAATTTCACGTTATCAATACCGACAACCTTGTCGTACGCCCAGTAGAGGGCAAGAACGAGTGCCAGCAGAATTGCCCCAAGTGCAGCCGCCAATCCCCAATTCAACGAATATGATATATGGTAGGCAATTCGGTTTGAAATGAACACGCCTTGCGTTCCGCCGACAAGTTCCGGCGTAATATAATAGCCGATGGCTAGGATGAAGACGAGAATTGAACCTGCACCAATACCTGGAATCGTGTTTGGAAAATAGATTTTCCAGAACGTTGTCCAGTCCGATGCTCCCATGGATTTGGCAGCACGCACAAAACTTGGTGAAATTGTTTTCATCACTGAGTAAAGCGGCAGGATCATGAACGGCAGCAGAATATGCGTCATCGCAATGATCGTGCCGGTGACGTTGTTGATCATTACCAGCCGTCCGGCTTCATCAATCAGGCCTGAAAATACCAGGAGGTCATTGATCACCCCTTCTTGTTGAAGGATCGCCTTCCAGGCGGATGTACGCACCAGAAGCGAAGTCCAGAAAGGCAACAAAACAAGTATGATCAAAAGGTTGGAACTGCGTGCCGGCAGATTTGCCAGCAGATAGGCAATTGGATAGCCCAAGAGTATACAAGAAAGCGTGATTGCAGCAGAAAGCACAATGGTCCGCACGAACAGCGTGATATAAATTTGTTCGTTCTCAGGCTTTAGGGTTATCCCTTCAGCGCGTCTCTCCCTATCGACCGCATTGAGAAAATAACTATCGGTGTAGCGGGGAGCCATCCGCCTGATCGTGCGCCACGTTTCAGGGTCAGCCCACCCCTCATCAGACGCAATAAGCTGTTCCTTGTAGGAGCCGTCATCTGTGATTTTGCGGATTTCACGGCCCGATTTGCGAAAAAGCGACGACATGCCTGGATTTGCGTAATTCAAAAGCGACCCAATCCGCGTATGGGTCTTGTCAGCAACAGCAACACGCAAATCACTGACCATCGCCTTGAATACCGGTTCCTCCGGCAATGGCGATACATCAGGGTCCCACTTTACAACTTCAATCACGGTGTTGGGCAATATCCTGCCCACGATCGAGTTGTCTACCGAGCGAAACAGCATGTACCCGATTGGAATGATAAATGAAAAAATAACGAAGGCCAGCAAGGGCGCGATCAAAAGCACAGCACGGATTTTCTCCCGCCTTAGCGCGATTTCAAGCGCTTTCTTCAGAGGTTGACCATCTGCTGTGGTCAATATTTCCGGCGCGGACAAAGATACCTTGCCGTCGATCACAGTTTCAGCCATTTGCAGTCCCCCGGCAACTTGCCTTCATGTAATGGTATGGTTGGTCCGGGGCGTGACCCCGAACCAATGAGTGATTCCAAAAGGAATTACTTGGCAAGCCAAGCCTGGAATTTTGCATCCAGATCATCGCGGTTATCTGCCCACCAGCCATAATCATAGGTATGGATGTTGCCGGCATTTGCTGGATCTGTAGGCATGTGAGGTGCCATTTCGATACCGAGCGTGGCGTGTTTGCCAACCAGCGGTGCCGAAGACTTGCGTGCAGGACCATAGGAAATGTATTTTGCCTGATCAGCAAGACGCTGGGTGTCAGTGGCAAATTTCAGATAGTTTTTCGCACGGGCCAAACGCTCTGGTGGCAAACCGGTTGGGATGATCCAGCCGTCAAGGTCAAAGCTCTGCATGTCCCACAGCATTGCGATTGGCTGTTTCTGTTCAACGATGGCTGAGAACAAACGGCCATTGAATGTTGAACCCATAACGACTTCGCCATCAGCCAGTAGCTGTGGTGTTTCAGCACCGGCAGTCCACCAGACAACTTCGCTCTTGATGGTATCGAGTTTGGCAAATGCACGGGCAACGCCTTCGTCTGTACCAAGCACTTTGTATATCTCAGCCTTGTCTACGCCGTCGCAGTAAAGAGCCCATTCCATGTTGTCGATCGGGCGTTTCTGCAGGGCGCGCTTTCCAGGATATTTGGCAAGATCAAACACGTCGCAAACGGTGGTTGGAGGTGTTGCGCCAACTTTGTCTGTACGATAGCCGAAGGTTGTTGAATAAACGATCTGCGGTACAAAGCACTCGTTCACACGCAACACACCGAAGTCAGCGTCAGCGTCTGTGCCATCCGGCGCAGCTGCAAGTTCGGTTTTCCCGTCGATTGGTTCGGCAAGGCCTTCATCGCAAAGACGCAAAGCGTCGGATGCAACAACGTCAACAACATCCCATGTCACGTTCTTTGCTTCATTCATGGCGCGCAGTTTAGCCACAGCTTCAGCCGAAGATTCATCATTGATGATCTTGACGCCGGTCGCTGCTGCATATGGGTCGTCATATGCCGCTTTCTGCGAAGCGGAGTAAGCGCCGCCCCAGGATACGATGGTCATTTCGTTAGCACAGCCTTCGCAAGCTTCCGGCCCGTCAGCAGCCGAAACCATTACGGTTGCTGAACCGAGCATCAAGCTGGCAGCAGCCGTTGATAGCAGGATTGATTTAAGTTTCATTGTAGTCTCCCTTTAAGTTGTGACCGGTCAGGACCAGTCAATCATTATGCGCTCCGTTTGGAAATGCACAATCTCTTTGCCCTCAGGCTACCGCATCCAAGGCCTTGCAGTCTCGTGCAGCCCAGCCGATATCGACTTTCTGCCCGGCTGCCAGCGGACGCTTTTGCCCGCGGTTTCTTACCTTCACGATAAATTCAGGATTGCCTGCAACCGACATGACCACACGCAGGTGGTCGCCAAGATACAGGATCTCCCTGATTTCGCCCGATACAACATTTTCCTGTTTCTTCGGGTCGTCAAATTCAATGCGCTCAGGACGCAGCGAAATCGTGGTCCGCTCACCTACCTTGCTGACATTGACCGCTTCGGCTTTCAGCCTGGTTCCGTCATCAAGCGTCACTTCGCAAATGTCATCGCTGATCTGTGTGACCTTGCCTGAGAGCTTGTTGTTCTCGCCAATGAACTGCGCAACAAACGAGTTCTTCGGGCTTTCATACAATGCATCAGGCGGCGATAACTGTTGAATTCTCCCATCCTGAAACACAGCGACGCGGTCTGACATCGTCAGGGCTTCGGTCTGGTCGTGGGTAACATATACAACCGTTACACCCAGATTTTCGTGGATGTGTTTTATTTCATACTGCATTTGCTCTCGCAGCTGCTTGTCAAGCGCACCGAGGGGCTCATCCATCAAAACCAGTTCAGGATCAAACACAAGCGCTCTTGCGACCGCAACGCGCTGCTGTTGTCCACCGGACAATTGAGACGGTCTGCGATTGCCAAAAGCGCCAAGCTCAACCATCTCCAAAGCCCGTTTCACTTTGGTTTCCTGGTCGGCCTTGTTCATTTTGCGGATTTGCAGCGGGAAAGCCAGGTTTTCAGCCACACTCATGTGTGGAAAGAGCGCGTAATTCTGGAACACCATTCCGATGCCGCGCTTGTATGGCGGCACATTGTTGATCGGTTTGTTATTGAGAAATATCTCACCGCGCGTGGCAGGTTCAAAACCTGCCAGCATCATCAAACAGGTGGTTTTACCGGACCCCGAGGGCCCAAGCATTGTCAGGAATTCACCGGGCGCAATGTCGAGATTAAGCTCCTTAACAACAAGGTTCTCGCCATCATAACTCTTCTGTACCTTATCAAAGCGCACAGCTGCGCCGCTATTTGAACTCATATACTCGCTCACCCTCTCCCGCTTCACATAACTTGAAGCAAATGAGACTACAGCATAACCGGATGGCTGAATGATTCAACAGTGAAAAACGCCAAACATTGCCTCAAATTACGCCAATTTGATTTTAAAGCCAAAATTTGTGCGTAAAATTCAAGCAATGTCAACCAAGGCTTATTTTCATCAGAATCGATTGTTGCGTTTGGAAAACTTCATCCAACCAGTTTGGCAAAGTCGAATAGACCGCTATCCATCAAATGGCTTGGCCGCACATTGGTCAGCGCACGGATCATCGTGTCCTTGCGACCGGGCATCCTGGCTTCAATGTCGCTCAGCATCTGTTTCATGACATTGCGTTGCAGTCCGTCCTGGCTTCCGCAAAGATCACATGGAATAATCGGAAACTGCATCTGGTCGGAAAACTTCTGAAGATCTTCCTCGGCTGCAAAGGCAAGCGGACGAAGTACAAAAGTTTCACCCTCATCATTGAGAAGCTTTGGCGGCATGGCCGCGAGCCTGCCGCCATGAAAAAGGTTCATCAGGAAAGTTTCCAAAACATCTTCCCGGTGATGCCCAAGCACAAGCGCATCACATCCCTCTTCCTTGGCTATCCGGTAAAGGTTTCCCCGCCGCAGCCGCGAACACAAGGCACAATACGTGCTTCCCGCGGCAACTTTTTCAGTCACGATGGAATAAGTATCCTGGTACTCTATCCGATGGTCGATGCCGAGACTTTCGAGATAGTTCGGCAGAACATGTTTTGGAAAATTGGGCTGGCCCTGATCAAGATTGCATGCAAGCAAATCGACCGGAAGTACTCCTCGCCATTGCAGATCAAGCAGCACTGCCAAAAGACCATAAGAATCCTTGCCGCCCGAAATTCCTACCAGCCATTTAGGCCGCTTGCCTGTTCCCGATGGCGCACGCTCGACCATGTTGAATTTTTCGACAGCCTCACGCACCTGCCGCACAAGGCGTTTGCGCAGTTTCTTGAATTCAACCGACGAAGGCGCGTTAGCAAAAGCCGGATGTCCACCGGACAGGGCATCGTCGTTGGAGATGGGGCTCATGTCGTTCATGGCGCATGCCTTACACCACAGCCCTGCCCGATTGCAACACAATGCTCTACATGTTTAAGGGCTAGGATAGTTGTGGCAGGTTTGTTGCCGGGCGTCGCTGGGATAATATGTTGACGGCAAGACCTGCCAAAATTAGCGCGGCTCCGAGCCATTTCCACCATGGCATGGCTTCGTTTAACAACAGAGCAGACGACGCTATCCCAAACACCGGGATCAGCAGCGCCCATGGCGTCACAACCGATGCACGATAGCGGTTTAGCAACAGGTTCCAAAGACCATATCCTATGATGCTGTTGCCGATTGCCTGCCAGACAACGACCGCCCATCCTGTATTGCTCAAATCGCTGACCTCTTGCCAAATTGTGTTCACATCGGAGAACATCAGGCTCAATACCGCCAGCGGAATGGAGGAGAAAACCGAGGCCCAGACAAGAAAGGAAATCATGTTCTGGGGCCGTGATTTCTTGACTACCAGATTCCCCCCGGCCCATCCCAACGCAGCGCCAATGACAACCAGCAAACCTATGATGGTAGTTTTGCCGTCTGCAAATACGGCAATCACCAGAAGACCGGTAAAACTGATGCCGATTGCGAGCCACTGAATGGGTTTCACTCGTTCATCAAACAACACCACCGACATCAGGATTGTGAAGAAAATCTGGGTTTGAACAACCAGCGACGCGAGACCGGGAGTGATGTTTTCGCGGATAGCCCAAAACAGAAGTCCAAATTGCCCAAGCCCGATAAGCACCCCATAAGCGACCAAATATTTCCACTCAATATTTGGTCGCGGCAAGAAAAACACCAAAGGAAAAGCGACCAGCATGAATCTGAGCGTTGCGAAAACAAAAGGCTGCAACTCATCGAGGCCCATCGATATCGCAACAAAATTGGTTCCCCAGATAAAGGTAACCAGCAATGCAAGGAGCTGATCGGTAATTTTCATGACAGACTGAGACCTGGAAGAAAAGACAAGAACATTGGACGGAATAATTCAAATTTACCAGCACCACGAACAAAAACGCCCGGCGTAACCGGGCGTTTGAAGATTTTCGCAATTTTGTCGCGATTAGCGCGAATAAAATTCGACGATCAGGTTTGGTTCCATCTGAACCGGATACGGAATGTCTGAAAGCACAGGAACGCGAACATATTTCGCAACCATTTTGCCATGATCAACTTCCATGTAGTCTGGAACATCGCGCTCTGCCAACTGGCTGGCTTCAAGAACCAGTGTCAATTGTTTGGAGCGGTCACGCACCTCGATGACATCACCTGCTTTGCAGCGGTATGATGGAATGTTGACCCGGCGACCGTTTACGTTGACATGGCCATGGTTGACGAACTGACGTGCGGCAAAAACGGTTGCAACGAATTTGGCGCGGTAGACGATGGCGTCCAGACGGCTTTCGAGAAGACCAACAAGTTTTTCACCGGTATCACCACGAAGACGGGCTGCTTCGGCATAAATCTTGCGGAATTGTTTTTCAGTGATCGAGCCGTAATAGCCCTTCAGTTTCTGTTTGGCGCGCAGCTGCAAACCGAAGTCCGACAGCTTGTTCTTGCGGCGCTGACCGTGCTGGCCAGGACCGAATTCACGCTTGTTTACTGGTGACTTTGGACGGCCCCAGATGTTTTCGCCCATACGGCGGTCAATTTTATACTTGGCTGAGATACGCTTGCTCACAGCATTTCCTTTCAATAAGTTACATGCCGGTGTTCACACACCGGGTGAAGGAAACGCACCCTCCTCTGCTGGTCGTTTTCACCAGCCGACAGAAATTCCTGCGCACGTTTTGCTAGGAAAATCACGGGATACGTCAAAAAAAGAACCGGGCTTTTGGCCCGGAACTTGGGTGTGGATAGGCTCCCGGCATTGTTTTGTCAACCAAAAGTCTGCTGGAACTTCCATTGAGACCGCCAATTGCTTTCCGCTACTATTTACGCAACCTCAATTCCGTCACCTTGCCGGTTATTGCATCGAATGCGGCTTCGAGGCCTGCCGCGTTTTCAACAAAGAAGTGGTTTTCTGGCTTGGAGGCACAATTGTGAAGTACGTTGTATATTTCCGTGCCGGGAGCTGTCTGGTCGCTGACACCTATTGTGAAAATTTCGATGGCATTGCCAGAATAGGATTTCTTCGCCTCGGCACAGGCTGCAAGTGACAGTTTGCTCAGGGAATTCGGCAAATCGCTTTCCGAGGACAAACCTTCGGAAAACGGATCAGAGTCCATGTAAAAACCGTAGGGTGTCCAATTGTCATGGGGACCATTGACAGTCAGCTTTTTGCCACCCATGCCAAAATCCTTTGGATCAAACGAAAACGGGGCTACCGTGTTGGACGCATTCTGACACTGGGAGTTCTGATACTCGACCTCGGTTGTCTGCGAACCATCGGTCAACACAACCAATACCTTCCCTGTACCCGAATTCCACTGGTCGCCCTCGGTAAATGGCCATTCACGTGACAAGGTACGCAAACCCCAGGTAATTCCCGGCGCTATGATGGTTCCGTCATTGCCCTGGCTGTCAAGCGAATCAATCTTGGAAAGCAGATCCGGATAATTGTTGCTCAAGGGCATGATTTCATGGCGCACACAATTGCGGTTTGGTCCGTCAAACTGGGCGCTTGTTAGCCCTGCGCCTGCCGCTTCATTCATATTGGCATAGCCAGTATTAGTTCCATTGCTGCTGTTCTTGCACATCCCGCCGTCTGGAGTTGGAGGCCAGATATAAGCCTGCAATTTGGCGCCAGGATCATTTGCAATATGGTTTGGCGCAGCGCGCTCCTGAACACAGCCCATCCATTCGGTGCCTGCGTACAGGGGATTGGTATTGCCGGTCACAAAATCGGTATTGGCTTTTCCCACATTGACATTCATTGTGAAGGGCACAATTGAAATCTTGCCTTTACTGCCTACAGAACTTTCAATCTTGGAAATCAGCGATTTGGATGAGGTTTTCAACTGGGTAATTCGACTGGTGCCATCCGGAAACAACGCGTTCATTGATCCGCTCACATCGAGCACAAGGGCAACCTCAACGCCCCTTACCCCGATATTGGCAATCGACTCAACGTTGATCGCCATATTCTGTACGCCCAACAATCCCATGAAACTTGTTGGATTTTCATAGTCAATATTCATTGAAAGGTCGTCACCAACGAGGCTAACGACAACCGCGCTTTCCGGAATAGTACCGATCTGCGAAAGAAAATAGTCTTTTGCAATTGTTTTGCGCTCATCTGCAGTCTTGTCCAGTTCACGAGCTCCAGCAAGCACAGAAGCATCGGCAATATTTTGCACCTTGGACCGCAAATTACTCATTTGTGAATAGTCGACCGCCATCCCGATTGCCAACATGATTGGCAAAAGGGCGAGAGCAAAGATTATCGCAAAATTCCCGCGGTTTGATTTTAAGAATTTCATGATATTAGCCCCGATATCCGTACTTTTGGTTACAAATATCAAGTGCCAATGAATGAACGCATAAAAAAATTGAAGCCATTTTATGGATTCTGTTAAGGCACCATAATCCTAAAACGGGTCAAATTCGTACGGGGACATACAATCATCAGCATTGAGCTGTTCGGGTTTATACCGTCAATCCAAATCCTCTGAGCAGCTTGGCTGTGACAGGATCAGGCTTACCCTTGGTAAAATAAGCAATATCCGGCTCATTGACCTCATTTTTCATATTGGGACCGATCAGACTGACCGCACGCCTGGCGATCGCCTCTGATGTGTCAATCCAGTCAACCGGCCAAGGCGCCATCTTGCGCATACGGTTGACAAGGAACGGGTAATGCGTACAGGCCAGAACAATAATATCCGTTCGCCGTCCTTCCTTTTCCATGAAACAGGGTTGGATTTCCCTCAAAACCGCCGCTTCATCGACAATGCCGCCGCGCATATAAGCTTCGGCAAGCCGCGCAAGCATCGTGCTGCCAACCAGCCGTACCTCGCACTTGCTTGCCCAGTCGCTGATCAAATCCCTTGTATACTGCCTGCGCACAGTTCCAGGCGTTGCAAGCACGGAAACAAGACCGGAATGGGTGCGCTCGGCGGCCGGTTTGATCGCCGGGACGGTGCCAACAAACAATTGATCGGGATAAACCTCACGCAATCGCTCTATGGCAAGCGTTGATGCGGTGTTGCAGGCAATTACAATGATCTCGGGCTTCCAATCTTCGATCAGCGTACCGAACAAGCCTATTATGTGCTCCAGCAGCGCAGCCTCTTCCCAGTCTCCATAGGGAAATGCCGCATCATCGGCCACATAGATAAAGCGGCGGTCCGGCATCAATACGCGTGCCTCCCGCAAAACGGTCAATCCGCCAATACCCGAGTCGAAGATCAGTACACTCATCTTACTTACCTGAAAAAAGAGCGGACCAACGGTCAAGATGACCCCGCCCCTCACGGCGCAGAGCCAGTTTTCCGTCGTCATCAAATACAAACAACAATCTCTTTTGGGCAAAACTGCGTGCATAGATCCAGGTAAAACCGGCACCAAGTGCAAGTCCCATCACAACATCCGAAGGAAAATGCACTCCAATGAAACTGCGGCTTGAGGCGACAAACACACCAAGTATCAGGAACGGCCAAAAGAAACGGGGAAACAAAAGTGCCAAAGCCATGGCCAAGGCACCCGATGTCGTTGAGTGGCCTGATGGGAAACTTGCAAAATTATATCCGGCATGAAAAGGCATGGCTTCCCATGGTGATACACCTTCGACAAAAGGCGGCCGCAACCTGCCAAAACAGATTTTCAGCCCATTGGTAATCAGCCCGGAAAGGGCAACGCTGGTAAAAATGAAATAGGCGGTCAAAAAGAACCTGTGCCAAACGGCATTTAGCGCCCCTTTGTGGCGATCAGCTGAAAAAACTGACATCACCAGGATAACAAATCCGCTGGAATACAAGATCCAGTCTGACTGGGCGACCAGTGTTAATTTGCCAAAGAACCAGTTGTCTTTTGTTGCGTTTGCACGAACCAGTTCGAGAAACCGTGCATCAACAAAGACCAAAAGTGCCAGAACGAGAACTATTGTACAAACACTTAGGACACCAACGCGGGATAATGGCCAGACCGGAAAGCGCTTATCCTGCCTGCGACCATTAACGAAAGTAATCCATGAACGTACCTTGGCAAACCAGTTGGAAGGTTGGGGCTGAACGCGCCTGATCATTTGGTGATGTGACTTGGACAAATTCGACTCTTTATTGTAAAATTTCAGTTCGAACCTGATTGCACATTTTCGGTGTCTTATGCAATTGCAGGATCAAAGCTGCGTTTTGCCCCAGTCAGAGAATTTGGTGGCATCATCTCCAATGTCATAATAGTCACCCTTGTCAGCAACAAAGATATGCTTGGTCAGCTTCAGACCAGTCGGCTTGTCGAAGCTGCCGGCCATAATTGACGTAAAGTCATCCTTTTCTGATTTCCAGAAAAGTACAGATCCACAATTTGAGCAAAAACCGCGCTTTGCCAACTGTGATGACTGATACCATTTGACATGATCCTCGCCGCTCAATTCGATGGCATCGTCCTTCGCATTGGTAGCTGCATAGTGATGGCCGGATTGTTTGCGGCACTGTGTACAGTGGCATGCAAGCACATCGCGCAACTGGCCTTTAACCCTGAAACTCACATTTCCGCAAAGGCATGATCCGGTGTGTATTTCGCTCATTAGGGTTTCTCCAAACGATTGGTCAGCATCTATAAAATGGGCGGAAATCCGCTTGAGATTTCCGCCCGATATTCAGTAATTATAGGAAATCGATCAAACAGCGATTTTCTGCTTTGTGCCGCCACGATCTTCCTGCAGAAGTTCCGAAACCAGGAATGCCAATTCCAGCGATTGGGAAGCATTGAGGCGCGGATCGCAATGTGTGTGATAACGATCGCCAAGATCTTCGTCCATCACCGCCCGTGCGCCACCAGTGCACTCTGTAACGTCCTTGCCTGTCATTTCAAAGTGGACACCGCCCGGATAGGTTCCCTCGGCCCGATGGATGGCAAAGAACTGCTGCACCTCTTTTAGCACGCGCTCGAACGGGCGTGTCTTGTAGCCGCTCGATGATGTGATGGTATTGCCATGCATAGGGTCACAGCTCCAGACAACTTTCTTGCCTTCGCGTTCTACAGCCCTGATCAAATTGGGCAGGTGTTCGCCAACCTTGTCAGACCCAAAACGGGCAATCAGCGTCAAACGTCCTGCCGTATTTTCAGGATTGAGAATATCAATCAGTTCCAACAAACCTTCGCTCGAAGTGGATGGTCCGCACTTAAGTCCAATGGGGTTCTTGATCCCGCGGCAAAATTCCACGTGGGCATGGTCTGGCTGGCGGGTCCGGTCGCCGATCCAGAGCATGTGTCCTGATGTGCCGTAGTAATCACCACTGGTAGAATCGATGCGGGTCAGCGCCTCTTCGTATCCGAGCAACAATGCTTCATGACTGGTATAAAATTCTGTCTCTCGCAAACGCGGATGGTCATCGGCGGAAAAGCCGATGGCCTTCATGAAACGCAAGGTTTCCGTGAGCCGGTCACCGATCTGTTTGTACCGGTCGGACTGCGGGCTTTTCTCGACAAAATCAAGCATCCATTCATGCACATGCTCAAGATTGGCATAGCCGCCCTGCGCAAAAGCGCGAAGCAGGTTCAGTGTCGCCGCAGACTGGCGGTAAGCCATGATCTGGCGCTCCGGATCGGGTGTACGAACCGCTGCGTCGAACTCCGGAGCATTGATGATATCACCGCGATAGCTCGGCAATGATACATCACCCTGTTTTTCAAAGTCTGACGAGCGAGGCTTGGCAAACTGGCCAGCAATGCGCCCGACCTTTACGATCGGCTTTGCTGCAGCGAAAGTAAGAACCACCGACATCTGCAGGAATACGCGGAAAAAATCGCGAATATTGTCTGCGCCGTGTTCGGCAAAACTTTCAGCGCAATCTCCACCCTGCAACAGGAAGGCATTGCCTTCGGAAACCTTCGCAAGTGACTTCGTCAACGCGCGCGCTTCCCCGGCAAAAACCAGCGGAGGAAAACTTGCAATTCGCGCCTCGGCCACTTTCAGAGCTTCCTTGTCCGGAAAATCCGGAATCTGCACGAATGGCTTTGAACGCCAGGAATTTGGAGACCAATTCTGAGACATGGGATTACCTTTTACGCTCTACATCAACAATCGCGATCTCTTGCAAAAGGATCGCCTGAAGCCATTGAAAACCAATTTGTTCAAAAGCACCAATGAATTTGCGCGCGTTATAGGCAAAGACTTCAAGGAAGGCCAGAAAAATCAATCCGGATTTTTGAATTGAACACCCGCATCCAGCAGCAGGCGGTCAAAACTCAGCTTTTCCCTGCTGCTCAGTGTCACCGCTCTTGGATAAAGCGGCTTGTCGCGATCCATTATTATCTCCCGGTCGAAACCTGTGGTTGTCTCGATAAAGCGGGACAAACCAGTCTGCCCATGAGCATTGAGGAAACCCTGCATTACAGCATCCAGATAGGACTGCAACAAAGGTGACCGATCATCATCAACCATCGTTGCAACATATACGAAACGGTTTTCCGGCGGAATGGATTTCAACTCGCTGCATCCGGCAAGATCAACAAGGTCTTCATTAACATTTACCCGGCTGTAATGCACTTCCCGTTCGTCCAAGTCACGCAAATGGGCACTGTGATCTATGATCAGCATGCCATCAATGACAGTATCATCATTTCGATGAACGCTCAAAAGGGCTGGCATTTTGCCCTCTGTGCCAGCATCACCTGAAGCACGCGACTGCCAATGACGCCGCCAGCCTTTCAGCCGCGCAGGATAGGCTGCAACATACCGCGTCCGCAAAGTTTCAATATTGACCAGCGAACCATAACCAAAATAAGCGATCAAGCCGTCAACCATCGGGATCAGGCCTGCCGAACACCATCGACCACAAGATAGCTGTGTTGATACATCGTCACCAACTCCTCGGCAGCGGTCGGATGAACCGCCATTGTCCGGTCAAAATCTTCTTTTGTCGCCCCCATTTTCAGGGCAATTCCTAGCAACTGTACCATTTCGCCTGCATCAGGTCCGACAATATGAACACCAAGCACCTTGTCAGTGGCTGTCTCGACAATGATCTTCATCAACATTTTTTCATCCCGCCCCGCGAGGATGTATTTCATCGGCCGGAAAGTCGCCTTGTAGACTTTCAGGTCACGGCACATATCCGCTGCCTGTTCCTCGCTCATGCCAACCGTGCCGATTTCCGGTTGGGTGAATACCGCCGTCGGAACCAGCGTATGGTCCGGCATGGTCGGATTGTCCTTGTACAAGGTCTCGATCAGACACATCGCCTCGTGGATTGCAACAGGGGTAAGATTGACCCTGTCAGTCACATCACCAACCGCATAAATGGAAGGCACCTTGGACCGGGAATATTCATCAACAGCAATCCGCCCGTCCCATTCAAGTTCGACACCAGCGCCCAAAAGCCCGAGATCCTTTGTATTGGGCTTGCGACCGGTTGCCAAAAGAACCTGTTCCGCGTCCAGCGTTGCGCCATTTTTCAGCATGACCTTGCGCTGTTTGCCTTCCTGTTTGACGCATTCAATATTGGTATCGAAGATGAACTCGACGCCTTTTTTCTCCATCTCATGGTGAAGATGCTGGCGCACGTCATGATCAAATCCGCGCAAGATTTCACTGCCTCGATAGACCACTGTGATCTTCGTTCCCAACTGGGCAAAGATACAGGCAAACTCCAGAGCGATATACCCCGCTCCAAGAACAACCATGCTTTTTGGCAATTCAGCCAGATCGAATACATCATCTGAAATGATGCAATGTTCCGCCCCTTCAATTTCCGGCATTGCGTTGGGTCTGCCACCGACCGCAATGAGAATGTTTTCTGCGGTTACCTCCCTGCCGCTGTCGTGCAGTCTGACAGAATGCGGCCCTGTCACGCTCGCACGTGTGTCAAATACTTCCGCTTTGTTGTTCTCAAGCCCCTTGCGATAAAGCCCTTCAAGGCGGGTA
This sequence comes from Salaquimonas sp., assembly GCA_041736675.1. Taxonomy (GTDB): domain Bacteria; phylum Pseudomonadota; class Alphaproteobacteria; order Rhizobiales; family Rhizobiaceae; genus Salaquimonas. The sequence goes on from JBGSTD010000046.1 coordinate 95,840, forward strand.
ATTTCCTTTTCCTTGGCATCGACAAAAGTGCGCCAGTCAAAACTGGTTTGCCCAACACTCCAACCATAGCCGGCAGCATCTTCAAACTGTTTTGGGAAGTGCGATGCATACACCATCAGTTTTTTGGGCACGCATCCGCGAATGACACAGGTACCGCCAAAGCGCGACTCTTCTGCCACACCAACTTTCTTTCCGAGGGAAGCTGCCACTCTGCACGCACGTACACCACCTGATCCGCCGCCAATTACAAACAGATCATAATCATAGTTTGTCATTTACAAATCCCGTCTCAGTAGCAATTTTCCACGTTTCTGCGCAATTTCTGCCAATAAAAAACCCGGCGCGCAAGGCTCGCCGGGTCAATGTAATTTCCTATCGGAAGGATTATTGCAAGCCCTTCTCTTTCAACTTTTCCTGAATGAGTGCCTGCAGGTCGCGCTGAACACCACCGGCCCAAATACGCGATGCTTCCGTCATTTCACGAACAACAATCGGGCTTTCGGCGAGGAATTTTTTTCCTGCTTCAGATTCATAGAAATCAGCAATTGAGACCAGTTCAGCTTCGCTGAATACCTTGGCAAAAACCTGCGCAACCTCATTTTCCAGATCGCCGCGACGCGACGCGAATGTCAGGGCCGCTTCATCAACAAGCACTGTCAACTGGGCTTCTTCATCAGGCCTGTTGCGGATCAGTTCGGCTTTTGCTTCTTCTGCCATTTGCGGAAGAATTATATCAAGCCTGTCAGTCGAGCGGGTCGCGGTAATAGCACGTTTTGCTGCAGTCAGATGGCTTTCAGTTGCCTCTTGCGCCACAACCGATTGTACTGCACCCACAGCGAATATCATCGCAGCCAATGCATAAACAGCGATCTTGTTACCAAATTTCATTTCAAATACTCCATAATCAGGCGAACCACCTGATCCTTCAAATTATCGCTTATCGTGCTACGTCACACGCATCAACGTCTTTTTATACTAATTCCCTCAGTACCCGCAATAACAGCAGCATCGGCAAGTCCTAAAAAGAGACCATGCTGAACAACGCCCGGAATCTCGAGCAGGCTTGTTGAAAGGGTTTCTGCATCCGGAATACGGCCAAATGATGCATCAAGAATAAAATGACCGCCATCGGTTACAAACGGTGCAGTTTCGCCACCACGCAATACAATTGCGCCTTTCAATTGCAGGCTTTCTGCCAACTTTGCAATCGCAATCCGCGTCGCACCAAGCCCGAACGGATTGACTTCTACAGGAAGAGGAAAGGCCCCAATCGTCTCGACAACTTTACTTGAATCAGCAATCACCACCATCTGGCCGGAGGCTGCAGCAACGATCTTTTCACGCAGCAGTGCACCGCCGCCACCCTTTATCAAGCGCAGTTCGTGGTCAACTTCATCAGCTCCGTCAATAGTCAAATCCAACTGCGGGGTTTCATCCAAAGTGGTCAACGGAACACCCAGCTCTTCGCAAAGCGCTCTCGATCGCTCAGAGGTTGGAACGCCAATGATCTTGAGCCCGGCCTTTACTTCTTTTGCCAAAATCCGAATGAACTCATCTGCTGTCGATCCGGTTCCGATACCAAGCCGCATTCCGTCTTCGACAAAATCGAACGCTGCTCGTGCTGCTGCGATTTTCAATTCTACTGACATATCCTCACCCCGGCCTGTTTTCCTGAATTCAAACAATTGCGCAACCGCCTAACACGGCCAAAACCGCATTTCCAGACAACTCCATAACTTCTTCGTGCATAAGTCGGAATTATCCATAGAACGCGCTAAGCGCCGGAATTTCGACTTGAGAACATGTCTCACCTGATATAACCCGACTGCAAACAGGAGTTGGCACCATGCCTCAAAATACTGCTATCATATTTGATCTTGATGGAACACTTGCAGACACAGCACCAGACCTGCTTGCATCCCTGAACCATTGCGTGCGCGACCACGGTTTTGAGACCTTCACCCTCAACGAAATCGGTCATCTTGTTGGTCAGGGCTCGATAGCGATGATCAAGCGCGCCTTCGAGCTGCACAACAAGGATCTCGGAGAAGAACTCCTTAAAACCCTTCATCAAGAGTTTCTGGTTCACTATGAGGCAAACATCGCGGTTCATTCAAGATTGTTTCCGGGGATACCGGATTTATTGAACGACCTTGATAGCGACGGACATCTCTTGTGCATTTGCACCAACAAGTATGAGGGAATGGCGCGCAAACTCTTGAACGAACTGGGCGTTTACAGCCGCTTTGCAGCAATCACCGGCGGTGACAGTTTCGAATTCAAAAAGCCGGATGCGCGACATCTTCTGAAAACATTAGAAATAGCTGAGCGGACCAAGGGCATCATGGTAGGTGACACAGTTACCGATGCCCATGCGGCTCAAAACGCCAAAATGCCACTGGTGCTGGTCGATTTCGGCTATTCAGCCGAACCGGTCAGCACATTCAATCCGGACGTTATCATTTCGCATTTTGACGAAGCCTACAATGCAATCGTCAGTTTGCGAAAATGATCGGTCCGATCAGGCAACTCTCTTGCTCAGCGGCAGTTCCGGACCTTCCAGCCAAAGCATCAGGTTAACCAGGCTCATCGGTTTTGCAAAAAAGAACCCTTGCATGATTCTGCATCCGCCTGCTTTGAGTGCGAGCAATTGGGCCTCAGTTTCCACGCCTTCAGCGACTGTTTCATAATCAAGGCTGTGTGCCATTGCGATGATCGTGCGGACAATCGCCTCACCATGCTTGTCACTCCCGCCCAATGTGTTGACAAAACTGCGGTCGATCTTGAAAACGTCGAACGGTAGTCGGCTCAACTGTGCCAGATTTGAGTATCCGGTGCCAAAATCGTCAATGGCGAATCGGACACCATGCCGCTTTAGTTCCTCAATATGGCTAAGGGCAATATCAGGGTAGCTCATCGCCATGCTCTCGGTAATTTCAAGTTCCAGAAGCGATGCATCCGCACCCGTTTTTTCTAGAATTGCCAAGACAATATTGCTGAATTCAGCCTTCTCGAATTGCTGCATCGAAATGTTGACCGCAACAGGGATCCGGTGGCCGGCACTTGTAAATACATTGATCTGCTTGCAGGCAGTCTCGATAACATATTCACCAAGAGGGATGATCAGTCCACAATCCTCGGCAATCGCGATGAATTCGCCAGGATTGATCATTCCCTTTTCCGGATGATGCCAGCGGATCAATCCCTCGAGACTGTGAACCTTCATTGTCTGCGTATCGATCTTCGGCTGATAGAAAAGTTCAAGTTCGCCATTGCTGAGCGCTTTACGCAAATCCGACTCGATTTCCATACGATGCGTAGCCTGCTCATTGAGCTCTTTGGAGAAGAAGCGGAAGGTGTTTTTTCCTTCTTCCTTGGCCTGATACATCGCCATGTCGGCGTGCTTTAGGATAGTTTGGTAGTCATGGCCATCACGCGGAAAAGCCGCTATGCCAATGGACGCGCCAACAACAATTTCCTTGCCTTCGATCACGAACGGCTTGGTCATCGAATTGATGATCCGGCGGGCAACAATAGCTGTATCGGTTTCCTCGCGGATTTCCGGCAGCAGGATCGTAAATTCGTCGCCGCCAAGGCGGGCAAACGTATTGGACTTCCTGTCATCATCGCTTTCGGTAATTTCATGTGCTTCAAGAGCCGCATCAAATGAAACCTGGTCACCGTGGCGCACCACATCACTGATGCGCTCGGCAAAACTGGTCAGCAACTTGTCACCGAAATCATGTCCGAACGTGTCATTGACGCGTTTGAACCCGTCAAGATCGACAAACAGCAGAGCGCCCGATGTGCCTGTCCGTTCGTTCTTCGCAACAGCGCGAGACAACTCCCTGCGAAAAAATTCACGGTTTGGCAGGCGGGTAATCTTGTCGACATAAGCCAGATCATAAATTTGTGCTATATTCTGGCGAATTGTTCCAACCATCTGGTTGAAAGCAGCAGCAAGCTGACGAACCTCAAGTGCGCCCTTGCCTTCTGCTTCCCGCTCCAGATCGCCTTCCGCAATTGCCATCGCTGTCTGAGACAGCCCCCGCAATGGAGCAGTAATCTGTGAGATCATTTTGGCGGCAAGAATTAAACCGAAAAGCAGGATTGGCAGCACCGACAGCAATCTGGCCTTTATCATCGGATAAAGCACTTCGCCAATTGCAGGATTGTGAAAGCTGATCATGACCGCACCGATAGCGCGCGGCGTGATTGCAAAATTGTTGTTGCCAGTCTCAAGCAAGGGTTCGACCACCTCGATAAGCGGACCGGCAACGCGGTAAGTGGTTTTCGCGTTTTCCATCGCATCAGTCTGCAAGGGCGTAACATTGATCGGGATGATCGGCGATGTCATCAGGTCACCATCCAGAAAGAAGGTTCCTTCCCGGTCGATTACAATCAGGCGCTCTACATTTGGACGTTTGTGCACCGAAGCCAATATCCGCTCCAGATCGTCCAGATCGAGATTGAAAAGCTGCTGCTCAAAACTGCGGGCAATAAGATTTGTTGTCGCGATGGCATCGTTGAAACGCGATTGGCGGGACTTTTCCAACTCCGATGCGGTATCACTGGCAAGTTGCGCAGCGAGCAAAAGTGCTGCAACACAAAACACCAGACTTAAAAACCTGAAATGTAATCCCGAGACGATGCCCCCGCACCAGGTCTTTACTGAATTCATCATCTGTCCACCACTAAGCCGGCTTATTCTTGTTTTATAGCCGTTCCCTGCACAGACACTTTTACAGCACTAGAAATGAGAAGTGGTAAACACAGCGGTATTTGATTGAAATTTCAGCTAAAAATTCAAACAATGGTTATCAAAACCTTTTCATCTGTCCGATCCGGCATCGTTCAAAAGTTGACTTTAAGTTCAAACGATTTCACGCTAGGAAGACGCCAAACAATCCAGGAAAGCCAGTTGGAGCACCTCCCGTCATGACACAGACCGTCTACAACCTTTTCCCCCTTGGTTCTGACGAAACGCCTTACAGAAAGCTCACATCTGATCATGTGGGTGTGGCCGAGTTCCAGGGCCGGAAGATACTGACCGTCGCGCCTGAAGGGCTGCGTCTATTGTCCGAACAGGCTTTTATGGACATCAACCATTTGCTGCGCCCCGCCCATTTGAAACAGCTGGCGAAAATCCTTGACGACCCGGAAGCGACTGAAAACGACCGATTTGTTGCATTTGACCTGTTGAAGAATGCGAACATCGCGGCGGGGGGTGTATTGCCAATGTGCCAGGACACCGGCACCGCCATCATCATGGGCAAGAAAGGCGTAAATGTCTGGACCGATGGCACAGATGACGAAGCGCTCGGCAAAGGCGTCATGGATGCCTATGAGAAAAAGAACCTGCGTTACTCGCAATTGGCTCCGATCTCGATGTTCGAGGAAAGAAACACCAAAAACAATCTGCCTGCGCAAGTTGAGATATATTCGGAAGGGACCGATGCCTACAAATTCCTGTTTGTGGCCAAGGGTGGCGGATCGGCAAACAAGACTTTCCTGTACCAGGGTACGCCATCCTTGTTGACCCATGACCGGATGATTGATTTCCTCAAGGAAAAAATCCTGACACTTGGCACTTCCGCCTGCCCTCCATACCATCTGGCAATCGTAATCGGCGGTCTTTCTGCCGAGCAGACACTCAAGACCGTGAAACTGGCTTCCACCAAATATCTTGACAGTCTGCCGACAAAGGGTTCTGAGGATGCCCATGCGTTCCGTGACCTGGAAATGGAAGCTGAGGTTCATAAAATGACCCAGCAGCTTGGCGTTGGCGCACAGTTTGGCGGCAAGTATTTCTGTCATGATGTGCGGGTGATACGCCTGCCGCGTCATGGCGCCTCGCTGCCGATAGGACTGGGGGTTTCCTGCTCTGCCGACCGGCAGGCTATGGGAAAAATCACAGCTGAAGGCATATTTCTGGAACAACTCGAATCTGATCCGTCAAAATACCTGCCGGAAATCACAGACGAGCATCTCGACGACAATGTGGTGAAAATCGACCTCAACCAACCGATGAATCAGATCCTCAGCGAACTCTCCAAACATCCTGTAAAGACTCGTCTTTCTCTTACAGGAACCATCATCGTTGCCCGCGATCTTGCCCATTCCAAAATTCGCGAGCGGCTGGAAAACGGCGAAGAAATGCCGCAATATTTCAAGGACCATCCGGTTTATTATGCTGGCCCGGCAAAGACACCAAAAGGCATGGCCTCAGGCTCTTTCGGTCCGACAACTGCTGGACGCATGGACAGCTATGTTGACCAGTTCCAGTCTTTTGGCGGGTCCATGGTGATGCTGGCCAAGGGCAACCGCTCGCGCCAGGTACGCGATGCCTGCGCCCGTCATGGCGGTTTTTATCTCGGCTCCATCGGTGGCCCTGCTGCCCGTCTTGCCCAGGATTGCATCAAGAAGGTAGACGTCGTCGAATATCCTGAACTGGGAATGGAGGCGATCTGGAAGATCGAGGTTGTTGACTTCCCGGCCTTCATCGTCATAGACGACAAAGGCAACGATTTCTTCAAAGAGCTGAATCTGGGATAAAAATTACGCAGTAATTTTACCGTGGCCCGGCAGACAATTTCCAACAGGAAAATGCCGGGGAGGCTTAGGAAGAGAGTCCCGGCTCTCTTCAAGAATGCCCCTTTATTGCCGCTTCAACATATATACACGTTCCGCACAACCCTTCCGATTAAACATATATCAATTCTCTGCTGATACCCTGTGCAAGTCCGAATTTCCCTCAGGTCTTCGGCGTCAATGCACATTCGCCTTGAATATGGGGACGCAAGATGAAGTTTATACTTGGCTTAACGGTGGTTGCTGTTGGTGCGAGCTTTCTCATCGCGAACAAACTCGATGCCTCGAATTTAACTGCGAACAAGGTGGCCATCGCACCCGATAGCGTTGCCTTTCATTGTGCAAAGGCAATCCCGCAGATTTTCAGCAAAGCAAAAGAAGCCGGCGACGACTTTGGCGGAATTCCCGAAAGCGTTGCCTTTGCCGGTTTTGACTATGTCACCACAAACTACTGTCTTTGCAATCAGGAAAAATTTGGCAATGACCATTCTGCTGCTGAAAAGGAACTGTTCGGGCAATTGGCCGGGCTGAACCTGAAATTATCCTTTTCAAACACAATCGGCAAAAAATACCGCGAGGAACTCAAGCAGGAAGGCCAGACGATCTTCAAAAAAAACAGCGGCCTATTTAAACTGCAACCGGCATGGCTCAAACAAACCAATGATATTTTCCGAACGTGCAAGGAGGAACAGAAAATCCGGGGCAATCTTATATCGCAAATTTTAAAATAGACAGTTTCTGAAACCGGGTTTCATGAGATCTGGTTCGTACAACCAAAGGCATGATCGAACAGATGATCCCAAGCTTCTCCTCCATCTTCGGACTCGGAATGGTTATCGCCCTGGTGGGCTTTATCTACAAGCGTGATGCAATTCACTGGGAATATGTTGCAAACGGCTACAGGCGCAATTGGACGACACCCATCAAGGAGCGCTGGGGCAGCGCTGTGCTTTACGGCAAGTTCACAGCATCCAAATCCTACAACGGAATTCTGAAAATCGGAATTTTCCCCGATGGCTTTGCGATGCGGGTCATGTTTCCGCCTATTGCACTGTTTTGCAAACCGATCTTCATTCCCTATCGTGACATTCTTGGCTGGAACCAGACGTGGTATATCAATGACGAGACAGTCGAACTTGAATTGAAGCATGCTCCCGAGGTCAAGATCGTCATGCCCCGCAGCCAGGTGGAATGGATGAAGGAAAGCGCCGGAGCGCAATTAAGGCTGATGAATGAGCCCTCGCCTCACAAGGACAAGCCTGTTTTCTGGTATTGGATCATCATCGCACAGGGTGTGATGGCAGTATTGCTGATATTTTTCCTGTTGTACAAGTATCTGACCTGGCCGAATTAGACCGAGGGCGTGAATAAGAAACAGAGCCGGGTTGAGCAAAATCCTTGGCGATAAGGTTGTCTGCTTTACATTTTCATAATCAGCCCGTGCTATTCTTCGCGCAAATGCGGGGGAACATATGCGTTACTTGTTTTCAAATTTGTGGCTGTTAATCCTGGCAATCCTGTCTGCATTGGTGATCATTGGTCCCGAACTCGGAATGATTGCAGCGATCAGCGTGATAGGCATTCCACTTGCAATCGCTTATTGGGCAATTCCCGCCCTTTTCATGGTCCTCCTCATAATCAGGATTTTATATCTTTTTCTGCCGCTGCAAGGCGCGGCCGCACTATTGCTGGCAATTGCAGCATGCGCAGTGCTTCTTGCGGTTCCGCCGTTCCTGATCAATGGCAAGATCAAATCCAGCGCGTATGCATATGTAGCGCAGGACCATAATGAACTCATGCTGCCAATCACCGCAAAGTCGATTGCAGTGCGCCGCGCCCTGCGTTTCGACAAGGCTACAACACGCTGCGATGGATTTTGCATGCATGCATTGCTTACCGGAACAGCTGAGAAAGTACTGGTTGTCGATACAAAGACCATTGATCAGCCAATCAATCTCGATGAACTGGCCGAGGAATTCAGCCTGGAAAAACGGTCCATCTGCCCTCAAATGCAATTAAAGTCCGGTTATCATGACCTTGACCTGAGAACAGCCAATAAAACCCGGGAAAGATCTGCAAGTCCGCTTGAGGAAATGAACCTTCGCATTTCAAACGGTGAATGCCTGGTTTCCCGGCAGACAACATTGGCAGCGGCAGACATCATCATTTCAGAAGGCCGCATTCATGCCCAGGCAAGACGGGCACTAAATTCCGGTTTCAGCCTTACCACCGATGCTGTTACTGCTGACCGCATCACCATCCATGACAATTCGAGGAAAAATGGATCGGTCGCCGAAATCTATCGCTGGACCGGCGTGCAATACTCGCCCTTGGGCCTTTTCCTTCTGCCGGCTCCGCAGTTCATCTACGCATTTGAAATGAGAATGGGTTGGTGGCGCGAGGGTGGCCGGATCAATATCCCCACCAAATTTTATGAAAAGACAGACTGGGAAGGCTTTCTAACCAAGACGCTCGGGTTCAACCTTGCCCTTGACGGAGTCAAATCAGCCGAGGGTATACAGATAAAAATGAAGTCTGTTCTTGCAGAGCACCGCCCGCCAACCCGCGATGAATGGGCGTTGTTTTCAACCTATTTCGACCGCATAGGCATTGGAGCAAACACCTCAATCAGCAAGGCAGACTTTGATGTTGCGCTCGCCATGTTGCAACGCAGCGATTATCCACCTGTCCCCCGGCTCTACAATGTTTCACGGTTTGCGGAAAAAAACGCCTCGCCTGAAGAGTTTGGTTTGTTGGCCGAAGCTCTCTTCAAAAGGATGGCAACCGGCCAAACCTGGGCAAACGAACTCGATGTTGATCTGCCTGAGAACATCAAGCAATTGTCAGTTGGCATAAACTCATTGCCCGATGCCGCACTCCAACCGCATTTTGACAGATTGGCCATACTGGCATCGGATCCGGCTGTGCAGGTTCATGGATACCAGACACTGCAAAAGCTCCATCTTTTCGGTGATCGCGCCGTACCCACCTTGCTGGGACTCATGAACAAGGGACTTTCAGGCGGAGACAAGTTCTTTCGGGACAATACCTACCAGCACCCTTATCTCGCAGGCATTGGCGGATTGTGTATTGCCGGAGAAAACGCTGCATCAGCATTGCCGGAACTTAAAAGAATGTTTGAGGCTGCAAACGTGCCTTTGTTTTCATCCTATGGAAGACTGTATGTGGCTACACTTGTCAGAATGGGCGAGGATCCCGAAAAACTGTGGCCGCAATTTTCCGCAGCCAACAGCAATCAGACCCGCAAGAATTATGACGCAACAATACGACGGGCACTATCAAAAAAACCCGATTGCAGCTTTTGATCATTTTGGTAGTTTCCTGAATTATTTTCAGCGTCTCTTGAAGGGGGAAGGTAGTTCAAATGCGAAAGGTAACGATGTTTTTCGGCTGCATGTGTTCACTATCTTTCCTGATATTATTCGTACCGACAGGGTCCACAGCAAAGACTGCAAGTTGCGACATTCGATTTCAAAGAATTGTAGCGACCGGTAAAAAGCTTGAAGCAAGGGATCAGGCGCTGCGAGGACCAGAAAAAATTGCTGAGCGATGCAAGCATATCAAACAGCATGTCCTGCCAAAATACAGCCAAATGCAAAAAGAGTGGAACCAGAATATTGCGACCTGTGAAGGCTCCATTGGCCCTGTCTTAAACAGCGTGCTGGAAAACAATATTCAAGCGCAAAAGAGCTTTTTAAGAGATAAATGCAAATAAGGCGAAAACATTGCTGCTCAGGCGAGCGTCCGCAGCAAATCACCCAGTCGCGCAATTCCCTCGTCAATCATCGCTTCGCTTGGTCGCGAGAAATTGAGCCGAATGGTATTTGATCCCGAGCCATCAGCAAAAAATGCCTTGCCCGGCACAAAAGCGACCCGCTTATCCTTCAGCGATTGAGCGAGCAACTCAGCACCGTCAAGATGTTGCGGCAGTGTCAGCCAGACAAACATGCCCCCTTCGGGACGGGACCAGGAAACTGTTTTTGGCATATGCTTTTCCAGTGCTGCCAGCATTCTGTCCCGACGCGCCTGGTACACCGCCCGAAGTTTGGGCACATGATCGTCAAAGATCCGGCGCGCAACCTGATTGATTGCCATTTGGTTGATTGTCGAGGAATGCAGATCGGAAGCCTGTTTCATGAGGACAAGGCGAACGATCACCGATTTGGCAGCGCAAATCCAGCCAACCCGCAATCCGGGCGCCAAGGTCTTGGAAAAGCTGCCACAATAAAGCGTCCGGGCTTCCTCAATGCTGCCCTTTTGAGCTATTTCCATCGCCAGAATGGGAGGGATAGCCTCACCGTCAAAACGCAATGACTGATAGGCGGCATCCTCGATGATCGCGATATCGAGCTCATCTGCCAGCTTCAAAATGTTTTCCCGCTCACCTTTGCCGAGCGTTTCGCCGGTTGGATTGGCAAAATCGACAGACATATAAGCAAACTTTACCCGTCCGCCTTTTTCCGCAGCTGCCTGCCGGTAGTCTTCCGCAGCACGGTTTCCCTTGGCAATCAGGCGGTCGTAATTCGGCTCATAGGCGTTGAAAGCGCCGAGCGCACCCATATAGGTCGGCCAATTCACCAACGCCGTGTCGCCAGGAGAAAGGAACAGTTTGCCGAGGTAATCAAGACCTTGCTGCGAACCTGAAGTGATCAGGATATTGTCCAAGTCGCACGGGATTCCAAGTTTTCCCATTTCTCCGGCAATCCATTCGCGAAGCGGCTTATATCCTTCGCTGACAGAATATTGCAGCGCGGTGTCGCTTTGCCCTTCTTCAAACATGTCACCAAAAGCCAGCTTGAATTCGGCAACCGGAAATAGATCCGGATCAGGAATCCCTCCGGCAAAAGAGATAATGTCCGGCTGATCGAGCAATTTCAGCAGTTCGCGAATCTCCGACGCCTTCATCCGCGATGTGCGGCTGGCAAAAACCTGTTCCCAATTCATTTGTTTTTCTCCCGGCAAAGGCGCACCGCCCAAATATGGAGCCACATTATTCCTGAATCCAATTTAGGTCAACAATACTGACCTAAATTGGAGACAATATTTTGACTGCAGTTCCGGCTTTAAATGTTGAAAACGTTGGCAACTCGACCCACATGGATAATAAAATAATGGAGAAACAGATGAAGTGTCCAATCGATGGTGAAGTTCTTTTGATGACAGCCAGAAATGGCGTTGAAATAGACTATTGCCCGTCTTGCCGTGGTGTATGGCTGGATCGGGGGGAACTCGACAAGATTATTGAGCGCGCCGCCACGGCAGGCGATTCAGATTTAAATCCGGAGGTTCAAGTCATTTCGGCTAGACGCGATGATCGCGATGATGAAGACGATAAAAGGGAGCGCAAGGATGGCAAGAAACGCCATAAACGCGATCACGACGATGATCGTCCGGTTCATTACAGAAAATCAAGGGATCATGCATCTTTCATAAAGGAACTGTTCGATTTCTGAAATGGAAAGGTCCATGGCGGAAACAGACCATTGACCACCAGTTGAACCATGCATAGGTTTAACACTGGAAAAACCGGCTTTAAGTGGAACCTTGTCTTGTCCGAAATATTGCACCCGTCAGAATCACACAGCGCCAACGGACTCGTTGATCCGTTTGGCAGAATGGTTTCTTATCTGCGCGTATCTGTGACTGACCGGTGCGACTTTCGCTGTGTCTACTGCATGGCCGAAGACATGACGTTCCTACCAAAAAAAGACCTCTTGTCGCTTGAGGAACTGGATCGTCTTTGCAGTGTCTTTATAGCAAAAGGCGTTCGCAAGCTGCGCTTGACAGGAGGTGAACCGCTCGTTCGTCGCGGCATCATGGAACTGGTCCGCTCTCTTGGCCGGCACGTTGAAAGCGGTGCGCTGGAAGAACTGACCCTGACAACCAATGGCTCGCAATTGCACCGTTTTGCCGACGAACTGCATGATTGTGGGGTTCGCAGGATCAATGTCTCTCTTGATACACTCGATGCTGACAAATTTGCAAAGATCACCCGCTGGGGGCGGCTCGAACAGGTGATGAAGTCTCTTGATGCTGCCAAAAGCGCCGGGCTTCAGGTAAAAATCAATGCAGTGGCCTTGAAGGGTGTAAATGAGCATGAAATCGACGAAATGGTGCACTGGGCACATGGCGAAGGGTACGATTTTACCCTGATCGAAACAATGCCGCTCGGCGAGATAGACGAAGACCGCACAGAACAATACCTGCCATTGTCGCTGGTGCGTCAGCGCCTCGAAGAAAACCATACGCTGGAACCAATTGCTTACAAAACCGGTGGCCCTGCCCGTTACTACAGCGTTAAGGAAACCGGTGGACGCCTTGGGTTCATCACCCCGATGACACATAATTTCTGCGAAAGCTGCAATCGCGTTCGCCTGACCTGCACGGGCACCCTGTTCATGTGCCTGGGTCAGGAGGATGCAGCGGATCTGCGCGCACCGCTACGCGCCTCAGAAGGCGATGAACTGGTTTCAAGGGCCATTGACGAGGCAATCAGCAGAAAACCGAAAGGCCACGACTTCATTATCGACCGGACATCAAGACCGTCTGTCGGACGTCACATGAGCACCACCGGCGGTTAGCCAAAGATCGCATCATTTCGTCAATAGGGAACTCCAAACTCGAAAATCATGGGTGCCATGCGTCTCGTGATAAAGCCATGCGTTTATATGGGGTGACATTCGCGTTGTCTGTGATAGGGCTGAATAACAATTTAAATTCAGGTATTCGAAATTGTCAGCAGAAACCCCTCTAAAATCAGCAATACAGCCGGCAAGTCACGCGGAAAACCTGAAAGGCGCAGCCTATATGGTGCTCGCCATGGCCGGATTCACGATAAATGACACATTTGTGAAAAGCGTCGGCCATACGCTGAACCTTGGACAAACCTTGTTTATCAGGGGATGTTTTGCCTGCCTGACAATATTTATTGTCGCATATTTCATGGGGCAACTAAGGCCACTGCGCACAATCATGACCAAGCCGGTCTTTTTACGCGCCTTGGGTGAAATGCTGGCGACTTATACATTTGTATTGGCATTGTTTCACATACCCATTGCCAATGTTTCTGCCATATTTCAGGTTTTGCCTTTGGCATTGACCCTTTACGCCGCGTTTTTCCTGCGTGAACATGTAGGTTGGCGCAGACTTCTGGCAATAATGATCGGATTTGGCGGCGTCCTGCTGATCATTCGCCCGGGAACAGACGGTTTCACCATTTATTCAATCATGGTTCTGGTGTCTGTTGCAGGATCGGTTGTTCGTGACATTGCAACCCGGCACGTGCCAAAATCCGTTCCGAGCCTGATGATAACCCTGATGACAGCCTTCGGGGTGACTGTGATGGGTGGGATTACAGCGCTCAGCGAACCATGGAATCCGGTTGGAGTTCGGGAAATCCTGATGCTGGCCGCCACTTCCGTTTTTCTGGTTATTGGCTATTTCAGCGTCGTAAACGCGATGCGGGACGGCGATATCGGTTTCGTCTCGCCATTTCGATATAGCGTGCTATTGTTTTCCATATTCAGTGGTATTGTTATTTTTCAGGAAATTCCCGACAAATACACAATATTGGGTTCATTGATCATTGTCGGCTCAGGGATCTATACCCTTTACCGCGAAAGAATGGTCCACAAACAAAAAATTACCCAACCTCCCGTTCGAACCTGATTTTAGCCCAGGTTCTCCAGAGCCGATATTGATTGATTGAGGCAAAAGGATTGAAATGAAACTCTCCCCGTCAGCCGAAACGGCATCTGAGCCGAAGGCGCGTTTTTTTAACCGCACTACCCCGCCTCACATACTGACCCTCGTCCTGATTGCGGGGATTGGGGCATTGAACATGAATATTCTCCTACCGTCTTTGCCGAGCATTTCGAGCTACTACGACGCTGACTATGCCCTTGTTCAATTGGCGGTCTCAGGATATCTGGCCATGACTGCAGTCTTGCAATTGCTGACAGGGCCGCTGTCCGACAGATTGGGAAGGCGCCCTGTCCTGCTAATCAGTTTTACGCTGTTCATCATTGCAACATTGCTGGCAGCCACTGCCGAAACCATCGAAACATTCCTTGCTGCACGAATGGCGCAAGCGGTTATTGTGACTGGAATTGCGCTGTCACGTGCCATTGTTCGTGACATGGTGCCGATGGAACAAGCTGCCAGCATGATCGGCTATGTCACGATGGGAATGACGCTGGTACCCATGGTAGGCCCGACAGTTGGAGGTCTTCTCGAGGAAAGCTTTGGGTGGCAATCAACTTTCTATTTCACTGCAATTGCAGCAGTGGTCGTTCTGTTTGTTGTCTACTTTGATCTGAAAGAAACAAACCAGAACCGCACAACCAGCATGGCAGCCCAATTCAGATCCTATCCTGAACTCCTGAAGTCCCGCAGGTTCTGGGGCTTCACTTTCACGGCTATGTTTGCTTCGGGAAGCTTCTTCGCCTTTATAGGGGGAGCCCCTTACGTTGCGCGCACGTATATGAACCTTTCACCCTCAACTCTTGGCCTCTACTTCATGTGTATCGGCCTCGGTTACATGATCGGAAATTTTATTACTGGCAGGTTTTCCGGTCGTCTCGGCATCTACAAGATCATGTTGAACGGCAATTATGTCGCCGGATTTGGCGTCGCGATCGCGGCACTTTATTTTATGGCCGGTTACAGTCATCCAGTTGGTTTCTTTGCTCCATTGTTTTTTGTTGGCGTCGGCAACGGACTGACAATGCCATCTGCCAATGCCGGTATGGTATCGGTGCGGCCTCATCTTGCGGGGTCAGCAGCAGGTTTGGGCGGAGCTATCCAGATTGGCGGCGGCGCAGCCTTGTCTGCTCTTGCCGGGATAATACTTACCCCTACATCTGGGCCACTGCCCTTGCTCTACCTCATGCTTGCTTGTTGTGGTTGCGGAGCCATTGCTTCGATCTACACACAAAATATCGCAAAGCAGATAGAACTGGCGGAGCAAAACGGCTAAAATCTGTCAATGTCATCTGAATTTCTGGTTAGCCCCAATCCCGACGATCCTTCTCTTTCAACTGCGGTTGAAGGAATAGACCACAATGGCAACAAGGTAGTGACAGTAGTTGTTACGGAGCGTCCCTTGACGCTGTACCTGAATTCACAGGAAGTCGTCACCATGATGACCATCGGTGATCAGCCTGATTTGCTTGCCCTTGGTTACCTGCTCAATCAAAACATGCTGAGAAACAGTGATACCATCAGCGCAATTGATTACGACGAAGACCTTGGTGTTGTTGTTGTTCGCACGGCCCATGAGACAAACTTTGAAGACAAGATGAAAAAGAAAGTGCGCACCTCCGGCTGTGCCCAGGGTACAATTTTCGGCGATGTGATTGATGCGTTTGAAACCATCACGCTCAACGCCGATACGCGCTTGAAAACCTCTTGGCTCTATAAACTTACCAGGGCAATCAATACTGAACCGAGCCTCTATTTAAAGGCGGGTGCGATCCACGGCTGTGTTCTGTGCGAAGAGGATCGCCCTCTTGTTTACATGGAGGATGTTGGTCGCCACAATGCAGTGGACAAGGTGGCTGGCTGGATGTTTCGCAACAATATCGATCCATCCAACAAGATGTTTTACACCACCGGACGCCTCACCTCGGAAATGGTCATCAAGACAGTAATGATGGGAATTCCGGTTCTCGTTTCCCGCTCCGGGTTTACCGCCTGGGGCGTGCAACTGGCAAAGCAGGCAAACCTGACTTTGATCGGCCGAGCCCGCGGAAAGCGGTTTGTCGCCCTTGCCGGCCTGGAGCGCATCGAATTTGACATCGACCCGGCATCTGTACCAGAGGAAGACAAAAAGTCTGCGCGCAAGGGTGACGATTGATGAGTGAAGTTTCACTTGAAAACAAAACCGTGGGAGTTGTTATTGCCGGCGGCCTTTCCCGGCGCATGGAAGGCCCGGAAAAAAGCCTGATGCTGTTAAAAGGGCAACCAATCATCAAGCATGTCTGCGACCGCTTGCAGGATCAACTTGATGACATCATCCTGAATGCAAATGGAAACGCAGCCAGATTTGCGTTTTTGGACATACCCGTACAGCACGATACTGTGGACGGGTTCGCCGGACCTCTGGCTGGCATTCTTGCTGGAATGCGTTGGGCACAGGCTAACCGTCAAACCGCGAGCCGCATCATCACTGTCGCCGCCGACACACCTTTCTTTCCCGTAAATTTGGTGAAGTTGTTTGATAAGCATATTGCCCAATTGGAAATGGGTGCCGAACGCAGCGCGATATGCCTTGCCTACAGCGATAATAATCGCCATCCGGTATTTGGCTCCTGGCCGATAACGCTTGCAGATAAACTTGAACATTTTCTGACGGTGGAGAATGAACGCAAAGTGATGCTTTTTGTCCAGCGGTTCGAATTGATCAAAGTTGATTTTCCCTTGGTCGAGATTGATGAGCGGAGCGTTGACCCGTTTTTCAACATCAATACGCCAGCCGATTTCACGCTCGCTGAAACCTTGATGCCGGAAATGCTGCCATGACAATAGCCTCACTTGTCTTCGGTGTAACAGGCTGGAAAAACTCCGGCAAAACGCGAATGGTTGCAAAACTGGTTACCGAATTTTCCGGCCGCGGCTACAAGGTATCAACAATCAAACACGCTCATCACTCTTTTGACATTGACCACGAAGGCACAGACTCATGGCAGCACCGTAAAGCGGGAGCAAGCGAAGTTGCACTGGTGTCACGAAATCGATGGGCACTGATGCATGAATTGGAGAACGAGGAGGAACCGCCACTTGCCGAAATTTTGGCAAAGCTCGCACCCTGTGATATTGTCATCATTGAAGGCTTCAAACGCGAAGGTCATGCGAAAATCGAAATGATCCGCAAAGGAACCACCAAAGATGCGCCGCTTTGGCCCGACGACAATTCAATTGCAGCTGTGGTCAGCGAGGAAAGACCGGAAGGCTGTCAATTGACTTGGTTCGGCCCGGATGACATCGCCATGATTGCCGACTTCATCATCCAGTGGAAACAGGGAGACAATACCAGTGCCCTCTTCTGATCAGGATAAAGTCAAAATCGTCAGCACACGCAAACTCATGGATGACTGCTTTTTGAACGACAAGGAGCGGTTACCCCATGAAGAAGCGATTGCAATTTTGAAGGATCGCCTGAAGCCGGTCGCGATGAACGAATTGAGCCCGCTGGAAAACTCATCAGGCAAAGTTCTGGCCGCCGACATCGCCGCAACACGCAACATTCCTTCAACGGACAATTCGGCAGTTGATGGCTATGCATATCGCGCTTCGGATTTTGCTGCTGCAGGCGGCTTTTTCCCGGTGACAAACCGAATTGCGGCCGGCGACCTAAATCCATCCGCGCTTGCCTCATCTGGTGCCGTGCGTATTTTCACCGGCGCTGTAATGCCGCAAGGGGCTGACACGGTTGCAATGCAGGAAGACTGCCAGATCGAAATTCGTGACAGTAAGGAATTCGTCGCAATTCCATCCGGTTTGAAACCCGGCGCAAACAGGCGGCGTGCGGCAGAGGACCTTGCGATCGGCAACCTGATCGCATCACGGGGCGAAATTCTCACCCCACAAACCATATCGGCAATCGCTTCCAGCGGCATTGCGCAGATCAGCATTTATTGCCCGCTACGCATAGCGGTACTTTCAAGCGGCAATGAACTTCGCGAACCCGGCGAAAACGCGAAGGATGGTCAGGTTTTTGATTCAAACAGGCATTTGCTGAAGGCACTGCTTGGCACCCTTCCAGTGAAAGTTACCGACCTCGGTATTCAACCTGATGATGTTGAAGCCGTTGCAACGAGCATCGCCGGTGCTGCAGTAAACCACGATATCATTATTTCAACGGGAGGAGCATCCCGCGGAGAGGAAGACCACATTATTGCCGCTCTTGATCGTCTCGGCAAACGCCATTTGTGGCAACTTGCAGTGAAGCCTGGGCGGCCAATGAGTTTCGGACAAATTGGTGATACCGTATTTTTTGGACTTCCCGGAAACCCGGTTGCCTGTTTCGTTTGCTTTTTGCTCTATGTGCGGCCCGCAATATTGCGCTTGGGCGGGGCAGATTGGAACGAACCGCGGCGTTTTCTGGTGCCTGCCAATTTCGACTATCCAAAAAAGAAGCCGGACAGGCGCGAGTTTTGGCGTGGTATGTACCGCTCGCGAAAAGATGGAACGTATGGCCTCGACAAGTTTGACCGCGATGGCTCCGGTCTGATCAGCGGTCTGCGCCAGGCAGACGGACTTGTTGAGATCCCCGAAGACGTCACCAGCGTTCGCAGCGGCGATTTGCTGAATTTCATTCCATGGAGCGAATTCGGAATTTGACAGCCGGGAAGAATTACAAATCTTTAAGTTGAGCCAATTGATTCAATCTGCAAAGTAAAGGCAACAAGTTATTACATCGACTCACTTTTCGGAGCATTGAAATTGGTAACCACCGGCTACAACAAGGCATCAATCGTTGCGCATTGGATTGCGGCGATATGCATTATTGCTCTTTTTGTCACCCATGAAGGTGAACGCGGCAGCCTTGAGCGCATGTTCCACATCAGTGGCGGGGCAATCATCGGCATTTTCCTGCTGTGGCGGGTTTTTCGCAGGCCGGTGCGCGGCTTTACCGACAAACCTGATCAACATCCCTTGCTCAACCTCGCTTCGCAGCTTGTGCTTTGGGGGCTTTTGATCAGCATTATCCTTGTCACGCTATCGGGCTACTTCCTGCCGTGGAGCCGTGGTGGCGCACTGGACATGTTCGGTCTCTTTGCGATCCCCTCGCCCATCCCATCCAATCACACGTTTCACGAATTGCTTGAAACTGTTCATGATGTCGGCGGTCACGTCATCATGCTGCTATTTATCATCCACTTTCTTGGTGCGCTCAAGCACCGCTTTGTGGACAAGGACAATATCGTTCAGCGCATTATCAGACCGGTAACCGGAGGCAGATAGCCGCTTTTTGACGGGACCGAATGTTTTTCAAACAAACAGCTCAACCTTCTCGAATTTGCGAACATCGACAAGACCAATGTCGGAAATGCGCAATTCGGGAATAACCACCAGCGCCAGCAGCGAATGCTGCATATAGGCATTGTTGAGTTTGCACCCCATCTGCTGCATGGCAGAAACCATTTGATCAGCTTTTGCCGCAACGATTTCTGCAGGTTCGTCTGACATCAGCCCTGCGATAGGCAACTCAACCAGAGCAAGTTCCTCGCCCTTGTGATAAACACATACGCCGCCGCCAACCTGCCGCAACCGGTTCGCCGCCTTCGCCATATCCGCATGGTTTGTTCCGATGACAATCATGTGATGGCTATCGTGGGCAACCGTGGACGCTATTGCGCAATCCTTGTTGTAACCAAACCCTGATACAAAACAATTGGTTACCGTCCCCTTCGCCCTGTGCCGCTCGACAAGCGCAATCTGGCAAATGTCCTTGTTTTTGTCCATCTGGGCTATGCCATCCTTGATGGCAACGGTCTTGATCAATGCCTTTGTTGGCGCCTGGTTTTCAATGACCCCGATTACATTCACCTTGGCCGAACCTGTCGATTTTCCTGGGCCTTTGGGCGCCTTGATCAGAAAATCATTTTCATTGAGATCCCGTTTCATGTTGACAGTGTTCTTCGCCGATTTCGGATAATCGAATTTCGGCATCTTCAAGGAAAGCCCGTTCTTGTCCGAAACCTTTATCCCCCTGGCATAAACCGCATCTATCAACAGTTCGGCAAGGTTGGATACCAGCAAAAAATCCGCCCTTCTTCCGGGCGTAATTGAACCAAGTTCACGCTCGAGACCAAAATGTTCCGCCGTATTGAGCGTTGCCATCTGTATCGCGGTAATCGGTTTCAAACCCTGTGCAATGGCGTGGCGAACAACGCGGTTCATGTGGCCTTCATGCACCAGCGTCCCCGAATGACAGTCATCAGTACAAAGGATAAAATTGCGTGGATCAAGGTTCATTTCGGTAACCGCCTTGATCTGTTCTGCTACATCATACCAGGCCGAACCAAGCCGCAACATGGCCTTCATGCCTTGCCGTACCCGGGCAGCAGCGTCGATAGCGCGCGTTCCTTCATGATCATCAGCAGGTCCGCCTGCCGCGTAGGCATGAAAGGCGATCCCGAGATCTGGCGAGGCGTAGTGTCCTCCAACCGTTTTTCCAGCGCGGTTGGTCGCGGCGATTTCTCCCAGCATCTTCTTGTCACCGGCAGCAACACCCGGAAAATTCATCACTTCCCCAAGTCCAATAATATTGGGCCACAACATCGCTTCCCCAACTTCCTTGGGTCCGAGCGAGGCTCCAGCGTTTTCAAGGCCTGGGGCAGAAGGAACGCAGGATGGCATCTGGACAAAAACATTGATCGGCAAGCCCATCGCTTCATCGTGCATCAGTTTGACACCGGCAAGTCCAAGAACATTGGCAATCTCGTGCGGGTCAATGAACATGGATGTTGTCCCATGGGGTATAACCGCCCGGGCAAACTCGGAAACGGTGAGCATCCCGCTTTCAACATGCATGTGCGCATCACACAGTCCTGGAACCAGATATCGTCCTTTTGCCTCAATCACTTCGGTTTTTTTACCGATGCAATGGCTAGCATCCGGTCCACAATAGGCAAATCTGCCCTCGATGATCGCCAGATCTGTATTGGCAATGATTTCGCCTGAATGAACATTCACCCATCGGCCGTTTTTCACAACCACATCTGCCGGTTTTCTTCCAGATGCAACGTCCACAAGTTGAGCTAGAACCTGATCTTTAGGTTTCAAATCTGACACGGTTTCACCTCTTATTTGTTTGCACCTGAACTTGCTTGAAGCGTCAAAACTTTGGCAACGTCATTTCGATAGGTTTCCGGCTTCGTCACCATCGGAATATAATGCATATTTCCCCAAAGACCCGCCTGATCGTCGTAGTGGTCGGACATGACATTTCCACTTTGGCCGGTCGAGATGACAAACAGGGATTTTTCCAGATCGGCAAAATCATACACAGTACGAAGAGCTGCTCCGTGCATCCCGGCAAAAGGTTCTTTCTTGGAAAAATTGTTGGAATTGCGCAACAAGGTATACTTGCCGCCGTCCATTTCCTGCCGGATAGTGAAATACGGATCCAGCATTTCGACCTGCGTGAAAGGCCGGTGCTCATGCACGGTTACATGTGCTGTCCCCCAACGCCACTCCTGCCATTTCGAACCATAGGCGGCAGATAATTCAGCAACTGTTTTCTCAAGGGATTTAAAAAGCACATAGCTACAACTTTCACTGTCCGAAGTTGTAACGTCATTGCACCATTCGGAGCCACCAAGAGTTTTGAGCATGCCTAGTATGCGCGTGACATTGCCAACCTCAACAAGTTCGAAGTCATCGCCCAGTTCGTCTTTCAACATCGCTTCAGCCAAATTCTTGTGCCAAGCGGTCAGTATCAGCGGCACAGCATCATCGCGCAGCATCTCACCTTTCCAGTTCTGCAAGGCCTCAATAATCTGTTCATTGATCAAAACGCCCTGAGGCAGTTGCAGCATGGCCTCATCACGGAACTGCATCATTGCTTTTGACACCGTATCTGATTGGCCGGCAATCATCGACTGTACACTCTGCTTTGCATTGCTGCGAATGAACAACTCTTCAACGCGCTCCTGCCGAAAATGTTCAGCCCAGTCAAAGGTGATGTGATGGGGATAATCTGAAGGCAGCCAATTGGCATTGGCGGTTGCCACTGCGCCGGAAACCGGATTGATCACACGGGGTGTTTCATCTGCATTGACAAATCCTTCCCATCCAAAGAATGGCACCCAACCTGGCACTGGCGCCCGCCCTGCCACCTTGTTGAATTCTGAACGTTTGGGCACCCTACCTGGAGCCACAAGCCCTATATTGCCATCGACATCAGCAATGACAATCGACTGCATTGGAGAAATCATCTGCCGCGTAGCAGCAATAAACTGGTCAACATTTTCCGCGACTGACATGTCAAATACACCGTCCATGGTCGTGTCGTCATTTGTAAGTGCTGTCCACGACAACGCGGCAACCTGAAATTCCGGCAGCCGCTCCCGCAGTTTTTCATAGCCGTCAGGCAATACCGGGCCATGGCGGGTTGAGCGCCGTACCATTGGTATATCAGCGCGTCCCTTGACCTTGATTGCAATCTCTTCGGAAATGAAATCCTCAAATCCGTTTTCAGTTTTGTATTGAGCCGGGTCCTGCGGATTGATCTGTTCCAGAAAAATATCCTGTGAATCAAGATAGGTAGTTGTCAGGCCCCAAGCGAGACGGTCATTGCGGCCTGACAGGATAAGCGGAGTGCCGGGCAATGAACCCCCGATCAGGTTTCGTTCACTGCCCCCATCCATCCACTTCAAATGCGCGAGATAAAAAACCGATGGTGCGGTGAAACCCAAATGCGGATCATTGGCAAGCAATGGCTTTCCGCTTTCGGTCCTGCTGCCGGATATTGCCCAATTGTTTGAAGCCGGCAATTGCAACTGCCACGGCGCTGTCGCCAAGGGCGGCTCATCATTTTCAGCGGCATTCGCAAATTGACTGGATCTTGTATCGAGCATTTTGGCTGCAGTCTTGCCTCGCTCCTTGAACCCATAAAGCGACCGCAGGTCCGGCAAAGCTGGTGCGTTGTCCCGCGGACCAGTCGGATAGATATCCTCAATCTGCTTCGGAGTGAATCCTTTGCCTGCCAGCGTCAGTCTGCCGATCTCCTCTTCAAGATTGGCATCAAGTGTCAACGCCATAACCTTGAGAACTGCAAGGCTCTGCCAAGGCTCCCATGGTTCGGGATCATGACCAAGAATGATAAACTCAACGGGTAGTGAAGGTTCCAATGCGCCGGACTTGCGCTTTATCCAACCATTTACACCATCGGCATAAGCAGCAAGAAGTGTGCGTGTTTCAGGCTTTAAAATCATCTCCGAGTTCTTGGCTGCATCCACGATGTTGAGTGTTTTCAGAAAGCGGTCTGAGGGAACAGTCTTCTCACCGAACATTTCTGAAAGACGGCCCTGCCCGGCCATTCGAAGCACCTCCATCTGCCACAGACGCTCGCTTGCATGAACATACCCCAAGGCGCGAACAACATCGGTACGGCTTTGCGCTTCAATATGAGGTACACCGTGGATATCGCGGACAACATCAACATTGTTTTCAAGTGTAGCAAGGGGCGTGTTGCCACTTTCTGGAGCAACTGTCTGGGTCAACAGTCCATAACCTGTCACCACAGCAGCTCCTGCCAGCACCACGATCGCAAAAAACGCAATGCCAACCCAGCGTATCAATTTATTCATCCCCGGCACACTTTCTCAATTGCGATATTCGTTCAATCCACTTGCAATCCTAAACCATGTTTTGCATCTTGGCCAAGTAAATGAAATCAGGAAATTTATCCATATAATGGGCATTCGCCAGACAAAATCTGCTTCGCAACTGCTTGCAGAGCTTGAGATGTTTTCGATCCCGGAAAATCGACTCGGGATGGCGCGGTTCGGAATTGATGTTTCATCAGCCCTTGGCGTTTTAGTGCCCAATATTCGTTCAGTTGGAAAATCTGTAGTCAAGAATCATGTGTTGGCAGAAGAGCTCTGGCAAACCGGCATCCACGAAGCCCGGATTCTCGCATCCCTGATTGACATTCCCGCCGAAGTGACCCGTGACCAGATGGATCGGTGGGCAAACGACTTCAATTCCTGGGATGTCTGCGACCAGGTTTGTGGCAATCTTTTCGATCGCGTCATTTTTGCAGAACGGGCGATATCCGATTGGCATCAGGATGAAAGGGAATTCGTCAAGAGAGCGGCGTTTGCAATGATTGCCTGGCGCGCTGTTCATCTGAAAAATGCCCCTGATGCTCTTTTCGAGGCATATTTACCCCTGATTGAGGCGGCATCAAACGACAATCGCAATTTCGTCAGAAAGGCGGTTAATTGGGCATTGCGTCAAATCGGCAAACGCAACATCGTTTTACACATTTCTGCACTGAACGTCGCTAGCAGGCTTGCTGCAAGTTCTGACGGTGCTTCCAGGTGGATAGGCTCGAATGCAGTCAGGGAACTGGACAATGCTGCACTGGTTGCCAGGCTTGGCTGATATAAGCCCGTGGTCAGATGGTTTTGGCCATATCCAGATAAGTCAGCGGCAGTTCCATCGTATCCTTGATCCGCTCCATGGCAAAAGCCGACGAAACATCCTCGATTTCAATCTCCGAAACCAGCTTTTTATAAACCGCATCATAAGCGGCAATATCAGGAACAACCACTTTCAGCAAATAATCCACCTGGCCACTCATCCGGTAAAAACCGACAACTTCCGGCATCTTGACAATGATCTCGGAAAATCGCTTGAGCCACTCGCCATTGTGCTTGTCAGTCTTGATGGAAACAAAAACAGTTACCCCCACATTGACCTTGGAGGGATTAAGCACTGCAACACGCCGCTCGATCACCTTGTCTTCTTCCATTTTCTGGATACGCCGCCAGCAAGGGGTTGTTGACAGTCCAACCTTTCGGGCAATATCGGCAACAGGAATGGTGGCATCTGCTTGTAAAATTGATAGAATTTTCTTGTCAGTCCTGTCCATTTGAAACCATTCCGCGAAGATAATGCCCAAAAAAAGCATAAATGATGGAATGGCATTTCAAAAGTCAATCAAATTTCATCCAAACTTGGAATTATGTTCTCATTTCGCGTGATCGCCCGATGTTCCGCCTTTACGCGGGGAGATACCGTTTTACCTCAGCGCGAAGCACCGGCAGCAATTCGCTTTCAAACCAGCTGTTCTTTTTGAGCCAACCGGTATTGCGCCAGGACGGATGTGGCAATGGCAAACAACGGTACTGTTCATGGTAGTGCCGCCAGTTTGCGACAGTCTCCGACACTGTCTTCATCGCAGCCTCGCCAAGATGATATTTTTGAGCGCTCGCGCCTATAAGAAGTTTCAACTCCAATTGCGGCATCCGCTTGAACACCCGCGCATGCCATGTCTTCTGACATTCCATTCTGGGAGGTAGATCGCCACCACTCTTGTCATATCCCGGGAAACAAAATCCCATTGGCACAATGGCAAAATGGTTCTTGTCATAAAAAGTTGCATCCTCAACCGCCAGCCATTGGCGTAATCTTAGGCCGGACGGGTCGGAAAAAGGTATGCCGGACAGATTTACCCTGTTGCCCGGCGCCTGACCGCATATGGCGATTTTTGCCTGTTGCGACAAAACAACCACGGGATTGGGTACATGAGGCAGCGGCCGGTTGATGTCGTCCGGATTTTCCAGACACTTTCGGCAAAGCCGTATCTCGCCATGCAATTGATCAATTGCAGACATTGATCCTCACTCGAAGGCTGCGCTGGGTCGGGCAGCAATGCGCTCAAACCACTCCGTCAGGTTTTCAAGTTCCGCAGGGATTTGAAGCCGGGTAGGCCGCAGAAACTGACATGCAGCCAGAAGCGTGATATCGGCAACGCTAAAGCGGTCAAGAGCGATAAATTGCTGCCCTTTGAGCTGTTGATCGAGTATATCCATGAACGCCCGCGCTCTGCCCTGGTTCATTTCTCCCCAAGCAGCAATCTGGGTTGGTTCAATTGTCAGGGCACCTGGATGCAGGTGTCTGAAAGCAAACGCCACGGGAAGCAGAAAATACAGCTCCACCCTTCGTTGCCACATTTCGACTTTGGCAATTTCAATGGCGGTTTTGCCAAACAGGTTTGGTTCCGGATGCAAAGCTTCAAAATACCGGCAAATTGCAATCGTTTCAGAAATCACGGTCCCATCGTCAAGTTCCAGCGCCGGAACAGTTTTCGTCGGATTGAGTTTGGCGAATGCCTCCGAACGTGGCTCCAGTGTATTGATATCCATCTGGACACGCTCAACCTCAATGCCTTTTTCCTTGAGGAAAATCTGGACCCGCCGCGGATTTGGAGCCCTGCCCCCATCATACAATTTCATAGTCTTCTCCCATGCTAAAAATCGTCAGTGATAAAAATGGAGTTTTTCCATTATTCCTTGAAATAATTCAGAAGTGCTGCCGTCCACATTCTCGCTTTTGCCAACAGGTTGTTGAGCAGTCCATGATCGGCATTTGTATCAATGACGTCACCATGGGCATCTCGCCAGTCCTTTGGCATGTCAAAATCTCCCGCCCATATTCCAAGTCTGCTGGTTCGCGACTGACGCTCCTCCTCATGATAGTCACCATAGGCAACAGCCCAACCATTCGCCACCATTTCGCGATTGACATCAAGCCGCGGCGACGAACATCGCACGAGTGTTCTGCCATATTTGTCCACACCAACGCCTTTGCATCCGATTGTTTCGTCCTTCATCAGATTTCGCAAAAAACCCGCTGCCTGTTTGCCGCAAGGCCAGATCGCTTCGGATTGCCCGCAGGTTTGCCGATATTCCGGTGCATCGATACCTTCCAGCCGGAAGCGGTCCTCCTCAAGTTGCAGACTGTCTCCGTCAATAACACGAAAACTGCCTTGATAACGGGCTTCACCAAACCCGCCGAAATGCGCGGCAAGAAAGCCAATCAGCAAGAGAAGGCCAATAGAGGTAAAATGATCCGCAACCCTGCGCAAAGTCCATGTTTTGCTACTTTTTGACAAAATCAATTACTCATCGCGCGAAGTTTCGGAAATCAAATTCTAAACAAGATATTAACCAATAACATCTAGCTTTTGGTCAAGTTTGGCGAACAGTGTTTCAACAAACCCAAATCAAGTTTTTGAAACCAGTTAATCCGTAAATGCAAAGCTTCAAGACCACAACCACTGACAAGAATATTGTCGACCGGACAAAGCGGAAATCCGCTGCATCCAGGGTGATCAGTGAAGCACGCCGCGATGCCGCCAATGGTATTGTCAAACCGCAGCAATATGAAGTCGAACGCATGGTCTCCTATGCGGAAAACCACCTCAATGCCAAATTCGTCATTCCGGTATTTGTCATAACCATTGCAGCTGTGCTCAGCAGTTGGCTCGGCATCACCCTGACACTATATTGGGCGGCCATTACGCTACTTGCCTACGGCCTCCAAATCGTTACATGCAACCGCTTTGTCAAAAGTGAGGAGACCACGATTGATCTCGTCAAATGGCGGCGAACGTTCCTGCTCACCCAGATTATGGTTGCCATAAGCTGGTCACTGATTGCTGTCTTCCATTGCGCAACCTGCACGATTGCCGACACATTTTTCATTGTCCAGTTTTCCACCATTCTGGTTCTCCAGGCTGTCACCATGATGTTATGCTATGGTTTTGGCTACAGCCTGCTGGTCACTTCTGCTCCACCCAGCATCATTCTCGCAATCTTTCTTAGTCTGAGTTACGAACCCGCCTCAATGATCATGGCAATTATCCTGATTATGTCGCAAGCCTTCTTCTATGTCATTGCCAACCGCTTTCGCTTGTCACTTCTGACGGACCTTGCCAACAGGGCCGAGCGTGAGAACCTGATCGCTGAACTGGAAACGGCGAAGTCGATTTCCGAGGAAGCAAGGCGACGGGCAGAAGAAGCCAATCTGGCAAAATCACGGTTTCTTGCCACAATGAGCCACGAATTGAGAACACCACTCAATGCCATTTTGGGCTTTTCCGAGGTTATGCAGGAAGAGGTTTTGGGGCCGTTGGGCAACGAGACATACAAGGGATATGTTACCGATATCAACAATTCCGGAACACATCTGTTGAATGTGATCAACGAAATTCTTGATCTTTCCCGCATTGAGGCCGGACGGCAGGAGCTTCAGGAGGAAGCGTTGCGCCTGTGTCATGTGGTTGAAGATGCCATGCACATGGTCGAACTCAAGGCGCGCACCAAAGGCATCAATCTCGTTTACAAATATCAGGATGAAATGCCTCTCATATGGGCAGATGAAAAGGCTGTGCGCCAAATTGCGTTAAACCTTTTGTCGAATGCCCTGAAGTTTACTCCGAGCGGAGGAACCATAACAGTAAATATCGGTTGGACCAGCAAGGGTGGGCAGTATTTCTCGGTCACGGATACGGGTCCGGGTATACCTGAGGATGAAATTCCTATTGTGTTGTCATCGTTCGGGCAAGGCTCGATTGCAATCAAAAGCGCCGAACAGGGAAGCGGCCTTGGACTGCCGATTGTCCAGGCCCTGATGCACATGCATGACGGCAAATTCGATCTTCGTTCAAAGCTGCGTGAGGGCACGGTGGCAATTGCCACATTCCCGCGTTCGCGCGTTCTTGAAATCATGGAAAAAGCCGCTATTTCCGGCGCAGCTAAAAACAAGCCCAGCCTGGCTAAAGCCCGGCAGGCTTCGTGAACCGGAAGATTCAAACAAGGTATCAGGCTTGGACAACAACGCCGCTATGGATTGCGGCAACAGACTTGATCAGCGCAATCGCCTGTGCTGCCGCTGCCCCGTCACCAATCATGCCGAAATCGTCGAGAACAATCGGCAGCCCGCTTGCCTCAACTGCATGAGTATAGCCCGATCCTGAGCTTTCGGCGGCATTCCCCGAAGTCGCTACAACACAATGATCACAAATGCTCTTGTCAATTTGCTGAAGCAGCAAAACGACAGCCATGACACTCGGACCATCGAGTACGACCGGGATATGATTGACACGCGCAGCCAGAATTGCTCCGGCAATCGCTGAATGCTCCCGTCCACCAAGACGCCGCAACAGTTCGAGAGGCTCAGCGCCAACACCGCCATGGATTGCGAGCGCTGCCTGGACCTTTGTCAAACACTGCTCAACCAGACTCTCTTCAAGATGAGGAAGAAATTCGCGCGCCGGTTTTTTGGTGACAATGCTTGAAATTGCTGCATTGGCGATCTCGCTCCCCTGCCCGAACGCCCCAAGTCCCAGCAAGTCAATCCCGCCGGCAATTGCCTCCATGCCAAAACCGATCGTCGCTGCCGAGCCTTTTTCATCCATCGCATCCTGAATGGAAATATCTTCAACCGGATACTGCAAAGCCAGATCAAACACCTTGAGCCCGATATCATTGACGGCACAAACCTGGTTTACTGCGCTGCCCCCAGCGGCAAGTCGGGTAACGGTTTCAATTGTCGGTTCTCGAGCAGGATTCTCAAGTCCAGCGCTTGCAGCGTGCGTGCCTGCAAAAAGCGCCAGCATTGGCCGCGACACATTTGGGCTTTTACCGCTCCAACCCGCCAGCCATTCGCACAAAAACGCCTGCTTGCCTAAATTTCCGAATGTTGCGGCGACTTCTTCATTGCGCATCTTCGCAAGGTTCAAGGCCTGTTCATCTACCTTGGGCAACTGCCCGATGAGATTGCGGATATCATCGAAAGGAAGACCGGTAAGAGACACTGTCTGTTTTCTCACTTCATTTACGTTGCAGTGATCGAGTCCCTATCTGGACTTTTCCTGTTGCACAAGGAAACTTGACGTTTTTCGCATTCTATTCAGCGCAATTGAGGAAGAAAACTTGCCAAATTCATCCAAACTTCCTACCTGAAATACAGGTCGCTTAAAACTGGAGCACCGCAGTGCAACGCTTCATCCAAAATGAAAATTTTTCATTCATTTTAGATGAAGCTAAGTTGCCCTGTATTCAAACATTTAATGGCCTGCTCATCTCGCCTCAATTGACGGCAGGAAATCAATTGAGATGAGGCAGGACACCAGGATAACAGGAACCGGATTTGGCCAATATCGCTTCTCCCTGCATACTTGTTTGCTCGATTGATGATATCAGCGGGCTCTGTTTTGGCTGCGGTCGCACTCGCGGCGAAATTGCCGGATGGATGAACTTTTCTGCAGACCAACGCTCGGATATCATGAACACCCTTCCCGCCCGCATGGAAACAATAGAACGAAAGCCGCGCCGCGAAACACGCCGCCAGAAAATCGCACGCGAACGCGGAGATATACAAGCCCGTCCAAGCTCCATCGAATCCAGCGACTTTTGATGCGTGGTCTGTGGATTATACTTGGACTGATCGGCGCAGTGCTTATCCTGCTGATTGCATCCAGCGACACCGGCAAAATATTCGGATTGAAGAACGATGCATTTGCCTACACCTTCTATCTCGGGGTCTGGGCAGTGATCGTCAGTTCGGCTGTTATTCCGCGTGCCGGCGGACTGGTCAAAGCTGCCCGCAACGCGGTGATATGGCTCGGCATCATACTGGCGCTGACTGCCGGTTATATCTACCGGTTCGATCTGCAGGATTTGGGTTCGCGGCTAACTGCAGGCCTTATTCCGGGCAGTCCTGTTTCAGGTCAATCTATCAGCGGACGAAACCAGATAACCATCATACGCAGCCGCAACGGACACTTTGAGGCGCAAGCCAATGTGAACGGTTCTCCTGTTTCTTTCCTTGTCGACACAGGAGCTAGCTCGGTTGTTCTGTCCCACGACGACGCTGTGAGGATAGGGCTCGATCTTTCCGGTCTAACCTATTCGGTTCCGGTTTCAACCGCAAACGGGGTGACTGAGGTTGCCCGCATGACTATCGGCAACCTTGCAATTGGAGAAATTCAGCGGGACAACATTGCAGTCATGGTGGCGCGCCAGGGTGATCTTGATCAAAGCCTTCTCGGGATGAATTATTTGCAGACCTTCTGGAGTTTCGAAATCCGTGGCGACAGGCTCATTCTGACAGACTAGAGTGCCTGTCACAAACTGACGACCGAAACAATTGTTTCTCAGGCTGCTTCAGCTTCGTCTTTGGGCTTCATATCCTGTTTGATTTCAACAAAAGCCGCATTGATTTGACGGAACATGTCGCCAATGTACTGCGCAACTTCCCTTGGCAACTCCACTTTGGCGTAGGTGTCCGGATGATACTGCTTGGCAAGCTCTAGATAAGTGTGACGAATACGCGAAAAATCAGTTCCTTTGGCAATTTTCAAAACCTGGTAGGGATCACAGTTTTGGCTCGTGCGCGGGTCAAGAACCGGCGTCTTCAGTTTTTCGACAGGTTCAAGTATTGCAATTGCCTGTTTGGAAACAAACCGTTTATGTCCATCTTTGGCTACTATCTCAAGAAATGGAGCATTATAGGCAAGCACGCCCTGAATGGTCGAACTTGTTCCCATGGAAAGACGGCCAGTCATGGTTTTGCCGTCAACCATTGAAATCGTTACTTCGATAGTGTCACTGGAATTTGAAAACATCGCGAGCTCCATTTGATACGGCCGCCCACTACCGCACGTGATATGAAAGAGCATATCCCATACGGGTTAAGACATGTTTACTGGATAATTTCGCCAAAAAGTTGAAATTATTTAAAATGTTGAACAAATTTGCTACAAGATACTGATGAAAAACCGTATCGAGACAAATATCAGAAACAGGCCAAAGCCGATTTCCAACTGGCGTTTTGTCAATATATGTGCGGCCTTGACACCAAAAGGTGCCATGAACATTGTAATCGGGATCATCATGGCAAAGGCCAGCAAATTGACGAAACCGAATGAAAACGGTGGCAGGTTTTCAACTCCCCAACCCGCACAGATATAGCCGATCACACCTGGAATTGAGATAAGTATGCCCGTTCCTGCACTTGTTGCGACAGCTTGATGCATGGGGCGTCCGTAAACGGTCATGAAGGTATTGTTCATTACCCCTCCGCCGATGCCCATGAATGTCGAGAGGAAGCCGATGAGCCAGCCAACCACACTGCGCAACCAACCTGTTGGAATATCATTTCCCAGTTTCCAACCGTCTTTTGCAAACAACAAGCGAATTGAAATCAGCAAGGCAACAATTGCAAATATGCCGCGCAATCCGGCTCCTGATATATAGGCGGTTACAAGTGATGCGCAGACCACACCAAACGGCACGACATACAGAAAGGATTTCAACAAATCCTCATCAACCGCCCCGCGTGCCTTGTGTTTCCTGTAACTTTGCAGGGAAGTGGGAACAATGATGGCGAGGGACGTGCCAACCGCCACATGCATGTTGTGCGCATCCGGAAACTTGAGTGCACCAAGCATCTGATAAAAGACCGGCACCAGAATCGCTCCGCCGCCAATACCAAACAGGCCAGCCAGAAACCCGGCAACAATTCCAGCAATTACAAGGGCAATGATAAAGGGATAGAGTTCGCTCAGTGGCGGTAAAAATTCCACGATTGGCACTTTCAGGAAGGAACAAGTGCCAATCGATTATGCCGCCAACAGTCATGCGTCAAGGTACAAACGCCCAACAGAAGATTTCAGCGTTACATCACCACAACTGTTGTTCCGATCGGAACACGGCTGTAAAGATCTTCAACATGCGCATTCACCATGCGGATACAACCATTGGAAGCTGCCGTTCCAATGGTTTGCGGCTGGGTTGTTCCGTGAATTCGGTAAAACGTGTCATACCCCTTGTCAAAAAGATAGAGCGCACGCGAACCAAGCGGATTGGTTGGTCCTCCCGGCATGCCATCCTTGTATTTTGCGTATTTTCCTGGTTCCCGCTCGATCATCTCATCAGTTGGACGCCAGCCCGGCCATTCCTTTTTCACGTCAATCGTGGCTGTTCCAGACCACGCAAGTGCATCGCGGCCTACGCCCACGCCATACCGGCGCGCGGTAAAGGGAGTTTCAACCAGATACAAAAACCGTTTGCTCGTTTCAACAACGATGGTACCCTTCTTGTATCGCGATGTATAAGCCACTCTCTGAGGTGCATATTTGGGATCGACTACAAACGGCTTTGCCTTTACCTTCTTTACAGCTTGCTTTTCCTGCTTCTTCTTCTTGGCTGCAAAAGCCGGATCAGAAAAAACGGATGGCACCGCGCTCCCTGCCAAAACCACCGCAATACCCTTGATTACATCTCTGCGCAGCATTCAATTCACTCCAAGATTTCAATGAATCAGCGGCCAACCATCCCGCTTCAAAAATCTCATACATCGCCTTATCCTTGCGGTCAAACTTGATTACACCACTTCAACATTTCGTGAATCAGACAGATCTACAACTGCAAACGCCCTCTCGATAACCTCCACACCCGCACCAGAAACACTTGCTTCACTGCTTAAAATCTGCCGCCAACGGCGCGCACCGGGCATTCCTTGAAAAAGGCCAACCATGTGCCGCGTCACCTGATGCAGCCTACCACCCTTTTGTAGATGATCCTGGGTGTAATCGATCATTCTGGCGACGATTTCGTCATAGGTAACTAGACTGGCTTCGCACTGGTAAAAGCTTTGATCCACCTCCCGAAGTATAAACGGCGTTTGATAAGCCGCCCTGCCCAGCATCACCCCGTCCAGCGAAACGTCACCGGCCTCAAGTGCTTTTCTTGCATGAATCAAATTCTCAAGCCCGCCGTTCAATCCTATGAAACGAAACCTGTTTTCCGATTTGAGACGATAGACACGATCATAATCAAGAGGAGGAATTTCGCGGTTCTGTTTGGGGCTGAGGCCTTCAAGCCAGGCCTTGCGCGCATGAACCCATAAACCGTCGCAGCCTTTTTCCCAAACTGCATTTGCCAAATCATCGAGTGCAGGACCGGTATCCTGATCATCGACACCAATCCGGCACTTGACCGTTACAGGCAATCTTGTGGCAGATTTCATGGCCTCAACACATTCACCGACAAGTTTCGGCTCACGCATCAGACAGGCGCCAAATGTACCGGATTGGACCCTGTCTGAAGGACAGCCAACGTTCAGGTTAAATTCGCTGTATCCATAAGGCGCTGCCATCTCGACCGCCTTTGCCAGCTTGTCAGGGCTTGAGCCACCCAGTTGCAACGCAACAGGTCCGGCGGTCGCATCGTCAAGCAGCCGGTCAAGGTCGCCATGGATGATCGCATCGGCAACGATCATCTCGCTGTAAAGCAAAGCCTGCCTAGTCATGATCCTGTGAAAATAACGGCAATGCCTGTCCGTCCAGTCGATCATGGGTGCTACGGCGAAGATTTTTTGATTTTTTTTCAATGCTTTATGATACATTTTGGCTTCGGCGCAATCAAACTGAATTTGGCTGGTCATCATCATTTGCGGGCTTGTAACCGATTTGAGCACCATTTGCACGGGATTTGCAGGATATTGGGGAGAGGCCTAAGACAGCACAACACCAAAATTCAAAACAGTAATTGAGCAGCCATCAAGGCTGGCAAGAAATCAACTCACCCTTCGCATCTTTGAAAAAAAGAACATTTGAATATCCCCGTTCCAGTGATGCCTTGCAAATTTGTTCAATTGACAGAAACTCTGATGAAGATGCCTCGGCATCGTAAGATGAAATTCCATAATAGGGTGTCAACTCGCAATTTGCGCCCTTCGGTGGCAAACCTTTTAGCATCGGCTGGGCAGTAAGGGCAGGAACAACGAAAGATTGAGCCCAGCATATCTCATTTTGCGCCCAAAATTCATGAAACTCCGGAGACATGAAAACAAGCAGATTACCTTTGTTGGTACTTGCAGCGGCAAGAACCTGCTTTTTGATCAAACCAAGAATGCTTGACGAAACAAGACTTCTTGACGGGCTTGGGTCTTGCGCCGCTTCAGCGGCAGCATTTCGTATAAGAGCGAAGTCACTTTCGATGCGATCACCAACTCGCCACCTGTCGGTGTCAACGAGAGTAACGGCAAAAAGGGTCAACACCGCAATTGCCGATTGCTTCCGCAAGGGCCATGCGTCAGCGATTGACATTGGCGGGATAAGCATCCCGATCAGCACAAGTGATATCCACATACCCGGATTGGCAAAGTATCCTTCAGCCCCGGCCGGCAGCGCGAGAAGCATGCTGGAGGTGATTGCGGCAACAAGCATAGTTGCAAATGAAAATACAACCAGTTTCATTCGCGGGTTTTCCGGGAGGCTTTTCCAAACGAGAACACCAGTTACTATTGTTAAAATCAGATGAAAAACCGCATCCTTCTGCCAGTTTGCCAGATAATGGAATGGAGAAATGGCAATCTGGTTTTCGCCGCTGGCCGCCCCGAAACTGAAAAACGAAATCAGAAATGGTGTAAGGGCGATGATTGCAGCCAAAATAAAACCGGCTGGCCGGAACTTGTCATTTGCAACAACCAGAAATGTGACACCAGACATGAACACCGCACCTGTCGATATTTTTGACGATGCTGTGAGATAAACGGCCAGCATCAAACATAGCCCAAGCATCAATCTGCTCAACACTGTGTTGTCGGTATCGGTCCATGCAAAGATCAGCGGGACAGCAGAGATCATGATGATGAGGCTTAATAGATACGATTCTGAGCTGAAATAGGAAGCAAAGTTGAACGCCGAAAAAACTATCGGCCAACAAAGGAATAATATCGTTCCGTTCAATGGAGTGAGCGGGAACCATCCGCTTGCCCGCAGTGAGGCAATTGCTTCCAAAAGAAGCGCAAATAGAAGCGGTAGTCCAACGATATAGAAAAACAGATAATGGCCGGACAGGTAATCCGATCCTGACCAGGCGACAAAAGACCCCAGCAAGCGGTGGCTTAACACATGATAACTGAGCGGTACCAAACCGTCCAATCCGATACTGACAACGCCGGTATTGTGGAGTATTCCGCTTATTGCTGCATGGTACAAGGTATCGCGATGCTGAGCTCCGGCAAGGGAAAGCTCACTTGCCAATGGCGAAATATAGCCCTTTTCGTAAACTGATGCTGTTATTGCGCACGCCAAAATGAGCGCGGACAAAATCGACCATCCGATGTTTTCTGTTTTGCCAGAATCCCGTCTCGCAAAAAAGACGACAAGTGCCAGTGCCGACACAATCACAAAATCAATGAACTTCTTCGCAAGTGAATCCGACAACAGTTCCATCGCCAGCAACGGCAAAAACAGCAACCCGATTGCAAGCAGGAATCGCAGGGCGTGAAAACTGATCGTCCTTGTTTTGTAGGTAGTTGAAAGCCGTCCATCAAGCAGTGTTGGAACCCAAAGGATGCAAAGACCGAAAGCCAATGCCCGCATATGCGCCGCCAATGCATCAAATGCGTCAGGCAAGGTAACAATCGGCAGCCGCAATCCCCAGACAAGAATGGTGCAAAAAACCATCACAAAGCTGAAGAACATGGGAATATTCTTCTCCGGATTATTGGCAGATTTCACCACTTGATTTTCCCGCGGATCAACCGGCGACTTCGCATCCGAATATTGCACTTACAATCTATCATGTTGAAATCAGATTTGAATGGTGATTAAACACCGATGGTTCCTGCGCTCGCCGATAACTTGATTTTCAGTATATATAGCCCAAATGGAAGAATGTATATCAATGAGATTGCTGATCACGGGTGGGTGTGGATTCATAGGCTCGGCGTTATGCCGACGACTGGTTAAAAATCCCGAATATTCCGTATATAATCTTGATGCTCTGACTTATGCAGCAGATCCTTCATCCTTGAACAGCATCAAGCATCTGCCTAATTATACCTTCATCAAGGGAGACATCCGTAATTCTCAACTGGTCTCGGAGATCCTGACCAGCAACAAAATTGATGCGATCATGCATCTTGCCGCTGAGAGCCATGTTGACCGTTCAATAGACGGACCAAAAATATTTCTTGAAACAAACATCATTGGAACATACAGCCTCTTGCAGGCGGCCACACAATACGTCAACAGCAGCCATGGAATTGAAAAATTCCGTTTTTTGCATGTGTCGACGGATGAGGTCTACGGTGATCTTGAAGAAGATGATGCGGCTTTCAGTGAAACAAATGCCTATCGCCCCTCTTCTCCCTATTCCGCATCCAAGGCTGCATCTGATCACTTGGTACATGCGTGGGGGCGAACCTACAATCTGCCGGTATTGATAACAAACTGCAGCAACAACTACGGTCCCTACCAGTTTCCGGAAAAACTTATTCCCCTGATGATTATTTCGGCATTGCAGGGTGATCCGCTTCCCGTTTATGGCGACGGAAGAAATATTCGCGACTGGTTGCATGTCGAGGACCATGTCGAAGCACTCGAGGCTGTTTTGCTCTCAGGCAAGATCGGGGAAACCTACAATATTGGCGGGAATGCAGAACGCAGAAACATTGATATTGTCAAACTCATTTGCACCACCCTCGACAAGCAAAGACCTCGCCGTGATGGAAAATCCTATCATGATCAAATCAGCTTTGTCACAGATCGACCGGGTCATGACCGGCGCTACGCCATTAATGCCGGGAAGATCAACGAGCAAATAGGGTGGGAGCCTGTCCATACGTTCACAGATGGAATTGAAAATACAATTCGCTGGTATCTTGATAATGAAGCATGGTGGAAACCTCATCTCCAAGGCAAACATAAATGACCGCAGATAATCGCAAGGGAATCATATTGGCAGGCGGGCTTGGTACCCGGCTTCATCCGCTTACCATAACGACATCAAAGCAATTATTGCCTGTTTATGATAAGCCAATGATCTACTATTCCCTTAGTACGCTTCTGCTAGCCGGAATTCGCGATATTGTGCTGATCTCTTCACCTGCCGCCCTTCCCCAATTCAAGAGCCTGATGGGAGATGGTTCGAACTGGGGCATAGCGCTGAAATACGTCGAACAGGCCAATCCGAATGGCATCGCTGAAGCTTTGATACTCTCGGAAGATCATATCACCGGCAATCCCAGCGCCTTGATGCTCGGCGACAATATTTTTTTCGGCAACGGATTTACAGGACTGCTCAGGGACGCTGCCAAACAAAGTTCGGGTGCCACAGTGTTTTCCTATCGTGTGAGTGACCCTTCCAGCTATGGTATCGTAACAATTGACAAGGAAGGCAATGCCGTCTCTCTGGAGGAAAAGCCTAAAAACCCGCAATCCGATCTCGCAGTAACAGGGCTGTATTTTTACGACGAAAATGCACTGGATATTGCGCGAAACATCAAACCCAGCGCTCGCGGCGAGCTTGAAATTACTGCAGTCAATCAAGTCTACCTTGAGCGCCGCCAATTGGCAGTTCGCCAATTGCATCGCGGCTTTGCCTGGTTTGATGCAGGAACAATCGATGACCTGATGGGTGCTGGCGACTTTGTCCGGCAAATTGAAAAGCGTCAGGGACAAAAAATATCGTGCCCGGAAGAAATCGCATTGAAACAGGGATGGCTGAGCGTTGATGACCTGGAAACATTGGTCAGCAGCCAGAAACCGAGCGAATACAACAAATACCTGGCGGCAATAATCAGTGAACACAGGCTGGAAGCTGACTGGATCAAATCATCATGACAGCAAGTTCAACCGATATCATCCGCTTCAATGTGCCAAATCTGGTTGGCGCAGAGGCAGACGCAATTAACCAGGCGCTATCGAACAGGGTTTTGCACGGTGACGGTGCTTTCACCCGATTATGTCATGACTGGTTCAATGAACGGCTTGCATGTAAATCCGCTTTTCTGACCCAATCATGCACATTGGCCCTTGAATTGGCTACCTTGGTCGCGGAAATCGGGCCTGGTGATGAAGTTCTCGTTCCAGATTTCACGTTTGTAACAACCGCTCAAGCGGTAGCATTAAGAGGCGCAACACCGGTTCTGTGTGACATTCGAAGCGATACGCTGAATATCGACGAAAGCAGGCTGGAAGAAGCGCTCACTGAAAAAACACGGGCAATCATTCCTGTTCATTATGCCGGCATATCAGCCGAAATGGAACAAATCTCTGCTTTTGCCAGGAAACACGGCCTCGTTGTGATTGAAGATGCAGCGCAGGCAATCGGATGCAGTTACCACGGCGATCCGGTCGGTATTCACTCGGACATGGCTGCCTTCAGTTTTCATGCGACCAAGAATATTCATTGCGGCGAAGGCGGAATGCTGGCCATCAACAATGCACATTTTTCCGACGCAGCGGCAATAGCCTGGGAAAAAGGAACGGACAGGCGCCAGTTTACCGAGGGCCGGGTTGAAAAGTATCAGTGGAAAGCACTGGGCAGCAGTTATCTTGCAAGCGAGATCACCGCAGCGATGCTCAGTGTGCAGTTGACGCAAGTTGAAGCGGTAAACAGCAAGCGGCTGGAAATCTGGAACCGCTACCATGACACTTTTGCAGCTTTGGAAAAACGCGGCATTGTAAAGCGGCCGACTGTACCGGCGGGAATTGTTCACAACGGCCATATTTTCTATCTCGTCCTGCCGACCAATGAGATACGTTCCCGCATGATGAAGCATATGCGTAAAAACAACATCGAAGCGACTTTCCACTATACCCCGTTGCATCAAAGCGATGGCGGTCAAAAATATTGCAGGCAAGGGATGACTCTCGATATCGCAGCCGATCTTCCGCATCGTTTGATAAGACTGCCCCTTTACCCAGACCTCAGTGACAAACAACAAAGCCGGGTTATTGAAGTTTCATTGAACTTTCTGGACAGCCTGTAAAATGGAAAGAAATACAAGGCAAAGCGGCAAATCCGGTCAGGGCAAGATCATCGGATCTGAAGAGGCGTTCAGGGAATTTCTATCCGGCATCAATACGCCGAAGCTGCGATCGGCAATATTGGATACCGGCAGGTTTTCGGAGGAAGAAATAGACAATCAGCTGGCAGTCTATGTCGGTGAAATGCTGCATGGATACAGGTTTGTTGCTGAACATATTTTGCCGGGCAAATTGCGCATACTTGAAGTCGGTGCCGGATTGGGACTGATGTCGATTTATCTACACAGGCTCGGTCACGAAGTGGTGGCTCTTGAACCTGCGGCGCTTGCGTTTGGTTTTTTTGAGGTGAGCAAAAAGGAAATCTGGAAAGCAGCATACCCCGATACCCCTGCCCTTAGCGAAAAAACAGCAGAGGAACTGACCCCCGAAATTGATGGAAAGTTTGACTTCATTTTTTCAATGAACGTGATGGAACACATTGCGGACATCAACAAGGCAACTGCCGCAATACTGGGCGTACTTGAAAATGACGGGATCTGCGTAAACTCCTGCCCGAATTATCTGGTTCCTTATGAGCCCCACTACGCCATACCCATGGTTCCGTTTGCCCATTCGCTGACAAGAAAAATATATAACCGCAAAATCGCCAAAAATCCCGATATCTGGGACAGCCTCAATTTTATCAACTGGTTCAGTGTGCGGCGCATGGCAAGGCAAAATGGTGCGACGGTAACTTTTGAGTCCGGATTGATTTACAAGAGCTTCAAAAGATTGGGTGAAGATGAGGAATTCATGGCCAGACACCGCGATGGCCTCGTTGGGAAAATGTTCAAAATCCTGTCGGCAACACGGCTGCTCGGACTATTGCGGTTTCTCCCTCCAATTGCCAGCACGCCTATGATATTCACTTACCGGTTGAAAAAATGATCAGCTGAATGCAGCAACAAACATCACACCGGTAACAATCAGGGCGCAGCCAAAGACTTGTGGCAGAATAAAACTCTCCTGCAGGAACCAGTAGCTGCCTGCCATGACCAGCGGATAGGATAAACCCGCAAAGGTGAACGCCACGCCGAGAGATGTCCGGGAAACTCCCGCATACCACAGAACTGCCGCGCTTATCAGCATGAAGCCTGCAATCCAGAGGTAGGGATCTTTCAACAATTGGAAGAGAAAGCCGAACAGCGCACCGCTATACGGCACCTCCCCATGCTGCACATTCAAGCGATGCTTTACGATAATTTGCACCGCTGAGATCAGTACAACGGCAACAAGAAGGATCAGGTAATTTTTCAATGTGCTCAGCCCTGACCAGGCAGATACAAGCGCTGTGCAGGCGGAACATAATATTCCTCCAGATTTACTGGTGTTCTGGTGCGGTATCCCAAAAACTTGAGTGTTCGCTCATCTCTGGTCTCAAGCAGACTGTTTCCAAGCATTCGCGGATAGTCAAAACGCTGTTTCATATATGAACGACAGACATTCATTGTCAGCGCATGCCGATAATTCTCGGTCTTGTTTTGCCCGCCGCAGTGCCAGGTTCTGGCATTGAACATGATGGCATCCCCCGCCTTGGGCAAGGGACGCTTCGCATTGGCGAAAAATTCTTCTTCTGTTGGCACGTCCAGACGTTGCGCAGATTTCGGCAGAAAATAGGTTGCACCATTTTCCGGTGTGAAATCGTTCAGAGCTACGAGAAATCCGACATTGGTAATGTAATTATCGATCACCCGCGGGCAGTCAACATGAACCCTGTTTGAAAAATTGGATTGCAAAGGTGGCATGCTGGATGTCGTAAATGCATACAAAATACAGTGCTTGTCCAGCGCCGCTTCAAGATAGGCATGCACAATGTCATTGCCAAGAAAGTCCAGAAACAGCGGGTCATTCACCATCGGATTGTGAACCATGCCCTTGTCTACGTAATACTCGTTGTCACCCCACCTTGAATCCTGCGCTTCAATCGCTTTCAGCAAGGCCCGTCTGTACGGCTCAAGATCGCTTTGGGCTACAACATTCTTTATGAGAACAAATCCGTCGGATTTGAACGTCTCCATATTCTGTTCGAAGTCATCATGGAGTGGCATTCTGTCAATTGGCCTTCTTCAATACAAACCAAACATATTTATACATACTTTTTGACACTGGTAAACATTCCTGAAGATACCGATTGACCACGTCAGCATCATCTGCACTCTGCTGATGAAGCACCTTGGCATTGCCGAGAAACCAGTCGAAATTTATTTCACATTCGGCAAAGCCCGCATCAATGGCAAGAGCTCTGAACGAATAAGGATCCACACCATCAGCTTCCTTGGCAGGCTCAGCTTTTCTGAAAACATCGGCGTTTATTCCATATTCCTTTTCAACCGTCTTGTCGTTTTCAGTCACCATCGTTCGTTCGCGTTGAACAAATGAAGAAACTTCCGTCTCTTCAAAATGTTCTTCTTCTTTTAAAGCTTTCCAGTAAAAACGATTTGGAACCAGATCAATATACAATTCACCTCCCGGCTTCAGCACCCGCAGAGCCTCTGTCAACATGGCTTTTTGATCTTCAAGGTGATCCAAGAATGAATAAGCGCTGGCGGCAAAAAAAGTTTCATCTTCAAATGGAAGTGCTTCAACCTG
Organism: Salaquimonas sp.; assembly: GCA_041736675.1. Lineage (GTDB taxonomy): Bacteria > Pseudomonadota > Alphaproteobacteria > Rhizobiales > Rhizobiaceae > Salaquimonas. Next base: position 138,390 of record JBGSTD010000046.1, read on the forward strand.
ACAATTGTGGAGTTCAATGTCGTGCCCCGTGATATTGACCCTTGCCAACATCGCCGGCGTGATATCAACACCGGTTATTGATGCGAAGTGTGCCCTCGCCAGATCAATGACAAAACCTGTACCGCAACCAAGATCAAGCAGTTTTTCGCCTTTGACACGCGCCTTCATTTCGCCAAGGCGTCGTGAAACCTTGGCCTTGTTTTCAGGACGGAAATGAGGCTCATCTGAATTGTAAACCTCAGCAAGCTTGGTGTGAACTTCGATATTCGCTTTAATCACGTCGGACAATTGTTATTTCTCCAGATCCTTGTTCCAATTTATCCAACCCACCTATCGTTTCAGCAACGATATAAAGCGGCCGTTGAAGATTTTCGTGCAGAATTCTTTGCATATACATACCTATGACACCAATGCCAAAGTAGAGGATAGAAAAGAGCAACAGCAAGACAATCATTATCAGCGACAGGCCGGGAGGCAATTGATTTCCGACCAGCACATATTGAACAAATATGACGATCGCATAGATTAAGGATGCCAAAAAGGCAACCGTACTGGCAATCATGAAAAATTTCGAAATCAACGTCGTGTAGCCAATGATGTAGTCTAATGCCAAAGACATTCGTTTCTTGAAACTATAGGAGGACTGCCTGCCCTTTTTATCTTGAACCACAACATCAACTATCGCTTGTTTGAAACCGAGTTCAGTAATCAGGGGGCCATAGACAGGACGTCGCTCACCAAATCTGAAAATTGCCGCCAATACCTTCCGGTTAAACCCGCGCATGGTTCCAATATTTTTGCCTTTTATCGCCTTGTTCGAATAATTCGCATATCTCTGAAACAGTTTTGATGTCGTTCTCAGCGTATTTTGGCGATTGGCAACAAGATTGGTGTAACAGACATCAAATCCCTCTATCAGTTTGTTGAAGATGGGAATTATGTCCGCCGGATTATCTTCAAGATCAGCATCCATCATGATCACAAGTTGCCCTCGGCAATGGGCAAATCCAGCCTTCAATGCAGCATGCTGCCCAAAGTTTCGCGACAACCTCACAGCAACAACCTGATTACCTGCAAGTTCGGACATCAATTTCCAGCTTTGGTCAGCACTGCCGTCATCAACAAGAATGATTTCGAAGGCCGAACCACAACATGAGTGGCATGCAGCAGAAATTCGCTCTACCAATTCTTCAAGGCTTGAATGATTGTTGTATACTGGTATCACCAGGCTCAATGTTGGAACTGTTTCGTCAAGCATATTATTTGTCCAACAATTTGGCGGAAACAATGGAGATGATGATGGGCATTTTGCGTCCTGTGGAAATACATGATCTAGCAATCTTGCGAACCTGGCGCAACAACCGAAGCCTTCGTAACCAGACGCATGGATTTCGATTTCCGGTGAACATGGAAATGGAGCGTGCCTGGTTCGATAACACAATCATCAATGCGGCGCCGAAAAAGGCTGTATTTGCTATCCAGGACCCTGAAGGCATCATAATTGGCATCGCGCAACTGGATGGCATTGATGCAATTCACAGAAATGCAAGACTTGGTATATTTATTGGTGACACAGGCAGCCACGGCAAGGGATATGGCTACAAGGCGCTAAACGAGTTGATTGCCTTCGGTTTCAACGACATCAACCTTGCCAAAATCTATCTTTATGTGAATTCCGGCAATCAAAAAGCGATCAAACTCTATCGGGAAAATGACTTTGTCTCGGAAGCTGTATTAAAGAAACACTACTTTTCTGATGGTGCATGGGAGGATCTGGTTATCATGTCAAAATTCGCGAAATAACAGATTAACTTCCGACATGTTTCATGAATTTTGCACTTTCTGTTCCACAATTGAACATCAAGTCTAATATCGAAACCGTGTGGGAAAATTCGCCCCAAAGCTGGGGATATTCAGGATATCCGGCATAGTCAAACCATTCTACCTCAATTTGCTTTTCTTGAAATTGTGAAACATCAAGATAGGACTTTGCAGCCGGACCGGATACATAACAGGTGGCGCCTGCCTGCACACAAAGACTGACCAGACGCTCCGTTTTTCCGATTTCCAAATGATAATCGCCGGCGGATGTTATCGCAGTCTTGATATTCAGAAAATCACAGATCACATCTATGAAAGAACGATTGATCTCACTGAGTCTTTTTTCGTCTCGTTCAAGATAAATGGGTCTCAATATTTCAAAAACAGCTCCAAAGCAGGCTGCCCTCCTGAAATTGGCTTCGAGCGTTTTCCAGTGCTTGATTCGCCATCTGTTGTCAGTGGCTACAACCTGATTGATGGTCTGATCCAAACCTTGTGATACCGGAATAGTCAGCCAGGAGGGACCGCTCGGCGTCTTGATCAGATTTCGGTTTCTCCAATCATTCTTGGTGTATTGCACTTCATCAAAAATGATGAACTCATCTACATGAGCGATAAGATCGAAGTATCCTTTCCAAGGTATATAATTCGACTGCAATATCGCAACTTTCCGCATTCGTCAGGATGCTTCCACTACGCAGTGCGAATACGGTATCCGCAACTTGTCAGTGCACAGGCTTGTGGAAACATCGGCAAATGCATTCTTTGCAAGCGCCGCATATTCCTGCTCCCTGCGAATATTTTGGCCGCTATCACGATCATTCATCCATTTGGCAAAAAAGTTTTGCCCGTTGTGATAAACCGGATCGATGGAAATGAACCGCCCCTCGGGGGATAATAACCCTGATACGGCCTTCAGCAGAGAATGGGCTTGTCCATCATCAAGATGATGCAATATCCCGAATGCGAAAACAAAATCATAACCAGGGGTGTCCTGCGGAATGTCCCTTGATACATCTCCCTGAACAAAGCGGACCCTGTCGCTGCCGTATTTCTGATTGGCCTGGGCAATGTGTTCGCCATTCCAGTCCATTCCGAGATATTCTGCACAATCCGCCAACTCGGGAAACCATGTCCCTGGTCCGCACCCCACTTCCAGGGCGCGTTTTCCTGCGATATCACCAAAGAACTGTTTCTTGAAGGCATGACGCGCCGAGGCGCCGCCAAGGCTGTTTTGAATAAATTCGTAAATGCCCGGTATGGTAACCAGTTTGTAAATTCCAGATGTCTTTTCGGCCATGCAGAATTCCTACAGTATTTTGCCCGCATTCTGATTCATCATCACCATATACGTACTATAGTTCGACGGATTTTTTGGCGAGTTGTTTTTTTAGCTGCACAGACGTCGAATTGAACCCTGCAGGCGCATCTAACAAAGCAGGATGCACCTGCGCAGACCACCCTCACTAATGCCCCTTATTGCCCCTTGCGTCCAACCATCACGCCCACAGTTGCAAGCGCAATTGACAAATCGGCTTTCAACCAACTCCAGACTGATTCCAGCTGCAAGGCATAGGCATGGTCCCAGCCGACCTTGGAGCGCACATCCTCGATGGATTCATCATATCCCTGGTTGACCTGTGCAAGACCCGTAACACCAGGCAGAATGCCATAGGTCCTTTCGATATAGAGCGGTATGGAGCCTTCCAGTTTCTTGAAAAATACAGGTCTTTCCGGTCTTGGTCCAATCAGGGACATCTCTCCCTTCAGGATGTTGATGGCTTGCGGCAATTCATCAAGTCGCGTCTTGCGCAGAAAATGGCCTACGCGTGTAATGCGGTTATCGCCCTTCTTGGCCCAGGCCGCACCATTGACTTCCGCATCCGTGCGCATCGTGCGAAACTTGATGAGTTCAAACAGCGTTGTGCGGTCACTGAGCGCGCGACCCACCCGCAATTGGCGGTAAAAGACAGGCCCCCTGCTTTCCAGCTTGATAGCGATCACAACGGGAATTGAAACCACGGCCAGGACGCAGAGTAGACCTGCGGCTCCCAAAAGGTCAAATACGCGCTTTGCCTTCAAAACGGCGCCGGGCAAATAGGCACGTTCCTCCTGCTGAGGGGCTGCGGCCCACCGGCCACGCCGGTCAAACCTGCCGGTCAGCCATGCCAGTGCGCCAACACCGTTTGCCATATAACCGCTTGCCAGTGTTGCCACCATGGCCTGCAGCTTGGAACGTCTTACCTCAGTTACCGACAAAGCAAAAAGGGCGTAGATCGCCCCCAGTGCCATCAACAACATAAGAAAAGCAAAGATATTGTTCGACAATGAAAGAAGCATTGAACTTGCAATCATGGCAAGAAGCAGAAACGGCATGAATGCCCGCAACCCCTTGCCGGAAACAAAGGCATACGCAATGCCGGGAGATAGCGGATTTGCCAATCGGGCAAGATATACTGCCTGTTGAACATTTCCCGCGCCAATGCGGACGCGGCGTGCCCATTCCTGCCCCGGGCGGGTGCGCTCGGTCTCGTGAATGACCAATTGGTTATCCAGCACAGCACGCCACCCGCGGGCAACAATCTGCATGGGCAAAACAAAATCATCGTTTATGGTTGACTGGGGCATTGGCTTGTATGCTTCACGTCGAATGGCGTAAAATGCGCCCGCAAAGCCCATGGGTGAGCCAAGGGTGGCTTCGCCCAGACGCAGCCTGTTTTGAATGTCCCAGTAGCGCCTCTCACCAGCAGTACCATTTGCCTTGCAATCATAGACCCCACCAATAACTCCAATTGCGGGATCAGCAAAACCAGAGGCCAGCCTTAACAGCGCGTCCTTTTCCACCTCGGCCGAAGCATCGGTTAGAACCACGATCGGTGATTGAACCAGGGAGATGGCTTCATTGAGAACCGCGACTTTGCCGCGGTTATCCTCATGTTCGACCACTTCAAAAGTTTTTCCACCCCGATCCACTGCAGCAATCGCTTTACGCGCGGCTTCAGGTGTTCCGTCAGGGGATCCGTCACAGATTACTTTCACCTCGACCAAGCTATCAGGATATTCGAGCGCGGCAAGATTGGCGATCTTGTCAGCAATCGACTGCTCCTCGCGATAGGCGGGAACCAGGATTGTGACCGCGGGATATGCACGCGGCACATCAAGCGGTTTCGAGACTACAGGCAAAGCCATCAGGCTCAAGGGGTAAGTAACGTGATGATGAAACGCGGCAGCGGCCGTCGCGTAAAAGATGGACTCAAGCATTGGATTTCCTTTCAAGGCAAAGATAGGCGTCAAGCATTTTTGAAAACGAGTGCTTTGTTTCAACGAAAGATCGAGGATCATTGATGCGCGGTTTGGCAATTTGTTCATTGATGGCAGCAGCCAGCCTTCCCGCCTGAGCGTATTGGCTGGCGGCGTCTTCGGGTCCGGCGGCAAATGGAACCAGCCGGCCGGTTGCCGGGCATACGCCTTCGCTAACGCCCCCCACGTCGTGCGCTACCACGGGCACGCCGCAGGCTTGCGCTTCAAGCAGGGCCAGCGGCAATCCCTCATGGCGCGAAGGAAGACAAAACAAGTCAAGCGCCGGGTAGACCGTTTCAATGGTATGGGAAGGACCCGCCAACAGAACCCGATCTTCAAGTTTCAGTTCGCGAATCAAATCCTCGAGCGCCGAGCGGCAGCTACCCTGCCCCCAGATCACTACAAGCGTGTCATTATCCAGATACCGGGCAGCACGAACCAGCAGATCAAAACCCTTGACAGTTTCAAGGCGGCCTGCAGCTCCCACAATCTTGCGATCGACGGGCAGCCCAAGAGATTTTCTGGTTTCAACCTTGTTTGCCGGAAGAAACCTGCTGCAATCAATGCCATTCGAAATGGTTTCAAAATCAAGGCCTGTGTGCTGCTTTGCCGAGCCCGCCACCTTTTGCGAAACAGCAATACGTTTCGGGCGGATCAATTTGAGCGCGCCGGTAACAACCATCCGGCGCCATTTATTGTCGAGGTGCCAGGCATCATGTTCGACATGGGCCACACGGCCAATACCCGCCAGTCTTGCAGCTGTCCCGCCATAAATGAGAGGGCCAACATGATGGCTTATCACCGAACCGGCGCGCTGTGCTTTCAGCGCGCGGGCAATCCGCAGAGCGATAAACGCGTCTCGTCCCGGCTTTTTTTCAAAACCGCTGATACGATCACGAAACGCCTCAAGCACCGGCCAGTCTCGACAAAGCGTTTCAACGCTACCTTCAAGACTGAAGACCCTGATATCTGCCTTTCTGGCCATGGACAGAACCAGTTGCTCGATTCCTCCCGGCGACAGTCTTTGAACAATATGAATTTGGGGCATCGCTTACTCCGATTGTTGCAGGCCCTGATGCTTTGGATTTTGAAATCCTCGCCGGGCATTCGCAGTCATTGAGTGCAAGACGCGTGCCGAATGAAATTCCGCATTTTCCCGCGATTTTCTGGCGATTTGCAAATCAGGGCACCATCCGATTTGCAAATTGCGAAGCCACTAGCCTGTGCAATCCGCAAAACGCGGCAATTTCGATCGGGTTCAACTGGCACAGGCTTTGCATCATGATCAGCACAACAAGAAAAACAAAGCCAACATGGAGAGCAAACATGACTACAAGAATTTCAATAGAAGGCGAACTCGATGCAGCACGCATTGAATCACTTCGAAAAACACTGGACGAACTTGCCGCCAGCAACAGTGACCTGACCATCGACATGAAGAATTGTACTTTCCTCGATTCATCAGGTGTTGGCGCCATCGTGTTCATCTACAAGCGTAAACTTGCACGCGGCTATATAGTGCGAATTGCAGAACCGTCAGGACAACCGCTTAAACTGTTGCGGCACCTAGGCATTGCAAGCCTGCTGACCGAATCCACCATGAATGCGGCCTGATACGGAGACGTGCGTTATGAAACGTCGAGCCAACATTCTGGTTAAATCAGCTATCCTTTCCCTTAGCTTGACGCTGGCCGGATGTGGTCATCCATGGCCGCAGCCTGCAGCTGGCGGTATGGCTGAGCGCGACGGGCCAGTTGAGCCTGATCACATTGATACTGCGACAACCATTCTGATTGAAAGCGGCAGAAAACGTATTTCGCCAGCACGCCTTGCAACGGCTGAGGATCATCTGATCCTTGCGATCCGCGAAAATGCGGCAGGTCTGTACGAAGATGCCGACGAAGACACCATGGCCGCATCAATAGCGGTCGGCGGCCTCAATCAATACCGGCAGGATGATGAAACGGCTTGCATTGGCGATACATGCCCTGAAACGGCAAGAGATATAAAATGAACATGTTTTTCAAAACCTTTTTTGCAATAGCGCTGCTTGCGATAACCAGTCTTGCCCTTGCTACATCCGTGTCAGCAAAAGACGAAACACGTCTGCGCATAGGCGATGTCTTGAGTTTGTCACTTCCCGGCGAAGATACGCTTACCGGAGATTTTACCGTCAACCGCGATGGCAATATTGAGCTTCCAGAAATCGGGCAGGTAAAAATCATTGGAATGCCAATTGCCGAGGCCGAAGGCATCGCCCGCAAGGAGCTTGCAAAAGTATTCCGTGATGTTGAACGCTTTACCCTCACCTTGAAGGAACAAAAGCTGCTTGTCGCAGTCGCCGGCCAGGTTTCAAAGCCCGGAACACTCGAATTGCCGGGTGATGCGACTGTCGAAGTCGCCATTGCCTCGGCAGGCGGACTGCAGGCAGGCGCCCAACTGGACCGTCTTAAAATCATCCGCAACAGCAAGGAAATAGTCTTCAACTACAAGGCCTATCTGGACAGCGGCGATCTGTCGATCTTGCCCAAACTTCAGCCCCTTGATGTGGTTTTCGTACCCATATCCCCTTTGACCGGCAATGTGCAGATCGATTTCGATGCAGCAACTCTGTCGCGTTCGGGAGATGGCGGAGAGGACGGCACCGGGGTGCGTGTGTTCGGCGAAGTTGGAAACCCTGCCCAGTTTGCATTCAAGGAAGGAATGACCATTGTCGACCTGATCATGCGTGCCGGCGGCGTGACACGCTATGCGGCAGTCGAACAGATCCGCCTTATTACCAGCGGCGAACCCGTATTGTTCAACCTGCAAGCATGGCTTGATTCTGGTGATCCAAAATTACTGCCGAAGTTGTTGCCGGGCGCAACCGTCTTTGTCCCCATTCTTGCTGATCAGATCAAACGCGGTAAACATACCATTTACGTGATGGGCGAAGTAGCAAAACCGGGAGCCTACGAAGCGCAACCTGGTACCACATTCATTGACATCCTTGCCAATGCCGGTGGGCCGACACGGTATGCCAACGGGCGTGAAATTCGCGTTATCAAACAGAATGGCAAGATAATAATGTTCGACATGGTTGCCTACACCGAAAGCGGCAAGGCAGGCCCACCCCCGATCGACGCTGGTGATGCCATTCTGGTTCCTGAAAAACTCGACAACCTTGAACCGTCTTGGCTCAAGACACCGCCAAACCGTGCAATCCAGATGATAGGTGCCGTTTTCAAGCCAGGTCGCTATGAGTGGTCCGATGAAATGAGCCTGTTTGATCTTATTGCCAATGCCGGTGGCCCGACACAAAATGGAGACCTTTCCTCAATCCGGATTTTGACCAGCAAGGATGCAAAAGCCAAACCGCTGATTTTTGACATGCAGGCATTTATCGAGAATGGCGGAGATCTTTCAAGCGTCCCGAAACTCCGTGCCGGGTATACTGTGATGGTACCCGAACTTCCGAAGGACCCCACGGACAACAAATCGCAATGGTTGACCCAAAGTGCAGACCGCTCAATCTATATCATGGGTGCGGTCGGATCACCCGGACGCTATGCCTTTAACACCACGATGGGATTTCTGGATATTCTGGGGGCCGCAGATGGACCTACCAGTCAGGCAGATCTCAGACGCATCCGTGTTTCCCTGCGCGGTGAGGCAAATGCTGATCCGATTGTGGTTGACCTGCACAGATACATGGAAACAGGTGATGAGAGCCTGCTGCCAAGACTGGAGCCGGGTGATATGATCTATGTGCCTGATCGCGGCCGCGACTGGACAGACATTGCTGTCGCCGACACAGTCCGCGTTATGGGAGCCGTTGGCAAGCCGGGCCGCTACACCTTCAATCCGCGCATGACAATTCTTGACCTTCTGAGCGAGGCCGGAGGGCCAACCAATGAAGCCTTTCAAAGGCGTATCGTTATAGTCAACATGGGCAAGGAAGTGAAAGCCTTCCACTTTGACCTCGAAAAATTTGTTCGCAGTGGAGACTACAGCACTCTTCCGGTCGTGCGTCCAGGAGACACTGTCTATGTGCCTGACAAGACCCAGAGCCGCCATGCACGTTTCATGGAAGGCATCAAGGATGCTGCTCAAGTCGTCGGACTGCTCGCTGCGATGGCAGCACTTTAGGAGAAACAGCATGAACATGGATACATTGGCCCTTGCAGCACAACGCGCTTACTCTGCCACGGTCGGTAGAGGCGCCGTGGCAATTGCGGTTACCGGAACCTCAAGCGAGGCCGGATCATCAGACTTTGCACACTCATTTGCACAGGCCGGAAGTGATTTTGGCAAACGGGTGCTTTTGTTGAGCGCCAGCCGGACAAATGCGACGAATGTGCAATGTAAGTCCGACGTTGAAAGCGTGATCGTGATGGCAGTACGCGAGACCGCGCGCCTGTCACGGCTGGAAGTACCTCAAGGCACACAACTGCACGCCATGCTCAACGACAGCATGCAGCTCTCCTCCGTTATTTCCGGATGGACGGATGCCTTTGACACCATCATCATCGACTGTCCCGCCTATGGTGTTTCAAACCCGGCAATTTACACACCCCTGACAGCAACGGCTGCTGATGCCGTGTTGTTGGTTGCGATGCCTGGAACATTGCCGCGTCAGGAGTTTGACTCGATCTGCCAATGGGTAGCAGAATCCGGCGCAGAGCTTTCAGCGATAATCCTGAACGACAAATATAATCCGACACTGGCGCAGGAAATGGCCCGCGAAGCCGCTAGGTTCAGGCATTTTTGGCCGCGGTTCCCCGATATGGTTGCCCGCCGTGTCGCCAACTTCCCCCTTCTCAACCGGTACCATTGATCCGCCATGATTATTCAATACCTTGATGCCAGCGCCATTGGCGGAATCGAAACCCACGTGGAAACCCTTGCCCTTGCACAGCTTGCAGCAGGCGAGCAGGTTACCGTGATCCTTCATGCTGATTACCCCCACAGCAAGGTGCGCGAGCGGTATGAAAACGCCGGATTGAACGTGCAGGTTGCCGGCAGCCTCGTCGGCCTGATCCACCTGTTGCGCAAAAACGTTCCCGACATTCTGCACACTCACGGATACAAGGCAGGTATAAACGGCAGATTGGCCGCGCGCCTCCTGTCAATTCCGCTGATTTCCACATTCCACGCAGGAGAACGTGGCAAGGGCCGAATGGCACTTTATCAAAAACTGGACGAATGGACGAGTTTTGTCGGGGGGCGCCTCGCCGTCTCCCGCATCATTGCAGATTACATGCCGTTTAAAACGAAGGTGATGCGAAATTTTGTTCCGTTGGCACCGCATCCAAGAAAAGTTCCCGAGAAAGCCAGCTTTGTTTTTGCCGGAAGGCTGAGCCACGAAAAAGGCCCTGATATATTTTGCGAACTTGCCAGCCGCAATCCAATGCTGGGTCACTTCGCCGTCCATGGTGACGGACCCATGCGACAGGAACTTGAAACCAGCTTTGCGGGTTCCGCCACTTTTTATGGTTTTTCCAATGATATGAAAAGAGTACTTGCCAGCGCCTCTGCTCTCGTCATGACCAGCCGCAATGAAGGCTTGCCAATGATCGCGCTTGAAGCCATGGCCTTGGGTGTGCCAGTGATTGCGCCAGCGGTAGGAGGGTTGCCGGAGCTTGTTTCGAACGGCCGCAACGGATTTTTGTTTGAGGCGGAAAACTTGCAGTCGCTGGAAAGTGCATTGCGCGCTTTTTCCAGTTTGACGCCGCAGCAAATGGATAAGATGGGTAATCTGGCAAGAGAGACAATCTCCGGACAATTTTCACCGGAGATTGTATTGCCCGACCTGTTTGAAGCCTATCAGCTGGCAGGCTGGAAATCTTCCCGCTCAATCAGGACAAAAGTCCAGTCATCCATGGGATAAGGTCCGAGGATATCTTTAAGTCCATTTTCAAGATTTGACACGACAGCTGTAAGTGACTGAGCAGGGCTTGCTTTAAACAGCTTTACCAGGCCGGATGACATGCCCGAAAGAATGTCGGTACTGTCCGGAGCAATTCCGTCCGTCGCCAGTAGCAAGCGTTCTCCGCGATCAAGTTGCAACAATACTGCTTCCGCGTTTGCCTTGGGCAATAATCCCGGCAGCCCCCCGCTCAGGCGAACCGGACGCATTGTTCCATCAGCAGCAATGATCATGGGCGATGGGTGTCCACCTGTGGCAAGTTCAATCCGATAGCCATCGAGCAAGTTCACTGCGAGCACGGTGGCAATCAAACCATCCGCAATACCTCCCCTGTAAATCAGGTCGGACAGCGCGTCGATGAAATTGGCTGGACCCTCCAACGGGTGGTGGGTAATCCCGGCCATCAGGCCAGACAACACCGCGGCTTGCATGCGTGCAGGCATTCCGTGGCCAACACAGTCAGCAAGCGCAAAACGATGGCAATTGTTTCCACCAATTTCTTCTGAACCCAAATCGACAAAAATATCTCCGCCGCCCGTGCTTGCTACCGCTGCACCTGCAGCGATCCTGAAACCGGAGACAACTCCCTGTTTGCGCATCGCAATTAGCGGGTCAACATTGCGCACAAGGCGGCGCGAGGCACGCAATTCATGAGCGTGATGGGCCGCAATGGCCTCATTGGCCCTTTCCAGCAGTTCTCTAGGGCGCACTGGCTTTTCGAGAATTGTATGAATTCCGTGCTGAAGCCCGACTTCGCGTGCCTTGCCGGTTCTGTCTCCGGTGGCAAAAATGAATGGCATGTCCAGTTCCACGCCTTCTGCCCTAAATCCTTCCATAAGGTCTGCCGAATTGCCGTCCCCAAGATTGTAGTCTGCAATGACCAGATCAAAGGCTGTATCGGTTAGGGCAGATCGTGCTTCTGCCAGCGAAGAAGCGCAACTCACATGAGCCATCCGCGACAGGGATGTCACAAACAGGCCCCTGGTTGTAGCATCATCCTCCACCAGCAGGATTGCAGGTTTGGCGCGGGCTGAAAGACTCCGCCAGACACTCCATTTATTTGTTCCGCCCTGCTCGGAAGGAATATGTTCATAAGACAGGTTGTCAACCGCATTGCGAACAAGCCACATGCCGCGCCCGCCTTCTGCCAGCGGATCCATTGGCGCCATTTGCCCCTCGGACCAGCGTCGCTCGAAGTCGTGAAATGGATCGCCGTTATCCCTGAACTCGATGCGCAGTAGCGTCCCTTCTGCAAAAACGTCCATCTCCATGTCTGTTGGCGGCTTGGTTGAATGATCAAGCGCATTGGCAGCCAGTTCGCTGATTGCAAGACACAAATCGTCCAGAACAGTTTGAGGAACCCTGATTCCCAGCCGCTCACACGTGAAAAGGGATCGCAGGTGCCGAATGTTATCGAGGGTGGCGCTTCCCTCAAATCTTGAAATCAACATGTTCACTTGCTCCCAGCAGGCCTGGAGGAATACCAAGAAAGCGGCAGCATGGCAAAATACTTTGTAAAGGCCAGGGCTTCGCGCAGCATCCTGCTGTCAGGTCTGTTGAGAAAGGAGATCCATCCAAAAAGACACGCCATTGAACGCTGTCCGGCTTTATGCCGGCTTTGGGCTTTGGAGGAAAAAATGCGCGCACGGGCATGTCGTCTGGCCCACCTCGCCGCTCCAGCTGCGCCACTTTGCGCAAGCACGGTTTTCATTGCGCTGATCCTCGCTGCCCGATTTGAGGTTTCGCTGCCCGGGCGCATCAAATAGTGCATGGTCACGACATTGCTGCTGGCAACCTTGCCCAGAGCGGCAAGTTTCAACCAGAGGTCCCAGTCTTCCGCCGAGGGTAACTCTTCCGCAAAACCATTTGCATTTCGCAAAAATTCGCGTTTTGCAACGACGCAGGAAGTCCCCACAACATTGGTGGCAAGCAACTCGTTGAAGGCATCGTCAAGCACCTTGAAGCCGACTTGATCCGGTTTTGCCCAGTGCGGTTTCCAATAGCCGAAACACGTGCTGCGCAAGTTTCCGGCCATGTCCACATGGCGGTAATCGGTAAAGGTAAAAGCTACATCCGTGTTCTTCAAATGGTAATCAATTTCGGCGGAAAGCTTTCCTGCAATCCAGGTATCGTCAGCATCAAGAAAAGCAATAATCTCTGAATTTGCGTTTTCAATCAAATAGTTACGCGCCCTTGCAGGCCCAAGGCGATTTCCCTCAAAAACTCGAACTCGACGATCGTGCCGGGATGCCTGCTGCAGCCATTCGCGCGTCCCGTCGCTCGATCCGTCATCACAAACCAGTATTTCAATATTGTCTATCTGCTGGATCAGGACAGAGGCGATGGCAGCTGGAAGATACTCGATCGCATTGTAAGCCGGAATAATTACAGAGCATTGTGGAGTGGGCATTCTGGTTTCCTTTTGGTTTCATCTGGCATCAGCCTTGCAAGAGAGATGCCGAATTGAACGGAGCCAAACATGACCAGCGTAAAAATGAATATCACTTATGTACTGCCTGCCTTTCCTGTCCTCTCGGAAACATTCATAGGAAATGAAATCCGGGCAATGGAAGCTCTTGGGCACAAGATATTGCCGCTTGGTGAAGCCGCAAACGTCCATTCATGTACGGATTTCTTCGTGATAATTGGCAAAGTGGCAGCATCATGAAGCATAACGCTGCCGCAAGAAGTTTTGCAACCTATGGAATTGCCATTATCCTGATGAAGGGTTTCTCCCTCATCACCATTCCGCTTGTCACATCAAAACTGGCTCCTGGTGCCTATGGTGAACTTGATCTGGCTGTCAGCCTGATTGAGTTCACCTCTCTTTTTTGCACTTTGGGACTTGCTGATATTCTCTACCGGTTTTGTGCTCCTTCCTCTGGCGGAGGGCAAAAACAGTTGGCTGAACTTGCCGGAACCGCCTTGCTGGCCGGACTTGTTCTACTGGTTTGCGTACAGATTTTGGCGGGACCGCTCCATGCATTGTCCGGCCTTCAACTGGACATCAATGTCTTCCGCCTATCGCTGGCAACAGCCAGCCTCACTTCCTTTGTGGAATTGCCATTGGCCTTTCTGCGCATGCGCGACAAGGCAATGCTGTTTCTCGGCTTCGTTCTCACTAGAACCGTTCTCCAGATCCTGTTGATGTGGATACTTCTTTCGCGTGGCTGGGGACCTGAAGGGGTGCTCTTGGCCAACGCTCCGGTGCATTTGGGGATGGGTGCCATCTTGATGTACTTGTTGCTGCGAGAAACCGGGGTTGCACTTAGCCGGGAAATGGGCCAACGCCTGCTCGTTTATGGCTTTCCGCTGGTGCTTTCAGGTCTCTCGATGTTTGCCCTTGGTACAGCAGACCGTTGGTTTCTTGCGGGAAATGTCAGTCGCGAAGTCATGGCACATTATGCGATTGCCGCAAAACTGGCACTCGCCACAAGCCTGCTTGTTCAACCACTCGGCATGTGGTGGTACCCGAAGCGGCTATCCATCCTGCAGCAGGAAGGAGGCATCAAGCGCAATGCTTTAATGTGGACAGTCGGTTTTGCCACCTTGTGTGCGGGCGGGACAATGCTGCACCTGTCCCTGCCTCTTTTTATCGGCTGGGTCTTGCCGTCAAGCTATTCACCTGCCCTCGTTTTGCTGCCCTGGCTGATCGTTATCATCGCCACAAATGAATTGGTGTCTCTTTCTTATGCAGGTGCATTTCTCGGAAAGAGCTCTGTTTCTGTTTTTGCTGTCAACTTCACGGCTGCTGTACTCGTCATGGCGATGTACACGCTCCTAATTCCAAAATACGGTCTCGGCGGTGCGATCGGAGCAACCCTCCTTGCCCAGCTTTTTCGCCTGGCAGTATTTTCATGGATTTCCAGAAACAATGCCCCGGTCCCGATATTTTCAATCTCCACCTTTTCAATCCTGTTCGCAGCACTTTTACCTGCGCTGATTATCCCGTCAGCTGCGGGTATCGCTGCGACACTCGCCGCATTGGCATCTGTTCCGCTGCTGACCCTACTCGCTTTCTCAATCACCAATCCCGGTCACCTGCCGACCGCCATCAAGGTCCCTCAACATGCCTAGCGCCCTTTTAAGGCTGCCAACGCTATCTGCAAACATGCATGGTGGATGGAAGACCCTGATCGCCATTTTCTGCTTTGCCGCTATTGGTGTGCTGCCCGTTCTGGCAATCGCGCATCCGGCTTTGGTTGTTCCGCTTGCTGCGGCGCCCCTTGGCCTGATCATCATGATGCGCATCCCGGTTTGGCTTGTCCTTGGATTTGTAGCCTTCACATTTTTTCGCCTCCACGAAGCCATTCCGGCGCTGCTGCCTCTGCGCATTCCCCAGTTGCTGGCGATCCCGACTCTGGTCGTGCTCGTCTGGCACATCGGAGTCAAAAAGAGCATCAAACCTTTCTGGGGAAGTGAACTTACAGCGTTCGCCGTCTTCTTTACGCTTGTAACACTTGGCATTCCCTTTGCGTCGGCGCCCGACATTGCCATGAATACCTGGACATCCTCCTACAGCAAAATCGCGATCATGACGCTTTCCATCGCCTGGCTATTGAGAAAACCGGGTGATTTTCAACTCGCGTCCCTGATGATTGTCAATTCAGGAACAGTGGTTGCGTTTATTGCAATATCCAACAAGCTCGCCGGTATTGGCCTGGTCGAGGGGTCGCGGGTAACAGTCGGGCGTGAAATCGGCTCAGTGCTCGGTGATCCCAACGATCTTTCTCTCGTTTTGACTTTCCCGCTTTCTTTCGCAATGTCGATGGCGATCACCAAGGGTGGCGGCATTTACCGGATTGTCGGCGCCCTTGCGGTCGTTGCCATCATCTGGGCCATCATCTGCACCCAAAGTCGTGGAGGCATCCTTGGCATTCTTGCAGTGTTTGGCGTGGTTGGCCTGCGCCTGATCAAATCCAAAATCTTGCTGGGCATAATTGGTACCATCGGAATGGCCGGTCTGTTTGCTGTTGCGGGAATTTCGGACCGATCTTCGGGAGGGGCCAGCGAAGATGGTATAGATGAAAGTGCAATGGGACGCATCTGGGCATGGACTGCAGCCTTGAACATGGCCCTTGACCGCCCGCTGACAGGCGTGGGACTTTCCAATTTCATTCCCAATTTCTGGAAGTACACTCCGCACTGGTCGGGTTTCAACAAGGCCGTTCACTCAACCTGGCTTGGCGTATTGGCTGAAACCGGCTGGCCCGGCCTAATTGCTTTTATCACGATGGTCGTGATCACAATCCGTCTCGCTATCAGGACTTCGCGCATTTTGAAGGAAGCGAATGCCCCGGTTCCGGTTCAGGTAAGTTCGTTCGCCCTTGTATCCGGCCTTGTTGCCTTTTGTACTTCCGGCACATTTCTAACTCAGGGCTTTACCTGGCCATTCTACATTCTTCTCGCCATCACCTCGGCAGTTTCCAATTTTGCAAGGCCCTTTGCAAAAGGCGAAGAACTCAAGCCCCAAAAACCTAAAATCCGCATGAAAGCGCGGGTTTCAAGGCAAATTGGAATTGGCACGCAAAATGCAACAGCACTTTGAGACCATATAAGGCAACATTGAAAGGAATACACACATGTGTGGAATATTTGCAGCAACCGGCGAAAAGGCCGTAGCTGGCATTCTCGTTGAAGGACTAAGGCGGCTCGAATATCGCGGATATGATTCGGCAGGTATTGCCGTTTCAGGAGCAAACGGTATTAGCGTTCGCAAGGATGTTGGTCCGGTGAGCGCACTTGCAGCGATGCTGGAAATCAATCCTGTTCAGGGTGAATGCGGTATTGCACATACCCGCTGGGCAACCCATGGTGCACCCTCCAGCAAAAACAGTCATCCCCATTCAGCTCCCGGTGTTTCCGTTGTCCACAATGGCATCATTGAAAACCACAATGAACTGCGCAAGGAGCTTTCAGCGAGCAAGGCGGAATTCATCAGCGAGACCGACAGCGAAGTTATTCCTTGGCTTGTACATGAGGAACTGGCTCGGGGTGAAAAACCCTGGACAGCCTTGCAAAAGGCTGCAGCCAGGATGAGCGGCTCCTTTGCCATTGCCATGCTTACCGATGAACTTCCCGGCGAGATATTCACCATTCGCAAGGGCAGCCCGCTGGTTGCCGGTTTCGCCGAAGGGAAAGCCTATCTTTCTTCCGATCTCAATGCGCTTGCCGGAATTGCCCGACACGCCATAGCACTCGAAGACGGAGATAGCGCCAGGATCACTCCTGACCGAATTGATATTCGTGACAGCGAAGGCCGCCGCGTAAACCGTCAACTTTTGCCGGTAGAAAACATGGCAACTGCCTATGACACAGGCGGGCATGAACATTTCATGGCAAAAGAGATATTCGAGCAGCCCGAAGTTGCCGCCCGTATTGATGCCGCCTACCACGACGGAACCCTGATGGCACAACTCCTGCCAATCGACTTTTCACGGGTACGGCGAATCAACTTTGTGGCATGTGGCACATCCTACTATGCTGCTGCAGTGGCCAGACACTGGATGCAGCAACACGCCGGAATAGAATGTGCAGTGCATATTGCTTCCGAATACAGATACGAATCCCTGCCCCAGTTTTATTCAGGAGAAGTCGCTGTGCTGATCTCCCAATCAGGTGAAACCGCCGATACACTGGCCGTGCTGGAACGCCTGAAAGAAATGGGAATGCCTGTCATTGGCGTTGTCAATGATACCAGTTCAACGCTTTCCAGAGAAGCCGACATGGCCTTGCCGTTAATGGCAGGAACCGAGGTTGGAGTTGCTTCAACGAAAGCATTCACCGCGCAATTGATGGTGCTCGCGCATCTTGCAATACAGGCAGCCGGGCAGCGTTCAGGCTCGACAGCCAAGACTGGCCGCTTGCGCGATCAACTGGCTTCAGTTCCTGAATTGCTGGTAAAAGCACTGATGAGCGAAGACGCAGTTATCGAAACTGCCCATCAACTTGGCGATGCCCGCAGCGCCCTGTTTGTCGGCCGCGGACCTTTTCATGCGCTGGCTTGTGAAGGCGCTTTGAAATTGAAGGAAACAAGCTATATCCATGCTGAAGGGTTCGCCGCTGGTGAATTGAAACATGGTCCGCTTGCGCTGATTGATGAAAACATGCCGGTCTTTGCCCTTGCAGGTGAAAGCGAAATGATGCCGAAACTGGCATCAAACATCAGGGAAATCGCAGCTCGCAAAGGACGCATTCACATCATAGGTGACCGCGAGGCAATCCTTTCCATGAAAGAGGTCGCGATTGGCGCGATCACCCTTCCATCCACACCGGACCTCGTGAAGCCGATCATCACCGCCGTGCCGTTGCAGTTGCTTTCCTATCATGCAGCTGTTCAGCGCGGCCTGAATGTTGATCGTCCGCGCAATCTGGCAAAATCGGTGACGGTAGAATGAGCGTCATAAGTCTAAGGCAATGGGCGAAATCGGGCGAAAGCCCGCTCGCCCGCATTCTCTGGAACACAGCCAAAGCCTTGCGCTATGGTTCGGTACCTTGTGTGAAGGCTGTTCATGGCCCCCTTTACTCCGCCAGTCGCGGGGTAAAGGAAGGCTTTGGTTTTTTCGTTCGCACTGTATGGACAACTCCCTTGTTTCAATCTCGCCTGGAAAAACCCGCACCGCGGCTTTACCTCTACGGTGGCATGCCGCTAGTCATGGGTCCGGTAAGCATTTCAATGGGAACTGATATCAGGCTTTCAGGCCAAACGACCATTACAGGCAAGCCCACATCTTCTCCTGCTCCCCGGCTGGAGATCGGCAACAATGTCGGGATAGGCTGGCAGACGACGATTGCCGTCGGAAGCCGGATTGTTCTCGGCGACAATGTGCGGATCGCAGGACGTGCCTTCCTTGCCGGATATCCCGGCCATCCCGTCGATGCTGCAGCGAGGGCAGCCGGTCTGCCCTGCACCAGCGATCAGACTGGCGACATCATCCTTGAAAAGGATGTCTGGCTTGCCACAGGTGTTTCGGTCATGGCGGGTGTCACGATTGGCGAGGGAACCATCGTTGCCGCCGGATCAGTCGTCACGAAAGATCTCCCTGCAGGTGTTATTGCGGGCGGCATGCCGGCAAGAGTTATCCGCAAATTACCCAACGCTGAAGAACGCCGTGCAGCCCGCGAGGAATAAACCAATGCCACATGACATGATCGTATTTGGAGAGGATTGGGGCAGACATCCTTCCTCCACCCAGCATATTATGCGGCGCCTTGCCGAAGACCGCAAAATGATCTGGGTGAATTCCCTGGGCCTGCGCCGTCCACGCCTTGGAAGGCGAGACATGGCCCGTCTGATTTCCAAGGCAATTTCGCTTTTTGCAGCAAAGGAGAACCAGGAGAAGACCAACCTTGTTCCTTTCATGCCCAAGCATCCCTTCTCGGCGCTTCTCAACCCCCAGGCGTTGCCCTTTCCAGGATCCCGGCTTGCCGCGGCCTTTAACCAAAGAAGTCTTTCCCGGCAGATTGGCTCGGCAATGCGAAAATCAGATTTCAACAGGCCGATCCTTTGGACCTCGCTGCCAACCGCCCTGCCTGTCGTCGGACAATTGGGAGAGCGGGCTGTAGTATATTATGCTGGTGACGATTTTGCAGCCTTGGCCGGCGTTGACCACAAGGCTGTACTTGAAGCCGAACGCAAACTGGCGGAGAAAGCTGACTTGATCCTCGCAGCTAGCAGGGAAATCGGTTCAAGGTTCAATCTCTCCAAGACCGAAATTCTCCCGCACGGGGTCGACTTTCAATTGTTTGCCGACCCCCGACCAAAGGCATTGGCCATGCCCAAAGGCAAGGTCGCTGGGTTCTATGGTTCGCTCAACGGCTGGATCGACATCGCGGCAATAGCCGAGGCTGCTGATCAATTGCAGGACTGGACATTTGTTCTCATCGGAAAAATCGAAACCGATATCTCGCCGTTGCGCGAGTGCCGCAATATTATTTTTCAACCGGCAATGCCCCATGGCGAACTTGCCACTTGGAGCCAGCATTGGGATGTTTCGCTCCTGCCGTTTCTCAAAAACCGGCAAATAGACGCGTCCAACCCTTTGAAGCTGCGTGAGTATCTTGCCGCCGGAAGGCCTGTTGCCGCCACCTACCGTTTTACAGCAATTGACGATCTCAAGGCCCCGGTTGCAACACCAAAGGCCGGGGCGAGCTTTGCCAGTGCCATTGTTTCAGCGGCATCGATGCGCAAACAGGTATTTGAATTTCGCAAGCAGCTTGCGGATGAAACGTGGGAAGCGCGAGCACGCACGGTGGCGGGATTGATCAACGCACTCTGACTGTTCAAATCAAACTGGCATGCAACCTGCAACTGGATTTTCAGAACTTGAAAGGAGATCTGAAAATGCCATGCAAACCGCTAAAAACCACAGCTATTTTGCTTTTTGCAATAGCCAGTAGTGGTTGCGTTTCGCAAAATGCAATGACCACACTACCCGATGATGTTCGTATGACGGTCCTTGCAGATCAGGTGCGTGCAGCACAGGGCGAGGAGGTTGAAAACGCCGCATCCGCCGATTCCGCATCCGCCGGGAAACCCGAACCCAACGCCTTGTCACAAGAGGAACTGCTGTTTCGCAGCAGACAAAAGCATGCGGACAGATTTGCCCCTGCGCCCGCCTCGGCTAACCCGGAAAAGCAAGGCGCTGTAAAACACGCCGGATCTGATACCGTAGACCCAAGACAGTTGTTTGCCCGGGCGATGGAGTTGCGAAGTTCAGCGCCAATCAAATCGCCGGAGCAATCTTCCAAGACTGAAAACAATTCTTCCATAGCAGTCGTTGAAAATTCGGCTCCCGCCGCCAATGAAGTTTGGCAGCAGGTTCTGGCGATGCGCAAGGAAAATTCAAATTCAACAGCAACTGGCAAAGATGATCTGTCAAAACCGGTTGTCAGGGTCAACGACGACCCGATCATCACGGCTGCAGTATCACGTCAGGAAGAGGTTATTGATGTTCCTGCTCCAGATGATCTTTTCGAATTTGCCCTGCGGGCTGAAGACAAGAACCATGTGGCGGGCGATAAATTGCTGGACGAGGAAACTCATATGCAATTGGCACTTCGTCGCAAAGGCGGCCGGATACCACGACAAATCACAATCGGAAAAATCAAGGGTGAAGGTTATGAGGTACTTAAAGCTGCCCGCGAGCGCGCAGATCAAGTTATCAACATTACAGGTGGAGAACCTGCCTTCGGTTACGATCCTTCGCTCACTGGCGGAAAGGTCCGCATAGAATATATGGCACGCCGGCAGGGAAGGCAGAATTCGTGAAAGATATTCCAAGCCTCATCCTGCTCGTTGCAGAAATCGCCTGGCGAAGGCGGTATCTTATCGTAATCCCTTTGCTGGTGTTTCCGGTTCTGGCGTTTATTGCAGGCAGAATGACACCCAAGACCTATGAGGCACAGGCGACTATCCTTGTTCAGGAGACAGCTAAGCTCAATCCGTTCCTCAATGATCTGGCCGTGGGACCAAACCTCAAGGAGCGCATGCCGGCATTGCAGACCCTCGTCCATTCAGCGCACATACTGGAAGGTGTGTTGATTGATACCGGTCATATCAAGCCTGATACTCAGCCCTCCGACAAGGCATGGCAGATTTCCAGATTATCTGCCGCAATCACTGTTCAGTTGATGGGCAATGATCTGGTAGCTTTTCGCATGCGCGGCGACAATGGAAAGGGAATGGCCGATACTTTGAATGCACTTTCCAAACGGTTTGTTGACAGGCTGCTAGCCCCTGAACGCAGTTCAATAACTGACAGCCAGATATTTCTCCAACAGGAATTGGATGAAAGGCTGACGCGCCTCAACACCGTTCAGGAGACATATGCCGCCTTCAAGCAAAAAAACCGGGAACGGCTTCCATCGCTGGAGGTTACCCTGGTGACGCGTATCGTCGCTCTTGAGCAACGCTTGTCCGACAACAGAATGCAATTGCAGGCATCCAAAGTGGAACTGGGCGACATGCGCCAGCGCCTCATCGGAACAAACCCTGTCATCGGCCGCATCGAGGAAGACATCATGCGCTCAACCCGCAGGCTTGGCGAGTTGAGGTCGCGCTATACCGAACAGCATTCTTCGGTACAAGGCGAGATCCGCACATTGCATCGTCTGGAAGCAGAACGTGAGTCTCTGATGGCAAACGCGACTGCAATGAAAGACGCTGACATTGACCGTTTGTGGAATTTGGCAGCAAGTTCCCTCGCTCCCGAGGACGGAAAGGCACCAGCTTTGCTCGTCTCACAGATGAGCAAACTGCAGGAAACAAATTCAGCCTTCCTGCGGCTTCAGGAAGAAACAGCTGCGCTCGAAAAGGAACTGGACAGCCTTCACAATGCGATTGCCGAAACAGGCCCTGTTATGCAGGAACAAAAGCGGCTTGAGGAATCTATTCGCCTTGCCCAGGAAAGCTATGATGCCATAGCCAAGCGTTTCGACAATGCCCAAATAACTGGCGCACTGGGAGAATTTGAAGCCCCTGAGCGCATCAAGATTATTGAGGCTCCATCAGATCCGGTTGTTCCTGTAACTCCGGGCAGCCTATTGTTTGCCCTTGCCGGAATTGTCGCCGGAATACTTGCAGGAGCAGGATTGGCTGGCGCGGCAGAGGTCCTCGATACCCGTCTTCGCAGCCGCAATCAGTTTGAAACAGTGACCAATGTACCGGTCATCGCAAGGTTTGCTGGATGATAATTGTGCACCCCGATGAATCTGGAACAAAAAAGCTCCCGTCACATATTACAGGCGACGGGAGCAGTTTTTGATCAGCAATGATTAGCGCATAAGGTTTATGGCAATCAGGATGCCATGTCGATTTTCCAGCCCTCTATCCGCCGATATAGCGTTGACGGGCTCACATCAAGCGCAGCAGCAGCACGCGGAATGGAGCCCTCACAAGCCTCAACCGCATACTCGATCGCTTCGCGGATGATGTCCTCGAGTGGTCTTATTGCCTGGCTTGTCTTGGGTTGAACCGGCTCAAGTCTGGCCCGAGCCAGAATATCATGTAGAGGTTGTGTCAGCTTGGGAGCTTGCATTTCTGTGGCGCTCGCAATCGTCGGCTTCATGCTTCCCAGCATGTCAAGTGGCAGCATGTCAGGTGTCACCTCGTCTCCATCATTCAAGACAACGACCGAGCGGACTACGTTCTGGAGCTGACGCACATTGCCGGGCCAGTTGTGTGACGAAAGAATTGCACCTGCGTCCGTGGAAAAACGAGTAAAACTCTTGGCATCCTCTTTGGCAAACTGTTTAAGAAAATGATTTGCTATGTCTAGAACATCGCCTTCCCGCTCTCGCAGGGCAGGTAGTTCAACGGGGATGACATGCAGCCGGTAAAACAGATCCTCACGAAAGCGCCCTGCTTTCACTTCTTCAATGGGATTGCGGTTGGTTGCACAAACAACGCGGACATCCGAGGTATGCACCTTGTCTTCGCCGAGCCGCTGAACCTGGCGGCTTTGCAGAAAACGCAAAAGCTTTGACTGCAGATTGATATCCATTTCGCAGATCTCATCGATGAACAATGTTCCGCCGCTTGCAGAAAGCGCCGCGCCTTTTCTATCGGAAGTAGCGCCCGAAAACGCCCCTTTCACATGTCCAAAAATTTCACTCTCCAAAAGATCGCGCGGTATCGCGGCAGCGTTGATTGTAATGAACGGACCTGAAGCCCTTCGCGAAAGTTTATGGAGCGCATCGGCACAAACTTCCTTGCCTGTGCCACTTTCACCAGTGATGAATACTGTCGCATTGCTGGGTGCCGCGCTCTTGAGAATGCGATAAACAGCCTGCATTGGTAGAGACTTGCCGATAAAACTGCCGACTTGCCCCTCGTCGATTGTTTCCTTGATGCTTGTGATGGTTTTGCTCATAACGCGTCGTTCAAGAGCATTTTTTACGGTGACACACAGACGCTCGGCATTCAATGGTTTTACCACGAAATCGAAAGCCCCCATCCGCATGACTTCAACAGCAAGGCTCATGGATGCATTGCCCGTCACCACAACAACCTCGGTGCAAAGGTTGTTTGCCTTTACATGGCGCATGATTTCGAGACCGTTCATGTCAGGTAGGTTCACATCAAGGATCATGCAATCAAAATTCGATTCACCGATTTGAATCAGAGCTTCCTCGCCGGTTCCAACTATCGTGCAATCCGCGTCGAGCGCGGTCAAGAACTGTTTGAACGCTGTCGCCAGTGCTACGCTATCTTCAACAATCAATATTTTAGGTTTGGACATTACAACCCTTTATACGCAATACTAGAATATGCAACCTAGTTTAAATTCCTGAATTTTTTGACAAGTTTTAATGCGAAATTTCACTAGGCCGCTCGAAACCTTTTTATTTCCGGATCAGGTTTATTGCCCTTGGGCATCCCAACACCGGGATTAAACTGATCAGACTGGTAATTGATATACTTTCTCAACGCTACAAGCCCGTCCTTCGATTGTTGCACAAGCGTGTCAAGCAGAACCATTTCGTCCTCCAAAACCGGATTGATCTCGATCTCCCGGGCTGATCTGGCAGCATTCCTGACACCAAACTGTTCCAACAGACCTGCGATCTTGTGTGCGATTTTACGAACTTCTTCATGATCACCCGCAACAGCGCTAATTTTCAGCGCGGGCAATGCGGCATCCATTTCATTGTGCACTTGGTTAACAAGTGTAATCAGCACCTGGGCATCGAGATCATCCCGCAAATCCTCGAGGAAACCGATGTCCAGCTCATTTTCCGCTTCAGCCGCCGCAGCAGCATTCAGTGAAGCTTCAAAACCAGCAGTTGAGCCTGCTGTCGCGTCGAATTCGCCCGCGAAGATTTTTTCCTGTGCTTTAAAGGCAGGCTTAGTACGATCTTCTTCAATCTGTTCAATCAAGCGGGCAATATCGGCAAGTCGCACGGGCTTGCTCACATAGTGATCAAAGCCGGCCGCAAGCAATCTTTCCCTGTCCCGGGCAAAACTTTGCGCCGTCAAGGCAACATAGACCGAGTTTGCATTTACGCCCTCTTGGCGAAGCGCCTGCATGGCACCGACACCATTTGTGCGCGGCATTTGCACATCCAGCACGACAATATCAAAATGCCTATTGCGGCCAAGTGCTATTGCATCATCCCCGCACTCGGCAGTCTCAATGACTGCACCGAAGTTCTCGAACATCTTGACAGCAACCATCAAACTGGCTGGAGTATCATCCGCAATCAGCACGCGTTTTCCTGCGAGGCTGGCCTCATAATGCTTGTGGGAAGGAACAACTTTCACGCATTCTTCGGCTTCAGAAACATGCTCAAGATCAAGGTCGAATGAGAAGATCGTTCCATTGCCAGGCTCGCTGGCAAACTGGATTTTTCCGCCCATCAGATGAACAAGACGCTCCGAGATGGCAAGGCCAAGTCCGGTTGAGTTGCCACGCATTTCACCGGCATTTTCCCCCTGTTCAAACGGCTTGAACAATCTCTCGCGCATTTCCTTGGAAATGCCACTTCCAGTGTCACTGACAGCAAAACGAACAGTATAGTCAGTCGAACCTTTTTTGAGCAGATAAAAGCGAAGATGAACTTCACCATTTTGCGTGAACTTGTTGGCGTTCCCGGTTAGATTAAGCAAAACCTGCCTCAATCTGTCCGCATCGCCCATCACCATTTCAGGAAGCGAGGGATCAATCCTGACTGTCATGCGATTGCCATTGGCTTCCGCAAGCACATCTGCAACTTCGCGAACTTCTTCAGCAAGTGCTGAAATCGAAAACGCGGAAGGTTTGAGCGGCAGTTTGCCAGCTTCCAGCCGTGTCATGTCCAGAATATCATTGATAAGCGTCAGCAATCCTTCAGAAGCCCGCAGGATTGTTCCGTTCATGCGGCGCTCTTCTCCGGGCACCTTTCCTTGCAACAGCAATTCTGACAAACCGATAATCGCATTGAGCGGAGTGCGAATATCATGGCTCATCATCGCGAGAAATTCGGTCTTGGCACCGCTTGCCGCTGTAGCCTTGCGTGCCAGCAGTTCCATGCGCTGTGCCTGCGCTTCAGAAAGTGAGCGGGCCTTTTCGAGATCGGAACGGGACTCGTTTGCATCTTCTAGAAGATGACGGGCACGCCTTTCTGCCAAGATCAGGAAACTGAGCAACAACATCAAAAGGACAATTGAAGCCAGACCAAACCGGTGTAATTGTGCTTGTAGAAGATCGTTGTCCGACGAGAGCTTTTCGCGCTCACGGCGATCAGCATTCAAACTTTCCATGGTCAGACTTCTTAGCTTGTCGCTATAGGGTGCGAGAACTTCCAAAAGTGCTTTTCCTGCGGCTGCATCACCAGCGGCCGCGACACCTATCAAGCCGTCTGATTTTTGTAGAGCAGCATAATATTGCTCAAAAACGGCTTTTTCTTTCGGAGCGTTTTCCAATTGAATTGCCAGTGAGCCGGTGCGGAAAATCATCGCCCTGCTCCACAACAGATCGAACTGCAGTGTCAGCCCCCTGTCCCCTTCAGGTTTCATTCCAAAGGCAATAGGCGCAAGACGCGATAGTGTTCGCGACAGCTCGATTTCACCTTGCGCAGCTGCCCATATCGTATTTTCCGGAATGCGGTAGCGGATGCTGTTTTGGACCTCCTTCAAATTGAGAAAAGCATTTACCGTAAACCCAACCGCGACCGAAAAGGCGGTCACGAATGCCAGTCTAATCAAGACGGTGAGCGTTGGGCGTGAGGTTCTCATTTGAAGCTGACCGCTCCAACTTGCCAAACCCATTTGAAGTTGTGACGTTCATCTTGCAGTTCAGAAAAGTCATCACGCGGGTAAATCACCCATGCAGGTCCTTTGTCCCGAACGGACATGCGCTCGCCATTTTGGCGAAGTGCAAGAAGCACGGGATATTTTCGGGCTTCCGAAACATCTATTTCGGCTTCGTAGTTATTGATCGCCTTGACGACGATGCGGGTGCTTTCCGGCGCAAACTGGTCAACCAACCTGGATAGC
>JBGSTD010000052.1:0-60386 GCA_041736675.1 Salaquimonas sp.
CCAGTATCCGGCCAATGAATTTGATACGCTCATCCATAACGTTACACTCCTTCCACGGCACCTCGCGTTCCTCCCGCAAAGGCCAAAAGTGTAACCTATGTCTCCGGAATAAAGTGTGACCCATCTCTCGGGAAGGTCACCATTGCCGATAATCTTGATATGAGCATATTGCGGGTTTCAGCCAGCAACGATACTTTTCCGACAAAACTCGCCGCTTATTTACCTATACAGCCACTGTTTTTCGTTCAATGTTGAATGGAAATCCGGACAGTCCTGATCACTGACCTTGGGCCGGACCCTGTCAATATGGGAGTGAATTCAATGGACACTGCAAATGATGCTGCTGACGTTCCAGCCGAAGGTGCTGTAAGGCGCAAGGCTGGTCACCGCGGCGGCGGGCGCTCGGGCAATGTGCGTGGCCGGGGTCCTGCCATCCATCAGATACCTTGGAGCATTCCGGTAAACAGTGATCACCCGACCGAGCCGCTGCCGCCGGAAGGTGTCGAGGCAATTCACAACGGTGCAATGCGAATACTTGAAGAAGTGGGGATCGAGTTTCTCAATCTTGAGGCGGTTGAAATTTTTCGCAAGGAAGGTTGCACGATCGAGAATGTGACCAAGACCGGCGCTTTGGTGAAGTTCGACCGAAACTGGATCATGGAGAAAGTTCGTCTGGCACCGTCGAAGTTTTCGATCACGCCCAGAAATCCGGATCGTAGGATTGTCATTGGTGGAAATAACATCATATTTGGCAATGTGTCTTCGCCGCCGAACTGTTCGGACCTTGATCGGGGAAGGAGAATTGGTGATCGCGCCAGTTATCGTGATTTCATAAAGCTGACGCAGTATTTCAACTGCATGCATTTTGCCGGCGGTTATCCGGTGGAACCAATGGATCTGCATCCCTCGATCCGTCATTTGGACTGTCTTTATGACAAGCTGGTTCTCACCGACAAGGTGGTTCATGCCTACAGTCTTGGAACAGAGCGCGTCGAGGATGTGATGGAAATGGTTCGCATTGCGGGCGGCCTCAGCCATGCGGAATTTGATGCGACACCGCGCATGTATACGAATATCAACTCGACCTCACCGCTCAAACACGATTGGCCGATGATTGACGGACTTATGCGTCTGGCGCGGCGTGGCCAGCCTACTATTGTAACACCTTTCACGCTTGCTGGTGCGATGTCGCCGATCACCCTGGCGGGAACCGTTGCTTCTTCCTGCGCAGAGACACTGTGTGCCATTGCGCTTATTCAAACGATCAATCCCGGTTGCCCCTGCGCCATGGGAACATTCAGTTCCAATGTGGACATGAAAACCGGCGCGCCAGCATTTGGAACGCCCGAATATATGCGAACCACACAGATGACGGGACAGATGGCACGATATTACGATTTGCCTCTGCGTTCATCCAATACATGTGTCTCCAATGCGCCTGACAATCAGGCAACCTGGGAAAGTTCGCACTCGCTGTTTGCGGCGATCACTTCGGGTACCAACATGGTTTATCATGCGGCAGGATGGCTTGAAGGCGGGTTATGCGCCAGCTACGAGAAGTTCATCATGGATTGCGAGCAGATCCAGCAGCTGATTACCTACATGAAGCCGGTAAAATGGGACGAGGATGAGATTGCCTTTGAAGCTGTGAAGGAAGTCGGGCAGGGTGGCCATTTCTTTGGGATCCAGCACACCCAGGACCGTTATGAGAATGCGTTTTATTCCCCCTTCCTGTCTGACTGGTCAAATTTTGAGAATTGGCAGGACCGGGGATCGGTTTTGACCGTTCAAAGGGCAAATACGCTCTGGAAAAAGATACTGGAAGAATTTGAAGCGCCTGCCATGGACGAGGCCATCCACGAGGAGCTCAAAGCCTTTGTTGACAGGCGCAAGGCCGAAGGTGGCGCACCTACTGATTTTTAATGTCTGTACAAGATGTCAAATGAACCGGGAAGCGCCTCGGCACTTCCCGAAATTTCCCGCAAATGAATGTCAGCGTCTTTTGCCGAATACCGGTTTGCCATGATGTGACGACTGGCCAAAGGATTGCTGTGCGGGGCGCTGGGCATATCCGGATGAGTTTGCAGTCGCAACCATTCTTGCCAGTTCCATTTCCATCGGATCAGTCTGCGTTTTTTCTGCCGATTGGCTTGCCAGCCTTTTGTTTTTGGCAACCCCCATGATTGCAAGCACGATAAGCGGCCCGTAAACCAGCCATCCCCAGAATAGCGAGAATATCGAAATTGGCGGTTCCTGCGTCAAGTTGAGGTTCAATTCCTTGTTTAACTCGCTGAGCATTTCCGGTGGAACGGGAATGGAGCGCCAGCCATCTCCGGCCTCGGTGTAAATTACATAGTTGCCTTGCGTTGTTCCCCAAACTGGCATCCAGTACAAAGATGTGCGCTCGTGCTTCCATCCCAGTTTGGGATTGTCATCTGAAGCGCTAATGCCTGATTTAACGTCAAGATCGGCAATCTTGGTGATCCATGTTCCGTAAGAGTATTGAACAAAGCCGCCTCTGCCAGCGTGGGCAACATTACTCCACATGACGAGCACAAGAATTCCGGTAAACAATATTGCTATTTTCTTTTTCATGTTTTTTACCCCTGGCAACAAAAAACCAGGAGAAGATCAACCCGTCGGCTTAATTTTTTCATAAACCCGGCATTTCGTTTGATTAACTGCTTAATAATGTCTTGAAATATGCACTGGAAATTAAAGGCCATGAAGTCGTGTTTGAATTTTCTGCAGCGGTTTTTTCAGGCAGAAAACTAAAAAATAGGCAGAAAAAGTACACATATTCATCATTTTTCTGCGTGATATCTCCGACTTTACCGATAAAAATACTAAATCGGACAATCAGGCTTGACCTTTCGTATAATTTGTTTTGAATAAGACGACATTCGGATGGAGTGTCCCAGGGAGGAAGGGATGCGCCACGGTTTTGTGTATTCGGTTTACCGAAAACGCATTTTCGTAGGTAGCATTTGTTTCGGGAGGCTCAAGCCAATGAAAGCCGGCATACTGCCTTGCATACCAGAATTTGGTTAATCCAGATTGTGACTTGCCAGGGACGGGGCCCGGGAAACGAAAACAAAACAAACAAAAAGGCTGTTTTGATGAAAAAGAAAATCGTATCCGCCGCAGTGAGCGTTGCTGTACTGGGAATGGCTGCAACCGCCGCCTCTGCTGCAACACTTGACGACGTAAAAGCAAAAGGTTTTGTGCAATGTGGCGTGAGCCAGGGCCTGCCAGGTTTTTCAAATCCTGATTCCGCCGGCAATTGGACAGGGATCGACGTTGATCTTTGCCGCGGTATTGCTGCTGCGGTATTTGGTGATGACACCAAGGTAAAATTCGTTCCACTGTCTGCAAAAGAGCGCTTCACAGCACTTCAGTCCGGCGAAATTGATGTATTGTCACGCAACACCACATGGACCATGTCACGTGATACAACGCTCGGCCTTAACTTTGCCGGCGTAAACTATTACGACGGTCAGGGCTTCATGGTTCGCAATGATCTCGGCGTGAAATCCGCTCTTGAACTTTCAGGCGCATCCGTCTGCACCAACACCGGTACAACTACAGAATTGAACATTGCTGACTATTTCCGTGCCAACAAGATGGAATATGAAGTTGTTGCATTTGAAAAGGCTGACGAAGTTGTAGCTGCTTATGATGCAGGGCGTTGCGATGTTTTCACAACTGACCGTTCCGGTCTTGCCGCTGAGCGTTTGAAACTTGCAAAGCCTGATGATCACATGGTTCTGCCGGAAATCATCTCCAAAGAGCCTTTGGGTCCTGTTGTCCGCCAAGGCGATGACCAGTGGTTCAACATTGTCAAGTGGACTCACTTTGCAATGATCAACGCTGAAGAAATGGGCGTTACAAAAGCCAATGTTGCTGAAATGGCAGCAAGCGAAAATCCGGACCTGAAGCGTCTTCTGGGCAGCGAAGGTGATTTTGGTACTTCGCTTGGCCTCGGCAATGACTGGGCTATGAACATCATCAAGTTGGTTGGCAACTATGGTGAAATCTTTGAAGCCAATGTTGGCGAAGCCACACCATTGAAACTTTCACGCGGCACTAACGCCCTGTGGAGCAAAGGCGGCCTGCAATACGCACCGCCAGTTCGCTAATCTGCAATCTTCCGGCCCGCCCCATCAGCGGGCCGGATTTTATGCGGACCTGATTGTTTCCATTGAAACGCTGAAATCTGCTTTTTGTTAAACGGGTTCCCGGGGGGAACAGCCTGTCAAGGAAACGTGACCGGTTTGATAATTGCTTACCTAAATTTATGCTGCTCCATATACGGACGGATTAAAGATCAAGCTATTTTCAAACTGCTGTTGATGCTGGTACACTCAAACTGATGTCAGTGATCAGCCAGAGGAATGAGGGGATTATGGACACAATAGAAACGGTAGACCGGAGTGACAAGCCCAAGGTGGCCTTGTTGAATGATCCAAAAGTCCGAAACACAATTGTTCAGGCAGCATTGTTGCTCTTTATCGGCTGGCTGGCTTACGAAATGGTCTCAAATGCTGCTTACAACCTGGCCAAAGCAGGCATTGCTTCCGGCTTCGGGTTTCTTAACCGGGCCGCAAGTTTCGGCATCAATTTTTCCCCGTTCCTTGATTACTCTGAATCTTCAAGCTATGGCCGCGTCTACTGGGTAGGATTGCAAAACACCATCGTGGTAGCAGTTGTAGGTATCATTTTTGCGACAATTATCGGATTTCTTGTCGGTGTTGCACGTCTTTCCAGCAACTGGGTAATCAACAAACTGGCATATTGTTATGTCGAGGGTTTGCGCAACATCCCACTGCTTCTGCAAATTTTCCTCTGGTACAAAGGCATGTCGCCGTTTCTCGCGGATAAACGCGACTCGGCATCGCTCGGGCCATTTGGCTATCTTGATGTTGCAGGATTGACGATACCAAAGGCAGTTCCCCAAGAAGGCTTCTCCTTTGTGGTTTATGCCGCAATTCTGGCGATCATCATGACTTATCTGATTTCAAGATGGGCAAAAGCCAGGCAGCTTGCGACCGGGCAACAGTTCCCCGTTTTCTGGACCGGGCTTGGATTGATTATACTCCTGCCGTTGCTCACCCACCTCGTACTGGGTAGTCCGTTGGTCTGGGAGTATCCCACTGCGGGCAGGTTTGGTCTCAGGGGCGGATTCGCCCTGCCGATCGAATACATCGCCCTGGTGATTGCACTATCTACCTATACTGCAGCCTTCATCGCCGAGATTGTTCGGGCAGGTATCCTTGCGATCAACAAGGGGCAGACTGAAGCTGCATATGCGCTCGGGCTCAGGGCAGGGCCAACCTTGCGGCTGGCAATCATTCCCCAGGCGATGCGTGTCATTATTCCGCCACTCACCAGCCAGTATCTCAATATCACCAAAAACTCGTCTCTCGCTGTCGCGATCGCCTATCAGGATCTGACCTCGGTGTTTGCCGGAATTGCGCTAAACCAGACCGGTCAGGCAGTTGAGATCCTGTTCATCACCATGATGACATATCTGGCAATTTCGCTGTTCACATCGCTGTTGATGAATTGGTATAACAGCAGCAAAGCGTTGATTGAGAGATAGGAGCAAATCATGTCAGACACAGATTCTCAGACTGCCCTGTTCCGAGCCGAAACCGGCGCTCTTGAAACTTCCTTTGTTCGTAAGGAAATGATGAAGGCGATGCCTGCACCGGGGTCTTCAACCGGTCTTGTCGGCTGGATGCGGAAAAACCTGTTCGACGGCTGGCTCAATACCATTCTCACTCTTTTTGCCATCTGGCTGTTGTACAAGATATTGCCGGGCTTGCTGAACTTTGTGTTTTTTGATGCGGTGTGGTCAGGCTCCGGCCGGGTGGATTGTCTCAATGTTGATCAGGGCGGCGCGTTGCCGGAGGGCTGGAAAGCTGCCTGCTGGCCTTATGTAGGCTCTTATTTGAAGCTCTTCATCTACGGTCGATATCCGGCCGGAGAGTTGTGGCGTGCAAATCTGACGCTATTCCTTTTCTTTGCCGGTCTTGTACCTTTGCTGATCCCGAGTGCCCCTTTCAAGGGTCCGAACCTTGTATTCATGCTTGGCGTGTTTCCGATTGCAGCTTTCGTATTGCTGGGTGGTGGAAACCTTTCCTATAATGGTTTCCTTTTGCCGGACACGCTGATTGCTCCATCAACAGCGAAATTCTGGATTGATTTTCTTATCCTCACGGCAATCTTCTGCGGGATCGTTCATCTGATTATCCGGGGCATGGACGGAGACAGTCGCCGCGCGGTAATCACGACTGCCATTGCGATGGCGGTAGTCGGATTGATCCTGTTCGTTTCTTCAGTGGATTTCGGACTGACCTATGTGGAAACAGAGTATTGGGGCGGGTTCCTGATGACCCTCGTCATTGCTGTCACCGGTATCGTTGCCTCTCTGCCGCTCGGTATCATGCTCGCGCTTGGACGCCGCTCCAACATGCCGATTGTGAAGTTGTTGTCAGTGGTGTTCATCGAATTTTGGCGAGGTATTCCGCTTATCACCGTGCTGTTCATGTCTTCGGTCGTGTTGCCGCTGTTCCTGCCGGATGGCGTTTCCTTTGACAAATTGCTCCGTGCGCTGATCGGTGTTGCGCTGTTTTCATCCGCTTACATGGCTGAGGTCGTACGAGGCGGGTTACAGGCAATTCCGAAAGGACAGTATGAAGGCGCGATGGCTCTTGGCCTCGGTTATTGGCAGATGATGCAGAAAATCATTCTGCCGCAGGCGCTGAAAATCGTCATCCCTGGTATAGTCAACACTTTTATCGGTTTGTTCAAGGACACAACCCTTGTCTCGATCATTGGCCTGCTGGATTTCCTCGGCATGATCAATTCGAGCCACTCGGATGCTACCTGGGCAACTCCCGTGCAGGCAATCAGCAGTTACATTTTCTGCGCATTTGTATTCTTCGTATTCTGCTTTTCCATGGCAAGGTATTCGTTGTTCATGGAGCGCAGGCTGGATACAGGGCACCGCTAACAGCGGGCAAATACAGAATTTAATGTTAGACATATAACGAAAAAGAAACGGGGGTTTATCCCAAATGGCCAAAGCAGCGACAAAAAAAGCAAGTCCGGTTAAAACAGTAGCGCCGGTTAAAACCAAGCAGCCGCCCAAAGTTGCCAAACCGGCCAATCCCGATGATCTGAAACGGATTTCGGGTGTTGGTCCAAAACTGGAAAATCTGCTAAATGGCCTCGGGATTTACCGTTACGCCCAAATTGCCAAATGGACAGCTCCGGAAGTTGAATGGGTGAATGATCACTTGAAATTCTCCGGCCGTATCGAACGCGATGAGTGGATAAAACAATGCAAGGCGTTTGCAAGTGAATCTCAAAAAGCTGCGTCAGTAAAAGCACTCAAGGCGCCCACAAAAGCAGTTGTTGCAAAAACTGAGCCAGCGAAGGCTCCTTCAAAGCCTGCATCCGTGAAAGGCAAATCCGATAAACCAAATGCCGACAATTCATCAGGAGTTCCATCTGTCGTTTCGAGCAGGGCCGCAAATATGAAGTCGCCTGCGAAATCAGCAGCGGTCGCCAAACCTGCAGCCGAAAAGTCTGCTGTCGTAAAAGCGTCTTCCAAAACAGCCGTGACCAAGAAGGCCCCGGCTAAGAAATCTGCTGCAGTGGCGGCAGGCGCGGCTTCGCTGATGGCAGCACCCGTTTCTGCATCGCCAGCAGCTGCAGCGGTTTCGCAAAAGACTGAAAAGGCTCCTGCAAAACCGCGCTCCACCATGCAGATTTCTGATACCGAAGTGGCGGTGGAAATCACCAATATGCACAAGTGGTATGGTGATTTTCATGTTCTAAAGGACATCAATCTCAAGGTGATGCGCGGCGAGCGCATTGTCATTGCAGGACCTTCAGGATCGGGCAAATCGACAATGATCCGTTGCATCAATCGTCTTGAAGAACACCAAAAAGGTTCGATTGTTGTTGATGGAATTGAACTGACGAACGATCTGAAAAAGATCGACGAAGTGCGCCGTGAAGTCGGCATGGTTTTCCAGCACTTCAATCTTTTCCCGCATTTGACAATCATGGAAAATTGCACTCTGGCACCAATCTGGGTTCGCAAGATGCCGAAGAAGGAAGCTGAAGAGATTGCGATGCACTATCTGACGAAGGTGAAAATTCCTGAGCAGGCCCACAAGTATCCCGGCCAGTTGTCCGGTGGTCAGCAGCAACGTGTTGCAATTGCGCGCTCGCTTTGCATGAACCCGCGCATCATGCTGTTCGATGAGCCTACCTCAGCGCTCGATCCTGAAATGATCAAGGAAGTGTTGGAGACCATGGTGCAATTGGCTGAGGAAGGGATGACCATGTTGTGCGTTACGCACGAAATGGGTTTTGCCCGTCAGGTTGCCAACCGCGTCATCTTCATGGATGAAGGCCAGATTGTTGAACAGAACAAGCCTGATGAATTCTTCGACAATCCCCAGCACGAACGGACAAAACTGTTCCTGAGCCAAATTCTTCACTAGCTCGGGACGGTGTTATGGTCCGCCATATTGCCCGCAGTTTAGTCAAGGCTGCGGGCATTGTTTTTTTGGCGGTTTTTTTGCCTGTCCTGTTGTTTCTTGGTGCTGCCGGAATCGGTGCGTTTGTTCCGCGGGCGAACTTGCTGATGGTTGAAAAACCGAAAGCTGGCAGAATCGTAAATCAATCGGAAGAGTCGGTGACCATTTTTCTTGTCACCTCTTTGCTTCACGCCGATATTGCCATTCCTTACAGTCCAAAATTGCTTGACGAGTTTCCGCAATTTGCTGAGACGCTTTTGCCGCTTGAAAACCCGCAGCTTGAATATCTCGGATTTGGTTGGGGATCAAAAGCATTTTACACAACAGCTGGCACCTACAAGGATATCCGGTTCTCAACTGCCATTACGGCGATCACAGGCGATGATGCTGTCATGCGCGTGGTGGGTTTGCCTGATCTGCAGGCGAATAAAAACATCGTTCCGCTTGTCCTTGAAGGTTGGCAATATCGGCTATTGATCGAAAATTTGAAGGCCGGCTTTATTGGTAGTGAAACGGGTGAACTTAAGTATTTGCCAGGATTTTCCATCGGGTTCGGTGATGCATTTTTTGCCGGAGTGGGGGATTTCAACATCTTCAATCCCTGCAACCAGTGGGCTGGGGAGGTGCTTTCAAAATCCGGACTGAAAGTAGGGGCATTTACTCCTACAACCTATTCACTGCTTTGGTCGCTCGAATGGAATGGTGAATTGCAGGACAGGATTTAGATCCGGGTTATGCCTTCCAGTCGTAAATCCACGACTGGCGCGCGAGCAATTTTTTTGCCGGAATGAGTTTCAATCCGATATTGCGCGCTGTGGAGAACGGAAAGCCCATGTGATAAATCTCGCGATTTGCCGTGGCGAGCTTTGCCAGCTTCCTTATGCGTTGTTTGCGGGACGAATAGAACTGCTTCAACGCCTCCTGATCGCCCAAATTTCCTGTACTGCGGGCGAGACAGTCAGCCAGTATTTTGGCATCTTCAATCGCCATGGCAGCACCCTGGGCTGCATAAGGTGGCATTCCATGGGCTGCATCGCCAATCATTACCATGGAGTTCCTGTACCAAGGCCCGGTGTGGCGCGTTTCGAGAATCGGCCATATTGACCAGTTGCCGGTTGCAGAAATCAACGCCTTCAAATCCCTGGCCCAAAATCTGGTCATTTTATGCAGATCGGCTGTTGCGGCTGCCACGGTGTTTTCCAGGGCCGTGTCTTTGGCTTTTGTTACGATGACGATATTGACATAGCGTCCTGCGTGAACTGGATAAAAGATTGCATGGGCGCCCCTTGCCCAGATCAAATGACTGTATTCGGCGGGGTAAGCAGCCGGAATATTTTCAACCGGCACCATCGCACGCCAAGCCTGATATCCGGTATGAAAAGCCGGCTTCTCACCAAAAACATCCGTGCGGAGTTTCGATTTCATTCCATCGGCACAAACAAACAATGCGCCCCGGTGTGTTTCAACTTGTGTTCCATGCTGCACCAGGATGCTGACACCGTTTTGATGCTCGACACAATCCTTGACTGTGCTGCCCAGAAAAAGTGTTATGTCGGAATTATCGCGGCAGGCAGCCAGAAGTGCGGAATGCAGATCACTGCGGTTGATGCAAAGATAGGGCAGGCCATACTGTTCGATGGCTTCGCCGCCAAGGGGAATTTCAGCCAGTTTTTTACCGCGGTAGGCACCAAGAATGCGTATTGCCTGCGGAGTTGTTGCAGATAGACGCAGGGTCTTGCCAATACCAAGCTGGTCAAGAATCCGAAGGGCGTTGGGTGACAATTGAATCCCGGCGCCAATAGGATCAAATTTAGCCGCCTGTTCAAATATGCTGACCCGATATCCGGTCGCTGCAAGGCATAGAGCGGCTGTGAGACCTCCAATGCCGCCGCCAGAGACGAGGACGGAACGGCTTTCAATCACAATCAGCCGTCTCCCAGCAAACACCCTTCAGGGTCAGTCTTTTCGGCGCCAAGGCCAGCCTTGTAAGAAAAGAGGGTCGAGCAGTAGGGGCAGACGATCTGGCCATCTTCACCCATGTCAAGAAATACATGGGGATGGTCATGGGGTTCGCTCGCACCGCCGCACATGAATTCTTTGACACCGATGTTTATTTTGGCGACACCAATGTCGTTCTTGTAATGGGGAATGGTGGTTACGGCCATGATGTTGCGTCAGCCTTTTGCTTGTTTCCGGTTGCCGCTTCTTTTAAAACATGGGTGCTTGGTTGCAAGTCTTTTATAATAAACCAGATATGGATTTTTTTGATGCCGATTGCCCGCCTCGAACACGTTGAACTGGATTATGTCGATGAGGGGGATGGCCACCCGATTGTCCTGGTGCACGGATTTGCATCGTCCAAGGAGGCAAACTGGATTGATACCGGTTGGGTCAAGCTGCTGGTCGATAGTGGCTACCGGGTCATTGCCTTTGACAATCGGGGTCATGGGGGCAGCACCAAATTTCATTCTTCTGATGATTATTCGCTTGGTTTGATGGTTTCAGATACCCTGGCACTCATGCACATGCTTCAATTGGAAAAACCACATTTGATGGGATATTCGATGGGCGCGCGCATATCCACCCGGTTGGCTATGTCCGATGGTGATCAGATCGAGAAGCTTGTGCTTGCGGGAAACGGCTCAAGCATGATTGACGGATCAGGAGACTGGACACCTGTGCGCGATGCATTGCTGGCGGACTCGCTTGAAAATGTCACTGACTTGCGTGGCAGGGCATTCCGCAAATTTGCTGATCACACCAAGAGTGATCTGATTGCTCTTGCAGAATGCGTTCAGGCGGTGCGCGAACTTTTTACACCAGAGGATTTTGTGCTGATCAATAACCCGACACTGGTGGCAATCGGTTCAGAGGATGACATTGCAGGTTCGGGGCAAGTGATCGCAGACCTGCTGCCGAATGGCAATTTTTTGCCAATACCCGGACGCGATCATATGAAAGCGGTTGGCGACAAGGTCTACAAGGCGGGTGTCCTCACATTTCTTGAAGACTGAAAACTCACAAACTGTTCATCCATGTTGAACAGCCTATCGCAAATTTTTTGTCGCGGCCTATATCCTGTTTATGGTAGTATTGCTCGATCAAGCCGCCCAGAAAATGGCATCACTGATTATACGGAGGCAGAAATATGGCCATAGTTGCTGATAAAACCACCCATTTGTCCGCGGTTGATCCGGTTTGGCGCAAAGTGTGCAGCGAAGCCGAGGAGGTGGTTGCCAAAGAACCTCTGCTTGCCACATTCATTTATTCAACGATTTTGAACCAGACGGGTCTTGAAGGTGCGGTGATCCACCGGATTGCGGAAAGGCTTCACAATCGCGAGGTCAGTTCGGATGTCATTAGCCGATCGTTCGAAGAGATGTTGGAATCGGATGCCAGTTGGGCCGAGGTTTTGAGATCCGACATTGCAGCCGTGTATGATCGTGATCCAGCCTGCGAGCGGTTGATCGAACCAATTTTATATTTCAAGGGATTTCATGCGATCCAGACACATCGTCTGGCGCATTGGAACTGGCATAACGGTCACAAGGATTTTGCCTTGTATTTGCAAAGCCGTTCCTCGCAGGTCTTTCAGACCGATATCAATCCGGCTGCCAAAATCGGCCGTGGTCTTTTCATGGATCATGCGACCGGTGTTGTTGTTGGTGCAACCGCTGTTATTGGCAATGATGTTTCCATTCTTCACGGTGTTACCCTTGGCGGCACGGGCAAGGAGGGTGCAGACCGGCATCCGAAAATCGGCAATGGAGTGTTGATAGGTGCCGGAGCAACGGTCCTTGGCAATATTCAGATTGGCCACTGCACCCGCATTGCTGCCGGATCAATGGTAATCAAACCGGTAGGCCATAACGTGACAGTTGCAGGTGTCCCAGCACGGGTTGTCGGTGTAGCAGGTTGTTCCGATCCCTCGAGGACCATGGACCAGATATTGGCCGAGCAGATACCTGATTAAGCCTTTCATATCCCTAATATTCGGAAGAACTGCACTGGATTTCAGCAACGTTTTTATGGCTGGCCAGGCCCAAACGTATTTTTGCAGAAGGATGTTTCAGTTTCTGACGGGAACAGTATTTTAGACAGCGGTCAAATCAGAAACCTTGGCTCTGACATTTACAACACAGGGACAGCATGCCAGAAACGCCCATCGTGACTCGAACGGGTAAAATATCTCCCAATGTGTGAGATTTGCCAAAACTTGAATGGAGAATGCCGTGAAGCCTGATGAACTCAAGAAACTTACCCAGTATTTTCGCAAAACCTTCGGGAACAACCTGTTGGTTGCCAAAGCCCGTCCAAAAAAAGATGATTCTTGCGAATTGTATCTGGATGAAGAATTTCTTGGCGTTATTTA
Organism: Salaquimonas sp.; assembly: GCA_041736675.1. GTDB lineage: Bacteria > Pseudomonadota > Alphaproteobacteria > Rhizobiales > Rhizobiaceae > Salaquimonas. Next base: position 12,931 of record JBGSTD010000052.1, read on the forward strand.
CCGGGATGAAGATGACGGTGACTATAATTTCTCGATGGCAATTCTTGATATCGACCTGGAGTGATTGGCGTTATTTGGCAATCATGACACCGAAAGTTTCGCGGACTGCGCGATCCATGGACAGCCAATCGGGCAGATATTTGATGTGAAAGCGATATGTGAGCATCAGGTCACGCCCGATGTGGATATCCCTGATGCAAAACGGATCTGCAATTTGCTTGTTGTCACGCACACATCGTGCGGCATAGGGGTAGGGACTGTTGGCCTCGTAGAACAGATCCTCTGAAAAATAAGCGCTGTCGGCGGCAAATGGCTGTCGTACAAGTCCGTTGCCTGCATCAATCGGTGGGCCGGAAAAAAATTTTTCATAGATCGAGTCTATCCTTCCCGACATGTCTTTGGTCATGTCGCGCGGTTCAAGCGAAACAAATAGGATCGGCGATCCCGCCTCCATACTGTCGAATATTCCCGCTGTTTCAGCTTGATAACCTTTCATGCTTGGCCAATCCACAAAGAGATCAAGTCGATTCAGATTGTGTGATTGCCGCTGGCTGTGAAAACGAATCATGTTTTCCGGTATGGATATGACATCGTCGCCAATGACGATTTGCCGGATGTTTTCACTTGTGGAGCTGATGCCCTTGGTGATGAAGTTGCTGTAAAAGCTGGCCGCACTGAAAATTACCATGGCCATTAATGCCATGGCAATTGTGAGCTTTACTACAATTGTGGAAAAATTGGAGGAAACAACTTTGCTGGATGTATCCGAGGCGTTTGCCCGAATGCGATCGTGATAACCCGGCATCAGGCGGTCAAATCGTATGTCATGGGATCGCCCCATCATTTTGGCGGTCTGATCAAGTGTGTTGCCCAATGACATTCTCCGCGAAGTACCGGTTTTTGTCATATCCGGTAGTAATGCCTGTCTCAAAATGATCCATCGACACGGCATGTTATTTGCATGGTTCAGATTGCGTTAGGTATGGTAAATTTAGGGTTAATTTCCAATGTTCGAACCAGTCTGGATCATGATTTATGCAATGGTTTGCGGATTTGTCGCAGCCGGTTTGCTCAACGAACTGCATTTGATTCTGCAAAAGGAAGATGCCGAGAACAACAAGGGGCGGGGTCTTGTAATGCGGTTTGATTCTCCTGTGGCCGTAACATGGTCAATGTTCATCTGTGTTTTTGCCGGACCTTATCTGGTTCTCAGTCAGGGATTGAGATTTTGGCGGATGAGAATCCTGCCTGGTTCGGCGTTGGCGCTTTGCAGCCTGGTTAGTGTTGTCTGGAGCTTTTGTTCGGGTGTCTTTATCGTCGAAGCGATGTTTGCGCTTGGATTGGCGGGCTAGTATTGGTGGATTGTGGTGTAAACCTCTTCGTGCCGATTGCAGAGTGACCTTTTGAATGCTAGTCGCTGATAAATTGTACCCGGACCAACTGGAACCATATGATGACTGTATATGCTCTCGATGGAATTGAACCTAACCGCAAAGCCGGGTTTTCATGGATTGCACCCTCTGCTGATGTGATTGGAAATGTCATATTCGGGGTCGATGTGGGTATCTGGTTTGGCGTTGTCATTCGGGCCGACAACGAACCGGTCAGAATTGGCAACGGGACCAATATTCAGGACAATTGTGTCATTCACTCTGATCCAGGCAGCCCCGTGATTATCGGTGAAGGCTGCACCATCGGCCACAAGGCGATGATACACGGTTGTAAAATTGGCAACAACAGCCTGATCGGCATGGGCGCAACGTTGCTCAATGGAGCAGTAATAGGTGACAATTGCCTCATTGGAGCTGGAGCACTCATTCCCGAAGGCAAAGTTATTCCGGATAATTCACTTGTTATGGGAATGCCGGGCAAGGTAATCCGCCAACTGGATGAGACCGCGATTGCCGGGCTGCGCGCTTCTGCTGAGCACTACATCGCCAATGCCAAAAGGTTTGCCAAAGGCCTGCGCGAAGTCTGATCCGCACCAGATTGCAGATCATGAACTCCAGTTTCCTCGCCAAAAGAAGAAACCGCCTGCTGATTGCTCAACAGGCGGTTCTATAACCCGGTCGTTGGGACGGGGAAGGTGGGGACACGACCGGATCAAACCTTATGCGTATTCAATGTGGCGACTATTTGATCGAGCCAACCACGGATCTGTTGTCGAGAATGCCTTCCCATTTTCCCGAATTGGCAGCTGATTGCCTTTTCAGATAAGTGTACTCGGTATCACTCCACGCAAGAATTTCATCGTTCAAGTTGTCGAGTATGTAGTCGGCGCGATCTGTTCTAACGGTGAGTACAGCATGACCGTCACCTGATAACTGGCGCACGACTGTGACCAGAAGTGATGACGCCGGCCAGCCGAGTTCCATCAGTCTTTTGCGTTTGACTAGAGCGTAATCCTCGCAGTCGCCATACTTTTCAGGCATCACCCATAGTTCTTCGCGGCCATAATAATCCTGGTCGGTGACGGGAACAATCGTCTGGTTGGCGTGGGTGTTGATACGCACCATCTCTTGCCAACGTTCCCTGGTCAGCTTGACAGGACTCGTATTGCGCGTCGTCAGCCGACAATCCGCCTCTTGTTGCTTGCAATAATCGTAGTGACCTATTGGTTGCGAAGTGGAGCCTGAAGTTTTCATTCTCTGGTTTTGTGCTGCACTCGCCGGCTGGAAACAAATCCCCGTAATTGCGAAAGCAACAGCTGCCTTGAGCAGTCTTTTTGTTACTCGTTGTTTCATGTCTTTTTCCCCGTTGACGAGGTGACAATGACAGAAACAATTTTATGTCACGCAAAGAATCGATGCTGCATTTGATGCAAACAAATCTCAATATTTTTGAAAATTTGAGCCCACTTTGATGAAAACTGGAAGATAATTTGATTCAAATTTTATCAATAGGCCAGCACATCGGAAGACATATGTTGCAAACAGGAAAGGTAAAAAATCAGGAGCCGATAAATTCATCAAGCGAGTTTCGGGTCTGAACAATTGCGAATTCGATCGCAACGCCTTCTTCGAACTGGCGGACAACGCGGCCACGCATATTGCCCAGCCACAACACTGTGCCAATAGCTGGTTTAACACTCAACTCAATGGCAGCGCCTGAGAGGGACAGATCCAGAATTCTGGCCTGATAGACACGACCATCTTCCAGCTTGATGACACCTGCGCTTGAGCGCGGCGCGATACGTTCATGCCGGCGGTCTTCCGGCAGGTTCAATTCATGGCGATTGGCAAGCCATGTCAGTTTCGCAGCCATCTTGTCGCGTTTGCGTGTTGTGGCCTTTACACTCATGGCAAAACCACCATCAAACAGACGCAGAATCGATCCTTCAATTCGGCCCAAATGATCGAGATAAGCAATAACCCTTTCGCCGATTGCACCCGAGACAGGCGTCAGCATGGCAGCGCTGCCTGGTGACATATCGAGAATTTGGCAGGGGAACTCCTGGTGATTTTCCAGCATATAACGGCCAAACAAGGTCAATTCCACACGGGAAAACTCGCGTTCTGTGTCGGACAGAAACTCCTTGAACTGAGCCTTGACTGGTTTTTGCATGGATTTTGGAGCTAACATGTTGCTTTATCGGGGCTGTGATGTTTGTTTTCGTGTCCCCAATTTGCCTTATCCTGGTTAACGATTGGTAAGGATTGCAAGCGATATCAGCGATTTTACAACCGATTTGTCCGTCAGGATCAGTTTTTTCCGCCGTCGTGAACCACAAGGTGCGCTATTCGTTTGATCCCCTGGCTCAATAATGAAGATTTATTCTTGGTATAGTCTTCCGATTCGAAGGATGGCAGAGGTGGAAGCAGTGACGGTGCCAGAGGTGGAGCGTCGCTGTTGGCGATCTCGATATCCTCGATCATCCGACTGGATCGCAAGGTACAGTTTATCAAAGGCTCGGTTCCAAGCCAGTATGGCATTTTTTCCGTTGTTGCGATCCCAAGCAGACGAATGCTTCCGTCAGGCATGGGTTCAAGTGGCAGAGTGATCATTTCAAAATCCACCGTTTTGCCGCTGGCGGTTTCACCGCGCATCACGAAAATTACCGGTTTGAAATCCCGGTACACCTTGCCAAGCAATACGGCGACATCAAAGCAGTTTTCCTCTGCCCAATGGCCCAAAAAGCCATAACCCTTCAATTCGCGGCCAAAGGCTGCGCACAAGCGTGTGCCGGCCAGCCGGTAACTGATTGTTCGCAAGCTTCCTGAAACTTCAAGGATGAAAGTATCTGCCAACAACTGACGAATATCACTTGGTTCGATTTCGTCGCGGCGTGGAGCAGGGCGCCCGTCTCTGATCCGGTTCCAATAGTCAAATAGCTGTCTTGATTGTAACTGTCTCATAACCGAACATTCCCACACATATTTGTTTGCCAGGCACACAGAAACAGGCTCCTGAGAGAGAACTGTTTCAGTGCGATACACTTCAAGGGCGATACGCCTTCTGGCTTTGAAACAATGCAGCCTCTGTGCCAGTTTCGAAATGGCTGGTTGGTAATGATTTGTGGATAAAATCATGGCATCGGCGGGCTCTCGCCGTTAACCTTAATGAAAGCTTTCAATTGCGTTTAGCTGGTGAATATGAGAACTAGAATGCGATCCATGTGAACGTGCTTCTTAAGAACATTCACAAACTAAGGTTTTCCTCAAACTCGTTGTGGGACGGGAATCAGGGGACTTGACCAGACCGTCCGGAAGAAATTTCGGACGGTTTTTTTATTTCCATTGTCGCTTTAATCGCTATTGTTCGCTTAACAGAAATGCGAAAGTAACCGGATGGAAAACGTTAACGAAAATGACCCGGATGCCTCCAATGACAAAGGCATTAATCCGAGGCGATCTAAGCCGGAACCGGTGTTCAACCTGCCTTACATAATCGTTGTTCTGGCTGCAATTCTCATAGGCATTCATGCTGTTCGAACGTATGTGCTGAGTTACCAACAGGACGAAATGCTGGTTTATTTCCTGGCATTCATTCCTGCCAGTTTTGGCCCCACCTACACAGGGATGCCGTTTCCCATGTCTGGTTTCTGGTCACCGGTTACCCATGCACTGTTACACGGAAGCTGGTTTCACCTTGGAATGAATCTGATCTGGATGCTGGCATTTGGCACGCCTGTTGCGCAACGATTTGGAGCATTTAGATTCGTACTTTTCAGTATGATTTGCGCTGCTGTCGGCGCATTGGCTCATTATTTAAGTGCAGAAAGCCCCTTTATTCCCATCATTGGAGCATCGGGTGCTGTTTCAGGATATATGGGAGCAGCCGCCAGATTTGCCTTGAGCGGTATCGGGACCAGAAGAAAATTTGATAGCCGCGGCTCTGCGATGTCGCTGGTAGAGAGCTTTCAGAATCGTCAGTTCCTGATCTTTTTCTTCCTGTGGATGGGGTTCAACTACGTTTTCGGATCAGGATTGCTGGACTTCACAGGAGAAGGTACATTGATCGCTTGGCAAGCACATATCGGAGGGTTCTTAGCGGGTTTGCTGCTTTTTGATTTGCTGGATCCGGTAAAACGCAACAGAACCGCTTGATTTATTATTTGTTTGAGCGTGAAATGAGTGTTCGGCGAGATCTTGTTTGCAGGGGAAATGTGTGAACGGTTTAGTGAGGAGGAAAAAATGACAGTTGCAGCAATATTGGCGGACAAGGGTAAGGAAGTCATTTCAGCGAAGCCTTCAGTGACACTTCAGGAAATTTCCAAAACGCTGGCCGACAACAGGATTGGCGCAATAGTGATTATTGATGCCGGCGGAAAAGTTTGCGGCATAGCCTCGGAACGCGACGTTGTTCGGCAGATTGCCGGCAGCGGACCTGCTGCGCTGGATGCTCCTGTATCAAGCTGCATGACTTCAAAGGTCATTTCATGCTCGCTTCATCACTCCATAGATGAAGTCATGGGTGTGATGACCAATAACCGGTTCAGGCATCTTCCCGTTATCGAGGATGGGAAATTGCAGGGAATTGTCTCCATCGGTGACGTTGTAAAAAAGAAAATTGAAAAGGCGGAACGCGAGGCTGAAGATCTGAAGCTCTATATTGCTGGCTAAGGCTAGTCGCGGACTGCTCAGACGCCAGTTGAAATAGAATCCAGAACGCCTTGTTCTTCCAGCTCACGCAGGCGCAGCATCATTTCGTCATAGCCGAGCTTGATGGCTTCACCGGCCTTGTGAAATTCAATAAGGCCGACATTTTTAAGTTTTGGACGAATTGTGAAGTCTGGCGGATCCCCTGCGAGGCGCGCGCGCGATGCGGTCCTGAATGATATTGAAGGATTCCACCATTACCGATGTGACACCCAGCCGGTTTTCCCGGTGAGCTTTCATTTCCTTGGCCTGCATGAATGAAAACCATGATCCTGGTTTGCCATTCAATTCCTCATCACCGTGCTGATGCAGGACATCATAATGCGAGTGCCGTATTACGGTGCTGCGCCCAAATGTTTCGGCGTTGAGATTGATTGCGATCACGATGTCAGGTTCATAGGCGCGGCAGACCGATACCGGAACCGGGTTGACCAGGGCACCGTCTACCAATTCACGGCCACCATGGATTACCGGAGTGAACACGCCGGGAAGCGCATAGGAAGCTCTGATCGCGGGAACAATGGGACCATCGCTCAGCCAGACTTCATGGCCGCTCCTTATTTCTGTTGCCACCGCCACGAATGGCTTTGCCATATCCTCGATATTCACGTCCGCCATGTGTTCTTCCATGCGTTTTGCCAGCCTGGAACCATTGATCAGGCCACTGCCACGCAAGGTAAAATCGAGATAGCGCACTATGTTGGATTTGGTCAGTGACCGGGCAAAGTTTTCGAGTTCATCCATCTGCCCTGCAAGATAGCTTCCTCCTACCAGTGCGCCTATGGAGGTTCCGGAAATCATTGATATCGGTAATCCAAATTCTTCCACTGCGCGCAAAATTCCGATATGCGCCCAGCCGCGCGCCACGCCGCCGCCAAGTGCCAGTGCGACACCGCCACAACGGCTGCGGCCACTCTGTTTATGTTCGGCACGAACTTTTGGTTTTTCTTCCGGCTGTTGAATTCCCTGGTCGACGATATTTGTCACCTCGGTATTCTCATTCGTGGCAGGATGATGGGCAGGTTCAGATGAAGCCGCGCTGGCCACAAGTTCCGGTGAATTGATGGTGATTTGAGACCTGGCAATATTGTCCTGATCCAGCAAGGCAAGTGTTTCGCTGGGATCAGGATTATTCCTTGTTAAGCTCGAAAACCACGTCATGGTAACAGTCTAAGCCTATTTGAGTTAATTATTTGAAACTTTTTGTGCCGATTTGCAGGTCGTTGCACAATCCGGATATCTTAAAATGCGATTATGACACTGAATTAAACAGCGCAGATATCAATATCGTTATGCACATGAATAGTCGATGAACCGGGGCAGGGGCCGCAATTATAAATTGCGCCTAGTATATATCCTTGGGATCGAATTTTGCCGCCCTGTCATCCATGACAAGTTCGAAATTGCCATTTTGATCCGTTTTCACAGTTCTGTAAAAACAGCTGATCCGGCCAGTATGACATGAAGCGTCAGCTCCGGCGACGGTGACACGCAAAACTACCGCATCCTGATCGCAATCGGTGCGTACTTCCTGCACCATTTGCACATTCCCGGATGTTTCCCCCTTCAACCAGATCGATTGACGCGAGCGGCTCCAATAGTGGGCCTTTCCGGTCTCCAGAGTTTTTTGCAATGCTTCCGCATTCATGTGCGCGAGCATCAGCACTTCGCCACTTTCAGCATCGCAAGCTACCGCTGTTATAAGGCCATTGGCATCAAACTTGGGGCGAAAGGACTTTCCCTCTTCCTGTTCAACGCCCTTGAGAGCGGATTGAAACACGGTCATTGTATTTCCAATATCAGTATCATTCCCGGCTCAAACGCAACATCGTCATGAAATTGACCTGTTGGGCGGGGTCATTGCGAAACTCTCCGGTGAAACAACATGTCGAGGTTGTCGAACCTTGTTTCTTGATGCCGCGCATTGCCATGCACATATGCTCGGCTTCCAGCATCACAGCGACTCCGCGAGGCGCAAGAGATTCATCAATGCAATGAGCTATCTCGGCAGTCATGTTTTCCTGGGTTTGAAGGCGATGTGCAAAGATATCGACCACCCGGGCAATCTTGGAAAGTCCCAAAACCTTTCCGTCCGGCAAATAGGCGACATGCGCCTTGCCGATGATAGGCACCATGTGATGTTCGCAGTGGGAATGAAACTGGATATCCTTGACCAGCACCATGTCATCATATCCGCCCACTTCTTCAAATGTGCGGCCAAGTTCTGCAACCGGATCCTGATCATATCCTGCAAAAAGTTCGCCATAAGCCTTTGCCACCCGTTTGGGCGTATCAATGAGGCCTTCGCGTTCGATATCCTCGCCCATCCACCTGAGCAAGGTACGTACGGCATTTTCCGCTTCTTCCTGAGTCGGCCGTTCTGATTTTTTAATAATCTTGCGTTCCGCACGCCGTTTCAGGCGTTCAATAATCGCGTCCATGTCAATCTCCTTCAAGGGTCTTTCCTTTTGGCTACAAACAGTCGATCGTACTCGAACCAGTCGCAGCCGGGAGATCGCATGGTTTTGAACAGACCAGCACATCTAGGAGGCTTTGGCCGGGTTCCGGGGCTTCGATCTCGTTTTCCAACGATATCTAGGCACGGTGACCTGACTTCTGAATTTCTTCAGCAGGCTTAATATAGAGATAATCTCAAATAGATCAATGTTGGCAGTCGGCAAGAGGCGAAACTGCCGGGGTTCCATTTTAATTTCGCGTGATGGACGCGATCAAAGCCGGAAGTCCGCTGATGCCCGCCAGAACATGATCCGCATGTGGGGCGAGGGTTGAGCCGTCGGCCATGCCGGTGGTCACAGCTACGCACAAAGCCCCGGCAGCGCGGCCTGCATGCATGTCGTGCAGACTGTCACCAACCATGATGATTTCGCCTGGAGCTGCTCGGCAATGCGCAGCAAATGCATTGATCATTCCCGGGCCGGGTTTTGCGCCATGGCCGGAATCATAACCTGCGATAAAACCGAATTTTGATTGAAAGCGCATTTTTTCGATCTGGTTTCTGGCACCGATTTCGCTGTCATTTGTCCCAAGCCCGATGAGGAGACCCAAACCAAGCAGATGATCGAGAACCAGTTCGGTTTCCTGAAAGGGAGTGACAAACTCTGTCGCATAACGGGCGAATAAGGTATCCAGTTCGCCAGCAAGAACTTCAGAATCAGGGCGATTGATGATCTTGCCCCAAACTTCGGCCTGGTCTGCGCACGTACCTGCAATAATGATCGAGGTATTGGCAAATGTCTGTTCGTCGAGATCAAAATCCACCGCAGACGCCATCCGGTTGGCAATTGCCATATCGCCATTGGCCAGGGTGCGGATAACGGCGGCCGTTGCCGGGCCGAATGTTTCAGAAAAATCAATCAATGTCCCGTCTTTGTCGAACAAAATGCCTTTGATCATGAATTATCCTTTGAGATGCGCGATGATCTTTTCAGCTACTATTTCCGGATGGGAATAGGTGATCGCGTGAAAGGCGTCATCAGTAATGGTCACATTAGTGGTTGGAATAAGTTTTTGAAGTGTCTTTGCTCCATCAGGCGGAGTTGTTGTGTCGAGCGCGCCCCATATCGCACCTGTTTTTGGGGCATGCCTTGCCAATTGTTCGTAGATGTTCAACCCGTTCAGGAGCGGAGTGTGCAACAATGTCGAGCGGAGGGAGCGCATGTAGCCCGGGTAGGCCATCTGTTCATGATAGCGTTCCATGAGGTCGGGAATTGCCTTGCCCTGATTATGCGGTTTCTGCATGTCAGCAAGCAGCCGTTTCGACATCACGTTTTCAGCAAGCCAAGGGCCAATGACCGGCCATTTGAGCAAAGTAGGGACATTTGACAGGGAAGCCTTGAGGCCGGCGGGGGCAATCAGAAACAGCCTGTCAACCAGATCGCGGTGCCTGTTGGTGAAATCAGCCGCTATCAGTCCACCCATTGAATAGCCTGCAAGATGAACGGGACCGTTGATCTTCTGGCTTTTGATGAGGTCCAGAAGTTGACGGTCATACATCTCAAGTGAATAGGCGATATTCGGGCGATCTGACCAGCCGCGACCGAAGTGGTCATAGGTCAAAATGCGGAAGCCATCGTCCATCAAAGGTGTCAACAGGCCGCGCCATACGAAAGATGGTGTTGAAAACCCGTGAACCAGCGCGATAACCGGTCCGTCTTCGCGGCCGTGCCATTGAAAATGGGTGACACCATCAGACAGTTTCACAAAACTGCCGGGCGCCCTTTTGCGGGCATTTTCATCAAGTACTTTTGTCATGCCAGTATTCCTGCCCAATAGACGGATAAAGCTGTCCCGCATCGCCAGCGTTTTCGCCTTCGCAGCACTAATATGCATTTGCCATGAGGTTTGGGAAGTGCCGAGTTGACCAATGAATAAATTGCAATAATTTTTGCCGAAGGTGTTTTCCTTGCTTGACTTCAAAACCTGAAAGCCGTATCCCACGCCAATCTTGAAGCGTTCGCGCTTTGGGGTAATGCGCGGGTGTAGCTCAGTTGGTTAGAGTATCGGCCTGTCACGCCGAGGGTCGCGGGTTCGAGTCCCGTCACTCGCGCCATTTTCAAAGGCAGTCCTGTCGTTGAAAATGGTCTCGCGCATTTACCGAATTCGGCTCCATATGAGCCTGCTGAACAAGCAATTCGGGCGTTTAGCTCAGCTGGGAGAGCAACTCGTTTACACCGAGTAGGTCGGCGGTTCGATCCCGTCAACGCCCACCATAAATGGTTTTATTCATTCAGGGGCCGTTTCTCAAACAATCTGTGATGATTTGAATATGCAGCTAAAAGTTTCTTATTGTTATACTGGATGCATTTGGTTGTAATTCGTAACTCGAGATAATTATGGCAGATCAAAAAACAAAAAAGATTTTTGCAAATATTAATCCTGCAAAAATAATGTTGTTTGGTTATCTTTCATACGTCCTAATAGGCTGGGTGTTGCTTTGCTTGCCATTTGCGCAGGCACAAGCTGTTTCAGCGCTGGACAATCTATTCATAGCCACCTCTGCGGTATCCACGACGGGTCTGGTTACTGTAGATCCTGCAACCAGCTACAGTTTTTTCGGTGAATTAGTAATTTTAGCTTTAATACAGTTTGGTGGCATCGGTTACATGACTTTTGGCTCATTTGTAATACTTGCTACGAGACATAAAATGACTTCCTTCCGCAGTGGAATCAGTCGGAAAACATTTGCCTTGCCTCAAGATTTCAGTGTAGTGCGCTTCATTCGATTGGTAGTGATATTTACAATTATCGCCGAAGTTATTGGTGCGATTTTACTTTATGCAATATTTGTATACAACGACCAGACAAATTCTCTATGGTTGGCAATATTTCATAGTATTTCTGCTTTTTGTACCGCTGGATTTAGTCTTTTCAGCAACAGTTTTGAGGACTATGTTGGTAATACATATCTTAACATTGTCATTGCTTCCCTCAGTTATTTGGGAGCTATTGGCTTTATCGTTATGGTTGATATATGGCATAAACTGAGCGGGAAACAACGCTACTTGCATTTTGCCAGCAAAGTAATTTTAGAAGTAACAATTTGGTTTTCAACAATAGGCGTAGCATTATTTTTCATAATGGAGCCAAGTATTCAATCACTACCAAATTGGGAGCGATTGCTTGCGTCGTTTTTCCAGGTTATGACAGCAACTACAACAGTAGGATTCAATACAATCCCGATTAGCGGATTGTCTGCCTCGGTAATAATGTTGTTATACTTTCTCATGATTTTTGGCGCATCTCCATCCGGTACCGGTGGTGGGTTGAAGTCGACCACGCTCGCAGCTCTATGGGGATTGATGCGGAGTACTCTAAAAAGGCGTGATCGTGTGCGTTTCAATAAGCGTGAAATTTCCCCTGAGCGTTTGCAAATGGCAACTGCTGCCTTCACTTTCTATATGGGTGTTCTTTTCATCGCCATGCTTTTGCTTCTCTCAACAGAGAACGGAACGTTTGAAGTGATCTTATTTGAGGCTATCTCGGCTTTGGGCACTGTCGGATTAAGTATGGGCATAACAGGTGACCTTAGTAATTTAGGGAAAATAATCATAATTATTTTGATGTTCATGGGTAGGGTTGGCATACTTACGTTTGGGATAGCGGTATCCACGCATGATGAATCAAAAGAGGAAGAGCAAGACAGTGAGCTTGTAATCTAAATCTTGGTATCCTGGCCTTAGATTTGACGCTGCCGGTCAATTGGTGCTGACCGTGCATTTGACACGTAGTCCAAAGCATTCATTGATTTCAACAAGCCAACATCGCGGTTCGATTCCGTCAACGCCCACCAATATCCAGATGTCATTATTTAAGAACGTTTACCGGAAGGCTTGGGTCGCGTTAAATTCATATATTAAAAAGCCCCGCAGTCTTCACCACGGGGCTGTTTTATCGCTGTATATAAAGGTTAATAGGGTTATTTCGCGGCTGTCTTGAGCAGCGGAGAAATGTTCCTGATGGTCACGCGGCGGTTCTGGCGTTCGTCGCCTTCGGTTTCCACTTTCAGATACTGTTCGCCATACCCTTCTGTGATCAGGTTTTCCGGCGGAACGTTGTAGGCCTCAACCAGAATACGGCCGACAGTTTCTGCCCTTCGATCTGACAGGGTAAGATTGCTGACCTCACTGCCAACCGCATCGGTATGGCCTTCAATAAGGAAGACTGCATCCGGATTGGCCTCCACTTCATCGAGAATACCGCCTGCCACATCTGCAAGATATGGCACCTGCGAATTGCGGACAGTGAAACTGCCGCTGTCAAAGTTGATCGTATCAAGGTCAACACGCCGCACAATGTCGCGCACACGGACATTTTCCCTGATATCGCGCAGACTGTAAGTTTCCTCGACGACTTCGACTGGAGGAGCTGCAAAGATTTCAGCGAGGCTTCGCCTGTCTGCCCTTCCGCCGGAGACAATGTATTCGTCACGCGGTATGTCGATGCGAAGCGGGGGCAGGGTGTCATCGTAGTTTACTCGGCGGCGATCGTTTATATCCCTTGAATCAAACAGGATAATCTCGCGGCCGTCGCGGTCAATTTTTACCCGGCGAAGAATATAACCCCCCGGGTCACGAATCGTTTCGATGCGGCTGCCGTTTCTGCGATAAACCGTTTCAAGGGTGCGCCCGCCTCTTAGCTTTTCATAAGTCACATCGCGGGCCCTGTCACGGAACAGGACGCTATCATCCTTGCGGACATAATATTCGCCGTCGCGTTCAACGACGAAACGGTCGCCCTGATCTTCCACCACGGTACCGCCAAGTACGGGCAACAAGGCTCCGATGGCAACACCGACTGCGGCAGCTCCGATCAGTTCTTCGCGATTATCGCGTGCTTTTTCACGGCGCCTGTTTTCGGCTGCTTTCAGATCCTTGCGCTGGCTGTCAGTCACGTCATCAGGAACAACAGCGGTCGAAACCTCTTCGGCATTCCTGATTTGCTCTTCAATCGGTTCCTGGGCAATTTCTTCTGCAACAGGAGCGTCTGCGGATGGGGCAGGAGGGGCATCTGCTGTAGCAGGAGCAGTTGTTGCAGGAGGCGTTTCAGTTGCTGGTTCGGCAGTTGTTTCTGATGGTGTTTCAACAGGTGTATCGCCAGCGGTTTCAGGTTTGGAATCAGCAGCAGGAGCTTGCTGAGAATCTGCAGGCTTGTCGGTTTCAACAGTGTCGGCAGAAGGTGCGGTTTTTGGTGTTTCATCTGCTGACTTTGTTTCAGAACCAGCATTTCCATCTGTCGAATTGCTATCTGCATTGTCAGCGGGTTTTGCTGTTTCAGCATCAGTGGTTTCGGGCTCTGCTGGTTTTGCAGTTTCCGCAGCCTTTGCAGCCTCTGCTTCCGCGGCTTTTCGGGCTTCCTCTTCAGTTGTCTTTTGATCTTCGACTGCTTTTGCAGCCTCTTCCTCAGCGGCCTTCTGATCTTCTGCGGCCTTTGCCGCATTTGCAGCCGCTTCAGCCTCTGCCTCTTTTGCAGCCGCTTCGGCCTCTGCCGCTTTTGCCTTTGCCTCCTCTTCGAGTCTCAATTTCTCGGCATCATCCGCACTGGTGGATGTGTCCTGAGCCCTGGCTGATTGGAAGGAAATCATGTCATGTCCGGAAAACCTGACGCTGACAGGGGATGTCACCAATGCGAGGGCAGTTGAAGCAAGGAGAAATTTGGGAAGAATTCTGTTTTTCATAGATCGGGATTCCTTGAGATTCACTGGGGGATTGTGTGCGTCCATAGCGATGTTAATCGAACAAAGACGGCTTTAAGGTGGTTGTGATGCGGCAAAGCAATGAAATTTGAGTTCCGCTACTTCAGTTCAAACGAAACTGATCCATTTTGGTTCCATTCAGTTTTTCTGAAATGAGCAACTTGAACAGATAATTTGCCTCATTCCTCTTGCTTTGAAATGCGCTCTGGGCTACCCACAGCCGAAATGTATTGACATGAAAAATCATGGAAAACTCCCATGCAGGAATTGCTCGCCTCATATCTTCCAGTAATCATCTTCTTTGGAATTGCCCTGTTTATCGCAATAGCCCTCGCAATAGCTCCATTTATTGTGGCTTATCGGGCCCCTGACGCGGAAAAACTGTCGGCATATGAATGCGGTTTCAACGCTTTCGATGATGCCCGCATGAAGTTTGATGTACGCTACTATCTTGTTGCCATCCTGTTTATCATTTTCGATCTCGAAGTTGCTTTCCTGTTTCCGTGGGCTGCAAGTTTCGGTGATCTGGGCTGGTTCGGATTCTGGTCCATGATGGCGTTTTTGGGCGTGCTTACCATTGGTTTTATTTATGAGTGGAAAAAAGGTGCCCTGGAGTGGGATTGATGCCGCTCCATGTGTGCGACTGTTAGTTCAACAAAGGCCCGAAAAAAGGCAAAATCATGCGTGATGGTTCAACAACCCTGATTGCTCCCCAACCCAAGGGCATTATTGATCCGAATACCGGCAAGCCGATTGGTGCAGATGATGCGTATTTTGGCGAGATCAACAATGAACTTGCCGACAAGGGATTTCTGGTCACTTCAACCGATGAATTGATCACCTGGGCAAGAACCGGCTCGTTGATGTGGATGACCTTCGGCCTCGCATGTTGTGCAGTCGAGATGATGCAAATGTCCATGCCGCGTTATGATTCCGAGCGTTTCGGATTCGCCCCGCGCGCTTCCCCCCGCCAGTCAGATGTAATGATTGTTGCCGGTACATTGACCAACAAGATGGCGCCTGCGCTTCGCAAGGTTTACGACCAGATGCCTGAGCCGCGTTACGTTATTTCGATGGGGTCATGTGCGAACGGCGGCGGCTATTATCATTATTCCTATTCAGTGGTTCGCGGCTGTGACCGGGTAGTGCCGGTTGATATCTATGTTCCGGGTTGTCCGCCAACCGCTGAGGCGCTGCTCTACGGTGTGATGCTGTTGCAGAAGAAGATCCGCCGTACCGGTACTATCGAGCGATAACAGAGGGGCTCAAGATGGCTTTGCCAAAAATCGCTGATGAAACATTGAACGAACTTGCCGAAGCGATTTCCTTCGGTTTGCCCAATTCGCTTGTTGCAACTGATTACGCATTCGGCGAATTGACGATCACTGTGAAGCGCGAGGACATTGTTTCGGTTTTGCGCTATCTGCGCGATGACAGCCATACATTGTTCTGGAATATAATAGACATTTGTGGTGTTGATTACCCGGAGCGAAAAGAGCGTTTTGAGGTTGTTTATCATCTCCTGTCTCCCCGTTTGAACGCCCGCCTTCGTGTCAAGCTTTCGACCGATGAGGCAACGCCTGTGCCGAGCGTGACAAATATTTATCCGGGTGCAAACTGGTTTGAACGTGAAGCCTGGGACATGTATGGCATCCTCTTTACCGGCCATCCGGATCTTCGCCGCCTGTTGACCGATTACGGTTTTGAAGGCCATCCGCTGCGCAAGGATTTCCCGCTGACCGGTTATGTGGAAGTGCGCTATGACGATGAAGTCAAGAGGGTCGTATATGAACCTGTAAGTCTGCGTCAGGAGTTCCGTGATTTCGATTTTGAAAGCCCATGGGAAGGGCCGGATTACGCGCTGCCGAATGTGGATGTTGGTGCGGAGAAAAAGTCATGACCGAACATTCCGTCCGTAATTTCAATATCAACTTCGGCCCGCAGCACCCTGCGGCGCATGGCGTTTTGCGTCTGGTGCTTGAGCTGGACGGCGAGGTTGTCGAGCGCGTTGATCCGCATATCGGCCTGTTGCATCGCGGCACTGAGAAGCTGATCGAGTACAAGACCTATTTGCAGGCTGTACCGTATTTCGACCGTCTGGACTATGTTGCGCCGATGAACCAGGAACATGCTTTTGCACTGGCCGTTGAGCGCCTGCTCAATATTGCCGTGCCGCGTCGTGGTCAGTTGATCCGCGTTCTTTACTCTGAAATCGGTCGCATACTTTCACACCTGCTTAACGTGACGACACAGGCTCTTGATGTTGGTGCGTTCACTCCCTCGCTTTGGGGCTTTGAAGAGCGCGAAAAGCTGATGGTGTTTTATGAACGCGCCTGCGGAGCACGGTTGCACGCAGCTTTTTTCCGTCCGGGCGGGGTGCATCAGGATCTGCCGCAAAAGTTGATCGACGATATTGGTGTGTGGTGCGACGAGTTTCCAAAATCATTGCAGGACATTGACGACCTTTTGACAGGCAACCGCATCTTCAAACAACGCAATGTGGATATTGGCTTGATCAGTCTTGATGATGCCTGGGCATATGGCATGTCTGGCGTCATGGTTCGCGGTTCAGGCGCCGCCTGGGATTTGCGCAAATCGCAGCCATATGAGTGCTACAGCGAACTGAAATTTGATATTCCTGTCGGCAAGAATGGGGACAACTATGATCGCTATCTGATCCGCATGGAAGAAATGCGTCAGTCGATCTCGATCATGAAGCAATGTATTGCCAAGTTGAATGCAGCTGACGGCAAGGGGCCTGTTTCCAATCTTGACGGCAAGATCGTGCCTCCGAAGCGCGGCGAAATGAAAAAGTCGATGGAAGCGCTGATCCACCACTTCAAACTTTACACCGAAGGCTACAAGGTTCCTGCTGGAGAGGTATATGCCGCCGTGGAAGCGCCAAAGGGCGAGTTTGGCGTTTATCTGGTTTCCGATGGTTCGAACCGGCCTTATCGCTGCAAAATACGCGCGCCGGGATATGCCCATCTTGCTGCTCTTGATTTCATGGGCAAAGGCCATTTGCTGGCGGACTTTTCAGCCATTATAGGTTCACTGGATATCGTTTTTGGGGAAGTTGATAGATGAGTATTTATCCGTTCTGGCTTACAATGCTTGGTCTGGCGCTCGTTGTGCTGATGTTTGTTTACGGCATCCTGTTTTTTGTGAACCGGCCCTTTGGTTTCATGGTGACCGGGCACACTGCATCCGGTGCGCCTTCAGTGGTTGGCGCGCGGTTCTTTTTCATGGGCGCTCTTGGGGCCATTTTCCTTTACCTTGGAAACACGCAGGCAATGGTCGTGCTGCTCGCGGTTGGCGCACTTGTCGCCATTGGCGATTTACTGCTTGAAAAATCCCATGGCGGGCAAGCCTGGCCGCACATCACTGCTGCACTTGGCGCAGGCGTGATTGCCTATCTGTTTTATACCACACCTCTTGTTGGAAGCCTTTAATGTCGGTTCGTCGTTTAGCAGAAGAAAAAGTTCAGCCAAAGGCTTTCGCTTTTAGCCGTGCCAATGGCGCGGTGGCAAAAGGCTGGATCAGCAAATACCCGAAAGGTCGTGAGGCATCCGCCGTTATTCCGCTTTTGATGATCGCGCAGGAGCAGGAAGGATGGGTTACAAAGGCCGGTATCGAGCACATCGCCCAGATGCTCGGCATGCCGTATATCCGCGTTCTGGAAGTTGCGACCTTCTATACACAGTTCATGCTGCAGCCGGTGGGTACCAAGGCCCATGTGCAGGTTTGCGGAACGACGCCGTGCATGTTGCGTGGCTCGGAAGCGCTGATGGAAGTTTGCAAGAACAAGATCCATCACGACCAGTTCCACACCAATGAAAGCGGAACGCTGTCATGGGAAGAGGTCGAGTGCCAGGGTGCTTGTGTCAACGCGCCGATGGTGATGATCTTCAAGGATAGTTACGAGGATTTGACGCCGGAACGTCTTGCCGAAATCATTGACGAGTATGAAGCCGGTCGTGGTGACAAGGTGACAACCGGCCCACAGGTCGATCGCGTTTATTCTGCTCCCGAAGGCGGTCGCACAACCCTGTTGAGCGAAATGCTGATGAAGGGTGCCAAGACAAGCAATGCTGCGAAAAGTTCCTCGTCAGTCAGCGACAAGGCGTTGGTGCCGCCGGCAAAGGCTGCCAAACCGAAAACTGATACAGCAGAAACAAATCCCAATTTCAAATCTCCGACCAATGCCGTTGATATCGGAGACAATGGAAAATCGCTGAAAGTTAAAAAAGCTGCAAAACCAGCGGCTGCTTCAGCCACAGCCACAAGCAAGGCTTCTGCGCCCAAGATTTCCGCACCCAAGACAACCACAACAATGGCTGCGGGGCCGGTTCGACTTGCAAAGCCTGAAGGCAAGGCTGATGATCTCAAGATGATATCCGGCGTGGGCCCGAAACTTGAAAAGACCTTGAATGGCCTTGGTTTCTGGCATTTCAGCCAGATTGCCAAATGGACGAAAGCGGATGTCGCGATTGTCGACAATGAACTGACCTTCAAAGGCCGGATCGAGCGCGATGACTGGATCAAACAGGCCAAGGCTCTCGCCAAGGGCGGACGCGATGAATATGTCAAAGTGTTCGGCAAAGAACCGAGATAGGTGAAAACAAATGCTTCAGGATAAAGACCGCATCTTCACTAATATCTACGGAACCTTTGACAAGTCGCTCAAGGGCGCGATGGCCCGTGGGCATTGGGACAATACCAAGGGCCTGATCGACAAGGGCCAGGACTGGATTATCGGCCAGATGAAGGCTTCGGGCCTCAGAGGGCGCGGTGGGGCAGGGTTCCCAACCGGTCTTAAATGGTCGTTCATGCCGAAGAAGTCCGATGGTCGTCCGTCCTATCTTGTCATCAATGCGGATGAATCGGAGCCCGGCACCTGCAAGGACCGCGACATCATGCGCCATGATCCGCATACGCTGATCGAGGGCTGCCTGAGTGCCGGTTTCGCCATGGGTGCCCATACCTGCTACATTTATGTGCGCGGCGAATACATGCGTGAGCGCGAAGCCCTGCAGCGCGCCATTGACGAGTGCTATGACGCGAAGCTTCTGGGCAAGGGCAACAAGAACGGCTGGGATTATGATATCCACGTTCATCATGGGGCAGGTGCCTATATCTGCGGTGAAGAAACCGCGCTGCTGGAGTCGCTGGAAGGCAAAAAGGGCCAGCCGCGCCTGAAGCCGCCATTCCCCGCGAATGTCGGGCTTTATGGCTGTCCGACCACGGTCAACAATGTCGAATCGATTGCGGTTGCTCCAACCATCCTGCGCCGTGGACCTGAATGGTTTTCCTCCTTCGGGGCGGAAAACAACAAGGGGACGAAACTCTTCTGCATTTCCGGCCATGTGAACAAGCCCTGCACCGTTGAAGAAGCAATGAGCATTCCGTTCAAGGAACTGATCGACCGTCATTGCGGCGGTATCCGTGGCGGCTGGAGCAATCTTAAGGCGGTTATTCCTGGCGGATCGTCCGTTCCCTGCGTTCCCGCCGAACAGATCATCAATGCGCCGATGGATTTTGACACGCTGCGCGGACTGCAATCGGGTCTAGGCACGGCGGCGGTGATCGTGATGGACAATTCCACGGACATGATCAAGGCGATCGGCCGTCTGGCCTATTTTTACAAGCATGAAAGCTGCGGCCAGTGCACGCCATGCCGTGAGGGCACGGGCTGGATGTGGCGCGTTTTGACCCGCATGGTTGAAGGCCGGGCTGAAAAACGCGAGATCGACATGCTGCTCGACGTTTCCAAACAGGTTGAAGGGCATACGATCTGCGCCCTTGGCGATGCAGCGGCGTGGCCCGTTCAGGGCCTCATCCGCCATTTCCGCCACGAGATCGAGGCGCGCATCGACCAGTATTCCCACAATGCTGACAGCCATGGCGCTGTGACCGAAAAACAGGTGATGGAGGCAGCGGAGTGAGTCTCCAAAGGTCGTCATCCTCGGGCTTGCCCCGGGGATCGAAACAAGATGACACGCAGGCAATGGTTTTGGGGTGAGTGGATTAGATCCTTGGGACGAGCCCAAGGATGACGGAATACGGGACAAGCCCGGGCTTCGGCGTTTGCAGGCAAACGCCTGACGGGTGACAGATGACGGAATACGGGACGAGCCCGAGGATGACGTAGTTGAGGGCGACCCCGGCTAAATAAAATCAAGGTGCCAAGGCACCAGAAGAAACGAATTGAAAGCAACGAGATGACAAAGCTGATCATCGACGACAATGAAGTAGATGTACCGGACACCTTTACGCTGCTGCAGGCTTGCGAGACTGCCGGAGCGGAAGTGCCGCGTTTCTGCTTCCATGAGCGCCTGTCTATTGCTGGCAACTGCCGCATGTGCCTTGTCGAAGTAAAGGGCGGTCCGCCAAAGCCCCAGGCTTCCTGTGCGCTCAACGTCAAGGATCTGCGTCCCGGACCCAATGGTGAGCCGCCGGTGGTTTCGACCAAATCACCCATGGTGAAAAAGGCCCGCGAGGGCGTGATGGAGTTTCTGCTGATCAACCACCCGCTGGATTGCCCGATTTGCGACCAGGGCGGCGAGTGCGATCTGCAGGACCAGGCAATGGCCTATGGCATCGACAAGAACCGTTATCACGAGAACAAGCGCGCCGTTGAAGACAAGTATATCGGACCGCTGATCCGCACCAAAATGACCCGCTGCATTCACTGCACGCGGTGTGTTCGGTTCACCACCGAAGTTGCCGGTATTTCCGAACTTGGCCTGATCGGCCGAGGCGAGGATGCGGAAATCACCACCTATCTTGAGAAAGCAATGACATCGGAATTGCAGGGCAATGTGATTGACCTTTGCCCTGTCGGTGCTCTGACTTCGCGCCCCTATCAGGATTCCGCACGTCCGTGGGAATTGTCCAAGACCGAATCAATTGATGTGATGGATGCTGTTGGCTCCAACATCCGCGTTGATACACGCGGCAAGGAAGTCATGCGAATCATGCCAGTGATCAATGAGGCGGTGAATGAGGAATGGATTTCCGACAAGACCCGTTTTGTCTGGGACGGTTTGAAAACACAGCGACTAGACCAGCCTTATGTGCGCAAGGGCGGCAAATTGCAGCCTGCAACCTGGACGGAGGCGCTCAGCGAAGTCGCTGCAAGAGTAAAATCAGCCAGTGCAGCAAAAATTGGTGCGATAGCCGGCGATCTGGCGGCCGTCGAAGACATTTATGCATTGAAGAAACTGATGGAACAGATTGGCTCGCCAAACATGGATTGCCGCCCGGAAGGGAGTGTTCTTGATCCGGCAAACGGGCGCGCGTCCTATTTGTTCAATTCGACAATCGACGGTATCGAGGATGCGGATGCGATCATGCTGATCGGAACAAATCCGCGCAAGGAAGCCCCAATTATGAATGCCCGTATTCGCAAGCGCTACACAAAGGGCGATCTGCTGATAGGTGTCGTCGGCGAGCAGATGGATCTGACCTATGAATATACCCATCTGGGTGAGGGGCCGGAGGCGTTGGTCCAATTTGCCAACTATGGCAAAATCAAAAAGACCAACCCGATGTTCATCATCGGGCAGGGAGCTCTCAACCGCTCTGACAGCGAGTCGGTGATGGCGATGGTGGCTTCTGCCGCCGAATCAATGGGTGCACTGCGCGACGACTGGAACGGTTTCAACATTCTGCATACCGGCGCTGGCCAGGTAGGCGGACTTGATCTCGGTTTTGTGCCGGGCAAAGGCGGCAAGGCGACTGGCGAGATGCTGGGTGCGATGGACCTTTTGTTCCTGCTTGGCGCAGACGAGATTGACACGGCAAAGATCAAGGGAACGGTAGTCTATATCGGTTCCCACGGCGATGCCGGTGCGCACCGTGCTGATATCATCTTGCCTGCAGCCGCATATACCGAGAAATCCGGCACATGGGTCAACACCGAAGGCCGCGTCCAGATGGGCAATCGGGCGACATTTGCGCCTGGTGATGCAAAGGAAGACTGGGCGATTTTCCGTGCGTTGTCGGCCCATATCGGAACGCCGCTGCCATTCGACAGCCTTTCGGCATTGCGCTCACAGCTTTATTCGCAGTTTCCGCATTTTGCAGCCCTTGATGAGGTTGCAACAGGCAAGGTTGCTGATGTAAAGGCTCTAGCCAAGGTGAAAGCGGGCAAGGTGCTGAAGAGCGGCTTTGTTTCACCGATCAAGGATTTCTACCTGACCAATCCGATTGCTCGGGCATCAAAGGTCATGGCTGAATGTTCTCAACTAGCTTCGGGCGCGCTGCGCCACGCTGCAGAATAGGCAACGACGTATGGATATGTTCATCACAAACTATCTCGTGCCGGGCATCTGGATCATTGTTCAGAGCTTGCTGATGCTTGTCTGCCTGCTTCTTTTTACAGCGTATATCCTCTACGCAGACCGCAAGATTTTTGCTGCTGTTCAAATGCGGCGCGGGCCCAACGTTGTAGGGCCGTGGGGGCTTTTGCAATCCTTTGCGGATCTACTCAAATTTGTGCTGAAAGAGCCGATCATTCCCGCTACCTCGTCGAAGGCCGTATTCGTTATCGCGCCGCTGATTTCCGCTGTCATGGCGATGTCGGCGTTTGCGGTGCTGCCGGTCGCTGAAGGCTGGGTGGTCGCCGATGTCAATCTTGGGATCCTGTTCATCTTTGCTGTTTCTTCGCTGGAAGTTTACGGGATCATCATGGGCGGATGGGCATCGAACTCGAAATATGCGTTTCTTGCGTCATTGCGCTCGGCTGCTCAGATGGTTTCCTATGAAGTGTCGATGGGCTTCATCATCATTGTTGTGCTCCTTTGCGCAGGTACGCTCAACATGACGGGAATTGTGCACTCACAATCAACCGGGCTTGGCACAATGATGGGTCTGCCACCGTCATTCCTCGACTGGTACTGGCTGCCGCTGTTTCCTGCCTTCATCATGTTCTTCATTTCGGCAATCGCTGAAACCAACCGTCCGCCGTTCGATCTGCCTGAGGCGGAATCCGAACTCGTTGCCGGACACATGGTTGAGTATTCATCGACTTTGTTCCTGCTGTTTTTCCTCGGGGAGTTCGTTGCGATCATCCTGATGAGTGCGCTGACCACAGTGCTGTTCCTCGGAGGCTGGCTGCCGCTGATAGATATCGCCGTTCTCAACTGGGTGCCGGGCGTTGTCTGGTTCACTCTGAAACTGCTGTTTGTTTTCTTCTGCATGGCCATGGTGCGGGCATTTGTGCCGCGTTACCGCTATGACCAGTTGATGCGTCTTGGCTGGAAAGTGTTTCTGCCACTGTCGCTGGCAATGGTCGTAATCGTTGCTGCAGTGCTTCAATATACAGGATGGGCGTCATGATCGCACAAGCTGCCAAGTCTCTGCTTCTTCTTGAATTCGTCAAGGCGTTTGGTCTGTCGATGCGCTATCTTTTTGCAAAGAAAGTGACAATCAACTACCCGTTTGAAAAAGGTCCCGTGTCGCCACGTTTTCGCGGTGAACATGCCTTGCGCCGATATCCCAATGGCGAAGAACGCTGCATCGCCTGCAAACTGTGTGAAGCAATCTGCCCGGCGCAGGCGATCACCATTGAAGCCGGCCCGCGCCGCAATGACGGCACCCGCCGCACGGTACGTTACGATATTGACATGGTGAAATGCATTTATTGCGGTTTTTGCCAGGAAGCTTGTCCGGTTGATGCAATTGTCGAAGGTCCGAACTTCGAATTTGCCACGGAAACACGCGAAGAACTCTACTACGACAAAGACAAGCTTCTGGAAAATGGTGCGCGCTGGGAGCGTGAACTTGCCAGAAACATCAAGATTGATGCGCCTTACCGCTAAGCGGCAATGGGCACATTCAAAGCAACTGGGGATGCAACAGGAAACGGTATGATACGATGACGGCGATCTTTTTTTATCTCTTCGCCACGGTAACAGTAGCGTCAGCCTTCATGGTGATTTCGGCGAGAAATCCCGTGCATGCAGTCTTGTTCCTGATTTTGACTTTCGTCAATTGTGCAGGCCTGTTCATGTTGACCGGTGCCGAGTTTCTGGCGCTGCTGCTGATTGTGGTCTATGTCGGCGCCGTTGCCGTGTTGTTCCTGTTCGTCGTGATGATGCTTGACGTTGATTTTGTCGAACTGCGCGAAGGCTTCCTGCAATATCTGCCAATTGGCGGTCTGGTTGGCCTTGTGGTTTTGGCTGAATTGCTAATGGTGCTGGGCACTTGGGTGTTTGCGCCGGGAGCGATTGGCGGTGATGTTGCCCAACCGATCCCCGATATGGCCGAAATCAGCAATATAGAAGCCTTGGGCAATGTTCTTTATACTAAGTATATCTTCTTCTTCCAGGTGGCTGGTCTCATTCTTCTAGTAGCGATGATCGGGGCGATAGTTCTGACGCTTCATCACCGTCCGAATGTGCGCCGGCAGAATATAAACGAGCAGATTGCCCGCACACCTGAAACTGCAATTGAACTTAAAAAGGTCGAATCCGGCAAGGGAATCTAACTCCCGGAGGGTTGAGGTAAACATGACTATGGAAATTGGTATTTCCCACTATCTGGCAGTGAGCGCGATGCTCTTTACAATTGGGATGCTTGGCATTTTTCTCAACCGGAAAAATGTCATCATCATCCTGATGTCTATCGAGCTGATCCTTTTGTCGGTCAACCTCAACTTCGTGGCATTTTCCCAGCATCTGGGAGATCTGATGGGGCAGGTGTTCGCCTTGTTTGTTCTCACGGTTGCGGCTGCGGAAGCGGCCATCGGTCTTGCAATTCTAGTCGTCTTCTTCCGGAACCGTGGTTCCATTGCGGTTGAAGACGTGAACATGATGAAGGGCTGAGGCGGATGTATCACGCTATTGTATTTCTGCCGCTGCTGGGATTTCTGTTCGCGGGTCTTTTTCCAAAGACGCTGGGTGTAAAGGGCTGCGAATATATTACGACCGGTTTCCTGATGATATCGGCCGTGCTGTCATGGGTGGCTTTCTACAATGTCGCCTTCAACAGTGAAGAAACCATAATCATTGAAGTGTTGCGTTGGGTAAATACCGGTACGCTGACAGCAAACTGGACCTTCAGAGTAGATACGCTTACAGCGGTCATGCTGGTCGTAGTCAATACGGTTTCGTCACTCGTGCATCTATACTCAATTGGCTATATGCATCACGATCCGCATCGCCCAAGGTTTTTTGCCTATTTGTCGCTGTTCACCTTTGCGATGCTGATGCTGGTGACATCGAACAACCTCCTGCAGATGTTCTTCGGCTGGGAAGGTGTTGGTCTGGCTTCCTACCTTCTGATCGGCTTCTGGTTCAAGAAACCTTCTGCCAATGCGGCCGCGATGAAAGCATTTATCGTCAACCGGGTTGGTGACTTCGGATTTGCACTGGGTATTTTCGGTATATATTTTCTCTTTGGAAGCATCGAGTTCTCGACGATCTTTGCAAGTGTCAAAGGTTTTGCCGCAGCTGAGGGTGGCGAAAGCGTGATGAATTTTCTCGGTTATCAGTTGGATAATCACGCTGCCCTGACAGTTGTATGCCTGCTGCTTTTCATGGGAGCCATGGGCAAATCGGCACAGTTCCTTCTGCATACCTGGCTGCCGGATGCGATGGAGGGTCCGACGCCCGTTTCCGCGTTGATCCACGCGGCGACAATGGTGACCGCTGGCGTGTTTCTGGTTGCGCGCATGTCGCCGGTGTTTGAATATTCCCATACGGCGCTGACCATCGTTACCTTGTTTGGGGCGATCACAGCATTCTTTGCTGCGACAGTCGGCCTTGTCCAGAATGATATCAAACGGGTTATCGCCTATTCGACCTGCTCGCAGCTCGGCTACATGTTCGTTGCGCTTGGAGTAGGGGCTTATGGCGCAGCCGTGTTCCACTTGTTTACCCATGCATTTTTCAAGGCGTTGCTATTCCTTGGTGCCGGTTCTGTAATTCATGCTGTTTCTGATGAGCAGGACATGCGGCGCATGGGCGGCCTGCGCAAACACATCCCAAAGACTTTCTGGATGATGATCATCGGCACCGTAGCGCTTACAGGTCTTGGCATACCGGGAACCGTGATCGGCACAGCAGGATTCTTCTCCAAAGATGCCATCATAGAAAGTGCTTATGTCGGTGAAAACGCCATGGCCGGATTTGCTTTCGCGCTGCTGGTTATCGCTGCCTTGTTCACCAGTTTCTACTCGTGGCGTTTGATATTCATGACTTTTTACGGAAAGCCTCGTGCTTCTGCTGATGTCATGGGTCATATTCACGAATCTCCCAACGTCATGCTGGTTCCGCTTTATGTTCTTGCAGCTGGTGCGCTTTTTGCCGGTTTCCTCTTCCATGATGCCTTTTTGGGGCATGCGGCGGGCGGTGAACATGAGATCTGGTACAACCATTTCTGGCGTGACGCCTTGTTTGCCGGGCCCGAAAATCACATTCTCGAAGAGTTCCACCATGTTCCCACATGGGTAAAGCTGGCGCCCTTTATTGCCATGTTGACCGGATTTGCGCTTGCCTACGAATTTTATATTCGCAGCCCTGGTACACCCAAGGAACTTGCGCGTCAGCATCCTGGTCTCTACCAGTTCCTGCTCAACAAATGGTACTTCGACGAGTTGTACGATTTCCTGTTTGTTCGTCCAGCCAAATGGCTGGGACGGTTCCTATGGAAACAGGGCGATGGCTGGGTTATCGACAGGCTTGGACCTGACGGTATTGCAGCGCGGGTCAATGATGTCACCAATCGGGTTGTGAAACTGCAGACCGGTTATCTTTATCACTATGCATTTGCGATGCTGATTGGTATCGCTGCGCTCATCACCTGGGCCATGTTCGGCGGGGCTGGCTAATACCATGTTCGATTTCAATATTCTGACCATTACGACATTCCTTCCCTTGGTGGGCGCGCTGATGATCGCGCCGATTACCATGGACGGCGAAGTTGCCAAGCGTAACGTTCGCAACGTGGCTTTAATCACCACCTGCGCGACGTTCCTGTTTTCCTTGATCATCTGGTACAATTTTGACAATTCGAATGCCGGTTTCCAGATGGTCGAAAAATCCGAGTGGATTGGTGGCTTTATGAGCTATCACATGGGTGTGGACGGTATTTCGATGCTGTTTGTCATTCTCACGACATTCCTCATGCCATTTTGCATTCTTGCAAGCTGGGAGTCGATCGAGAACCGTGTCAAGGAATACATGATCGCGTTTCTCGTGCTTGAAACCTTCATGATTGGAGTGTTCTGCTCGCTCGACATGATCCTGTTTTACATTTTCTTCGAGGCCGGCCTTATTCCGATGTACCTGATTATTGGTATTTGGGGTGGCAAGCGTCGGGTTTATGCGAGTTACAAGTTCTTTCTCTATACGTTGCTCGGCTCTGTCTTGATGCTGCTGGCAATGATGGCGATGTACTGGAATGCCGGCACCACAGATATTCCGGTTCTTCTCAGCCATGATTTCCCTGCAAACATGCAAACCTGGCTTTGGCTGGCGTTCTTTGCCTCTTTTGCGGTTAAAATGCCGATGTGGCCGGTTCATACCTGGTTGCCGGACGCTCATGTTGAAGCGCCAACTGCGGGCTCAGTGGTCCTTGCCGCAGTCCTGTTGAAAATGGGCGGATATGGTTTCCTGCGGTTTTCACTGCCGATGTTTCCGCTTGCCAGCGCAGACTTTGCGCCGCTGATCTATACATTGTCGATCGTTGCCATTGTCTACACGTCACTGGTCGCGCTGATGCAGGAAGATATCAAGAAGCTGATTGCCTATTCCTCGATAGCACATATGGGTTTTGTGACACTTGGAATATTTACAGGCAATATTTATGGCATACAGGGCAGTATCTACCAGATGCTCTCCCATGGATTGGTGTCGGGGGCATTGTTCCTTTGCGTCGGCGTAATTTATGACCGAATGCATACGAGGGAGATTGCCGCTTATGGTGGTCTCGTCAACAACATGCCGAAATATGCAGTAGTGTTTCTCATATTCACCATGGCAAATGTCGGACTTCCCGGTACTTCTGGTTTTGTCGGCGAATTCCTGGTGTTGCTTGGAGCATTTCAGGTCAACACATGGTTGGCGTTCTTTGCCACCAGCGGCGTTATCCTTTCCGCAGCTTACGCCTTGTGGTTATACAGGCGGGTGGTGTTCGGCGCTCTTGAATTCGAGAGCCTGAAATCCATTCTCGATCTGTCAACCCGGGAGAAAGTCATCATTTATCCTCTGGTCGTGTTGGTCATATTCTTTGGAATTTACCCCTCACCGGTCTTTAATGTGACGGAAGCCTCGGTTCAGGCGTTGATTACCAATTATCAGGCCGCGCTTGACGCTGCCGGACATGTTACCGCAGTTGCTGCCCACTAATCCGGCGCACAACTGCAAAAGGAATTCGGAGACTGGACGACCATGCTGAATGCAATCGATCTACCTAATCTGGCATTGGCTGCCCCGGAAATCTGGCTTGCGCTGGGTGCCATGGCATTGCTGATGGTCGGGGTGTTTTCCGGCAGGAATGCAGCGACGCTTGTGACCGGGCTTTCGGTGGCGCTTCTGGTTATTGCGGCGATTTCGGTTCTTCGTATCAGTGAAAACGGTACTGCCCTGCATGGCGCATTCATTTTTGACGATTTTGCCAAATACATGAAGATACTGGCCCTTATCGGATCTGCGCTGACAATTGCCATGTCAATAAACTACATGCGCCGCGAGAACTTCGAGAAGTTCGAATATCCGATACTGGTATTGTTGTCGACGACCGGCATGATGCTCATGATATCGGCATCCAGCATGCTTACCTTGTATCTCGGTCTCGAATTGCAATCATTGGCGCTCTATGTTTGCGCGGCGATCAACCGCGATTCCACAAGGGCATCAGAAGCAGGCTTGAAATATTTCGTTCTTGGCGCTCTTTCGTCAGGAATGCTCTTGTATGGCATAACACTTGTTTATGGTTATACAGGTCACTTGACCTTTCCGGAAATCGCGGCGGCAGTGACAAGTGGCGAGCGCTCAGTCGGTTTCATCTTTGGCCTCGCATTCATCCTGGCCGGAATTGCATTCAAGATTTCCGCTGTGCCGTTCCATATGTGGACGCCGGATGTGTATGAAGGAGCGCCAACACCGATTACCGCGTTCTTTGCATCGGCACCCAAGGTTGCTGCGATGGCACTTATGATTCGTGTGACGATGGATGCCTTTGAGCCGGTTAGCCATGACTGGCAACAGATCATTGTCTTTCTGTCCATTGCCTCCATGGCGCTTGGTGCCTTTGCTGCCATTGGCCAGACCAATATCAAACGCCTGATGGCTTATTCTTCCATTGGTCACATGGGGTATGCCCTGATTGGCCTTGCGGCAGGAACACAGGCCGGTATCAACGGCGTTATTCTTTACATGTCCATTTACATGGTAATGACGCTTGGCACCTTTGCTCTGATCATCGCGATGCGCCGCAAGGACGGAATGGTCGAGGAAATTGATGATCTGAAAGGTTTGGCCGGACGCCACCCGATGTTGGCTGTGCTGATGACGATTTTGATGTTCTCGCTGGCCGGCATTCCGCCGCTGGGTGGGTTCTTCGCCAAGTATTTTGTTTTTGTTGCGGCAATTGAATCCAATCTGTTTGCGTTGGCGGTGATCGGTGTACTGGCAAGCGTTGTTGGTGCCTATTATTACATTCGCATTATCAAGATGATCTGGTTTGACGAGGCGGACGCCATTTCATCCGAGAAATACGTTCCAATGGCAACAGAGTTGAAACTGGTAGTAGGTGTCAGTTGCCTGTTTATCAGCCTGTTTTATTTGATTGCCGGACCTCTGTTTGCCTTGACTACTGCTGCTGCAGCCAGTTTCTTTTAGAAACGATGGCTTCAATCCGCACAGGCGAATTTCGTCATATCGCGCTGGGTGATGTATCCTCAACGAACACGGCTTGCCTTGACCATGCCCGAAACGGTGACGGTGGCGGATTGTGGATTACGGCTGAACGACAACTGCAAGGCAAGGGAAGCCGCGGGCGACAATGGATTTCTGAACCAGGCAACCTTTACGCTTCGCTCCTGTTGAAAGATGTGGGGTCGCCGCAAACGCTGCATACACTGACTTTTGTCGCCAGTCTTGCCATACGGGATGCGATACTGAGCCTTCAACGTGCAGTGTTTGCCGATGTGAAACTGAAGTGGCCAAACGACGTTTTGCTGAATGGCAGAAAAACCTCAGGGATATTGCTGGAAAGCCACGTTGTGGATGGATCACACTTTCTGATCATGGGAATAGGGATTAACATTGCTCATTATCCTGCAACCGCACTTTATCCTGCAACCTGTCTTGCCAATGAAGGGTTGGATAGTTCACCCGGTGAATTTATCCAGTTGTTGAGCCATTCGATGGAAAAGCGTCTCATGCAATGGGAGCGGGGAGAAGGCTTTGATCGTATCAGACGAGATTGGCTTGATTGTGCTGTTAATCTGGAAAAACGCATAGAAGTTCAAATGCCCGTCAAGGGCGAAACGCAAACAGTGTCAGGGACTTTTCGTGGAATTGATGAACAGGGTCTGTTGCTGCTTGAGGTAAAGGCAGGCAAAACAGAGCGTATTTCTGTCGCGGATATATTCTTTGCATGAAATTCAAAGAGGCTTCATAAGGTAAATATGGAAAATAAATCTGAACTGGTAATGGTGCCGCTTGGCGGTGTTGGCGAAATCGGCATGAATCTCGCGCTTTATGGCTTCGGCCCAAAAGACAAGCGCGAGTGGATCATGGTTGACTGCGGTGTCACATTCCCGAATGACAAGCTGCCCGGGGTAGATCTTGTTTTGCCTGATATAGCCTTTGTGCAGGAGCTGGGCGATGCCCTGAAGGCGATTGTGATCACCCACGCGCATGAAGATCACTATGGCGCCTTGCTGGCACTTTGGCCTCTTATCCGCAAGCCGATCTGGTGCACGCCTTTCACTGCCGGCATGCTGGAAGCGAAATTAAGGTCGGACTCGATTGGCGAACCCCTGCCAATGAAGATTTACAAGGCCGGCGAGAAGTTCAATGTCGGTCCGTTCGGGATAGAAGCCGTGCATGTTACGCATTCGATTCCCGAACCTGTATCGCTGGCAATCAGATCTCCTCTCGGAATGATCATCCACACGGGCGACTGGAAAATTGATCTCCAGCCGACGCTCGGTGCGCCGACCGATGAGCAGACCTTCCGGCGGTTGGGCGAAGAGGGTGTCTTGGCGATGATCTGCGATTCCACCAACGCCATGCGCGAGGGCGAGTCTCCGACGGAAACCACGATATCAAACTCGCTTGCCGATGTTATTCAGCGAGCCAAAGGCAGGGTGGCAATCACCACCTTTTCATCCAATGTCGGACGTATCCGCTCAATCGCGAAAGCTGCAGAAAGCGTTGGCCGCAGGGTTATGCTGATGGGGCGCTCGCTTCAGCGGGTGTGCGAGGTATCCGCCGAACTTGGA
Organism: Salaquimonas sp.; assembly: GCA_041736675.1. Lineage (GTDB taxonomy): Bacteria > Pseudomonadota > Alphaproteobacteria > Rhizobiales > Rhizobiaceae > Salaquimonas. The sequence goes on from JBGSTD010000052.1 coordinate 44,699, forward strand.
TATCTTGATGGGTTGGAACCTTTTATTGACGAAGAGGAATTTGCCGGAATTGACCGCAAAAAGATCGTCATCATCTGCACAGGCAGTCAGGGCGAAGAACGTGCGGCGGTTGCCAAACTGGCCAGGGATGAACATCCACGCGTCAGCCTGACGCCTGGTGACACGGTGGTGTACTCTTCGCGTGTCATTCCCGGAAATCTGAAACATATTCTCGACAACCAGAACATGCTGGCTGATCGTGGTATCGAGATCATCAATGATGGGGACGAGCTGGTTCATGTGTCAGGTCATCCGCGCATTGGTGAATTGAAACAGATGTATTCTTGGGTGAAACCACAAATTTCCGTTCCGGTTCACGGCGAGGGGCTTCATCTCAATGCCCATGCGCGCCTAGCCGGGGAAATCGGGGTTCCGCAGGTGGCCCCAATCCGCAATGGCGACCTGCTTCGTCTTGCCCCTGGCCCCGCCGAAATCATTGGTACCATTCCGCACGGACGTATCTACAAGGACGGCAATGTTATCGGGACTGAAGAGGAAATCGGGGTTATAGACCGGCGCAAGCTGGCATTTGCCGGGCTGATTGCCTGTTCTGTCGTGCTTGACAGCAATGGCAAACTTGCTGACGAGATAGACATATCTGTCCATGGTTTGCCGGAAATCGCACCCAATGGTGATTCTTTTGATGATATCATCTTTGATGCGGCCAGTAGTGCGGTTGAGAGCATTCCGCCTAAACGGCGCAAAGATGTTGATCTGGTGGAAGGTGCCGTATTCAAGTCAATCCGCGCTGTGGTGCGCAGTCACTGGGGGAAGAAACCAGTGGTAACGGTGTTTGTAGCCAAGGTATAGTTCGATGATTGGTCGATTAAATCATGTAGCCATTGTTGTTCCCGATCTCGAAAAAGGAACAGCGCTTTACCGCGATACCTTGGGCGCGAAAGTCAGCGCACCGCAATCGCTGCCAGAACATGGTGTGACGGTTGTTTTTGTGGAATTGCCGAACACGAAGATAGAACTTCTGGAAGTATTGGGAGAGCGGTCAGCCGTTGCGCCGTTTCTCGAGCGAAATCCTGCCGGGGGAATTCATCATATCTGCTATGAGGTGGATGACATTCTGGCAGCACGAGATCAATTGGTTGCCAACGGTGCGCGGGTGCTTGGAGATGGTACGCCGAAAACAGGCGCGCATGGCAAACCTGTTCTCTTTCTGCACCCGAAAGATTTTCTAGGCACTCTTGTCGAACTGGAGCAGGTGTGATGGGTACATTGACCGCTTTGGCGTACTACGTTTTGTTCTGGTGGCTTTGCCTTTTTGCGGTCTTGTCAATTGGTTTGCGCACCCAGGATGAAGAGGGCGAGATCGTACCTGGCACTGATCCAAGCGCCCCTGCAAAACTGCGTATTTGGCGCAGCTTGCTGATCAACACGGCTATTTCTTCCGTGCTTTTCGGTTTGTGGTATTATGCAACGCAATATCTGGGTTTTGGCCTTTCTTCATTTCCAAGCATTTATCCGCAAGACTACAAATCCTGAGTTTATCCTTTCAGGTTTATATTGCAGTTTGCCCTAAGCGGCATCCAATTGCTTGCGACATGTGAATTGGCAGTTGATGCCACAATGCGATATTCACTGTTTATGCTTTTGGTGATTTTCACCTCATGGGAGAATACTCCCAATCCACCGTTCATGCTTTTCTTTGCCTCAAGATCAAATGTCTCTGATACGGTGCCATCGCGTTTTGCGATGTGGTAGCGGATTTCTCCCGGTTTGCTGGTACGAATCCAGCCTGTCATCCTGCTTTCAGAAGGGCAGAAATTTTTGCGCGGGACCTGCACATTGAAGTTGATGGATTGTACCGCCATCGGCTCGTTTGAAGCCTTGGAAACTTTTGACGACGCAATTGTTGCTGAGGTAACTCCTGCCGCTACCAACAGTATCGTGGCGATGGAGTATTTTCCGATTTCGATGAACAGGCTCAAATAGGTGTTTTTCATAGCCTCTCTCCCTTTATTGCCCCGTTGCTGGCAAATTAGCCGCAATAAAACAAATGGTCTGTGCATCTTGACACATTGCTGATCCAATCTGCCTCCACTAAGAAGTGGATGAGCCGCGTGGAAGCATTTCGAGATATGTTGTGCTTGTACGCAGACCCGAATACGGGTTTAAGGATTAACAACGAAATTTCAGTGATTCCCGGACAAACCATGCGCCAATCCCAGTTTTTTATGCCGCTTTTGAAAGAAACCCCAAAAGAGGCGGAAATTGTTTCTCACCGTTTGATGTTGCGCGCCGGTATGATCCGGCAGCAATCTTCAGGTATTTATTCTTGGCTGCCTTTGGGAAAACGGGTCCTCGACAAGATTTGCCGGGTAATTCACGAAGAACAGCAACGCGCCGGTGCCAATGAAATTTTGATGCCAACGATTCAGTCAGCCGATCTTTGGCGTGAATCTGGCCGTTATGAGGATTATGGCGACGAGATGCTGCGGATTGTCGACCGCAACAAGCGCGACATGCTCTACGGCCCCACCAACGAGGAAATGGTCACAGAAATATTCCGCTCCTATGTGACTTCCTACAAATCACTGCCGCTGAACCTTTATCATATCCAGTGGAAGTTCCGTGATGAGAGGCGTCCGCGTTTTGGCGTGATGCGCGGCCGCGAATTCCTGATGAAGGACGCGTATTCGTTTGATATCGACGAGGCTGGCGCGCGTGCATCTTATAACCGGATGTTTGTCAGCTACTTGCGCACTTTTGAGCGGATGGGGCTAAAGGCTATTCCGATGCGCGCCGATACGGGGCCAATTGGTGGTGATCTTTCCCATGAGTTCATCATTCTGGCGGATACAGGCGAAAGCCAGGTGTTCTGTGACAAGGCATATCTGGGCATGAAGGCACCTGACGCAAATATCAATTACCGTGACGATGCTGCAATGGCGCAGATTGTGAAAGAATTTACCACGCCGTATGCTGCAACCGATGAAATGCATGACGAAAATGCCTGGGGCAAGGTTGATGGCGGCGCGCAGCTATCTGCCCGTGGCATTGAAGTTGGCCATATTTTCTATTTTGGCACAAAATATTCCGAACCGATGAAAGCCAAGGTAATGGGCCCGGATGGCAAGGAACACTTTGTCCATATGGGATCATACGGTATCGGACCCTCGCGCCTTGTTGCGGCAATCATTGAGGCATCGCATGACGATGATGGTATTCGCTGGCCGAAGGGCATCGCGCCGTTTGACATCGGGCTAATCAACATGAAACCGGGTGAAAGCGCGGTGGATGAAGCTTGTGAAAAAATATATGCGGCGCTGCGAGGGGCCGGAAAAGAGGTTCTTTATGACGAAAGTGACAATCGGGCCGGCGCAAAATTTGCTGCGATGGACCTGATAGGGCTTCCGCTGCAGGTGATTGCTGGACCGCGCTCGATCGCAGAAGGGCAGGTTGAATTGAAAAACCGGCTTGATGGCACTCGCGAGACTGTCACCATTGAAGAAGCTATCAACCGATTGAGCGCCGCTTGATAAATCCGGAGACGTGTTTCTGTGGCAAATGAACTAGGCAGCACCAAACCATTTTCGGGCTTTGAGTGGATGCTCGCCGGGCGATACCTGCGCTCCAAACGCCGTGAGACCTTCATCTCGGTCATATCAGGTTTTTCCTTTGCCGGAATTATGCTCGGTGTTGCGACGCTGATAATCGTGATGGCTGTAATGAATGGCTTTCGGGCAGAACTGCTTGATCGCATCCTTGGGCTTAACGGTCATTTGATTCTGTCCCCAATTGATGGAGACCTTACTGACTATGAAGCTGTCTCGGCGCGCCTTAATGGACTTGAAGGCGTAAGGATCGCAATTCCGCTGATCGAGGGCCAGGCGCTCGTTTCCAGCGGCACGGGCGGGTCCGGCGCGTTGGTTCGTGGCGTTCGTGAAGAGGATATCAAGAAAATTTCCTCGATTGCCTCAAACGTCAAAGGTGGAACGCTGGACGGTTTTGAGACAACAGGCGGCGTTGCCATCGGTATTCGCATGGCCAATGCCATGGGATTGAGGGTAGGCGATGATATTACGCTGATTTCGCCTGAAGGCGATGTTACTCCCTTCGGAACCAATCCGAGGGTCAAAGCCTATCCGGTTACTGCCATATTCGAAGTCGGGATGAGCGAGTACGATTCCACTTTTGTTTTCATGCCGCTTGCCGAAGCCCAGCTTTACTTCAATGCCGAAGAGAAAGTGAACTTCATTGAATTGTACCTCGGTAACGCCGATGATGTGGAAGAGATGCGTGGCAAGGTTGAAACTGCCGCCGGAAGGCCATTGTTTTTGACCGATTGGCGCCAGCGCAACCAGACCTTCTTTTCTGCTCTTCAAGTCGAGCGCAATGTGATGTTCTTCATCTTGACGCTGATTGTGCTGGTTGCAGCGCTCAATATCATTTCCGGCCTTTTCATGCTGGTCAAGGACAAGGGTAGGGACATCGCCATTTTGCGCACCATGGGAGCAACGCGCGGCGCAATCATGCGCATTTTCTTCCTTACGGGTGCAGCAATTGGTGTGTTTGGAACGCTTGCGGGGGTTATTCTCGGGGTTGTGGTGTGTCTTAATGTCGAAAGTATCAGACAGTTTTTCTCCTGGCTCTCAGGAACCACGCTCTTCAATCCGGAGCTATATTTCCTTAGCCAGTTGCCAGCCAAAATGGATGTCCAAGAAACCGTAATGGTAGTCGGCATGGCGCTTATCCTGTCGTTTCTTGCAACGCTGTTTCCGGCTTGGCGCGCTGCGCGGCTCGATCCGGTCGAAGCCTTGCGTTATGAATAGGGGCATGAAATGAGCGAACCTGTTCTGCGGCTTGATGGTGTCAGCCGGATTTATCACGAAGCCCATGGCAAGCAGGTTGTGGTGCTTAATGAAGCGTCTTTCCAGATCAGGCCGGGAGAAATCGTTTCGCTAGTCGCGCCCTCTGGCGCAGGAAAGTCGACGCTGCTGCATTTGGCCGGCTTGTTGGAGCGTCCTGATGGCGGCGAGGTATTTATTGGCGGTGTTCCCACGGTGCATCTGGCTGAAGATCACAGAACCGGTTTGCGGCGCAATGATATTGGTTTTATCTATCAGTTTCACCATTTGCTGCCGGAGTTTTCCGCACTTGAAAATCTGATGGTTCCGCAATTGTTGCGCGGCATGTCCAAGGGGGAGGCTGCTTCAAGAGCGCGTGAATTGCTGACATTCATGGGAATAGCAGAGCGTGAGGATCATCGTCCGTCCGAACTTTCGGGCGGCGAGCAACAAAGGGTGGCGATTGCAAGGGCGGTTGCCAACGGTCCGAAACTTCTCTTGGCAGACGAGCCAACCGGTAATCTTGATCCTGCAACATCAGACAGGGTTTTCAATATGCTGGAAAATCTGGTGCGCAGTACCGGTTTGTCGGCGCTGATTGCCACTCACAACCATGAACTTGCCAAACGTATGGACAGGATTGTGACGCTGGACGCTGGCAAAGTTGTCGAGGCAAGGATTTGAATGAGTGTGATCTGTGCAGAAGAACAATTTCGGTCAGTTTTGTTGCGGTAGTTTGGGGCAATCCTGTATTTAGAGCGACTTCGGTTTCAGTCGCTCCTTCCATCCGCTTTTCCAGTACAAGAACTTGAACCCCACTAGATATTTGCCCGCTTCGCAAGACGCGGGTTTTTTCTTGCCTGTATGACGACCTCGAACACTTAAATCCTAACGTGATTGGTGAAAGCAAGAATAATTATCAACACAAAATTTTTGTGGTTGACTTAATCAATATGAGAACATATAAAGAACATAAGAGAAACATAATGTGATTATAACGATCTTTAAACGATCAGAACAAAACCGGAGTTTAGCCATGTATGTATCCTTGCGTGACGTAGCATCCTTGACCACAATCAGTCTGTTTCTGGTTTGCATGTTCACCTGGGCTGACATTCTGCAATCGATAGCGTAAGTCTTTCTATTGTCCATCGGTACTTGGCAGGCTGGATTGGCGTGTAGATTCAGTTGGTGAATTTGACAGGCGGACAACGCAAGGATCGCAATTATTGTCGCGTTTCCCCATCCGTATTGCCTGTATGATTGATAGCATGACTGGATAAACAACTTTTGGCACTTGAGCGACTGGCAGGTTCGGTGGCATTGTCTCTCCTGATCGGGAGAAGACTCAATTGGCAAGAAAAGACGACCTTCACAAGCAATTGTCCAACGAAGTTGATGGTGTCGGTTCAGGTAGTGCGCGCGCTCCTTTTCCCTTTGTGCATTTGCATGTGCAATCAGCCTATTCATTGCTTGAGTCGGCCTTGCCGCTCCAAAAACTGATTGATCTGGCGATTGGCGATCATCAGCCGGCTCTGGCGATTACAGACCGCAACAATCTTTTCGGCGCGCTAGAGTTTTCCGAAAAAGCTGCATCCAAGGGATTGCAGCCTATCATGGGCATAAAGTTGTCGGTGAATTTTGACGACGAAAGTGCAAACAACACCGGGAATGTTCGTAAACATGTCATTCCCGTCCTGCCATCGCTTGTGCTTTTGGCGATGAATGAGCACGGTTACAAGAACCTCATGAAACTGGGTAGTATTGCGCATGTCGGGCCATCGCGTGAAGATGCCGATTCAGGTGACATAAACGTGGTTAAATCCGGGGTGGAGGCAGGCGACAATAATGCGCTGATGGGCGATCCATTACAGGGTAGTATTATCCCATTAACAACCATTTCTGTAGCATCTGGAGAATACGGCCGATTAAGCGCCCAACTTGGTCCACATGTGGATATGTCGACTTTGAAGCAATTTTCCTCAGACATCATCTGCCTGACCGGGGGGGCAGAAGGTCCGATCAATATTCCTCTCAAGGCAGATAATAATGAATTGGCCCGCCAGCGGCTCTTGGGGCTGAAATCGGTCTTTTCCGATCGCCTCTATGTCGAATTGCAGCGGCACGGATCGCGCGATGATCCAAGGGAAGGGCAGATTGAAAATCCGCTGCTTGACCTTGCATATCAAAACCAGTTGCCGATTGTCGCAACAAACCAGCCGCTATTTCCAATGCGGGAAGATTTTCCTGCCCATGATGCTCTCGTTTGTATTGCTGAGGGAGTTGTCCTCGGTACAGAGGATCGCAAATCTTTTACCGAGGAATTTTATTTCAAATCTGCAGAAGAGATGATTGCACTGTTTGCGGATCTGCCGGAGGCGATTGAAAACACCAGTGAGATTGCCCGGCGGTGTTCGTACCGGTCTCCAAAGCGAAGCCCGATCCTGCCGCGGTTTGCTGCCGCTGAAGGCGAAGACGCCGAAATGGCCCTTAAAGCGGAAGCAAATGTGCTGCGCAAACAGGCTGTTGAGGGGTTGCAACGCCGCATGGAGGCCTTTGAGCCAGCCAAGGGCTATTCCCGCAAGGACTATGATGACCGCTTGGAATACGAACTTGGGATCATCGAGCAGATGGGTTTTCCCGGTTATTTCCTTATTGTAGCTGATTTCATTCAATGGGGTAAAAAGCAGGGTATTCCTGTGGGACCGGGAAGGGGTTCGGGTGCCGGCTCTCTGGTGGCTTGGGCGCTGACGATTACCGATATTGATCCAATGCGTTTTTCGCTGCTGTTTGAGCGGTTTCTAAACCCTGAACGTGTTTCGATGCCGGACTTTGACATCGATTTCTGTCAGGACAGGCGAGAAGAAGTCATTCATTACGTTCAGGAAAAATACGGACGCGAGCAGGTTGCGCAGATCATCACTTTCGGAACGCTTCAGGCGAGGGCCGTGCTGCGCGATGTCGGGCGGGCTCTGCAAATGCCGTATGGCCAGGTAGACCGCATTGCCAAGATGATCCCGGCAAATCCGGCAAATCCGGTTACGCTCAAGCAGGCGCTTGACATGGAGCCGCGCCTCCAGGAAGCAAGGGCGTCGGAGGAAATTGTCGACAGGCTTTTTGATATATCCACGCGGCTTGAAGGCTTGTATCGCCACGCTTCCACGCATGCGGCAGGTATCGTTATTGGTGATCGAAAGCTGGATGAACTGGTTCCGCTCTACCGTGATCCGCGCTCGGATATGCCGGTTACACAGTTCAACATGAAATGGGTGGAACCGGCCGGACTTGTAAAATTCGACTTTCTTGGCCTCAAGACGCTGACTGTTCTGGAAAAGGCAGTGGAATTTGTGAGCGCCAGTCATGGTGGCGCACCAAAAATAAATCTTCTGGATATTCCGCTGGATGACAAACTGACATTTGAAATGTTGACCCGCGGTGAAACTGTAGGTGTGTTCCAGCTTGAAAGCATGGGTATGCGCAAGGCGCTGATCGGTATGAAGCCGAACCAGTTTGAGGATATTATTGCCCTTGTGGCGTTGTATCGTCCGGGTCCGATGGAAAATATTCCGGTCTATAATGCGCGAAAGAACGGCGAAGAGGAAATCGAGAGTATCCACCCGAAAATTGATCACCTGGTGGCAGAAACCCAGGGCGTGATCGTTTATCAGGAACAGGTGATGCAGATCGCCCAGGAGTTGGCTGGATACTCCCTTGGTGCAGCCGACCTGCTGCGCCGTGCTATGGGCAAGAAAATTCGCGCTGAAATGGACCAGCAACGGGGAATTTTCGTCAAGGGAGCCGTTGAGCGCGGCCTGAAGGAGAACCGGGCAAACCAGATTTTCGATTTGCTGGCAAAATTTGCGGATTATGGATTCAACAAGTCGCATGCTGCGGCATATGCGCTGGTGTCCTATCATACTGCCTATATGAAGGCGCATTATCCAGTCGAGTTTTTGGCCGCATCCATGCAGCTTGATATGGGAAATACGGACAAGCTTGCGATTTTTCGGCAGGAAACCAACAGTCTTGCCATTGATCTTGTTCCACCCTCCGTGCAGACATCAGACGCACAATTCGCGGTGCGGGAAGGGAAGATTTTCTATGCGCTGGCAGCCATCAAAGGCGTTGGAGCAACAGCGGTCAGTCAGATCGTAGAAGAGCGCACCCGCAACGGAAAATTTGTTGATCTTTCCGATTTTTTTTCCCGCATAGATATCCGCCATGTCAACAAGAGGATGATCGAAAGCCTGATATGCGCTGGCGCCTTTGATTGTTTTGGACATACCCGTGAACAGCTCCTTGCAGGCATGGAGCGCCTGATGGGCTTCGCCAGCCGCAAGGCGCAAGACCGGGAGACAGGACAGAATGACATGTTCGGTTCTGCGAGCGGGCAGGTTGAAAAAATCGAATTGCCCAACATAAAACCATGGATGCCGTCTGAAAAGCTGCAAAGGGAATTTCAGGCGATGGGCTTTTACCTTTCTGCACATCCACTGGATGAATACCGGGAATTGATGACCCGCACGCGCGTACAGATGTTTGCCGAGTTTGAAGATTCGGTGCGGGCAGGGGCGACAGCCGGACGATTGGCGGGAACTGTTACAGGCCGCCAGGAGCGCAAGACCCGAACGGGCAAACGGATGGGCATCATCACGCTTTCTGACCCATCGGGACAATATGAGGCGGTGATTTTTGAAGAGGGTCTTGCCCGTTTCCGCGACATGCTAGAGCCAGGCCAATCCGTAATTCTGCTCGCTGGTGCCGAGCAGCGCGATGAAGGTGTTTCAGTACGCATTCAAAGCGTTGAATCGCTAGAAGTGGAGGCCAATCGCGTTACCAGAAATCTCAGGGTTTTTGTGCGGGATGAAAAACCATTGGCGGGAATTTCATCAATGCTGATTGGAAAATCAGCGCCGCCACGCGGGGAAAGTCGAGTTTCAATGATTGTTATTGAAGGCAATGGCGAGATGGAAGTTGAGGTTGCCCTGCGTGAAAAGTTCAAAATGAGTCCACAATTTGCCAATGCAATCAAATCTATACCGGGCGTTCTTCAAGTAGAACTTGTATAGAGTGGCACTGAAAACAATCCGTGGTTTGCGGCGTTGATTTTCAGTGCCTTTGTATGGTGCTATTTTCTTGTTTCGGGGTGCACTGTTTTTCCGAGAATATGGGCATCCTTGCCAATGACATGAGCGGAGGAACCAACGATCAAAGGATCCGGTTCCTTGATGAGTCTGGTATTCTTGTCTGGATAAGGCAGGCTTGAAAGAAAGTGCATCATGCAATTGAGGCGCGCACGTTTCTTGTCGTCCGATTTGACAATGGTCCAGGGAGCATCTGCCGTATCGGTGTAAAAGAACATGGCTTCCTTGGCCTCGGTATAGTCATCCCATTTGTCCAGGGACTCACGGTCAATAGGGGACAACTTCCATTGTTTCAGAGGCTCTTTTTCGCGGCTCTTGAATCGTGTCAATTGTTCATTCTGTGTCACCGAAAACCAGTACTTGAACAGACGTGTCCCACTTCTAGTCAACATGCGTTCAAACTCGGGTGTCTGGCGCATGAATTCGAGATACTCCTGCGGGGTGCAAAACCCCATAACCCGCTCCACACCTGCACGGTTGTACCAGGAGCGGTCGAAAAGCACGATTTCGCCTGCCGCAGGTAGATGTTGGACATACCGCTGGTAAAACCACTGCGTCCGCTCTCGATCGGTTGGTTTGTCCAAAGCGACAACACGGGCACCACGCGGGTTGAGGTGTTCCATGAAACGCTTGATCGTGCCGCCCTTGCCGGCAGCATCTCGGCCCTCAAAGATCATGACAATCTTTTCACCTGAATTGCGCACCCATTCCTGGACCTTGAGGAGTTCAACCTGAAGTGCTGCCTTTTTTCTTTCATAAGTCCTGCGGTTGATGCGATCGGAATAGGGATATTCGCCGGTTTCAAAAATGTTGTGAACGGCATCCTGCCCATTTGGAACTGATATTGCTGGGGAGGCTTTTGGTTTTCCATTACCCGTTTTCATTGCAGTGTCGCCGGAAGGCTTTTCCAGGGAGATAACCACGCCGTCTCCACTATCCAATTTGATATTGGCAAGCGGCATGGTTTCAATGAGAGCTTCCACTGGAGTTTCAACCGTATTGCTATTGACGGATTCAGGCTGAACAAGATTTGCAGTGCCTATCCCGATTTTTGTAGTTTGTGCGCCGTTACCTTTTGGTGATTCAGACATGGCTACGCTCCTTCCCATTAAATGCGATCGGCAGGAACCATATGCAAGGTTGCGACAAATTGCCTTGACGCAGATCAAATTTTCGAAAGGGTTGGACTAAAATATAGTAATGGATACCACAAATTGTGGAAACTTAGCAAAGCGCCTTGCCGAAAATTGGCATGGCCTGAGCATGTCCAAGTTGTAAAAAGAGCCTGGTTAACCGGGCCCTCTTTTTGTCACAAGGTAATCTTGTACTTAGCAAATCCATCCTTGCCATCACCTGCAGGGGTTATGTTAACTCCATTGACGCTTGAAGCGTATTCTGCAGCGCCAGGTCCGGTTTCGAAAATCACGCTGGTATTGGCAAGTGGTTTGAATGTCCAGTTTGCATCGGCAGACGGGTTGATCGTTTTTTGGTCGATGATGAAACGAACAATCACGTCCCGGTTTGTATCAGGTGCCTCAAAGATGATCTTGTCCGCGGTGACGCCCGGAAAATTGCCGCCGCCGCCTGCTCGGTAGTTGTTGGTAGCCACAACAAACTTCTGGGCCGGATCAATCGGCTTGCCGTCATACTGCAAATTGACAATCCGGCTCGCATCAGCCTTTTCAACTTCGCCCTTTGACGAATATTTGCGTGGCTGTGACAGGTCCACCTGGTATGTCACACCATCAATGATGTCAAAATTGTAGGATGGGAAGTCATCGGCAATCAGAACCTGATCGGCTTCTCCCGGTTTGATCAGGTTGAAGATGCCGTTGGACATTTCCAGCCATTCCTTGATATCGGCGCCCGTCATCACCATGGCGCGGACAGTGTTTGGATAGAGATACAGATCCGCCACATTCTTGATTGCAACAGCACCAACCTTGACTTCGGTATAATAGTCCGGGCCACCGCGGCCACCTGCCTTGAAAGGCGCAGCAGCGGAAAGAACCGCCAGATCCTTGTATTCTGTCTCTTTCAACAGGTTCTTGATGTACCAGGTTTGCGCCTGACTGACGATCTGGACTGACGGATCATCTGCAACCAGTGCAAAATAAGATTGCAGGGGAGCGGAAGTTTCGCCGACAGGAGTGCGGACATATTCAAGTGTTGCATCATGGGCAACCTGCGCAGCGGCAAGCACTTCCGGTTTGCTCTCGACGATGGCAACGACCTTGCGGTCATCGCCGCGTTTTGAAATCGGCCGTGCCTCACTCGTTGCATCGACGACACGCCAATTCTTGCCGTCCTGCTCCAGCATCAAATCAATTAGGCCCATGTGGGAACCCCAGAATCCGCCCATGACCGCCGGCTTGCCGTGAATGGTGCCTTTGACACCATCGACCATGGCCATATCCTTGAATTTGGGACCTGGGAAATCAAGGTGGCTATGGCCGGTCAAAAGGGCATCAATACCCTCGACTGCGGCGAGCGGAACCGAGGCATTTTCCATGTTTTCGGTATATTCAGCCGCGCCAATGCCTGAATGGGAGAGTGCGATTACAATGTCCGCACCTTCTTCTCGCATTTGCGGCACAAAAGCCTTTGCCGCAGCCACGATATCACGGGTCTGTGCCTTGCCACTCAAATGTTGGCCATCCCATTGCATGATTTGAGGCGGCACAAAACCGATCAGTCCGACTTTCACCGTGTGTTCCTTGCCGTCACCTGTCACCACCTTCTTTTCAGTGATGATGTAGGGCTTGAGAAACAATTCGTCTTTTGTCGCGTCGGAGGCGAGGGTGCCTTTGGTCACGTTGGCACAGACAAACGGGAAATTGGCACCGGCAAGAACCTTGAACATGTAATCAAGGCCATAATTGAATTCGTGGTTGCCGAGGGTGGAGCAATCATATCCAAGGACATTCATCGCCGCGATGACAGGATGGACATCACCGTCCTTCATGCCTTTTTCATAGGCCATGTAATCGCCCATGGGATTGCCTTGCAGGAAATCGCCGTTGTCAACCAGCATTGCATTGGTGGCCTCAGCTCTTATTGAATCGATGATTGAAGCTGTGCGGGCAAGGCCCATCGTGTCGTTTGGCTTGTCTGCGTAATAGTCATACGGAAACACATGCACGTGCAGGTCAGTTGTTTCCATGATCCGCAAATGCGCCTGATTGCCGGCAGCCCTTGCAGAAAAAGGATGCAGGGCAATAATTGCTGATGAGGCTGCGATGCCTGACAACAATGTGCGGCGTGAAATCGGGTGAAGATGGGTAAGTGCACCGGTATCTCTGGTCATGATTGATCCCTCCAGATAAATTTCTGTCTCCCCAGGACCGCTATCGCATACCCATTTCAAATTTGTGTCAAGACTTTTGAGCCAGCACTTTAACTCCCGGTTTTGTTCCGAAAGCCGATGCAGCCGTTTATACAGAGAAATGCCAAATCAACGCGATGGTGAAACGTAGCTGTGTTCCAGCGGGTCTTGAAAACCCGTGATGATTTTAGGCAAATAACCCTGAATATTCTGGTTGTGCGGGCGAGGCGTGATGGCAGGAGTTGCAACCTGGCAAAACTTGAGCCCGACGAGGTCTTCCTTTTGCCAAACGATCGCACATGGCACTTTTTGTCTCAATTTGAAGCCAACCAGATTTACGATCTCATTGATTTCGAAATACCTGTCCGTCTTGATTCTTGCTCCGCTTTCAGAGATATCAACCAACCAGGACAATGTCGGCTCATTACTTTCGCCTTCGATCATCGTTTTTATAAGGCACGTTTCCCTCGCCGCACGCCGTTGGTCAATCGAGGTATGGTTACTCTCGAGCTTACGCAATTTGTTGATGTAATAAATATTGACCATTTTCCACAATCAGATTTCGTTTAAAAACTTCACTCCGAGCATCCCGTCTGCCGACCATATCTTCTTTACTGCGATAATGCCGCCGTACTGCGGGTAGTCGAGTTCGAAGTAAGAGGGTTCCCACGCGCCCTGAGGCAAAAGTATGCGTGCGCCGCTTCTTGATATATCCTTGATAATACAATTGAAAAGTTTCGAATTGCCTAACCTAACAATTGCAGGGCGGTTGCATTCCATGCGTTCGTTCAGGCGCCTGTCGGGTTCATTTGTCCGGGCTGAAACAGAATGGTTCATCTTGAATTTTCTTTAGAGCTTGAGGTTCTATCGGGATGTCAAAGACAGATGGTCATTGATGACGACCAGAGGAGACTTTTGATCTGTTTGCGATGAAACCTGATGATTACCCACATATTCATAGCTGGCCTTGGTGGGAGCGGATCTTGAAATCGAGCTTATGTCATCCATCATGGAATGGACTTCCATGGGTTGAAAAAACACGATTCCGATAACTGCGCCAATGGCAACCGAGCACCATTCCGAGATTGTTCTGATTTTTGAAATTGTCATGTCTGCCTCCGTTGATGGAGACAGAATACACTCCGGATCAGCATCATCCCTTAGGGGACAGTCGGGACAAATGCGGGGTTATATCGGGTAGGTGAATTCTCGCATGATTTAACAATCGAGGATTAACCATGCACAACGTCTATTTTTTGGGGATGGCGATGCTTCTGATCGGAAGCTGGAATTCTGAGCACAAGCCAACCAGTTCAGGCTTGCCTTTCTTGTTGATCCGATGGCGGCCCTTGCATTTCACCAGTTTATATGAGCCATCTGCTTGACGCATTCTCAAAACATATCTGAAGCCAGACTTGCTTGTTATCGCTTCATCGAATAATTGGGCTATGATCTTTACATCTTCGGGATGATACGCTTCGAGTACATTCTGAAGGTCCAAACCTTCCTTTGTATAGGGAAGGCCGTGCAGTTTGAACATGTCCTCAGACCAATAGACCCGCGCCTGTTCAAGATTGATACGCCAAACGCCGTAAAGATCAAACATCGACAAGAGTGACAGAACCTCGTCACCCGACAAATCAAACTTGGAAAAATCCTGGATCATTGGCGGGAAATCAAATTCCTCGACAACCAATGGCAGGTTCTCTTTGCCATTTTTCTCTGCTTCAGTCTCATTTCTGTTCATCTGTCCAAGATTCCGAGTCTGATTGCTTTGGCTACGGTGTGTGCCTTGTTTACCGCATCAAGCTTCAATGCGGCTGACGACAGATAGTGGTTCACGGTGTTTTCTGAAATATTCAGAATAGTACCGACTTCAGAACTTGTTTTACCGGCCGCTGTCCAATAGATGCACTCCCGCTCACGTTCCGTCAACTGATCCTTTTGCTTTGCGCCCATTCCTTCAAAATTCATCAACAATTCATAGACATGGGTTGAAATGAAAGACAAACTCATGATTTCTTCCTGGCTCATCGGAGGGCGATTGCCTGCAAAAAGAATTGCGCCCCGGCGGCCGGCTTTGTCGGCAACGCTGAGGCAGACACCATTTTTTATTCCAAAATCTGCAAATAGTTCTGTGGCTGTTTGAGCCGTGTCATCGGTTCGTTCGGTTTGAATTTTTGCATAATCAAAACTTACCGGGAGGACGCTTTCACGGAGTCTTGCAATAAGGGGGCTGGCCGCAAACAACCCCTTGGCATCATATGCCCTGATAAGCTCAGGATCCCAGTTCGTAACAACCACTATTTCTGCAAGCGTCCAGGCAGCATCGCCCGGTAGCCGTAATACGATAAATTTTTCATACCCGGCGGATAGGGCAA
>JBGSTD010000016.1:0-88235 GCA_041736675.1 Salaquimonas sp.
CCATGTGAACTCGGATAACAACTGGTCCAACCTGCCCTTGTCGGGAAGTTTTGTTGATATGCTTCGTCGCTCGGTGAACCTTTCCCGCTCCACCAGCAGCAGCGCGCCCAATGAAGCAGCGCTTCGACTGCCTCCGCTTGAAGTTCTAAACGGGCTTGGAACGCTTGCCCCTCCACCATCGCAGGTTAAGCCACTTGTGATTGAAGCCGGAATAACGCCCGCCGTCTCGCTCGATACCCCGCCAGGTCTGTACGGCACATCTGATGGTTTTACAGCACTCAACCTGATCCGGGAAAAAGAGGAAATAGCACCCATAAATAGCAATGTCTCGCCAGCTGTTATATCACAAACCGGATACTCAGGTCATGAAAGCCTGAATTTCAAACCCTGGCTTTTGCTTATTGCCGGGATTTTGTTCTTCCTGGATTGTCTGGCAATGCTCTGGTTCAATGGTCTTGTCACATCATTGGCTGGAAAGCGCAAATTGGCGCCGGTATCAGCATTGGTCCTGATCGCCTTGGCCACTGTTCCAGGGTTGCTGCCGCATCAGGCTGTGGCGCAAACAGCGCAGGAAAGCCAGCTTGATTATTCCGCAGCCCTGATCACCCGCTTTGCTTTTGTCAAAACAGGAATTCGTGAAACCGACCGCATCTCCGAAGCTGGAATGCTCGGCCTCACCCGATTTGTCAGCTCGCGTACTGCACTCGAGCCCGGCCTTCCTGTCGGAGTTGATATTGCCAGTGATGAACTTGCATTTTATCCGTTTCTTTATTGGCCGGTGAGCGCAGACAGTCCTATTCCCGATGAAGCGACAATGGCGCGGGTCGATGCGTACATGAAACAGGGAGGCAGTATCGTCTTTGATACGCAGGATCAGTTCAACACTGTTTTGAACAATTCATCGAACGGCAGCGGAAATTCAAGGCTGAGAGAAATTCTCGCATCCCTTGATATCCCTCCACTGGAACCGGTTCCAGCCGATCATGTTCTGACAAAATCCTTCTATCTGCTCGACAGTTTTCCCGGACGCTATCAGGGTGGCGATTTGTGGGTCGAGCAAATCGGAACCGCTGATGAGGCAGACAGTCGTCCGGCACGCTCGGGGGATGGTGTTTCAACAATCCTGATCACCAACAATGATTTTGCCGGTGCCTGGGCAGTGGACGAACAGGACCGCTCGCTGTTCCAGACCGTCCCCCCGTCAGGAGAGCAGCGCGAATATGCGTTTCGCGTCGGCGTCAATATCGTGATGTACACGATCACCGGAAACTATAAAGCAGATCAGGTGCATATCCCCGCACTGCTGGAAAGATTGGGGCAATAGGCATGCAGTACAACATCGCCTTCGCTCCCGAACTGCCGCTTTGGCTGATCATCACCGTTATTGCAGTTACCTTTGTTCCGGTTGCATATGGTCTGTTGAGCGCATTGCGTGGCTCGTTGATCCGGCTGTTGGCACTATCATTGCTGTCTTTGGCTATGTTCAATCCGTCCCTGCTGATGGAAGACCGCGAAAACCTCAAAAGCGTTGTAGCTATTGTCAGCGATGAGACAGGCAGTCAAAAACTTGATGACAGAACCGAACAGACAGCGGCGGTTCGGGCAGAATTGTTGCGTAATCTTGGCACAATGGGTAATTTCGAGGTGCGTGAAATCGCAGCAAGCGATCAGGTTTCTTCGACCACCGATGTGTCATCAGCCCTGTTTGCTGCACTGAAATCCGGCCTCAAGGACATTCCCGAAGACCGTCTTGCCGGTGCGATCATGATCACCGACGGACAGGTTCATGATGTTCCAGCCAAGGCAGACGAACTGGGTATCAAGGCGCCTGTTCATGCGCTCATTACCGGCAGGCAGAACGAAAAGGACCGCCGTATCACAATCACCGATGCGCCGCGCTATGGGGTTGTGGGCGCCAACTATGAGATTACATATGAGGTTCTGGAACAGGGCTTTGAAAACGCGGAAGCTGTGGCAGTGTCAATTTACATTGATGGGGAACTGATAACCGTCGAGGAAGTGCGCCCTGGAGAACCCTTTACATTTGTCGACAACGTGCGCCATGGAGGCCGCAATGTGATCGAGCTGCGCGTTGAGGCTGACCCTGAGGAATTGACTGAAACCAACAATCGCGTTTTTACAAATCTTAATGGCATTCGGGAAAATCTGCGTGTGCTGCTGGTCTCGGGCGAACCCCATGCCGGAGAGCGCACATGGCGCAATTTGTTGAAATCTGATGCAAGCGTCGATCTGGTTCACTTTACGATCTTGCGTCCGCCTGAAAAACAGGACGGCACCCCGATCAGTCAGTTGTCGCTCATTGCTTTTCCTACACGGGAGTTGTTTGTCGAAAAGATCGACGAATTTGACCTGATCATATTTGACCGCTATTCGCGCCGCGGCGTACTGCCTATCCTATACTTTGAAAATATCGCCCGTTATGTTCGCGAAGGCGGTGCAGTTTTGCTGGCGGCAGGTCCCGAATTTTCAAAAGAAGGCAGCATCGCAGACACACCATTGAGCGATGTGCTGCCAGCTTTGCCCAATGGCTCCATTACCGAAGCGCCCTTCAAGCCGATGATATCCGAATTGGGCAGAAAGCATCCGGTAACGCGCGGTCTCAATAACGGCAAAGTGGATGATCCTGATTGGAGCCGCTGGTTCAGAAGCATCGGGGTCAATAATGCAACCGGTGAAATTGTCATGGAAGATGGCGACAAGCAGCCGCTGCTGACACTGCAGCGATTTGATGAGGGCCGGGTCGCGCTGCTCCTGTCAGATCACGCGTGGTTGTGGGCACGAGGCTTTGAAGGCGGCGGGCCTCACGTTCAATTGTTGCGGCGCATGGCGCACTGGCTGATGAAGGAACCTGAACTCGAAGAGGAACGCCTGACTGCTGAAGCAGGAGGCGGCGAATTGGTGATCGCCCGTCAAACGCTGTCGGAAACAGCTCCAGATGCAGTCGTCACATCCCCTTCCGGCGAAGAAATAACAGTTCCCCTGCTTCCATCCGGCGATGGCGTATTCACCGGAACAATTGAGGCTAAGGACATTGGTCTTTATCAGGCAACCAATGGCGATTTGAGCGCGCTCGTCCATGTCGGTCCACCCAATCCGCGTGAGTTTACCAATGTGCTGAGCACCACCGAAATACTTTCTCCGATCCTAAGCACGACGGGAGGCGTTGTCAGGCGGGTTGAAGCCGACGCCGCCAACACGCCGCGCCTTCTGGAAATAAGGCCAGGCGCAACTGCCAGCGGAAACGGTTGGCTGGGTCTCAACAACACGGGCGCAACGGTTCTCAAGGGTGTTGACAGGATCAGTCTGTTTTCCGGCCTGCTGGGCCTTGCATTGCTGTTGTTCGCTCTTGCCGGCATGTGGACGCGTGAAGGGCGCTAGCGTTCAGGAAGTCAAATGCCCGGCGCGGCCAAACGCCCGCTTCGTTTCGCCCCGATAACAACTCAGCGCATCCTTTTTCAACTCGCAGAACAATATCCGCGCAGGATCGGCTGGACCAGGAAATGTGATCTGGCCATACGGAACCTTTTCAAAACCGAAAGTCTTGTAGTAGGCATAGTCACCCACAAGGACAATCAATTCGTGGCCAAGCCTTTTGGCAGTCCACAACGAGCGGTTCATCAACTCGCGCCCGATACCCAGCTTCTTGAAATGCGGAGATATCATCAGCGGACCGAGAACCAGCGCTCCCTTGTCGCCAATCAACACAGGGGTCAGCCTCACTGATCCGGCAATTTCACCGCGACATTCCGCAACAAAACATAACGCGGGATCAGGCCTCACACCTTCACGCAGGCGGAAAGCCGATCGGGAAAAACGGCCCGGACCAAACGTGTCAGCTCCCAGTGTTTCAATAGCCTCGTCGTCTGCCGGTGTTTCCAGCCGGATCAATATATCGGAAAATCTTGGATCAGAAGTCATGTTGCAAGCCCTTCAGTAGGGAGGCCGAAATGGCTAACTTGCCTGGAAAGGATTCCCGCGTCGCAAGCCGAAGAAAATCAGGCTGCGCAGAAACCTGGCGCAGCAATTACCATTCTTCGTCGGACTGAAAGAACCATCATATTCCTCTTCTGGAGGTCTCTTCTGGAGACCATCTACAAGGCATTTCTGCCTTTCAACGCTTACGATACCTTAGAACAAAACTTTCTTCGGTAGCCTGCAGTCATAAGACAATCTGTTTCCGCACAAAAAGATCTCAAAAAGCAGGTCAAGCACAAGTGGCCAGCTATCATGAGAATTCGGTCCCGTCCAGTTTATTCTTGAAACGATTAGCCTCAAGGAACATTTTGAACGGTTTGTTCACTTTACAAAGGTTTACCAGACCGCCCACCGGCTTATATTGGGTGTTACATATGAATTGGAGCAAACGAAATATGGGACTTTTAGTGGATGGTGTTTGGCAGGACCAGTGGTACGATACCAAATCGACCGGAGGTGCCTTCAAACGGACCGAAGCAAAATTTCGAAACTGGGTAACCGCCGACGGCTCTGCAGGACCTGGTGGAGCGGCGGGTTTCAAGGCCGAGGCGAACCGCTATCATCTGTATGTGTCCTATGCCTGCCCATGGGCACACCGCACTCTGATCATGCGCAAGCTCAAGGGGCTGGAAAGGATGATCTCCTTTTCGGTGGTAGACTGGTTCATGGGTGAGAACGGTTGGGAGTTCAAGGACCGAGACGGGGCAATTCCAGACACGTTGTTGAATGCTACCCACCTGCACCAGATTTACACCGCTGCCCAAAAGGACTTCACTGGTCGGGTAACCGTTCCTGTTCTTTGGGACAAGAAAACCGGCACCATAGTTTCCAATGAATCCTCTGAAATCATTCGTATGTTCAATTCCGCCTTTGACGGGATTGGAGCAAAAGCAGGCGACTATTATCCGAAAGCTCTACGTGCCGAGATTGATGTCTTGAACGAGCGGATTTACCACACCGTGAACAATGGTGTTTATCGTTGCGGCTTTGCCACAAAACACGAACCTTATCGCGAGGCCTTCGAGGAGTTGTTTGCAACCCTTGATGCAATGGAAGTGCGCCTCGGCAAGTCACGCTATCTGGCGGGAGAACAATTCACGGAAGCCGACATTCGCTTTTTTGTCACCCTCGTCCGTTTTGATCAGGTCTATGTCGGCCATTTCAAATGCAATCGTCAGCGCATCGACGACTATCACAATATTTCTAATTACATGCGCGAAGTTTACCAAATGCCTGGTATCCGCGAGACAGTGAACCACTATCATATCAAGAACCACTATTACCAAAGCCACAAGACAATCAATCCATCAGGGATTGTGCCCATTGGCCCACTGCTGGATTTTGATCGCCCTCATGACCGGGAAAAACTGGCTGGCTCACATTAGCCTGCTACCAGTGGACTCCGGGAGATTCGCCCTCAAACACCTCTTTCAACCGCCTTCTGGTCGCCGGTGTAGTTTCGTCTGGCAAGGCATCGAGCGGAAAGAAACCTATCTCGGCGATTTCCCTGTTCGCCTGGAATTCAGATTTTTTCTGCCAATTCCTGCAGATCATCAAAGCGACATGATCGCGCTTTGAGGCATTCCGGTTGGCATAAAGGGAAAAAAATTCAAGATCTTCTAAAACTTCAATACCCGCCTCCTCCAACATTTCCTTTTTGGCTGCCTCTTGAAACGTCTCACCTTTTTCAACTCCACCTCCTGGAAAATGCCAGCCCGGCACGTATGTATGGCGCACCAGCAGAACATGCCCTTCACTGTTTCTTGCAAGGATGCGCACCCCAAGGGTCATAGCCCGGGTCAACAAAAACCATATATGAAAAAGTCGAACACGAAACCTTGAAGACAAAAATTAGGGCCTCCTGAAATGATGATGCCTCAATATAAGTGTTTGCTGGAATTATGGTAGCTTGATTGCCAATCTTGCCTGCTTTAAGTCATTGGAATGTTCGTTCTTGCACACATTTCCGATATCCACCTTGGCCCCCTGCCCAAAGTCACGCGGCGGCAGCTTTTTTCCAAACGCATTACCGGTTTTGTGAATTTTCGCCGAACACGAACCAATTCCGACCAACCCGAGATCACCACAACCCTGATTGACTATCTCAAGTCGCTCAACCCTGACCACACCGTCATTACCGGCGATCTGATCAATCTGGGCCTGCAACTTGAAATCGACAAGGCGGCAGAATGGCTGGAAAACCTTGGCGATTCCGCAGACACTACACTCGTTCTTGGCAATCATGATGCTTATGTTCCCGGTGCCCGCGACAAGGCGATGGCCGCATGGCAGAAGTGGATATGCGGGGATGACAAGGCAACAATTTCAAGCGAGAAAGACTATCCGATATTAAGGCGGCGTGGTGAAATCTCCATTATCGGCTGCAATTCAGCCCGCGCTTCTGCGCCTTTTCTGGCGACAGGCTATTTCAAGAAACACCAGGCAAAAAAACTTGAAGCCCTGTTGAAAACAGAGCGGGCAGCTGGACAGTGTTGCGTCGTGCTGATCCATCATCCCCCGCACAAGGATGCAACTGCACGTTACAAGCGGCTGATCAATTCGGAGCGGTTCAGGAAAGTCATTGCTTCTGCCGGAGCCGAACTCATACTCCACGGTCATACCCATCTCGACACGCTCGCATATCTGGAAGGGCCGGACAAAAAGGTTCCGGTCGTCTGCGTTCCTGCAGCCTATCAATGGGCAGGAGGGCGCAAGCCTGCTGCAGGGGTCAACCTCATCAGAATCTCAAAAAAACTCGATGAATGGTCCATTGATCTGGAACGCCATGGTCTGGAAGGAATTTCAGAAATTACCTTTCATTGCCTTAGCAAACAGATTTTTTAGGCAATGGAGTATGGCGTTCAAATCGCCATCACCTGCAGCTTTCACTTTAAAAGAAAAGTCGGAATATCCCCATACCAGGCCCATAGCACAATCGCCAATGCTCCGAAGGGCAGCCCCATGGCAAACCAGAAAACGAAGCTCCAGATACTTGCCGAAGACGGTATCGTTTCAACCGGTTTGGCTGGTGCAGCCTCCTGAGTATCCGAAAAATCATAATTGCGCATGGCAACCCATTCGCCCTCGATCATGCGTTCGCGCTCAAGCACCCGCTCGGCGACATAATTTGTGACAATCCTTTTAATCCGGTCGCGCTCATCGCTCTCGCCGAGCATTTGGCGGCCCATGCGTGTATCCTTGACAAACTCGTAAGTGCGCTTGTCACGGCCCATCCGGACAAAAGAGGTCATATCAATCCACAAACGTGACGGATTGCCTTGAGTCAGGGCAAATTCAAACTGGTCATTATCATCAGGCAGTTCTGCAAAAACCGGCTGCAAATCCTGTGCCAGCAACTCAAGCCGCGCATGGCTCGCCGACTTCATGTCAACAACAACATCATCACGTGTTGCCAGATCATTGCGGACACGGTTCATCGCTTCAGCAAGATCACTGACCTTTTGCTCAATCTGTTTTGCATCCAGTTCCAAATCCGACATTCAATCCTCCAAGCACCCGGACTATCCCGATGGTAACAAGGGTTAACACTTCTTTAATATATAGCCCGTTCCAGCACAAATTACAGCCCATAATCTCATGTCCGTCTTGGCCAGGCGTTGTCAGACAGAAAAATGCCCGCAAGACGGTATCCTGCGGGCAGAAAATGAAGCGATAATCAGTACGCTAATTCAAATCAGGCCAGATAACGGTTTGCCGCCGAAATCAGCGCTTCAAGCGAAGCTGCCACGATATTCGTGTTGATTCCGACACCGTAAAGTTTGCTGTCTTCTATCTGAACTTCCATATAACAAATGGCAGCTGCATTTGAGCCCTGTTTCAGCGAATGTTCGGAATAGTCTAACACGCTGATCGACAGGCCAAGATATTTGGACAGGGCATCTGTAAAACCATCGATAGGTCCGGTGCCATTGCCTTCAATCATCAGTGTTTTTTCTCCATCGGAGATTTCCGCGTGAACATTTCGCATTCCCTTGACTGCTGCGTTAGATTGCGTTGTGTGATCAATATATTTCAAACGGCTACCGGGTTGATCCACATAAGTTTTTATGAATTCGTCATATATCCTGTTCGGAGCAAGTTCCTTGCCTTCTGTATCGGTAATGTCCTGAATGATGCCGCGGTACTCGACCTGAAGATTCCGCGGCAGGTTGATACCGAAATCCTCTTGCAGAATATAGGCAATGCCGCCTTTTCCCGATTGCGAATTTATGCGGATAATAGCCTCATAGCTGCGCCCGACATCCTGCGGGTCAATCGGCAGATATGGCACTTCCCAATCAGGCTTGTTGGCCTTGCGCATGATCTTCATGCCTTTGTTGATTGCGTCCTGATGTGACCCGGAAAACGCGGTATATACCAGTTCGCCAACATATGGATGGCGCTCGGGAATGCGCAGCTGGTTGGAGTACTCATAGACATTTTTCATTCGTTCAATGTCAGAGCAATCCAGTTCCGGATCTATGCCCTGGGTGAACATGTTGAGCGCCAAGGTCACCAGATCGACGTTTCCTGTGCGCTCGCCATTACCAAACAGTGTGCCTTCAACACGGTCGGCACCTGCCATCAGGCCAAGCTCCGTCGCGGCAATGCCGGTACCCCGGTCATTATGCGGGTGCAGGGAAATGATCAGGTTTTCGCGGTTATCGAGGTTTCTGCACATCCATTCGATCTGGTCGGCATAGATATTGGGTGTCGACATTTCAACAGTTGCGGGCAGATTGAAAATCAGCTTGTTGTCGGCGTCCGGTTTGATGACTTCCGCCACCGCATTGCAAACCTCGAGAGAAAAATCGAGTTCGGTTCCGGTAAAACTCTCGGGAGAATATTCAAACCGATATCCCCCGCCAGCATCCTCTGCCATGTCGCGGATCATCTTGGCAGCATCAACGGCAATCCGCCTGATTTGTGCTCTGTCCATCCCGAAAACAACACGGCGTTGCAGTTCTGAGGTCGAGTTGTAAAAATGGACAATCGGTCTGTTGGCCCCTTCAAGTGATTCAAATGTACGCCGGATCAACTCGGGGCGGCACTGCACCAGCACCTGCAGCGAAACATCCTCTGGCACATTGCCTTTTTCAACGCACCAGCGGGCAAAGTCAAAATCGGTTTGCGATGCTGACGGAAATCCGATCTCGATTTCCTTGAAACCCATGTGCAGCAGAAGGTTGAACATACGCTCTTTGCGATCTTGCCCCATAGGGTCAATCAACGCCTGGTTGCCATCACGAAGATCTACTGAACACCAGACCGGAGCCTTGTTGATCACTTTGCCGGGCCATTGTCGGTCTGGCAGATTAACCGGCTCATAGGAATGATATTTCATCCCCGCCTGTTTCATAGACATTTTTTGTATTGTGGAATTGGTCATATTTTCAAGCCTTTGGCTCATCAGATGCAATTACGCTATCCGTATACTCATTTTTTTCGGGTGAGAAAGGGGGCTGATGACATTTGCCCGTATAGGGCTGGTCACCTCGACCGCCGGACGCCCTCTTATAAACGAGCCCGACGGTCGCCGCTAAGCAATAGCAAAGCGTCGAGAACGGAAAGGTCAAGAGTGGACGAGCGAATAAACATCATGGCTTACTTAAACCCGCAATCCGATTGTTGGCAAGCCCAATTATATGTTTTCGCATTCAGTATGGAATGCCCCGCAATCAGATCGCTTCTCCCGGGTTTCTGCTGTTTTTGCGGCGCGGCATATGCGCCACCACATTCTCTATCATCCGCATCCCCGCGTCACCGCCAAGTGTCATGATCGATTCAGGATGAAACTGCACTGCAGCCAGTTTACGTTCCGTATCCTCGATCCCCATTATCACACCGTCTGTAGTTTGCGCGGTGATCTTGAAGCCTTTCGGCAGGCGGCCGGGATCGGCAAAAATCGAATGATATCTGCCAACAGTGATTTCCTTGCCAAGGCCCGAAAAAACAGTTCCGGCATGGGTTATCTTGATCCTCGACGGCTTTCCGTGCATCGGGATTGCCAATTGGCGAAGCGAACCGCCATAGGCTTCAGTCAATGCCTGCAGGCCAAGGCAAACGCCAAAGACCGGAAGGCCGCGACTTGCAATCTTCTTGATACTGGCCTTGCAGTCAAAATCCTCCGGTTTGCCGGGGCCGGGCGACAAGACCACCAAATCAGGATTGTGCCTGTCGAGGGCTTCTTCCGAGAGCGGCGAGCGCACCGTCGTGACATCCGCTCCCGTTTGGCGAAAATAGTTCGCCAGCGTGTGAACAAAGCTGTCCTCATGATCCACGAGAAGGATATTGACCCCCTCCCCGACCTTTGATGCTTCGCGCGAGCCGGAAACCGCGTTCGATTTTCCGGCTTCACGCACCGCTGCCAGCATTGCCGACGCTTTGAGTTCAGTCTCGTTTTCCTCTTCCACCGGGTCTGAATCAAACAGGAGCGTTGCCCCTGCCCGCACCTCGGCTATTCCGTCCTTCAACCGGACGGTTCGAAGCGTCAGCCCTGTATTCATGTCGCCGTTGAACTGCACAACACCGATTGCCCCGCCATACCAGGCCCGCGGGCTCTTTTCATTCTCCTCGATATATCGCATCGCCCACAGCTTGGGGGCCCCTGTTACCGTTACGGCCCAGGCATGTGACAAGAAGGCATCAAAGGCGTCCATGCCCTCGCGCAGTCGCCCCTCGATGTGGTCGACCGTATGAATAAGTTTTGAATACATCTCGATTTGGCGGCGCCCGATTACGCGAACGCTGCCAGGTTCGCAAACACGCGACTTGTCATTACGGTCGACGTCCGAACACATCGTCAGTTCAGACTCATCCTTTTTCGAATTCAGCAGTTTGAGGATTTGTTCTGAATCCTCAATCGCATCATTGCCGCGCCGAATGGTTCCGGAGATTGGGCAGGTTTCAACCCTTCGTCCGGTTACTCGCACATACATTTCAGGCGATGCACCGATAAGGTATTCATTGGCCCCAAGATTGATGAAAAACGAATAGGGAGACGGATTGATTGTCTTGAGTTTGCGGGAAATGGCTGAAGGCTGGCTTTCACATTTTTCATAAAAGGTCTGGCCCGGGACCACCTCGAATAAATCGCCACGCTTGAATTTCTCCTTTGCCTTGACCACGCTTTTTGCGTATTCGCCCTTTTGATGATCTCCCATAGGCGGGGTCACCTCACTGGCGACAAACATCTGATCCGGCGTTTCGCGGCTCAAACCCTCTGTTGATTTTCCATCAACGGTAAATTCATAACGGTCATGCCAAGCGATTGCCTGGTGGTGATCAACCACCAGAATTTCATCAGGCATATACAAAACAACATCGCGGTTGTCGTCAGGGCGCGTCAAATGTTTTTCGATTTCCTCGAACTGAAATGCGAGATCATAGCCAAAGGCACCATACAGGCCAAGACTGGCGTCAACTTCACTTCGGAACAGATCAACAATTGCTCGCACCACCGAAAAGACAGTAGGTGCCCTCGAACGCATTTCTTCCGATTCAATACGGCCAGCTTCCTTGACCACCAGATCAAATCCGTCAGCGCGTTCTTTAAAAGAAGCAACATGATCATGATGTTCCAACACCTTGCGCAAGGCAGGCAACAAGACAGCGCCACGTTCATTGTAGCTGAAAATCCTGACGGAGCGCCCGTTGGCTTCAAGACCCAGCGGCGGATCCACAATCGCCGTATCCCAACGGGTATATCGACCTGGATATTCATAATTTGAAGACAAAACCGCACCGCGCCGCTCGTTTACCCTGTCGAGCATGTTGCTGATCGCTGTTGCGTATTCTGCAGGTACGCTCGTGCGACTGACCTTGATGCCGCCCTGGGTTATATAGTCGATAGGTGCTGATACCATTTTTGTTTCCATTCCCTTTGGTCGAACCTCTGTATGTTTCCGGTCAGACAAAAGAAAAAGCCGCCCGGAATTTTCCAGCGGCTTTATGACATTTACGCAAACGCACAGATGCACAAGGCCGCCTCAGCGAACCCAGCACCACCAGTTGTTTGCAATCGTGTTTTTCATGGATTGGAAACTATCTGCAATTTTTCAAACGTGCAACAATTTCTATTGGTTTGTGAGAGAACTATCAAAAAGAAGACCCGGACCGGGCGGATTGGTCCGGGCCTTCCGTTTAGATAACCTGGCTTCAGCTGGGACGCTGACAGTCAGGTACACGTAGCGTTGAAGAATTAGCAGGGGGTTCAACGCGCCGTGTCTCGTTAGCAGCAGACGTTTATCTCAATCCATCCGTGCCGTTGTTCAATATTTAACACTATAGGTTGCATTTGTAAATAAGCTGTTAACGCAGTACAGCAAACTTTCACAATATGCATGGATTTTAAGATTGAATAAAAACAATAACTTAGAGTTCTCAAAGATTAACAACGCCGGAAAACCTCTTATGGCTTGCCTCGACGCGTCTTTCAGCGCGAACGGGATACAACCAAAGCGCGAATCAATTCTGCCACTTTTTAAGTGAAATCCAGGCGGTTAAATCATGCAATACGCAGGGTTCTAGCGATCCAGCACGTCGCGCATTTCAACCAGGTTGGAACGCACTCTCAACAAATCGAACCCAATGGATTCCATGTGAGACTTTACGATACTGGAGGCGCTGCCGTTGACGACAATAAACGGACGTGTTCTCAAGGCATCCTGAAGTTGGCCGACAGTCCGCGTCCACAAGGTATTGATGTTGCGCTGCTGGAACACTTCGCGGAAATCGCTTTGCATGGCTGACAGAATTCCATAATAGCCATACAGCTGACCATAGGCGAACCAGAAACGGTCATCTGCCCGGCGGTCAAAACCAAGAAAACCTGCGTCTTCCATGCGCCGCTGCAAAATCTCGGAAGTTGAACCGATGTCTGCTGTAACGCGGTCCAAAAACTGCAACAAATTGTCGGCACGCACATCAAAATCAGCTTTGCAATTTTGGAGCTCAGCATTGAAAGCGAGAAGCTCATTTCTTGCCTGCTTCAGGCGGGCTTGCGTTGAAGGCTGAAAAAAGGGCGGAGTGAAAGTCATAACCCAGGCATCTTCACGATAGTTCGCCGATTCGCGGGCCTGCTGCAGGTTCTGGTTAATTGAGGAAGTACCTCGGACGCGTCCCAAACGATCAACAAGTTCAACAGCGGTTCGGCGAACTGATTGGTTTATACCAAGCTGAAATGCGGCCTTGTTGTCAAAGAAGGGCGTGTCTTTCCAGTCCCAAATGAAGAAGAAGCCCGCTTTGTACAAAGGATTGGAGGAAACCCACGACGTATCAACGACCGTGCGCTCGATGAGGTCAGCCGTAGCCTGAACCATCGCCGATGGCGCGCATTTTCCGGCACCATCCGGCTCACCGGCGGCTTTGAAGTTTTTGGAGAAATCATATTTCGTAATATATTGCGGATCGGTATTTCCCCAGAACTGGGTAATGTAGAACAAATGCAGATAACCGACGGCAAGGGCCAGCAAAATGGCAAACACCGGAATCTTGATGAACCAGCCTTTTCCACGCAGCCAGTTCCTGAAAGTCACAAATGGCCAGATCAGCCAAGCGATAAATTTGCCGATGGCGCGGCCGATCCAGTAGAAGATACCCGAGAAAAAATTGACTACCGGATCAAGCATTGGTCATTTCCTTACCCATATAATTTGCTGCGAAGGCCGTTCTTGTCTTGCAGATAAGCATCACGGATCGAATCCACAACATAAGCGCGATAATTTTCCGGCCATTCCGCATAGCTTTTGTAAAAGCCCTGCTTGTTGTAGATAAATAATGTCAGAAAATCAAAACGAAGATATTCAGAAATCAGGCGGTTGGTAAGCCATGAGTCCTGATGTTTCGGGTTTGCCCTCGAAATCAGAAAGCGGTGTTCGGGACGCACTTCATCAAGATCAATATTCGACCAGTTGCGGGCTTTCTTGCGAACAAATTCGAGCAGTGGCAGCGCGCCATCTCGTTCAATGACCTTGGCGTTCTTCCTTACCCAGTTGTCGAGCGCCTGGTTCGACAACTTCGATAGATTTATCCCCGGCTCGCGCTCGACCATCATGCCGACAACCAGCATGCGCGCGCGTTGTTCCAACAGACCCGACGTTTCGATCCATGAACCACGCGGCGGATCAATCCGTCCGGTTTCAAGGAGAAAACGATAAACCAGCGCATGGTCGTTGATATCAATGTACGAAACTTCCCAGGGGCGTGACTTGCGAAAGCCCTTTGTGGCAGGATCAGCAATTACAGTGACCTGATGTGCGTCGTTGAAAATATAAACGCCGCCAAAATGCGCTGTCCAAAATGCATTGTGGCGAAACACCACCTCTTTCGGCATCAATTCGTTTGCTGAGATATCCCCGGTGACTTTAACGATATCAACCATCTTTTGCAGCATGATATTATCCTGCCACGCATCAGGCTCTTTGAGCAGTTTGTCGATCATCAGCTGTAATTCAGCGGTTTTGCCCAAAAGGTCTGACGAAGTTGCCAGTTTGAATTCCACCTGCGATATCGACAGCAAATCCTCCAGATTGTCCACTTCCAGAACGCTGTCTTCAATCTCGCCATAAAGAACATCCTTGATGGTGATCGCAAATATCTCACGACGGTTCTTTTCAAAAAACTCGGTCATCAGCTCTTCAGTGTTGGAAAACTGGGTATGCACAACGGGTAGCTCGGCCTGCGCCGGTGTCAAAATGATGAAGCGACGGTTGATGCCGTTGGGATCAAGATATTCCTGATCTCCAAGCGCATTGGCAACTTCCGGCGAATAGCCGGTCATATCAATCGAAAAACTCTCAAGCTTGACGGGCTTCAGACCAAAGCCCTTGAGCGCCTTGTTGTATCGCTCAATGAGATGCGGTTCATCCACACCAAGCAGGCCGCCAAATATCATGTGGTTGTCGAGAAGTTTTTTCATTCAATATTCGAACCTTGATACTCAAGAGCGATAAGTATATAAATACACATGATTTCGATAGAAACCAATAGCCGTGAAATCATCATACGCCTTCAAAATGAAGGCTTTGACCTTGTTGGTATACGCGGCTCCCATCACAAGTTCAAGAAAGATGGGAGAATAGTCATTGTGCCCCACCCAAAGAAATCCCTGCCATTGGGTACGGCAAGAAACATCGCAAAAATGGCAGGCTGGTTATGAACAGCGAGGAATCCATGACCCACTATATCGCCCTGGTTCACAAGGATGAAGGCAGCGCCTATGGCGTTTCATTTCCTGATCTTGAAGGTTGCTTTTCAGCAGCGGACGAAGCTGATGATGTATTACCCAATGCCATGGAGGCCTTGGAATTTTATGCCGAGGATTTCAAGACACTACCTGCACCATCCTCCATCGAAACCATTCGCAACCTGCCGCAAGTCGCGGAAGAATTGAAAGTCGGCGCTTATCTCGTTTCCATTCCGCTGTTGAAGAACAAGGGCAAATCGGCGCGCATCAACATCACCATGGACAAAGGCTTGCTAGAAGCCATCGACGATGCCGCCGCCCAACGCAAGATGACCCGCTCGGGATTTCTTGCACAGGCAGCGGTGAAGGAGATCGGGGGGTGAATGGTAAAACCGAACATGCCGCAGAAGGGAAATCCGCATCGCCTAACGGTAAAGCAACATATTCTTCCAACAAAAAGTATGTATCGTTTTTCAGATGCTACGGGTGGTGTTGATACTTTCCTAGTAAAGCAACAAAAATGCGTAAGATTAAAGCCAACTAACGGGTTATTCACCTACACCAGACGATGGGACCAGAAAGCAGAAAATCACCTCAAAGAAATCGAAGATGCTTTTCAAAATGTTGCTGAAAAAATAATCATACGAAACTGCACAAATTTAAAATTAGCAGAAATTAAAATCGTCACTGAGTTTTTTCTATCTTGGTGGGCTAGGGCAAATCTCACTGAGATTGAGGACCAAATAATAAAGGGAATAATTGGCCCATCGCATTCACTTTCGATCGATGAACACGAACAACTAGAGGCCGCGGGCATCCTAACCATTCGAGACGATTCTTCGATCGCAGGAAACCGAATGGCTTGGATGTTGATCCGAATGAGAATGGATCGAGAACATGAAAGTGGCGCCTACAAAAATTGGGGACTTCTGAGTACCGCGGATTATGAATTTGGATTTGCTGACCATCCTGTCATTCCAGCAATCCCACTCACACCGAAACAAATTCTATTTTTGAATGTTCGCGACCAAGATATACAAGTTCAGAGTCTACATAACTACAATATGAAAGTAGCAAAAGCTGCAAGATTATTTTTCGCTGGACGTAATTTGATTAAATGCATTGGTTTTCAACAAAAATGACACCACCTCCTAAGCCCCCCAGTGGCCGTCCGCTTTCATCTTAGTGATCCGCTCCACCGCCTTCTCCCGCTGGCGTTCGCGGCGGATGATTTCGTCGACAGCAGAATTGTCCGACTTGTCGGTGTAGCGGAACTCCGAGTCCGCATAGCGGTTGATTTCCTGCATCACCATCTCGAGCGTAAACGGTCCGCGCAGATCCTCGATCATCGCTTTCTTGTCATCATAGGGCTTGTGCATGAAGGTTTCAGGATATTCAAACCATTCATCCGGCAGATCAACATCCATGGCGCGCATTTTGATCGCATCGGTGATGTTTTTGATTGCGCGGCCCGTAAAGCGCGGCTCCGCCTCCTTGATCATGTGGAGATAGGTGCCGACATCAGCCATGGATTTGAGCTTGCCGTGCTCTTTGTTGAAACGGTCATAGACCTTCAAAAGGCCATCCTCATGTGGTTTGGAGTGCTGTTCATAAGCAACTGAAACCGCCTTCTCGATCACCTGTGCTTCAAAAAGATTGTGATCACCGAGCGGAATGTTGTGGTTCTTGCCTGCGAGCAACGCGAAAATGTCAATATAGTCGCTGCGTGTCTGTGGACCGTCGACAAGCCATCTGGCTCCAGCCCGCTGGCGCAAGGCATCGTCAACATTTTCCGGATAGTTGGAGAACATGCCGAACGAGCAATTGCCGCGCACAACGGTTGTGGCCCCGGCAAAACTTTCCATCAATACGGCAGTCACTTCCTGCTGTCCGGCGGAAGCGCGATCATCCGAGCGCTTGGCAGCGACCTGGTCAATATCATCAATGGTACCAAACCCGATGGTGCGCGGGTTCAGCACATTATTGACAAACTGCTTGCAGTTCTGGCCGGACTTGCCCTGATAGGACGAAATCTGGTCCACCCCAAAGTTTTCGTAATGAAAGCCGTAACCGGCAATCTCGCAATACCCATGGATCATTCCGGCGATCATCTGGATAAGGATTGTTTTACCGGTGCCGGGGGCACCATCGCCAATGAAGGTGAAAACAAAGCCGCCGAGTTCGACAAACGGATTGAGCTGGCGGTCAAAGTCATAGGCCATCAGCATCTTGGCCTGCTTCATCGCCTGATATTTGGCAATGTGGTTGCCGATAATCTCGTTCGGCTTCTTGAAGGTCATGACCAGCGGTTTGGACTTGGCCCCCGGCACATCGTCAAAACCATTGAGTTCAAACCCATCACTGTCAAGTTTGAGATGGGTGTTTTCAAAAGCTGCAAGTCCGGTAAACCTCGTCTTGCGTGACAACAGATCTGTAAGGCAAGCTTCAGCGGCTTCACGAATGCGGGTCAAAAGTACGCTGTCATCGGCAGAGGAATCTGCCGCTGATTCAAGACAGGCAACAAACCCTTTCAGTGCATCCTGCGGCGTCGAAAAATCAAATGTGGGTTGCGCCACATCACTGACGGGTTCGCCTACCGCTTCAACCATCTGCTTGACATAGGCAGCCGCAGTAAAAGCACTGACATAGGCCGAGGCCTCAAGCATTGAGCGGTAACGCTCCGCTTTTTCGCCCTGCAGCGGCGCAGAGGCATTTTCATTGCGAAGCGCATCCATTCCGGTTTGCTTGGCATAGATATCGGCAACTGCAAGCGCAACGGCAATCGCCCTTCGCGTCTTGTAGAGAACGCCGTGCTGGGCCACTGACAACATGTTATCGCCGGGGGTGATCGCGGTCAGCGTTGCTGCAAGTTCCACGTTTCTGGATGATTTTGCGCCGGAGGTTGAAACCGTCTGCACAAAACGCCGCCGCGTTCCGGCAATCTCCGTATTGCTCTTGGAACTTGCCGCCTCAACCACGGTCGTCTTGGTCACAAGACTTTGGGCCGTCGCCAAATGTTTTTGAATGTCTTCTTCTCGTAAGGTGGTCAGGGCAGCGTCCATCTTTTTTCCTTGTTCAAAAATTCCGCAAAACCTGTTTGCCGGAAATCACATGGCGTTTGTAATCCTCAAAAATCTTGTCCGCTTCGCCGCTGGCAAAAAGCGCCTGATATGCCTCATGAGGCACGAGGGCATGGCGTTCGAACGAGGACACCCCCATCCGCGCGGCATCCAGATTATTGGTATTGATATTGAATTCCTCACGCGCCGGATCACCGCCCCACAACCCCCATTTTGCGGGCTTTTCATGCACAGAAAAAATCTCCTGCAAGGTCCATGTGAGCAGCCATCGGTTTTCTTCCTTCTTCACTTTCTGCAAAATCTTGTCGACATTGGCATTATTGTCCGTGATGTCAGCGTGATAAAATGGCCCAAGCACAAAGCGGCGCAATTGCTTGGGATGCAGATAATCAAAATCATGATCAAGGCTTGTCGCGATGGTGGACAAAGTCAGCGAATAAGATGAGTTCTTGTCGCAGAACTCATCGAACCGGTTGGCAAGTTGCGGATTGAGCAGACCTTCCACCGGCAGCGGAATGTCCACATCCTTGTTCATCTTGCCGTCTTTGCCGACCAGCGTCTTGATCATGTCCTCAGACGAATCCTCAATCGCTGCCATATAGACCATTGGCAGATTTGCGACCCCGTCATAATAGCCCCAATGAACGATATAAAACGGCCGCCCGGTATTGGGATTGATCGAAACACGCACCGTGCGAGGCAGAACCAGTGGTGAAAACACCTGGTCGTCCTGCACAGCCTTCAAATAACGCCTCTCGGCCATGGTGCGCTGCAGAGCGGTTGGCAGTTCCTTCTTCTGCAGGATATAGGCGACCATCTCGCGGCGTATTTCATCCTCGTCCTGAAGTTCGCTCAATCGTTTTGGGGCGCTCTTGCGGTCATTCTCAAGATCAAGAACATTTTGAAAAGCCGGGAACCCGCTTTCGGATTGGGAAACGCGAAATTTGTCTGCAAAGGCAAGCCGGTGGTTCCAGCTGTCAAACGAGCCTCGCAACCGTTTCAGATACGATGCAACCACGGCTCCTACCAACTCATGCTGATAGAGCGGAGAATCTTCCTCCCGCAAATAGGTATCGAGCCCGTCCAGCGCATCGTCTATTGCAGCAAAATAGCGCGAGACCGGCGTTTGTTTTGCATTCATGTCAAATGCACCCGCTGAATTTTTGCCTTCCCAAGGTCAAGCCCGGGGATCATGACCATATAAGGTTTGCCCAAAATAAAACCTCAGCTGTTTGCGTTCAGATAATCAGCCGAATTGTGCTTGCGTAAAACCTCGTCGAAACGACGGGCGAAGGCATCATCAGCCAGCTTTTTCCTCCGCTGGATATCCTTTGTGGAAAGCATGTTTTTCTGGTGCATTTCAAGAAGATCGCCGATATGTGATTGGGCAGCAGCGCCAATTCCCGCCATGGTCTCCTCAGCCGCCGTATCGACCTTGTTGCCAAGCGTGTTGATCTTGTGAGCAACGTCCTGCTGGGCAGCCGTTTTCAGCGAGTCTTCCAGCGCCTTGTACAAGACGATACGCTGCTCGGTATCAATCTCCAGCTTGTTGATTAGTGTCTGCTGGGCGGCAATCTGGTTATTGAGCGAGTCAACGAAGGTCTGGAACATCGAAGTATACCGCTCGAGTGTCTGGCTTTCGGCCAATAGTTCCTGTTCACGCGCCTGCATCTTGTTGTACTCGGTTGCAAGTTTCGAACGCTCGCTTTCGAGTGCCGTCCGCGCTTTCTGGTCGGTCGAAGCTGACATCTTGTTTTCAAGATCAAGCAAAAGCGGGTTCAGTTCTTCAATACGGGCCTGTGTAGTTTCGAGATTTGCCATCGTCTCATTGCGCCGCTCAAGCACTTTCTTCAAAGAAGTTTCCGAAGCCGAGTAGCGGCTCTCAAGCGCACTTTTCTGGCCTTTCAAAATTCCGATGATCTTGTCAGATTTGGAAAGCAGTTCCTGCAGATTGCCTGCAAGTGACATGTTGCGCACCCGGTCCGAGCGCATCCTCTGCATCCTCTGTTTGGAAAAGATGCCGATGAATTTTTCCATTCCGGTATAGCTTTTCATACTTTCGAATTCGGCACCGAATACATTCGTTGCGTCTTCAAGGCCAATGATCAGATCGGCAATATTGCCTTCCATCACCCCCTGCTGGCGCAGAACATCTTCTATCCGGGCATTTTCGATATCAAAATCAACTTCACCAATGGTTTCGGTCTTGGCGAGCTTGTCCAGTAGCACACCGCTCTGGTCAATCTTTGTTCGCATTTCCTCAACTGTCTGGCGGGTTTTTTCAATCTCGGCATCAAATTTTTGCAAATCGGACATTCAGTATTCCTCCAGAAAGCGATCCATTAGATCGGGGCAATGCGAACAATCGAAACTTATGCTTGCAATATAGGAGGTTGATGACGATTTTTGAAGCCATAGAAATACGATTATGAAATGATCCCCCACTTTACAT
Organism: Salaquimonas sp.; assembly: GCA_041736675.1. Classification (GTDB taxonomy): domain Bacteria; phylum Pseudomonadota; class Alphaproteobacteria; order Rhizobiales; family Rhizobiaceae; genus Salaquimonas. The sequence continues at coordinate 20,714 of JBGSTD010000016.1, forward strand.
TCCTGCGTTTACCATTCCTGCTGTTGATCTTGAGACAAATACGCAAGCAGACATGTCACCGAAAGGCTAAAAGCCGCAAACAGGGTACCAATCATACCGATAAAGCTGAAATACCATACTTTTCCAGCCAGGCGGTTTTCTGCATAGGACGCAGCGAATATCTCTTTTGCCTCGATTGCGATTGAAAACAAAGCTCCCGCCAGAAGAAACGTGAGCACTGAAGAGATCAACAAGCGGCGAAAATTTTCCTGACACATCCAAAGCAGAATAGCCGCCACGACAAGGCCGATGCCAATGCCGATCAGATTAGCTTTCGTTGACCAGAATGGATGGCTGAGGAAAGAAAGCCATACCCCATAAAAATCCAGCAGAAACATAACCGAACCGGAAAACACAAGTGACAACAATGCGATCGGGGAAAAAAGCCTCATGTCAAAACCCTCACGATATTGTAAAAAATTCCAGGAATTTTTACTCTATCCGAGAGATCAATTGCCAATCACAATTCGATGGGTTTTCCGTGAGGTGTTCGCGCGGCGGCGGCCTGCCATTCCAGTTCGCGTTTTTGACGGCTGGCCGCATCGGCGATGCCTTCGGCTTCAACAATCTCTTCAAGTGTCTTTAGCCATACCTGATAATAGGTCAGCGGCTCGCCTTCAGCGGTATTGGCTTTCAAAGCTGCGCCAAACCGCTCGGCCCATTGAGACCAGGCAAACAGCCCTTGTTCGTTCAAATGGACAGCCATGGCAAATGCCCGCGCTTCCCACGGTTCAGCAAAAACCGGTTCACCGCATTCACGCGGGATGGATGGTATCTCTGACAAAAACCTGTTGTAGCCATTGGTCCGGCCTTTGGCCCCGATGTCCGTCTTGATCATTTTTCTGTTCCCTGCAGGTAGGGTTCGAAACAATCAATCCTCACCGTGTGGGACCCGGTGCCAAACAATTCTTTCGCCGCAAATTCCACCGTGTAAAGCCATTGGGGATTTTCACCTTCACCTTTGGCGTTGCTGTCGGGATAAACATGGACACCGTTGATGTGAGTAATCCTGCCATTCTTGCCACGGGCGTAGCGCGGCATGCGGGTATGATGATCAGGATGAAGTGCGGACGTGCGCACTTCATCTCCGATTGAATATTTGGGTTGAACACCAATTTCGCGCGATGTCGGCCCGCCCTTGGCAAGGCCGGCAACTACAGCCGCAGCATCCGGAACTGTTCGGTTTGTTGCAACCGGTGGAACTTCCAGCCGGCCGGAGGAAAGCTCACCCATGGTTACCATGCCTCGCTCAACCATCAGGTTTTCCAATGCGGCCAGCCATATCTGATAGTAAGAAGACGCAAGATATTGGACGGGGGGCAGGCTTTCGCGCTTGAAGCGTGAAGCATCAATGTTCCACATTCCCGTAAATCCCATGGCGACGGTCATCGCCATTGCCCGCTTTTCCCAATCGCCGTGAAACAGGGGTTCATCAACTTCTGGATTTACCGGCCCGTAACATTGCATGCCGCCCATGTCATGGGGGCCGTTCATGACAAGTCTCGCGGATTCAGTGTCAATCCTGTCCCGATCATCGAGTCGCGGGTGACAAGCTGCGCCAGCATCCCTTCGCTCCAGTCGTCAGTTCCCGCAGGCCTTTCAGGTATAACCAGATAACGCATTTCGGCCGTTGAATCCCAAACCCGTATCGATTTTCCCTCTTCGAGCTTCACGCCAAATTCAGCCAGAACCTTTTCAGGTTCGATAACAGCACGTGAACGATAGGGCGCAGACTTGTACCAGACCGGCGGCAGACCCAGCACCGACCAAGGATAGCAGGAGCAAAGTGTGCAAACGACCATATTATGCGTGTCAGGGGTATTTTCGACTACTCGCATATGCTCTCCCTGACGACCGGAAAAACCCAGTTCGGCAATTGCAGCGGTGGCATCGAGTCGCAAACGATTGAGATATTCCGGATCACTCCAGGCTTTGGCAACAACCTGGGCACCATTGCGCGGCCCGACATGCAATTCGTAAGTTTCAACAATAGCATCCAGCGCGTCAGATTTCACATATCCCTTTTCCACCAGAAGCGACTCAAGCGTTCGAACCTTCAACTCCATCTCATCGAGGTGGGAGTGATCATGATCATCATGATGTTCGCCGTGTTCTCCATTTTTGGAATGATCATGCGCCATTTTTACCCAAGTCCTTGTCTGTCCAGTGTTTGCGGCAAAGGGAAACATATTTGTCTTCGCCGCCGATGACAATCTGCTCCCCGTCGACAACGATATTGCCATCCGGCCCCAGTCTTACCACCATCGTCGCCTTCGATCCACACCAGCAGATCGTGCGTATTTCACGCAATTGGTCTGCAAGTGCCAACAGTGCGGCGCTGCCAGGGAACATCTTTCCTTGAAAATCGGTCCTCAGCCCATAACACATTACAGGGATACGGTGCGTGTCGCCGATATTTGCCAGTTGCCAAACCTGCTCCTCGGTCAGAAATTGCGCTTCATCAACAAAAACACAGGCAAGCGGCTGTTTAGCATGTTCGGCGAGAATAAAACTGTAAAGATCTGTCTCCGGCAAAAACAGATCGGCTTCCACCGCGAGCCCGATTCGCGACGCTATCTTGCCCTTGCCTGCGCGGTCATCATGGGAAGATGTGAGCAGCAAAGTGTGCATCCCGCGTTCGCGGTAGTTGTGTGAAGCCTGAAGCAAAATGGTCGATTTGCCGGCATTCATGGATGAATAGTTGAAATAAAGTTTAGCCATGACTTTTCCTGTATGATGCCAAAGAAAAGCCAGTTTTTTATCACGACTGCAAGGTGATTGGCAGTTTCTCCACAAACAACCCAGGCAAGCAGCACGCAGCTATGCAGGTGTTTATGGTATCGGAAAGAATTCAGGGGTCACTAACCCACTACGTGACCCCTGAACACCGCCGCAGCGGTTGGCCCGGTAACCCCAAATCACCGGAACTATGAATGAAACATCAGGCGATTTTCAGTTCTCGGTCAGATTTTGACATCCTCCGGAACTCCTGAATATATCCCATTGTTTTTGTTGCATTTTGCGGCTTTCCAAAAAGATAGCCCTGGCCCGCATGGCAGCCAAAATGCTTCAGGCTTTCCGCTTGGAAAACTTCTTCAATCCCTTCTGCAACAACGGTCAGGTTCAACCCCGCGCACATTTCGAGGATCGCCCGCACAATATGTTCAGCTGGCTTGTCTTCGCCAATTGCCATAATGAAGGCGCGGTCAATTTTCACCTTGTCAAGTTTCAGTTCACGAAGGCGTCCCAGACTGGACTGTCCGGTGCCAAAATCATCCATCGAAATTCTGACTCCGGCATCATGCAGTTCCTCGATAATCTGCGCTGCAGTTTCAGGGTCCGACATCATCGCGGTCTCGGTCACTTCAATTTCGAGACGATTGGCCGGAAGCCCTGCTCGGCGGATCGTTTCAAGAATGGCTTCAGCTGTTGTGGGATCAACCAATTGGGTGCTTGAAAGATTGAAGGACAAGAACAGGTCGTCAGGCCAATCTGCTGCAGTCCTGGCGGCCTGCATCAACAATACCTCGGTCAACGGAGCAATAATGCCACGTTCTTCTGCTAGCGGAATAAATTTGGCAGGCGACACAAAACCGAGTTCCGGATCAATCCACCGGGCGAGAGCCTCAAAACCAAGCAGGCTGCCATCCTGCAACGAAATGATCGGCTGGTAGTGAGGGGCAATCACATTGTCAGCAATCGCCCTGCGAAGGGCCTGCTCAAGTATCGCATTTTCACGCACGGTCTTTTCCACCTCTGAGGAATAGATCGTGAAACGTCCGCGCCCCTTCTGTTTGGAATGATATAGTGCCGTTTCGATTGATGCGGTTATCTTGTCGATTGTCTCTCCGCCATCTGGATAGATCGCAAAACCGAAGGAGCCTGACAATCTTACTGAAGAGCCATCAATGTCAAAAGGTGCAAGCAGCACATCCTGCAGCAGTTTTCCTGCCTTGATCACCTTTTCAGGGGTCGATGCATTAGGCAGAATAAAGGAAAACTCATCTCCATCATGCCGGAACACAAAACCGGCATCTTCAATCGCAGCGCGCAAACGCATCGAGCATTGCTTGATCAGATGGTCCCCTCCTGAAAATCCGAAAAGGTCATTGATCGGCTTCATGCCGTCCAGGTTGACAATGCCAACCGCAAATCCGGTTTCAAAGCCCTCAGGCACACCATGATATTTTGCGGCAATCGTCTTGAATTTTTCCTGAAAACGCTGCTTGTTGCCGAGTCCGGTCGATTTATCAGTGTAAGACAATGTCCCGTTATTAAGCTGTTCTGGCCCATCGACAGCATGCGCGATCGGGCGTTCATCATTTGAAACTGCGGCAACAGGATTATTTTCAGCCTGTGTTGAGGTTGAATTCCACTCATCCTTCTTATTGCCCAGCAGAACCAGACTTATAGCAGCGCCAAAAACCAGCACACCCATCATTGGCTTCAGGAATGGAATACCCACAAGGTTTTCACCAAGAAGAATGACCAATCCGGCCAGAGCCAGGATCAGGACTGTAATCAACGACACGTATCTTGAACGATCCTGTTTCAAATTGGAAAAACTGGAAAAAATTTCGCTAATTACTGACTTGGAAGGCATCGAAACTCCGGAAATTTTCTGGACTGTGATTTCCGAAACCATACCAAGAAAAGTAAACAGGGCGGTTTCCTGTCTGATTTAAAACGAAAATCCTGACTGATTTCGCTTTCTTTTGATCCTCATGGTTAACAATGTACTACCGGGGTACTACCGGGCATCCTCTTCAGGGATATCTTCATCTTGCACAGGCTTCTTGCCCTTGAAATTTCGTGCAAAAAGATAAAGTTCTACCGAGCCATCGCGTGATGCAGGCGGTTTGACGTGAAAAATTTCCTGAAAGTTGTGCTTCAGCTTGTTCAAAAGTTCGCCCTCTGTCCCACCCTGGAAAGTTTTGCACAAAAAGTGCCCGCCTGGCTTCAGCACTTTCAAGGCAAAATCCAGCGCAACTTCAACCAGGTGCATTGTCCTCAAATGGTCGGTCCGTCTGTGACCCGTTGTCGGCGCTGCCATATCGGATAACACAACATCTGGAAGGTGACCGCCCAGCGCCTCCATCAGGGCATCTGGAGCGTCGTCATCCAGAAAGTCCTTCATTAATATGGTGGCACCCGGCACCTCCATCATTTGAAGATAGTCTATTCCAACTACTGTAATTTCTTCAGGCGTCGAACCGGTACGTTCGACACAAACCTGTGTCCAGCCACCAGGCGCTGCGCCAAGATCAATAACCCTGCGGCCTTTCTTCAGGAAGTGGTACCGGTCGTCCATTTCCTTTATTTTATAGGCTGCACGTGAGGCATAGCCCTCGGCCTTGGCCTGTTTTACATATGGATCGTTCAACTGCCGATGGAGCCATAATATGGACGAGAGCTTACGTCCGCGCGCCGTCTTGACCTTTGTATGCATCATTCGATTGGCAGAACCCGACTGCCCGCCGAGCTTCGATCCGGTTGTCTTGCCACCGGACTTGGCACTTCCTGCCTTGCCGCCTTTGCCGCCCACAGGGCCTTTCTTTTGGCTCATTGCGAACCTCCTTCGTCAGCATCAGGTGTAGTCGCCTGTCTCGATGGCTTATCGCGCTCATTGCCCGAACTGTTATTACCCGAATTGTTGTTTCGTTGCCCGGGTTGACGCGGATTATTGAATTTGCGCCATTGATTTTGGCGTGGCTGCATCCAGGCGCTGTCATGTTCCATCATCTGGGTCAGGATACCTTCCCGCAATCCGCGGTCTGCAACACGCAAACGTTCACTTGGCCAGGTTAACCGGATGGCTTCCAGAATGGCGCATCCTGCCATGACCAGATCCGCCCGCTCAGTTCCGATACACGGACTGCTGGATCTCTGCCGGTAATCCATCGCCAGAAGATCCTGGATAACCTTGTCAATTTCACCCGAGCTGAGCCACAAACCATCAACGAGTCGGCGTTCATATTTGGGCAGCCCCAAATGAATTCCTGCCAGCGTGGTTACTGTACCGGATGTGCCAAGCAGATGTACCCTGCCGTTTTTCCAAACACGCGCGAGTTGATCCCGTCCTTCAAACACATTGAGAAAATCGCGCACCTCATCAATCATCGCCTGAAAGATTTCGCGATTAACGGTTGTTCCGCCATGACGCTCGGCAAGGGTAACAACCCCCACCGGCATCGAAGTCCAAGACACAATCTGATCAACAATCCGCTTTTTCCGTCCCTGACGATTGACCAGTATCAACTCCGAGGAACCACCGCCAATATCAAACAGGACTGCAGCATCAGCCTTATTGTCCATCAGCGCGCCACACCCCTCGGCTGCCAGATAAGCTTCTGTCTGCTGGTCAACAATCTCCAGATCCATCCCCGTTTCGCTTTTCACACGCTCCAGAAAATCCGCACCGTTAACTGCTCTTCGGCAGGCTTCAGTGGCAATCAGCCTATGACGCCGGATGTTGTGGCCCATCAATTTTTCCGCGCAAATCTTCAGCGCCTCGATTGCGCGGTCCATCGCAGCTTCAGACAATCTGCCGCTGGTGGCCAATCCCTCGCCAAGCCGCACGATACGCGAAAATCCGTCAATCACCCTGAACCGTCCGCGTTCCTGCGGAACAGCAACGAGAAGGCGGCAATTATTGGTGCCAAGATCAAGAGCGGCATAAAGCCCGGGATTGGATACCTTGGCGTTCTTTTGGTCTGTTCTAGCCTGATCCAGTCTTGAGATGGGAACCTTCTGCCTCAATGTAGCCGAAACTCTGACCTCTTCCAATGCCGCGGGAGAATAGGCGACGTCAGGCGCAGGAGTGACTGGGCTTCGCAGATTGCGCATCAGCCCGCGCGGATCAATTCCCTTTTTCTTGCCCCTGCCCCTTTTGCGGCGGCGTGGCTTCGCGCGTGCACTCGCCTCAGCACCGGTTTCTTGTGATTGCACTTCGAGTGATGGAGTATCTGGTCGTGCAACCAGCGGACTGTCAGCGCGCAAAGCAGCGTTCCTGAAATTGCCTCGGGCGATATCAGACTGCTTCTCCGGCTTTTCTTCAACCGGAACTCCATGGGCAACTGGGGCAGCGCGGGTTAATGCGCCGGACGAACCGCCATTCTTGCCACCGCGAATTGCGCCATGGCCCGATTTTTGATCCCTTGCATTACCATACCGGCGTTTGTCGCCAGGCTTGGGCATGACAGGATCACCTTGCGCCGCATATGAAGTGGCTGCCGGAACACTGTCTTCCAAAGGACCAATTTGTTGAAAAGTTGAAGCATTGCCGCTGCCCTGTTCCTGCTTTTCACTTTTATGACGGTTGCGCCTTTTCCCATTTTGCCTTCTCAGGCCGGGAAACTTGCTCAATCTTACACCTTTTTCCTGACTTCATTCTGTCAGGTATTATGTTCAATGTTGGGATAAGGCTATCACCAGTTTGATGCTTCGCAAAGTCAATTTCCCAAAAAAGTCAAAAAGTTTCATACCGCGCGCTGCAGCAAGCTTTCATCACGCGAATTGTCGTATCATTCCGAACAACACACAGCGTGCGGTTAACAGGCCCCGAAACGATTTGACTTTTATTTCGCGTTTGCCGCTCTCAATAGGCCATCATGCCTGACAAAGAACTTTTTGAAATCACTATTGCAAAATGCGTCTGCGAACCGTATAGCAAGCGCGCTTCCTATAACAGGTCACATCATGATCTTGTTATTGATTGCCCCGAACAAACCGGCCAGAATGCCATCCAGGTTAACGGGACACCCAAAGGTCGCAAATGCTATTCTTGGGGAATAGTTTAACGGTAGAACGACGGACTCTGACTCCGTTAGTCATGGTTCGAATCCATGTTCCCCAGCCAGGCAGTTTATTGAAACCCCTGGCAATTTATTGAAATCATTGTATTTTCTTGACAGAACAACCCGGCATCTTTGACCGGGAAGTGTAAATTAACAACACAAAAGTCGGCACGCACCCGGTTCAGGCATCTATCAGCTGCAAATTTCCTGCTTTGCAAATTCGTCGACTGAAAGATTCCATAGCCTGTCTGAGAAAGTCCCACCCAAACTGTCTGTCCATTTCCCGTCCTTGCGAACAACGATTTTGTCGCGGCCCGAAGTACACGTTATCAAATAGCTGGGATTTCCGGCAATCGCCCCGTTATCGCGGATAGACTTTACCTGGTTTGAGGCACTGCCGGAAACCGCTGCAGATTGGGTGGAGGTTGTCGCAGCGACCGAAGCTGGCTGTTCCGGGGAACCGGCGGCAGGTGCATTTGAAATTGCATTGCTCCAGCTTTCGCTCCGCGCCTGTTTACGTTGCCCCTCTTCGACCCTGCGCGCGCGGTCAAAATCCTCAAGAACTTTCGTGTATTTTCTGATTTCACCACTTAAATCCAACGCAAGTGACGATTGGGTCGCAGCGAGAAAAAAAACTGTGCTCCAAAAAGCAGCCTTTCTCATTTGTATTTCTTCCTAACGATTTTCCAGGCATCCTTGCCATTGATCTCAAGGTCGTAAACTTTACCTTCCGCGTCATCCAGATTTGTAATCGTCCGCCTGTTTCCATCCGATGCCGCCATGATTAGGGGGATCGAGATTATCTCGCTGGCTTTGAATTTGTATCCGTTTGCAGCATTTAGGACAAAGGGCTTGCCATCAACCGGCCATTCTTTGCCAGCCACCATGATAGAAAAACAGCTTTCTTTTATTTCATTGTTATTTGTGTGAATGCTATGACGCCATGTCGTATTGGCACAGGCTTTGTATTTTCCGGTTATGTCCAGTTTGAATTTGAGAATGTCCCTGGCAAAAGCGCCAGATGGATCAAGCTCAATTTCAACATCAACATGAATATAGGAAACCTGAACCGAATATCGTTCATTGGTCAAAATACCCATCAGACCATTCTGGTTTTCAAATGTCTTGGATCCCGGTGCCACTCCCCTGACGTGGGTTTTTACGACAAAACTGTCAGTATATATTTGGTTGGAAAAATTATCAGAACCTTTTTCCGGCTTGTTGCGCACCATGGCTGTTGCTGAGGCAACTTTAACTTTACCTTGTTCTGGCGAGAGAGTCCCACTTTTTGAATTGCCGGCAGTCGAGATGGTTTCCGCTGGTTTTTTTCCATTTCGGTACAAGCGGGCGGACGCAGAAAATGGGGCGCCGGCTTTTGACCAACTGACGTTGATCACGTCCCTGCCGGACATATGGGTTACTACCGTGCCGCCATCAATACAGTTTCCACTGTCAATACGTTCTATAAATGTTACCTCGTTCATGGTTCGAGAAGTCTGTTCCAAATGACCTTCACAACCAAGGCTCGGATAACTTACCTTCGGTAGTTTGCCTTCATTCAATACCATGGGAAATGATTTGCCATCAGACTGCACAAAGTCACCTTTGTACGGCGCACCCAAGGCAACAGTCTTGTAGTCAGAAGAAGAGGGATTGCTTGCCGACTGACAACCAGCAACTCCAACAGCAGTGGCACCGGCCAACAACAGCCTTGACATCAATTGGCGGGCACCACCAAAGTCAAGAAAGAAGGAATTCGGGATAAGCTTGTCATGAACAACATGCCAACACGCATGGTTCATTAGGCGGCTTTTGTTGGTCAATGGAAATAACATGAAAAGTCTTCATAAATATTATCGAAATTCTGGCGGGTAATTCGCGGCTCTCCAAGGAAACGAGACCTATGGAGCGCCTTGGAAAAAATGAATTTTATGCGAATAATGATCTTTTCAAATTACTTGCACGACCATTGGCAATGTTCAAATAGATTTCAGACACTATTGAAAATTGATCAGTTTTCCACAGATTTTAGATTTCTTTTGAACATTGAGTTCATTGCAAATGCCAGTTTTGAGCAACAGCAAAGGGATGGAAATTCCCACTGCGCGTCTCTTTGGTACCAGGCAGTTTCAAATCAGTTTATTTGAGCTTGATGGCGATGTTCTTGGTCTGAACATAGTTCATCAATGCCTCACGGCCTTTTTCGCGGCCATAGCCTGATTTTCCAACGCCGCCGAAAGGCGTTTCAACACCGCCTGCATACCATTCATTGACAAAGACCTGTCCTGCCCTGATTTTGGTTGCCGCCTTTGTTGCCCGGTCGAGATTGCGGGTGAAAACCCCTCCGACAAGGCCATATTCAGTGTTGTTGGCTATTGCAATCGCCTCCTCGTCGCTGGAAAATTTCAGGATGGACAACACAGGTCCGAATACTTCCTCGTTGGCTATCGTCATTTCGCTTGTCACGCCGGTCAGGACGGTCGGCTCCATGAAGGCTCCCGGAATATTGAGCTTGCGCCCGCCGGCAGCGACAAGCGCGCCTTGAGCCTCAGCCTCTGCAACCATTTTCACTGCACGGTCCCGCTGCCCTTCGCTGACCATTGCCCCCATGTTCGGGCCGAACTCACCAAGTTCAATCCCCGGGCTGACCTGCAAACTTTTGGCAATACCGACAGCCCTCTCGACGAGTTCATCATGACGGCTTTCGTGAACAATGACGCGGCTCATCGCGGAGCAAACCTGGCCGGCATTGAAGAATATTCCCCAACGCACATCATTCTCGAACGCATCAAGATCGGCATCGTCGTGAACGATTGCGGCAGATTTTCCACCAAGTTCAAGAATGCAGGGAACCACATTTCTTGCTGCGGCTGTGGCAATTGCGATGCCCGTGCCCACTGATCCGGTAAACACAATCTGTTTGACATCGCAGTGCGAGGACAGTGCGGCCCCTGCTTCCTGCCCGTATCCACAAACAATATTGACCGCGCCCTCAGGCAGGCCGACCGCTTCAGCCGCAAGGGCAAACCATGAATTGGTCAACGGGGTGAGTTCAGGGGTTTTAATGACACAGGCATTGCCGGTCGCCAGCGCGGCTGAAAGCGAGCGTGCCGTCATTTCGAGCGGATAGTTCCAGGGAATGATATGCGCGGTGACCCCAAACGGCTCATAGACCGTAAAATCAAAGTAAGATGCACCCAACGGAATCGAGCGGCCTTCGACAGTTTCGGCCTGATTGCCGTAATATTCAAAGTAACGCGCTGCACCTTCCACCTCGATCCGGCTTTCCCAAAGCGGTTTGCCCTGCTCAAGCGTCAAAACCCGTGAAATCTCTTCAATGTGCTCAAGCAGGAACCTGCCCATTGCCTGAACCATCCTTCCCCGAAGGACAGGTCGCAACCCAGAGAGGACGCCGCTTTGGTGCATTCGTTTGGCGGCTTGCACTGCAAGATCAACATCTCCCGCATCTGCAACAGCATGCTCAGCAAGCAGCTCACTCGTGCCTGGATTATACACCGCCAAACGCCCGCCACTGCCGTCAACCCATTTTTCTTCGATGTAATTCTGCCAATAGGTTTTCAAATCAGTATCCTTTGCAAAGGGCCGCAGCAAAAAATTGCCTTTCACAATTCATAACCAATGGCAGAAAAGTGCGATACTTCAAGGGACGACAGGAAACAGCGCATATTCGCTTTTTTGCAGCACAACAAAAAATCAACAAACTCCAGGTGTTGCATTTTTTGCAACGCTCCATGGATTTTTTAGCAGCATACAGATGCACGAATATCGCTTAGAAAGAACCCGGCGTGAGGCACAGCGACTATTTAGAACCATGTCCTCCCAGGCATCTATGATAAGTGCTTGTGTCTCACGTCACCAATCCTGCGCAAAGCATCAGGGTTATGCTGTAAATCGAAACAACCCGAATATCACAGCTCAGACTGCCAAGGCGGGTTTGCACCGGTTCTAGAAACGGTGACAGCGGCAACGCTGACAGCAAGGCTAACGGCAGACAGAAGTTCCTCCTTCGAAATCCCGTTAAGTTTGGTTTTTTCAAGTAATCCGCTCCTGCTTAGTCCGGCAAGAAATCCCGCGTTAAATGAATCTCCCGCCCCGACTGTATCAACAACCGTGACCTTTCGCGCTGGAACATCGAACGAGAAACGCTCTGTATAGACGCTGACACCATCACCGCCCATGGTCAAAAGCACGACGCGAACGCCCTTTGTGAGCATATCCTTGATGACCGCTTTGCTATCCTTGTCGCCCGCCAGCCAATGCAAATCTTCATCAGAAACCTTGACAATGTCCGACATGGCGATCATCCGCGCGATACGTGCCTTGTGGCGCTCCGCATCCTTGATGAATCCGGGACGTATATTGGGATCAAGCGAAATGACTGACGTGTCCTTGTGACGTGCCATCAGCGCCTCATAGGCAGTGCCGCAGGGTTCCGGGATAAGGCTGATCGCACCAAAATGCATGGCGGCAGGTGCTGAGCGGAACTCCGGCAGATCATCAACAGAAAGCATTCTGCCGGCCGAATTCTCATCAAAGAAAACATATTGGGCTTGGCCGTTTGTCAGCTTCACAAATGCCAGCGTCGAAAGATTGTCGGATCGCACACAATATTGGGGACTGACATTGGAGGCTTTCAACCCTTCGATCAATTGCTCGCCAAACATGTCGGTTGAAATGCCTGAAACAAACCCTGTTTCCTCACCAAGCCTGCCAAGAGAAATCGCCGTATTGAAAACTGCCCCGCCACATATGGGCAACAACACATCTTCACCACCGGGCAATTGCCTGGGTAGCATGTCAATCAGCGCCTCACCGCAACAAATTATCATAACGCATACCTTTCATGCCATGAAAGATCCGGGTCGCTTTCATGCCTTCTTAATATTGACTAGGGATAAATTACGCCCTTGCGAATTATCAGGTTGGCATAAAGCCTTGGTTCGCTTGTGGCAATGATGGCATGGGCAGATTTTACCCGGTTGTAAAACACTTCGCCCACCAAAACTTCGACCGGCATCTCAGGTGCATGCTTTTTGCAAGCAGCTTCGATTTCAAGGTGAACCGGCTCGACAGCATTCACATCATCGCCTTTTGCTGAGCGAAACAGGCTTCGTGGCACAAAATCATCGACCGGCAGTACGCTTAGTACTGCGTTTACAACGGCAATGATTGACAGGCCATCCGCTCTTACGAGCCGTTTGGCGTCACTCAAGGCAGGATAATTGCCATCTACAATGGCGATCTCATCGCCATGTCCCATCGCTCTCAAGGCAAATAAAAGCTCGGGCCCCAATATGGGATCAATATTTTTCAACATTTTCCATCTCTTTGAACAATACATTCTGATCGAGCAGGTAGCGGGCAAACAGAGGCAATCCCGCACCCCCGATTGCCCGCGCCCCCGCCCCGACACTGCCTTCAAGGATCAAAGGTTCTTCAATCCCCTGAAGGTCAAGCGTGCCAATGTTTTCCATGATTTTCCTCACCAGCCGATTGCGGACATCCGCCGGAAAACCACCGTCAATAATTGCCGCCTCAAAGTCGATCACCGAAGCGCAGGCAACAATAGCGACCGCAATGTTTTGTGCTGTCAGTGCGATCCATTCTTCCATTGTTTCGCCGAATTCCGACCAGTCTTCGGGTGACAACCAGACTGGCGAAGTATCAACGCCTTTTTCTTTCAACATCTGCTCAAGCTTGTATACCGAAGCATGGTCGATCAACTGGGATGCCTTGCCATCAATGCCCATGACCGGCATGGATCCGAGCGCACCCGCATTGCCGCTTCTGCCCGAATAGACAGAGTGATTGAGAACGATCCCGCCGCCGATAAACGTGCCAATGAAGAAATAAACGAAATCAGCAAATTCCGCCCCCCTGCCAAACACAAGCTCTGCACCGCAGGCAGCGGTTGCATCGTTTTGAACAAATGTCGGCAAATCCGTAAATACTGAAAGCTCCTCCCGGAAATCAAAACCGTGCCAGGCTTCCATTTGCCCTTTCGGCGCACCGACTTTTTCTGCCCAGTTCCACAGCTCAAACGGCATGGAAATACCGATACCGGCAATCCGCAGGCGCTGGGATGCGCTCAAGGCAGCTGTCAGTTCCTTGATCCCGTCTTCGGTAAATTTCAAAAGATCGGCGGGCATCGGATACTGGTACGTCCTGTGCAAAGCCATCTTTTGCCGGCCAAGGAAATCAACAAGAACAAGATCAGCACTTCGCCTGCCAATCTTCAAACCTATGGAAAATGCCCCTTCCGGATTGAGTGACATCGGAATGGAAGGCTGCCCTACTTTTCCGCGTTGCGGTTCTCCACGGATCAAAAGACCGTCACTTTCAAGCGCCCGCATGATAACAGATACCGTTTGCGCCGAAAGACCTGACCGGCGGGCAATCTCGGATTTGGGCAGACTTTCGTGCCGGCGGACAAGGGACAGCACCAAGCGTTCATTGTAAGCACGCACACGAGTCTGGTTCGCCCCGCCGCTGGGGTCGATGATCCTGTCCTCTCTTGATAGTGCGATCGACAATGTTTCCTCCAGGCGCTCAATGAAATAAGAGCGAATTGACTCGCCTGCCAACAAGGCTGAGCCTTCCCCGCGCACCATAACGCCAGTGCATCATTGCACAAGCATAATAAATAAATCAAATGGATTTATTTATTGACAGGCTAAAAAATGAATGCCAGATTAGAGGCAGATAACGGCTGCTCATTTATCGGGAGCGCTCGTCAAACGAGCATCCGACGGGGCGTTATCCGTGTGACAAGGCTGAAATGGTTTCAGCCGACAAAAGAATACCTGGGAGACTTTCAATGAAAAAAACTATTATTAAGGCCGCGCTTGCGGCTCTTGCGATGGGCGTTGTTTCAGTTTCTGGCGCAAATGCTGCCAGCCACGCAGTGGGCGCCTGCCTGATCACAAAAAACAACACGAACCCTTTCTTCGTTAAAATGAAGGAAGGCGCTGAAGCCAAAGCTGCAGAAGCGGGCGTTGCCCTTCAGGCTTTTGCCGGTGAAAAAGACGGCGATGCCGGCCCGCAGATTACTGCAGTGGAAAACTGCATTGCTGCCGGTGTAAAGGGTATCCTGATTACTCCATCAAACGATTCTGTTGGTCCGGCACTGAAAAAAGCCCGCGAAGCCGGCATTTTGGTCATTGCTCTTGATACGCCATTGGCAGATGCTGATGCTCAGGACATGACCTTTGCAACAGACAACTTCGAAGCAGGAAAACTGATCGGCGCCTGGGCTAAAGCCAAATTGGGTGATGCAGCCAAAGACGCCAAAATCGGCATGCTCGATATCAACAAGGACAACATTTCGGTTGACGTTCAGCGCGACACCGGCTTCCTCGTTGGTTTCGGCATTGAAGTTCCTGATCTGACTGTAATGGGCTCTGAAACAGATCCGCGCGTTATCGGCCATGAATCATCAGGTGCAAACCCTGAAGGCGGCGTGACGTCAGTTGAAAACCTGCTCGCCAAAGAGCCGAACATGAACGTGGTCTACACAATCAACGAACCTGCTGCTGAAGGCGCCTATCAGGCTCTGAAAAAAGCCGGCAAGGAAAAAGACGTATTGATCGTTTCTGTTGATGGTGGATGCCCGGGCATTGCCAGCGTCAAATCAGGTGTTATCGGAGCAACATCACAGCAGTATCCGCTTTTGATGGCTTCGAAAGGCATCGAGGCAATTGCAGCCTACGCAAAAGACGGCACAAAACCAGCCGTTTCCGAAGGCCTGACCTTCTTCAATACCGGTGTAAACCTGGCCACTGACCAGCCGGTTGAAGGTGTTCCTTCGATTGACTCAGCAAAAGGCACAGAACTCTGCTGGGGCTAATCCCTAACGTCTTGTATTCTTGACATACCAAGGGGCGGCATTACTGTCGCCCTTTGACTACCAGCACAATCACCTGCAAATCGATTGGGGGGAGCCTTAGCGATGAATGAAAACGCAGCGCCAGTAAAGTCATCGACAAATTTCGAAGACAAACTAGACCAGGCAGACAAGGCAGTCGCGACCTTCGACAAGGACGACCATACCTTTTTCAATCAGGCAAGAGTATTCATCCGGGCAAATCCGACCGTCATTCCGTTGATGGTTCTCCTGATCAGCATCTTCTTTTTCGGATTGATTGCGCCAAGGTTCATGAGCCCGGGCGCACTATCAATAGTCATGCAACAGGTCACAGTGACCGGTTTTGTTGCACTTGCCCAGACACTGATCATCCTGACCGCAGGTATTGATCTTTCAGTTGGCGTTATTCTGGTTGTTTCCATGATAGTCATGGGACGTCTCGCCGTGATCAACGATGTACCCGTTATCCTTGCAATTGCGGCTGGAATGGCGGTCGGCGCTTTCATGGGTTGGATCAACGGAATTCTAGTGGCAAAAATAAAACTGCCGCCTTTTATTGTCACCCTTGGCACCCTCAATGTCTTTACCGCCTTGAAACTCTGGTATTCACATTCCGAATCCGTTCGCAATATCGACATCGAGGAAAAAGCTCCTGCTTTGCTCTGGTTTGGTGATGGCTTCAAGGCTCTGGGCGCGACAATCACCTATGGCAGTCTGGCACTGTTCATTCTAGCCGGTGTGCTCTGGTTCATGCTCAATCATACCGCCTGGGGACGCCATGTTCACGCAATCGGCGATGATCCAGAATCGGCAAATCTTTCAGGCGTCAACACAACCCGCATGTTGATTTCGGTCTATGCTGTTGCAGGCCTTATCTGTGGGTTTGCAGCCTGGATTGCAATTGGCCGTGTCGGCTCCGTTTCGCCAATTGCCTTTGACACAATAAATCTCGCCAGCATCACCGCAGTTGTGATTGGCGGAACGTCGCTTTTCGGCGGACGCGGATCAATCATCGGCTCTGTGCTGGGCGCGTTCATCGTCGGCGTGTTCAACACCGGTCTATCCCTTGCCGGCGTCGATGATTATTGGCAGCTCTTTGCAGCCGGCTGCCTTGTACTTGTCGCTGTGGCTCTGGATCAAAGCCTGAGGAGGGCATCACAATGAGTGCACTTGAACCCATTATCAAAACCCGTGGGCTGATGAAACGCTACGGAACTGTGGTTGCCATGAATGGTGCGGATTTTGATCTGATGCCGGGAGAGATCCTCGCAGTGATCGGCGACAATGGTGCAGGAAAATCCACCTTGATCAAGGCATTGTCCGGCGCTGTGACACCCGATCACGGTTCAATCTGGATGGAAGGCAAGGAAGTGCTTTTCCGTTCACCTGACGATGCCAGAAAAGCCGGCATTGAAACGGTTTACCAGACCCTGGCCATGTCGCCTGCCCTGTCGATCACCGACAACATGTTCATGGGACGCGAACTGCGCAAGCCGGGTATTCGCGGCAGCCTGCTTCGCCAGCTTGATCACAAGGCCATGGCTGACTTTGCCCGAAACAAATTGTCAGAACTTGGTCTGATGACCATTCAAAATATCAATCAGTCGGTCGAAACCTTGTCGGGGGGGCAACGCCAGGGCGTTGCTGTTGCGCGCGCTGCGGCTTTTGGCTCAAAGGTCATCATTCTTGATGAACCGACAGCCGCCCTCGGAGTAAAAGAATCCCGCCGCGTTCTCGAACTGATTGCAGACGTCAAGTCGCGTGGCATTTCGATTATCCTGATTTCTCATAACATGCCCCATGTTTTCGAAATAGCCGATCGCATTCACATTCATCGTCTTGGAAGGCGCCTTTGCGTGGTCAATCCGAAGGACTACTCAATGTCAGATGCGGTTGCCCTGATGACCGGGGCAAAAGAACCGCCAGCAGAAGCGATTGCAGCTTGAAAACAGTGGATCTGGCAAACGAAATCATCCGGCGTTCAAAGCTTCAAAACCGGATGATGGTTGCCATTTCCGGCCCGCCGGGTGCCGGAAAATCTACCCTCGCTGCAAAACTCCATACAGAGATTGCGCGGCTTGGCTCTCAATCCGTCATTGTCCCGATGGACGGATTTCATCTCGACAATGATGAACTCGACCAACTCGGTCTGCGTGCCCGCAAAGGTTCACCAGACACGTTTGACGGTGAAGGATTTGTTTCCTTGATAAGGCGCCTCAAGGCTCAAAAATCCGATGAAATCATTCCCGAGTTTGACCGGACAAAAGATGCAGTGGTGCCGGGCAATTCGTGCGTTACAACACAAGAGAAAATACTTCTTGTGGAAGGCAACTACCTGCTCCTGAAAGATGACCCATGGTCCGGTCTGAACGGATTGTTCGATCTGACAGTTTTCATTTCGCCCTCATTTAAGATTCTCGAAGAACGCTTGATTGGCCGTTGGCTTGGCTACGGATTTTCGCAAACCGGAGCAATTGGCAAGGCCCTTTCCAATGACATCCCCAACTCCAAGACTGTCGTGAACAATTCGTATCCTGCAGATATTCTATTGGACGCTTTTGTATGAAAAATCGGTTGTTTGTCTTTGGCTCTATCAATCTTGACCTTGTCACTCGTGTCGCCCGCCATCCGCAACCTGGAGAAACACTGCACGGCAGCAACTACATAATGTTGGCTGGCGGAAAGGGTGCCAACCAGGCGCTCGCCGCAGCTTTGGCATTTGACCAAGAGCCTTCTCGCACATTGATGATTGGCGCAGTCGGAAACGATGCCTTTGGCACACCAGCATTGGCAAACCTGAAAAAATTTGGTGTTGATCTAAGCAATACAATCGAGGTCGGCGCGGGTACAGGCATCGCCTTGATTGCAATAGACAAGCATGGCGAAAACGCGATCATCGTATGCCCAGGTGCCAACGATCATATATACGCTGATCAGATTAAAAAAGCCGGCCTTGCAAAAGGTGATATCTTGCTGACCCAGCAGGAGGGCAATCTGGAAGAAATCTGGAAGGCCCACAGTTTTGCCAGACAACAAGGCGCAACGGTGATCCACAATGCCGCACCGGCATTGGAAACGACCACCGACACTTACAAGAACATCGACGTGTTGATCATCAATGAAATCGAAACACGCGAGATAGGCAGATTGACCGGAATTGCGGAGAGTTCAGCAGAAGACATTGCAAGGGATCTGGCAGACATGTTTGGGCTTGTTGTGATTCTTACACTCGGCTCCCAAGGCGTGTTCGGGGTCTTCAGGAAAACAGAGTTGAAACTTGCAGCGCCAACGGTAGAAGTCGTCGACACCACCGGAGCCGGCGATACTTTCTGCGGAGTATTCGCCGCGTCTCTGCTCATGGGCAAGGATTATCCCGATGCACTTCAGGCGGGCCTGAATGCAGCCAGCCTGGCTTGCACACGTCTGGGCGCCCAACAAACCTGAAAAGCCAACATCCGCATTCAACTGCCCGGATGGTTTCCCGCTCCGTTCCATGGTCCGTGATGTGCACCTTCTTCACCTATCCGTCCGAACGAGTGGGCACCAAAAAAGTCCCTTTGCGCCTGAATCATGTTGGCAGTTGAACGCTTCGTGCGCATCATGTCGAAATAGGCAAGACTTGCCCCAAGCGAAGGCGCAGGGTTTCCCGAAAGTGCCGCCTCTGAAACCACTTTACGAAGTTCCGCATGGGACTTTTTCATGATGTCGGCAAAGAATGGTGAAAACATCAGGTTAATGCCAGAATGTTCACTCAAGGCATCTGCCATATCGTTGAGCATCGAGGAACGGATGATGCATCCCTCACGCCATACCTTTGCTATTTCCGGCATTGGCAACGACCAGTCATATTCGCGGGATGCCGCTTCAAGCATGTCGAAGCCCTGCGCATAAGAGGCAATTTTTCCGGCAAGCAACGCCTTTTCAAGTGTTTCAATGGAAAGCGCCGCTGACTTTATCCCGCTGGGCGCTGCACCAAAAATAGCCTCGCCGCTGGTTCGCTCCTCAAGCCGCGAGGACATGGTGCGCGCTGCAACAGCAGCATCTATGGCTGTAACAGGAGAAGCAAGGTTCAGCGCTTCGATTGCTGTCCAGCGACCGGTGCCTTTTTGACCCGCCTTGTCGAGAATGACATCTAGAATGGGTTTACCAGTCTTTTCATCAGTCACTTTGGAAACTTCGGCCGAAATCTCCACGAGATAGGATTTGAGCGGCCCCTCATTCCATTTGAAAAATGTATCCGAAATTTCACCTGCGGATAGTTTCAACCCGTCACGCATGATCCCGTAAATTTCAGAGATCATCTGCATGTCGGCATACTCAATGCCGTTGTGGACCATTTTGACAAAATGCCCTGCACCGCCTTCGCCCATCCAGGTCGCACAAGGCGTATCCTCATAGTCTGCCGCAATTGCCATAAAAACTGATTCAACCCTGTCCCAACCGGACTTTTCGCCGCCGCCCATGATCGAAGGGCCAAATCTCGCACCCTCCTCACCACCGGAGACACCAATTCCTAGGAAGCGGTAACCATTGTCTTCAGCTTCTTTTGCCCGCCGGTTGGTGTCATGAAAATTGGCATTCCCGGCATCAATGATCAAATCTTCAGGACCAATAAGCGGGCGAAGCGCAGCAATCTGCTGGTCGACCACCGGTCCGGCGGGAACCATCAGGATAATTGATCTCGGCTCTTTGATTGCCGCCACAAATTCTTCCATGGTTTCACAAGGCGTAATCAAATCGGCCAGCTCTCCGACATTTTGATGAAACTCGGTTGTCGTCGATACCGTGCGGTTGAATACGGCAACCGGAAATCCGTTATCGGCAATATTCAGGGCCAGGTTTCCTCCCATTGTTCCAAGACCTATCAGTCCGAGTTTCGGTGAAGTCATCCTTGTGTTCCCTTCAATTGAATTCAGTCAAATATTTCGATGTTCTTGACCTGAGCCAATCACATTCAGGCAAAAGCAATTTGCGCTTTCAGGCTCACGGTTGTCTTGTCAGCCGAGATATCAAATGCCTTTCTTGCCTCATCCAGTGAAAATGTGTGGGTAATCAGAGGCCTCACATCAATCAGACCTTTTTTCATCAGATCTACTGCCATGGCAAACTCCTCGTGAAACCTGAACGAACCGCGCAGATCGAGTTCTTTGGATGTAACCAGCATCATCGGTATGTTCATGTCTCCGCCCAGACCAAGCTGGACCACAACACCCCGTGGACGCAAGGCTGCGATACCACCTGTCAAGGCTGGTGCAGCACCCGAACACTCAAACAGAACATCAAATGTGCCTTTGTTTGCGTTATAAGCGGCAAGATCGTCAGGATTGGTGAGTGTGTTTATAGTCCTGTCTGCTCCGGCCTTTTTGGCAAAAGACAGCGCATCATCGGATATATCCGTCACTACGATTTCCCTCGCGCCCGCCCTTCGCGCCGCAAGAACGCACAAGGTGCCAATGGGTCCTGAACCGGTCACCAATACCCTTTTGCCGAGCATTTCCCCTGCGCGGCGTGTTGCATGCAGGCAAACGGACAGGGGTTCGGCCATAGCAGCCTCTCCGGCAGACAGGCCGTTGGCAACTACACACTGGCTGGCATCTGCCACCAGCATTTCGCGAAATGCGCCTTGAATGTGCGGAAACGGCATCGCAGAACCATAAAAACGCATGTTGAGGCAATGATTATGCCGGCCCTGCTGGCAGTATTGGCAGTGATGGCAGGGGCGTGACGGCGACACAGCGACCAGATCGCCCACTTTGAGGCCGTCAACCTGTTCGCCAATTTCGCAGATATATCCCGAAACCTCATGGCCAAGGATCATCGGCTCTTTGAGCCGGATAGTGCCAAATCCACCGTGATTATAATAGTGGAGGTCCGAGCCGCAGACGCCGCCAACTGCAAGCTTGACCAAAACCTGTTTTGCACCCGGTTTTTCGACGTCGCGCTCTTCGAGGCGCAAATCCTTTGCCTGATGAATCACAATCGCGCGCATAAATTTATCCTGACAAATTCCGAAGCCATAATGTTGAAGGTGCAATCTATTACCGATCTGTTGGAAATTGTCTGCAAAAAATCTCAACAAATTTGGTCTTTTCCAGCCTTTCATCTTTTCGATTTTCCTGTAAACAAACCGCAGGGACAACAGCAAAGATATAGAAATGGCTACCGGAAAAGAATTATTTGATCTCACGGGTAAAACAGCATTGATTACCGGCTCGTCACAAGGCATCGGCTATGCCCTCGCCAAGGGTCTGGCACAGGCCGGTGCGCGGATAATTCTCAACGGACGCGATGCGAACAAACTTGCCAATGCCGCCGAAACACTCAGAAGCGCCGGTTACGAAGTAATCGAACTTGCTTTTGACGCGGTTGATCATGCAGGCGTTCGAAAAGCGGTAGACGGGCTTGAGACTGGGGGCGTTAAAATTGATATTCTTGTCAACAATGCAGGCATGCAGCACCGCACCCCATTGGAGGATTTTCCAGCTGAGATGTTTGAGAAACTGCTTTCGACCAATATCAGTTCAGTCTTCAATGTTGGCCAGGCTGTTGCCAGACACATGATCGAGCGCAAGGCGGGAAAGATCATCAACATTGCTTCAGTGCAAACCGCCCTCGCCCGCCCAGGCATTGCACCCTATACAGCAACCAAAGGCGCCGTGGGAAATCTTACCAAAGGCATGGCGACCGATTGGGCCAAACATGGATTGCAATGCAACGCCATTGCGCCAGGCTATTTCGATACGCCGCTTAACGCCGCGCTCGTCGCTGATCCTGATTTCAGTGCCTGGCTTGAAAAGCGAACACCTGCCGGGCGTTGGGGCAATGTCGACGAACTGGTCGGTGCCTGTATCTTCCTGTCTTCCCCTGCCTCCAGCTTTGTGAACGGACACATACTTTATGTTGACGGCGGAATCACAGCCTCGCTTTAAAGGTGCGCGGATTTTTATTGTGATGGGTGTCGCAGGGTGCGGCAAGTCATCGGTCGGCGCGGGCATTGCAGAAAAAATGCATGGTAGCTATTTCGACGGCGATGACCTGCATCCGCCTGCAAACATTGCAAAGATGAGCGCAGGAACACCGTTGAATGATAATGACCGCTGGCCCTGGCTTGAGAAAGTCGCCACGCATTCTGCCTCTAGAAGCGGCCTTGTCTTCACCGGCTGCTCGGCGTTGAAACGCGTTTACCGCGAGTTCATCACGCAAAAGGCGGGCGAACCGGTTTGCTTCATATATCTGCAGGGCAGCAAGGAAATGATCGCCAAACGGATGGCAGAGCGATCCGGACATTTCATGCCAACGATGCTTCTGGATAGCCAGTTTGCAACGCTCGAAGAGCCTTCTGATGACGAAAACCATATCAAGGTTGATATCTCGGGATCACGTGATGACGTGGTTGCTCTACTCCAGAATATCCTCTTGAGAAGCAGCATTATATCCGTCTGAACTCTCAGACATCTCTCCACATTTCGCCCACTGCCTTGCGTAATCCGCATGAAACCGGGTACGCTACTATGTCAAACGCATGAATCTGGGAGAAGAAACTTGAGAACCGGACCGATCAACCCGCACGACATCCTTGATTTCTGGTTCGTGGAAATCGAACCAAAACTTTGGTTTCAAAAAGACGACGCCTTTGACAAAACGATATCAGACCGCTTTGGTGTCATTGTCGAGACTGCGCTTTCAGGAGGGCTGACCGACTGGATGGAGACCGACGCCGGGCGCCTTGCGCTGGTTATCCTGCTCGACCAGTTTGCCCGAAATATTTTCCGCAGTACGCCCAAATCATTTGCCGGTGACACAAGGTCGCTTTCCATCAGCATTCAAAGTCTCGCAGAAGGATTTCTTCTCCGCAACGAACAGAATGAGCGTTATTTTATGCTTATGCCCATGATGCACAGCGAGGATTTGGCAATCCAGAATGCATCGCTACCGCTATTTGAGAAATTTGCTACCGAAAATGCCCATGAATATGCGATCAAGCACCGGGATATCATTGACCGCTTTGGCAGGTTTCCGCATCGCAACGACATTCTTGGCCGACAATCGACACCACAGGAAGTAGAGTTTTTAACCCGGCCTGGCTCTTCTTTTTAAATCGGCACTCGTGTGAATCGCGTCAAACCAATGCTTGATTTGTGGCCGTCAAAAGGTTCAATTGCTCTGCAGTAGATTCAAAAATATCGGGAAATTCATTGATGACAATTACAGTAGTATCCGTTCTTGGAACTGGCCTTATGGGTGCGCCCATGGCTCAAAACCTGATGCGGGCAGGCTTTGCAGTTCATGCCTGGAACCGGACCCCCGAAAAGGCAAAGGTATTGGAACCTGAAGGCGCAAAGGTTTTTGCATCGCCTCAGGAAGCTGTTGCGCAAGCCGATTTTGTCATCACCATGCTCAGTGATGGCCGCGCCGTGCGCGATCTCATTTTCGATCAAAAAGTTGCAGATGCAATGAAACCCGGCGCTGTTCTTCTCGACATGAGCTCCATCAAGCCGTCCGAGGCCCGTGAGCATTCCAGGATGCTGGAGGCCATGGGCAGACATCAGCTTGATGCGCCCGTATCCGGCGGCACAAAGGGCGCCATGGCAGCCAGCCTCGCAATCATGGTGGGCGGCAATCCGGCGCTGTTTGAAAAAGCCAAACCGGTATTTGCAGCGATGGGTCGTCCCGTTCATGTTGGCCCGGACGGCTCGGGACAATTGTCCAAACTTGCCAATCAGGTGATTGTCGCGACAACGATTGGCGTGGTTGCCGAGGCCTTGTTACTGGCTAAACAAGGCGGTGCAGACCCGGATGCAATCCGTTCAGCCCTGAAGGGCGGCTTTGCCGACTCTGTGATCTTGCAACAACACGGCGAGCGCATGACACAAGGAAACTATGTTCCCGGCGGCCTTTCAAAGTTTCAGTTGAAAGATATCAACAACGCACTTGAGGAAGCCGGAAACTGCGGGCTCACCTTGCCGCTGGCTGAGCAAATGCAGCAACGCTTTACGCGGTTTGTAAATGATCTTGATGGTGCTGATAAAGATCATGCAGGCATTTATCTCGAACTGCTGGATATCAATGGTCTTTAGGGTCAGGATCTCCTGACAACATCAAACAGGAATTTGGGAGAATGATATGCGGGTTTTGATCATCGGCGGCGCTGGCATGGTTGGCCAGAAGTTGCTGAACCATCTGTTGAACACACCTTCTCACGCCGGCAAGATAACCAATATAACCTTGTACGATGTGGTGGATGCTGCAAAGCCCGAAACCACAATTCCA
The DNA here is from genome assembly GCA_041736675.1 of Salaquimonas sp. GTDB lineage: Bacteria > Pseudomonadota > Alphaproteobacteria > Rhizobiales > Rhizobiaceae > Salaquimonas. Next base: position 45,704 of record JBGSTD010000016.1, read on the forward strand.
GTTTCAGTTCTTTCAGGCAATCTTGCCGATTCTGCAGAGAGCACCAGACTGGCGGCGCTGCGACCCGATCTTGTTTATCATTTGGCTGCCATTGTCTCTGGTGACGCAGAGAAAAATTTCGACAAGGGATGGGATATCAATGCACGTGGCTCCTGGTATTTGCTGGAAGCATTGCGTGCAGAACACGAGGCAAGCGGCGGGAACTATGTTCCCCGCCTCATTTTCACATCATCAATTGCAGTCTTCGGCCCTCCTTTTCCAGACAAGATTGGCGATGATTTCCTTTGCGCGCCCATGACTTCTTATGGTGCTCAGAAGGCCATGACCGAATTGCTGGTTGCAGACTATTCCAGAAAAGGCATGATTGACGGTCTGTCAGTTCGCCTGCCGACGATTTGCGTTCGTCCGGGCAAACCCAATCTTGCCGCCTCATCCTTCTTTTCAGGCATCATTCGCGAACCACTCAACGGTCAAGAGGCAATACTCCCGGTCGCAGAGACTGTGCGCCACTGGCACGCCTCACCGCGCTCGGCTGCAGACTTTCTTGCCCATGCGGCGGGAATTGATACAAGTGTTCTCGGAGGCCGGCGCAGCCTCAATCTTCCAGGTGTCTCCTGTACTGTAGGCGAACAGATCGAAGCACTACGCTCAATCGCCGGGTCTGACGTTGTAAAATTGATCAAGCCTCAGCCCGACGAGACCATCAACGCCATCGTCAAAAACTGGCCGCGGGATTTTGATCCGCAAACGGCAATCAAGCTCGGCTTCACAGCCGAAAACAGTTTTGAGGAAATCATCCGAGTTTACATAAAAGACGATTTGCCCAACACTTGAATGGTTTTCAGGCATCGGGCTTGAAACGCCGTATCATGGGATCAGAAAAATGCCTGGATGCCTGTTTGCGCGCGCCCAAGAATGAGCGCATGCACATCATGGGTGCCCTCATAGGTATTGACCGTCTCAAGGTTCGCCGCATGGCGCATCACCTGATATTCGATCTGAATACCATTGCCGCCATGCATGTCGCGAGCGTGACGGGCAATGTCGAGCGCCTTGCCGCAATTGTTGCGCTTCATGATCGAAATCATTTCAGGTGCCATCTTGCCTTCATCCATCAAGCGACCAACGCGCAACGAACCTTGCAAACCGAGGGTGATTTCGGTCTGCATGTCTGCAAGCTTCTTTTGATAGAGCTGGGTAGCAGCGAGCGGTTTGCCGAATTGCTTGCGGTCAAGGCCGTATTGAAGTGCCTGATGCCAGCAGGCTTCCGCCGCCCCCATTACTCCCCAGGAAATACCATAGCGCGCACGGTTGAGACAGCCGAACGGCCCCTTGAGACCCGAGACATTCGGCAGAAGTGCATCTTCACCGACTTCAACACTGTCCATCACGATTTCACCAGTAATTGATGCGCGAAGCGAAAGCTTGCCGCCAATCTTGGGCGCTGAAAGACCCTTCATGCCTTTTTCAAGAACAAAGCCGCGGATGGCACCACCATGAGCCTCAGATTTGGCCCAAACCACAAAAACATCAGCAATTGGCGCGTTGGAAATCCACATCTTTGCGCCTTTGAGGCGATAGCCGCCTGCGATTTTTTCCGCGCGCGTCTTCATGCCACCAGGATCAGAACCGGCATCAGGCTCGGTCAAACCGAAACAGCCAATCAGTTCGCCTGAACCAAGGCCGGGGAGATATTTCTTGCGCTGGTTCTCATCGCCATAGGCATAAATCGGATACATGACGAGTGAGGATTGAACGCTCATCATCGAGCGATAACCAGAATCGACCCTCTCAACTTCACGAGCGACCAGACCGTAGGAAACATAGTTGGCTCCGGCGCAGCCATATTCCTCGGGAACAGTAACGCCAAGCAGTCCAGATTGACCCATAAGCCTGAAAAGTTCAGGATCAGTTGTCTCATTCATGTAGGCTTCATTGATTCGAGGTTTCAACTCAGCTTCGGCAAATGAGCGCGCAGCGTCTCGGATCATCCGCTCTTCTTCGCTGAGCTGGTCTTCCAGCAAAAACGCATCATCCCACTTGAATGATGCCGCATCAAAAGTGTGGCTCACTGCTTTTTTTGCTTCAGTCATTTTTATTCTCCCGGTGCGATGCGCTTGCACTGCTGTCACAGTAAAACTCTGTTATGATGCCATGAAGTACCGACATTTCACTCTGTCGGTCAACACGCATTATTGCAGTTGGCTTGGGCATTTTTGCCGCTATCAGTGATAATCCAGGTAATTGGCTGCCCCTTGCAAACCGAATTGACCGCTTGTGTACACATAAACCGGCAAGCTCCTGCGAAATTCGCTATGCCGTCCGCCACTGTTGAAAGCGTTGAGAAAATCATCCCCCTCGAAAATCCACTGATTGGCGGTTACCACACCGCCTGTCAGGAACACACCACCCTTGGCAGCAAAGGTCACACCCATGTCGCCTGCCACTTTGCCGAGATATTTGGAGAAATACCGGATCGTCTTGAGCGAGATCATGTCATCGCCTGATTTTGCTCCAGAGAAAATCTCGCGGGCATTGCGCTCATCACAATGGAGGCCTTCAACGAGAGAAATCGCCTTGTGGAAAATTGGCAACCCGACACCGCTTACAATAGCTTCGGCTTCCACCGCAAATCCGTCCCCCATCCGTACCTGTGGCCAAAGCTCACAAAGCGCCTTGAAAATGGCAATTTCTTCATCCGTATCTGGCGACAGGCATACATGGCCTCCCTCACCCTGAACCACAACCGGGCGCGAACCATCCCATACGAGCGCCCCAACGCCAAGTCCGGTTCCAGGGCCGATGATGACCCGCGGGGCAATTTGCAAATCACTTGAACCCTGAAGACAATGCGTGTCTTCTTCTTCGACATTGGCTAATGACCATGCGGCGGCTTCGAAATCGTTGAGAATTTTTGCATTGTCGATGCCGCAGGCAAGATTGATCCCATTTTCAGAAATCACATTGGCGGCATTGGTCAGATGAACAATACCATTGGCAATGATGCCGGCCGCAGCGACAGCGGTCTTTTGAGGCGCCTTGCCTTGCGCTGCCACAAAGAACGCCATTGCTTCTTCAACACTCAACTCGCCGGTGGTCGGGAATGTCTGTTGGTTGGCGATACGCCTGTCAATTACACTCGCCAGTCTCATATTTGTTCCGCCGATATCGGCAACCAGATTCCAGCTCATTGCAACCACCCCTAATGTGTCCGAACACTTTAAATCTAGCACAGCCTTATTGTATTCTTGGAAAGACTTAAAGGGCAGGCGCGCTAATCGGCCGTTTATAAATTCGTGATTTTGAACGACCCTTTAGCTTTCCTGCAGATACAATCACTGCAAAGCATGTAAAGGATTTGAAACAGGTGTTGGTATCGACATTTTATACTGTTGCCCAATCAGGAAATGAGTGGATCGCCAACTTAATTAGCTGGCATTTCCAGGCCGTCTTTGTATGGTCAGGCAAAGTGTAAACCTGCCATGGTTGAGCTGAGCAACTACTGGAGAAAAGCATGATCAATGTTTCAACAAAGTTCCCCGATCTCGCCGGGAAATCTGTTTTTATCACCGGCGGCGGTTCAGGAATTGGCGCAGCTCTGACAGAAGGTTTCATTGCCCAAGGCGCCAAAGTCGCATTTGTTCAGCGTTCGGATGCAACCGAACTTTGTGACACACTGGAGGCTGAATACAGCAATCGCCCGCTGTTCATCCAGTGTGATATCCTGAAAATAGATAAGCTCACCGAAGCCATGACCATCGCCCAAATGGCCCACGGAACAATAACGGTTCTGATCAACAATGCTGCTGTCGATAACCGTCACAGCCTCGAGCAATATTCGGTTGAAGATTGGGACAGATCAATCAATGTAAACCTGCGCCCGCATTTTTTTACTGCGCAAGCAGCTGCAAAAGGAATGCGCGAGGCAGGTGGTGGAACCATCATCAATTTTTCATCCGTCTCATACATGATGGGCCTTTCAGGCTTCCCCGCTTATGTGACCGCCAAATCGGCAATCACCGGATTGACCAGAGGCCTTGCAAGAGAACTTGGCCCTGACAATATTCGTGTCAATGCCTTGATGCCTGGATGGGTTTTGACCGAACGGCAAAAGGATCTCTGGGTCACACCCGATGCACTCGCCGCCCATATTGATCGCCAGTGTCTCAAAGTGGAAATTCAACCTGATGACATTATCGCCCCGACACTGTTTTTAGCCTCCGATGCTTCACGCGTGATGACCGGACAGGCGCTTGTTATTGATGCTGGTGTGGCGGTGACCGGATGAATATTCCAGCAACGGAGCGTTCCGCCAAAGTTGAGCAATTCGGTTCAATGCCCAATGGTGATCCGGTTTCGCGCATCACAATCACCAAAGGCAAACTTGCAGCGAAGATCATCACCTATGGTGCAAGCCTACAGGATTTGAGACTGCAGGGTCACGCCCCCTCCCTGGTTTTGGGTTTTAAGCAGTTTGAACCTTATTTAAGTCACAGATATTTCGGAGCGATGGTCGGCAGGGTTGCCAACAGGATTGACCACGCCCACTTTGAACTTGATGGTAAAACTTGCCAGTTGCAGCCCAACAACGGTGTGAATCTGCTACACGGCGGGGTTAATTCAATTGACCGGCAAAACTGGCAGATTGTTTCAGCAACTGCCGATTCAGTCACCTTGACCTGTATTGACAAGGAAAGTGAGACCGGTTTTCCGGGAGACTGCGAAATAACGTGCACTTACCGGATCGACGACAATCAAACACTGGCGCTCGACATAAGCGCAAATTGCGCTGTTCCCACCTTGTGCAATATTGCCCATCACAGCTATTTCAATCTTTTCGGAACGGGCACAATCCTTGATCATCAGGTGCAGCTTCTCGCAGATCATTATCTGCCGGTAAATGAACAACTGATTCCAACAGGCGAGATCGCGTCGGTAGAAAACACCGATTTCGACTTTCGAGTGCCCCGGCCAATCCGGCCATCCGGCCTGATCAACTACGACAATAATTTTTGCCTCACCAAAAATATCCCCCATGAGCCCAAATTCACGAAACCCATAGCCATGGTCTTTTCACCGGCGTCCGGCGTCAGGATGGATGTCAGATCTACCGAGCCAGGAGTGCAATTTTATACGGGAGAAAACCTGGCGGGCGAGATTGAGGGGGTTAACGGCGAAAAATTTCTACCTTTCACTGGTCTGGCACTCGAACCTCAAGGTTGGCCTGATGCCCCCAATCACCCAAACTTTCCATCAATCCGGCTTGATCCGGGACATCCTTATCATCAACAATCAACTTTCAGCTTTTCGATCGGCGAAGTAGTGAGTCTTGAAAAACAATGAATGCCTCTTGGCGAAATGGTTGGCTCGACTATCAGTCCTGCAAAAGAGACAAAGGCGAATTGGCATATGACAGATAAATTTGAAAAGGCACAAGCGCTGCAACTGATAGAAACGGTATTTGCTCCCTGGGTACAGGAACTCGGCCTGCAGATTGGCAATGTTACAGAAACCGAATGTGATTTTATCCTGCCGGCAGGCGCTTCACTGGTGCGCCAAGCCGGATTTGGACCGGAAAATTCGGCACCACCCATCGTCTGTGGTCAAGCTTTGGCTGCAGCAGCTGACACGGTCTCGGTTTTGGGTTTGGCACTGATCAATGGCAAAATCCGGCCAAACACGACGACTGATTTTTCCATCCGCTTCTTGCGGCCTGTTTTTCAGGGCAATGTGACAATTCTTGTCCGCCCGCTTTCAAATGGCAAAAGACTGGCGGTAACCGAGGTAAGTTTCTTTGGCGAAGGCAGCGAAAAACTGTGTGCCCACGCCACCTGCACGTTTGCATTTCTCGACTAGCCAGCCACTAGCGGAAACGCTTTTCCAACAGGCTTCCTGCCGTTGGCAGATATCCGCCCAGACAACGCGCCTCTTCATCCAGCCATTTTTCTGATGGTTCCAGCAATCGGCGATAAAGCTGCATTACCAATTTGCGACACTCATTTTCCAACCAGTCGGCAGGCAGAAACTTTTTTGGGACCGGAACAAGCCTGAATGCAATCCTGCGCCATTCATGGATCAGCAGGCATCGCAGCGCCAGCGATTGCACATCACTTATGTCACATCTGATGCTTTCGGAACTTTCAAGTTTGACCAATAACGGTTGGAAAACCCTGATCAACCGCCGCATGGCATCAGCCAATTCCGCCGGTGCCAGCAATTGTGAAAACCAGACCGGATTACGCAATATCTCGCCTTCAAAAAGCATCACATGGTCTGGCACAAATTCCAGCCCGATTTTATCGAGGTTGATCAGGAACCAGTTTTTCTGGAGAAATAATACCTGTTTGGAAAATGCCGCGTCGAGCACCATATCCGCAGGAATGCTCCCCATCACCCATTTGTCTTCACAGCTATCGGCCCGCTCCGCCGCATAAATCATTTTCCCCGCCTCAATAAAGGCATTCTCCCGCTCGCGGGCAAGACTATAATAACTTGCTCGCCCATCGCGCTGGCGTTCAATCAAACCGTCTGAAGCAAGGCGCGAAACGGCAGTGCGAACCGCTCCGGATTCAATTCCCATCGCCTCCATGATTTGCCCAAGTGAAATTGCCGATATTGAACCTCCCCGCGGAAGTATCGCATCGCCAAACAAGGTGACAATCAGCGACCAGGTCTTTAGCCGCACCGGTGTTCCGAGCAGGGTTGCAGTCTCAACCGACAAATTTTCACATGTAGCAGATTTACCTGATATTCTGGTATTCAAGTTCATTGTCTTGCGGTACGCCTGTCTTGGTAGATGGTTCCTGATCCATCAGTCTTATTCGATCTATTTCTTGTTACAATTATTGACAGGGTCAATAATTTTGTAAAGCATTGAACTTCAAAGTTCGCAGAATACCCATTCATCGCGGGCCATCCAATTTATCGGGAGAGAGCATGGGCGCACCTTTATTAACATCGTTTTCAGACGGGATTCTCGAGATAACGCTGAATCGTCCGGATCAGCTCAATGCATTCACAGTCGAAATGCACAAGGAGCTTCGCGCTGCCTTTGAAAGAGCCCGCGATGATGATGAGGTGCGTTGTGTAGTACTAACGGGTGCAGGGCGCGGATTTTGTGCGGGGCAGGATTTATCAGAGCGTGATCCGACCAAAAACGAGATTATTGACCTTAATGTAACGCTTTCAACGAATTACAACCCTTTGGTGCGCATGATCCGAGCCATGGAAAAGCCGGTGATTTGCGCGGTGAACGGCGTGGCGGCAGGGGCCGGAGCCAATCTCGCTCTTGCCTGCGATATCGTCCTCGCAGCCGAGAGCGCCAAATTCATCCAGGCTTTTTCGAAGATCGGTCTGATACCCGATGCAGGCGGAACCTATGCGCTGACAAGGCTGATTGGTGAAGCCCGCGCCAAGGCTCTGGCCATGACCGCTATGCCCCTGCCTGCGAAAAAAGCCGAGGAATGGGGACTTATCTGGCAGTGCGTTGCCAATGAAACTTTGATGAACGAAGCTCGCGCGCTTGCAAAATCGCTGGCATCGGGAGCAACCCTTGGCATCGGCAAGACCAAGATGGTAATTCAGGCAGCCAGCACCAACTCATTGAGCGAGCAGCTTGATCTTGAAGCCAAAACACAGGGCGAATTGGGCAACAGCCACGATTTCCGCGAAGGTGTTCAGGCATTTCTTGAAAAACGTCCTGCAGTTTTCAAAGGCGAATAACAATATGACAATGACCGAACAACAGCGGGCGGAAAAAAGCGCAGCGGCAATGTGGGAAAGCGACAACGCTTCGCAAGGCATGGGCATGAAAATCGAAGCCATCGGCCCTGGCACTGCAACCCTCTCGATGACTGTCGAAAAACGCCATACCAATGGCCACGGCATCTGCCATGGAGGGTTCATTTTCACACTGGCCGACAGCAGTTTCGCCTTTGCCTGCAACTCTTACAACAGATCAACAGTCGCCCAGCACTGCGACATCAATTTCCTTGCCCCCGGAAAGTTGGGTGATCGCCTGACTGCAAGAGCAGTCGAAGTTCATCTTGCAGGACGCAGCGGCATCTATGATATTTCCGTAACCAATCAGGATAACGTGGAAATAGCAAAATTCCGCGGCATGAGCAGAACCATCAAGGGTCAGCTTTTTGCCGAGGAACTTCCGGCCTGATCAACTGCGAACTACAATTCAACTGAGCACCAACTATGCGCAATCCTGCAATAACGAATTCAAACTGGAGAATTGTCAAAAAGTTCTGATGTCTTGACTTCTGCGGTTGATAGTTCCTTTTCCACCAAGTCTTCCAGTTCGTTGCGCACCTCATTGTTGAACTCAAGAAGATTGGCATAATGTGCAAAGTAATCCTGATTCATTTTGTGCCACCAGCTTGAACTTATTTCGATCAGCTCAAGCGGGTTTGTCAGCGTTGCTATATCAGCGGCACTCTCGAAATTTGCCTCAAGGCGCTTGGTGATAAACTTGAGATTTTTCTCGCTCTGGTCCTGCAAGGATTGCGCAAACTGAAGTCCGACATGCGCTGGTCCCGAACTGTTTTTGACAGCATAAGAACCGTTTTTTTCGAATGTGGTTACCTTGTCATTCTTAACGGCAGATCTTGTTTTGCTCATTGACTTTCTCCTCGGCACCCCAGCCCGTTGAAGTTGACTCAATGTATCGCAGTTCTTGTCATGATCCGCATTGATGCAGGACAATCCGTTTACAATATGATCATTATAAAATTATTCGCGGTTCTCCTCAAAAATCAAATGTCAAAGTGCCAGATGATTTTTACTTGTGATATTTCTGGTCAGAATCTTCGCCTGAAAATTTGTTCAGCCGGTTTCTCTTCAACGGTTCGCCGGATAGGCATCTCGTCCGTATTGAACCAGCTTTCCAAGGAGCGGTTCACTTTCAGCATTGCCTGCTTCAAGGGCAAACACATAGGCATGGGTAAAATAGAAGCAGGCGGCGTCGATATCGCCGGCCTGCTCTTTGAGTATTGCAGCCCTTTTGTACAGCCTGACCAGTGCGTCGCTGTCTGCGCGGTCATAGGCTAGCAACATGTCGCTTTCCAATACTGCCAGCAAATCTTCCAGCCCCCTGTCTGCCATATTATCAGGTGTCCACCTTCTGGCCCTTTTCAATCTGGGTTGCCACCCAGTGATGAAACATGTGGGTGGGGCCATCCATCGCCGGGGAAAACTTGCCACCGTCGAAATATTCGCCCTTGCGGCCTTTTTGCATTCCCTCAACTACAAAAACATCTTCCTCGAATACCGTTTTCCAAAGTTCGGCATTTTTGTTGCGCATGGCTTCATAGTCGGTCGCCGATGCACCTTTCGGCGTATAGTAAAGCTCGATGTGTTCGAGTGTTTCGTCAATTGACTTGGGTTCAAGAACAATCGCAAAACAATGATCGCGCTGCACGCCAAGCAGCACATTGGGATAAAGCGTAATATATTCAGCACCCTCATCCCACTGCCTTGAAAGATTTTCGAAATCCGGAAATACTTGTCCGTCCGAACCCCGCAACTGTTTATAGACCAGGGTTCCCTGCCCAGAAAATTTTCCTTTTTCCTCAATATGATAATGATCTTCTAGGCGCGAATACGAATTCAGGCCCGGATGGACCCAAGGCAAATGGTAGCTTTCACAGAAATTTTCGACAGCAAGTTTCCAGTTGGTTTTCACTGCAAGCTTGAAGGATGAAACCTGACCACCATGCGCGAACGGCTGTTCATATTCTTTCCAGCGCTCAAGCGCTTCGGCGGCATAAACCTCAAATTCGGGAGCGTCGCCCGAAACATTCACAAAAATCACGTCACGCCAGACATAAGAGCGGATCTTGATGAGGCCCAACTCGTCGCGCTTGATGTCTTCATGGGTGTTGTGACCTGGCCCGCCAACATGCGGGGTGGTCACCAAACGTCCGTCAAGACCATAGCACCAGGAGTGATAAGGACAACGGAAAGTTCCGCGTAGCTTGCCCTTCTCCTGAACAAGCGTCATGCCGCGGTGGCGGCAAGTATTTTGAAAGACATTGATCGAGCCGTCCTTGTCACGAACTGCCACCAGCGGCATGCCAAGAAAATCAATCGGATTTGCATCGCCGTGCTCGGGAATATCCTTGCCAAAACCAATGCCGGACCAGTTCGCAAAAAGAACATGCTTTTTCTCGATTTCGAAGGTCGCCGGATCAACATAGTGCCTGTTTGGCAACCCCTTGGCCAAATTCACATCCTTCAGAACATCCGAAAGATATTCCATATCATCATCATTTGAAGGATTTTTTGCGTGAACATTCATCCTGGTTTCTCCAATTTTCGGGAATTTTTCTGTCCCCATGATAATGCTTGATCGACCGGCTGCTTAACAATGCCGGAAAGAGACATTGCTGGCGCAATTGGGACAAGGAAAATGCAGGTCTGACGCCCGAAATAACAATTGCAGCCGCTTTCAAGGTCTTTGAAATTATCGGCGATTCAGTTATCAGCAATTTTATGGAAACAGCCAAACTCAAAGAAACCGACCTCTATCCAGCTGTCAAAACCTTGCTGGAAACCCAAGGCTATGAAGTCAAGGGGGAAATCGGCGCCATTGACATCGTCGCCATGAAAGATGGCGGACCTCCCTTGATTGTCGAATTGAAAACCGGCTTCTCGCTCTCGCTGTTTCACCAGGCGGTGGAGCGTCAGGCAATCAGTGATATCATTTACATTGCTGTGCCCTATCTGACCGGCAGGCAATTCCAGACCTCTCTGAAAAGAAACACATCTCTTTGCCGTCGGCTTGGGCTTGGCCTGTTGACCGTACGACTGAAAGACCAACTGGTTCAAATTCACTGCGATCCTGTTCCCTACCAGCCACGCAAATCAAAGGAGAAAACTGCACGTCTTCTCAAGGAATTTGCAAAACGCGTAGGCGATCCCAACAGGGGCGGTGCCACACGCCAAGGCCTGATGACAGCGTACCGGCAGGATGCGCTGCGCTGCGCCCGGGTTTTGGTTGAAAACGGCCCATCAAAAGCTGCTCATGTTGCAAGGCTTGCCCCTACAGAGCGTGCCCGCCCCATCATGGCCGATGACCACTATGGCTGGTTTGAAAAAATCACCAGGGGTGTTTACAGCATCACTCCAAGAGGAATTGAGGCTGTATCCAACCACGCTGGCGAATTGCAACGGATAGCTGAGTTGAAGCCGGACAAAAAATGACACCAGCATGATAAAAGGTTGGAGCCAGAGGGCAAATGCCAACTTGTGTCTTGCGGCAAGATTTTTCCTGCTTTACTCAAATCTGATCCAATATAGCGAGGACAAGATGAAGTTCGATTTCGACAAGGTCATTGATCGCAGAAATACCCATTCAGCAAAATGGGACGGAATGGCTGCCGCTGTCGGTGCGAGTGCACCTGATGCGATAGCCATGTGGGTAGCAGATATGGATTTCGAGGCGCCCCCTGCAGTCAAGGCGGCACTGCTTGAGGAAGTGAACCGCTCAACCCACGGATATTACACAAACGATATCACCTGGAAAACCGCGATGAGCGATTGGCTCAACCGCCATCATGGATACAAGCCGGACCCCGATTGGATCACCCCAACCTCTGGCGTTGTCTCTGCGCTTGGATTGATCTTGCAGGCTTTTACCGAAGAAAACGATTCAGTTGTGGTCTTCTCTCCCGCCTACCACGCTTTTGGGAAAATCATTGCTGCCAACAATCGCTCGATCCACAACCAGCCGATGATCAACGAGCAAGGGCGATACCGGATGGATTTTGACGGTTTGAAAAAAAGCCTGCCGAAAAATGCAAGGGTTGTATTCTTCTGCTCACCCCACAATCCCGGCGGTCGTGTCTGGGATCCAGAAGAAATACGTCAGCTTGCCGACTTCTGCGTTGAGAACAATTTAATTTTGGTATCTGATGAAATTCACAATGATCTGGTTTTTACCGGCTACCAACATCATGCAACCGGCAAGGTCGCTCCGGATATTGAAAACCGCCTGATTACCTGCGCCGCAGCTACAAAGACTTTCAATCTGGCTGGTGCCCATATCGGCGGATGCATCATCTCCAACACTGAAATGCGGACAAAATTCCGGGAGGTATGCAACCGTTCCGGGCTCTTGTCATTGCCTCTGTTCGGAATGATTGCAACTGAAGCCGCCCAGCGCCATGGCGACGAGTGGCTGGCTGAGCTCCTCCCATACCTTGAAACCAATCGCAACATGCTCGCAGAGCGTATAGCGCGCGCAATCCCAGGCAGCCGTCCAATGCACCTGCAGGCGACTTATCTTGGTTGGGTGGACTTTACGCAAACTCGTCTGTCGCGCGAAGATTACATGAACCGCCTCACCCACAAGGCCAGACTTGGTGTCAGTCCCGGCCCACAATTTGGACCAGGTGGCGAAAATTGGGTACGTTTCAATTTTGCAATGCCACGTCCCCTATTGATAGAAGCCTTGGACAGGATTGAAACGGCTTTTGTGGACTGCGCCTGATACGAGAGAATTAGCAAACATTTTCAATGGAATGAGAAAAATCAACTTGCAATTGACGTTACGTAACTATAATTAACCATACTGGAGGTTTGATCAAGCCCCCCACTTATCTTGATCATGTATTTTCCCTATCCGGAAAATGCAGTGCATGGCACAACCTCCACTCAATCCCGCTCTACTCAATCCCCGTATTTTTTCATGCTTTATTTCGACATTTCATTTTATTGAAATCAACTGACTGCCCCGGTCTTTCTCGCGGCTTCAATATCACCCTTTGACCATCCCAGTTCAGTCAGAATTGCGTCAGTGTCTGCCCCGGGTTTTGGCGGTTCCAATCTTATACTGGCAGGCCGTGCGGAATAATGAACCGGATGGTTGATCGCCATATAGGTACCTTCGCTGGGATGCAGGCGATCCTCAACAAATCCTGTATCCCTGATCTGCGGATCTTCCAAAACGCTTTCGAGGGAATGAACCCGCATGCATGGCACATTGGCTTCCTTCAGTACTTCCATCCACTCATCTGTGGTTCGCTGGGCTGCAATAATCTCGGTCAGCCTGTAAATCTCATCAATGTTTTTGGTGCGGGCCGCATAGGTTTTGAAACGCGGGTCATCGGCCAAATCCGGCATGCCGCCAAGAGTAAAATAGTTCCGCCAGTTTTCATCAGAATAAGGCATCATGGCAATGTGCCCATCCTTCGTCGCATAAGGCTTGCGATTGGGGCTGACAGAACGGCTGTAGGCGGTCTGCCCTTCAGGTGGTACAAATGTATAGCCAAAAAGGTTTTCGACCATGTTGAAGGCAACCATGCACTCCATCATGGGAACCTCGATAAACTGTCCTTCACCGCTGCGCTCCTTGTGCAGCAGTCCGGCCAGAATGGCATTGGCTGCATAAAGACCAGTGGTTTTATCGGCGACCAGTCCGGGAATATAGCGCGGTGTCTTGCTGCCGTCCTGACGCGCCAGCATGGTGGTCAGTCCGCTTGCCGCCTGAACCAGATCATCATAAGCTTGGCGCCCCTCATAATGTCCCCCACTCGCAAAACCGACTGCATGGACATACACAATGTCAGGCTTGATGGCTTTGACGCTCTCATAATCGAGACCAAGCCTCTGCATGCCACCTGCCCTGATATTATGAAAAAAAACATCGGCCTTTTCGATCAACTGCCGCACTATCTCCTTGGCCTCCGGCGCAGCAAGATCAAGTGTGATCGCCCTCTTGTTGCGGTTGATGGTCAGGTAAATAGGCCCCATCCCCTCATTGCGCATCGGTCCGGCATGACGCATGATATCACCGGTGGGGGTTTCAACCTTGATGACATCTGCACCCAAGTCACCGAGCATTTGCGTTGCAAAAGGGCCCAGCACAACGGATGTAAGGTCGAGAATCGTGTAGCCAGCCAACATTCCCGTATTCATTCATTTTCTCCCGACTAGAATCCATGTTCTGCTTACCATGCCAAAATCATAAGCAAACAAAAATAGCGAAAAACTCATACAAAAACGCCGACAAGACTATCTTGCCGGCGATATTTTCTTCAATCGTTTCCAGTCAGACCGATACAACGGACTTTCGATCAGAACCTAGAGATCCAGTTGATAGCTGCTTGGCACATACCTGTATCCAACATCCATTTTCTCGACAAAGCCAACTGAAGGAAAAGGCATGTGATAGCCGATGAAAGGCAGACGATCATTCGCGATCATGTCAAAGACGTTTTTGCGCGTTTGGGCTGCGACCTCTTTTTGCGCATCAAATCTGACTTCCCAATCAGGGCGCTGAAGTGAAACGACAAAATGGTTTGCTGTATCGGCTGTCAAAACCAGGCGCCTGCCTTCAGATTCAATATTATATATCATGTGCCCTGGAGTATGGCCAAAAGCGTTAATTCCGGTGATACCCGAAACAACCTCGCCGCCCTCACTGATAAATGTTGTCTTGTCAGCCAGCGGCTTCACCATGCCATCCACCATCTTGGCAACCCTCTCGGTCGGTCCGCTCATGCGATCGGGCGCGGCCCAAAAATCATACTCGGCCTGGCCGGTGACATAGCGAGCATTGGCAAAAGTCGGACTGCCATTTTCCATTATGCCTCCTATGTGATCTGGATGCATGTGCGTCAGAACAACCACATCAACCTGATCAGGTGTATAACCGGCCACTTGCATTGCAGCTGTCAGTTGACCCAGCCCACCTTCGCGTGCACCAGCACCAAGTCCTGTATCAAACAGAACCAGCTCTTTGCCGGTGTTGACGAGGGTTGGCGCAAAACCATTGACGAACCTGTCTTCAGGCAGATGATTTTCCTTGAGCAGCGCCTTGACGGTTTCAACCGGCTGGTCCATGCCAAAAATCGGGTGTGGCCCATCGGCAGGCGCCATTCCGTCTAGCAGTGTTGTAACTTCAAACCCGCCCAGCTTGAAACGATAGTGGCTTGGCTTTGAAAGTCCTTTCATTTCACTCGCTGCGGATGCTGCCCGGACCATGATTTGTGGCGCGCCAAGCGCCAACGTACCTGCGGCGGCAAATTTCATCAAATTGCGTCTGGATAATTCGAGTCTCCTGATCGTCATTAAAATCTCCTTCCACTTTCAAATTGCCCCACCCTGAAAAGTAGATGGGCGAATATCTCGGAAAGACAAGTTTGAACGCTCCTATGAACACTCTGTTTCCATCAATGAGACAATCGCGTGCATTTTCCCGCTATGATTTGACTCTCGAATAAAGCACGCTATCTTGATTGAAACTCCTGGGAGAAATGCCCATGCACCGAGGTTTCGACAACGGCAAATCAGCAATGAGCATTCTTGTCAAAATGCTCACAATTGCATTGTTGATGGCACTTACCCTTTCCGTCGAAATCAGGCGCGCATCGGCCCAGGAGCGCCAGCCAAGCACTTGCCTTGCCATTGCCCAAAACACTTTGCAATTCCCGGTTATCAAAGCCGCCTTTGAACCTGATGACGTGCGAAGCGTCCAGTCCAATCAAACCGGCATCAAGATTCGTTACGCCACGCATTCAACATTCCGCATTGAAAGCCCCGCAGGCGTAGTGATCGCAACCGACTATGCGGGCCGTGCCGGAAGCGGCAGATTGCCCGACATTGTCACCATGAACCACGCTCATGGCACCCATTTTACCATCGCGCCGGATAGCGCCATAACGCACGTCCTGCGCGGATGGGGTCAAGGAGAGGCACCTGCCAGTCATTATCTGGAATACAAGGATACCCTGACACGCAATGTTGCCTCGGATATCTACCGCAACGGCGTCCTGATCGAGGTCAATGGAAATTCGATTTTCATTTTTGAAATTGCCGGACTTTGCATCGGCCATGTCGGTCATTTGCACCACACGCTGACACCGGAACACTTTGCCGCCATCGGCCGCCTTGATGTCCTCATGGTGCCGGTTGACGGATCTGTGACGATGAGCGTTGAAGGCATGGCCAACCTCGCCCGCCAATTCCGCTCTTCGGTGATTTTGCCCATGCACTGGTTTTCAGAATACTCACTGCAGCGGTTTCTCAACAATATGAGCGCCGGTTTTGCAATTGACGTGCGTGATACAAGCGAAATGGAAGTCGCTCTCAATTCGCTTCCAGGCGCCCCAACCGTTGTCGTCCTGGCACCGGAACTTTCAGATGGCTTTAATTTCGGCGACTAAGATCAGCCGCGGACTGCACGCTCAGGCTTCGCTTGACGCGATGTCCTCGCCGGTCATCTCAAACGCCTTGCCAAATCCGCCATTGAGGGCAACCCGCTCCACCTTCATCCTGTAAAAGGCAAAGTCGCCAAAATCGATATAAAGCGCCGCCTTGGGATGCTTTTTGAGCCAAAAGGCACGGCGCGCCGCATGAGCCTCCTCATTGCGCGACAACTTCTCGACCCGCCCGATTATCGTCACCCGCGCAAATGCCAGTGGATCGCCCTTGCCTAGCGGTTCGCCGCACAGGATCGAAGCCCGATTATCCACAGCCAGGGCCTTGGAGTGCCCCGAAAGATCGGAGGCCAGAAAAAACGGCGACCCATCCTTCTCCATCGCAACTGCGATGCGCGAGACCAGCGGGAATCCGGTATCAGGTTCAAGAACGGCAATGGAGGCAAATTGCGCATTTTCAAGCAGGCCGCGCGCCTGCGCCCGCGCTTCATCGGTAGTTTCGCGTATTGGATTGGTTTTCTCTACCATCACACCACCAGATTTCCGACAATCTCGTTCTCTGTGATATCCTGCCAGCGCATTCCTGCCTGGTCCAGTTTTTTGATCAGCCTCACAAAGTTTTCCGCTTTTGTTGTTTCAATGCCGATCAGCACCGAACCAAAATTGCGTGCCGATTTCTTCAGATACTCAAAGCGCGCAATGTCATCGTCCGGCCCCAGCATGAAGAGAAAATCCTTCAGTGCGCCCGGCCGCTGGGGAAACTGCAGGATGAAGTATTTTTTCAGACCGGAAAATTTGAGCGACCTTTCCTTGACCTCGGGCAGGCGTTCGAAATCGAAATTGCCGCCCGATGTGACGCAGACGATCGTCTTTCCATACACCTGCTCCTTCGGCAATCGCTTCAAGGCATCGACCGAAAGTGCCCCTGCCGGTTCAAGCACAATACCCTCTACATTCAGCATCTCGATAATGGTTCCGCAAAGCCCGTTTGTAGGAGCAAGAACGACCTGGTCGGGCGAGTATTTTTTCAACTGGTCAAAGGTGAATTTGCCGAGTTGTGCCACAGCTGCTCCATCGACAAAATTTTCCATTTCGCTCAATTTGATGCGTTTGCCTTCAACAAGGCTAGTGTGAAGGCTGGGTGCCTTGTCGGGTTCGACAAAAACAAACTCTGGTGTTTTTCCGCTTTCCTCAAAATAGCGCGTAACCCCAGCAGACAATCCGCCGCCGCCGACTGGCAGAATGACCATGTCGATGGTCTCGTCCGCAGGCATCTGGTCAAGAATTTCCTTGCCGACAGTCGCCTGTCCACGAATGATTTTCGGATCATTGAAGGGTGGAACCATAAAGCCGTCATGATCGCGGCAATAGTCATAGGCTGCCGCATTTGCCTCGTCAAAGCTGTCTCCCAGCAGCCTGATCTCCACATAGGGCGTACCAAAGGAGGCGGTCTTCATGATCTTTTGCTGCGGTGTGGTTACCGGCATGAAGATCACGCCCTTCTTCTTGAAATGGCGGCAGGCATGGGCAAAACCCTGGGCGTGGTTGCCAGCTGAAGCACATACAAACAGTTTTTGTTTCGGTGACTTTTCCATGACTTCGATCAGAAAGGCGTAGGCACCACGGATCTTGTAACTGCGCACCGGCGCAAGGTCTTCACGCTTGAGATAAATCCGGGCACCATGCAAATCAGAAAGATACTGGTTCAACTGCAATGGCGTCGGGTCAAGAACCTGTGCCAGTTGTTGGTGGACATGATCCACTTCCCGGGTAAATTTGCTCAAAACAACCTCATCATCAATTTTTACCGCCGTGAATATTTTTTTGGCGAGAATAAAATCGCCTGTTTCCAATTCACTTTAGCCCACCTAATGTCACAGCCATTCAGGCTACACAATTTATTCTGCATTCCGGGAGGTTTAATATGCAAGGTTTAATGATGGATCGCGAATTGCTCATTTCAGCAATTATTGATCATGCTGCCCAATATCATGGCGATACAGAGATTGTTTCAGTCAATACGACGGGCGGTATTCATCGCTATGGTTATGCTGACTGCCGCCAGCGCTGCCTCAAACTTGCATCCGCACTGGCCAAACGCGGAATGCAAAAGTCCGATCGCATTGCAACGCTGGCATGGAATAACCATCGCCATCTCGAACTCTATTACGGCGTTTCCGGATCAGGGCTTGTCTGCCATACGCTAAACCCGCGCCTGCATCCTGATCAGGTTGCCTATATCATGAACCATGCCCAAGACCGGATGGTTTTTTTTGACAAGACCTTTCTTCCCCTTGTTGCCGCAGTCAAAGACAGGCTCAACACGACAGGTGTTTTCGTTCTGATGGAGGCACGGGATGAAAGCGTGGCGGCGGATTATCCCTGGGTCGAATTTTACGAGGATCTTGTTGCCGAGGGAGATGATGACTACAGTTGGCCTATTGACCTTAGAGAACGCGATGCGTCTTCCCTTTGTTACACCTCGGGCACAACAGGAAACCCCAAAGGGGTGCTTTTTTCCCATCGCTCGACGCTTCTCCATGCCATGATGTCGGCAACCCCCGACGTAATGAATTTTTCGGCGAAAGATTGTCTTCTGCCTGTAGTACCAATGTTCCATGTCAACGCATGGGGAACACCGTATGCGGCTCCGCTTGTCGGAGCAAAAATGGTGATGCCAGGTCCGGGCCTCGACGGGAAAAGCATTACCGATCTCTTCATCAATGAAAAGGTCACCATATCCGCCGGCGTGCCAACAATCTGGGCAGGCTTGCTGCAGCATCTTGAAGCAAGCGGCCAGAAACTTCCTCACCTTACCCGCACCGTCGTCGGCGGTTCAGCTTGCCCTCCCTCAATGATAGCCAAATTCCGTGATCTCTACGATGTCGAGGTTCTTCACGCCTGGGGCATGACTGAACTGTCGCCCCTTGGCAGCGTCAACAATTTCAAGAACAAGCATCTTGACTGGACCGAAGAGCAGAAAAACAAACTGCGTGAAAACCAGGGCCGCCCACCTTTTGGCATTGAACTCGGCGTCTTTGATGACGATGACAATCAACTGCCCAATGATGGCGTTGCAGAAGGCAATCTATACTGCCGCGGTTACTGGGTGTTGACAGAGTATTTTTCAGGAGATGGCGGTAATCCGCTTCACAATGGCTGGTTTCCAACAGGCGACGTTTCCACCATTGATGCAGATGGCTACATGACCATCCGTGACCGCTCAAAAGACATCATCAAATCGGGAGGCGAGTGGATTTCAACAGTCGATCTTGAAAATCTCGCTGTAGGCCATCCTGACGTTGCCGAAGCCGCAGTGATCGCTGCCCGGCATGAAAAATGGGATGAACGGCCACTGCTCATCATCGTTCCAAAGGCGGGGCGCACCATCGATGAAGCGGAACTATTGAAATTCTACGACGGTAAAGTTGCCAAATGGTGGATCCCCGATGCGGTGCAAATTGTCGAATCTATCCCAAAAGGCGCAACCGGCAAAATCCTGAAGACTGCATTGCGCGATCTCTACAGGGATGCATTGTTGTCGAGATAAGATCATGCAAATCATAGGGTTTTGATTTATGGCAACATTAATTTACCCGTTCAGACTTGCAATTTCAGGATAAAACAGGCAAACGTCCGATTGACGTATACGTAAAAGATCACAAGCCAGATTATTTTATAGGGAGAACTCCATGAGCATTGAATCAATCGCGGAAACAATCAAGGCAAAAGTGGGCTCAGGCTCAGGCATTGGCGCAACTGTCAAATTTGATTGCGGTTCAGATGGTGTCGTTTTTATCGACGGAACAAATGTATCCAACAATGACGGCGATGCAGATTGCACCGTGAAATGCGATCTCGATGTTCTGGAAGATCTGGTTGCTGGCGATCTTGATCCAACTGCAGCTTTCATGCAGGGCAAGATCAAAGTCGAAGGCGACATGGGCGTTGCTATGAAGCTGTCGTCCATTCTTTGATTTTCCATTCTCCAGGTTTCCCTGCTTTGATTTTACAGGCCTCGCAAACCCCCGTCTTTGCGGATTTACCACTGCAGAACCGCCGAACACCGCGATCAGCCGTGTCGGCGGTTTTTTATTGCCTTTCTGATATCTGAAACCGCCCCTTGATCCCGCCATCGTTATCAACATTCAATCCGATTGATTACCTCGATTTCTGGCTCTAAAACATTTATGATGAAGCAATTTTCCAGCATCCATATCTGATATTTCCGACCGCAGCTCTCACCGTCCGCCATTCATCCTTAGTCCATTCAATGGAGACCTAGATGTCCGACAAATCCCATAAAGCAGGCTATGAAACAGGCCGTTTGAACCTTCCTTTTGTGGGCCATTCAACATTTGGCAAACAGCCGCCTGTGCTGGACTGGGATGCAATAGATGCAGATATTGCGATTATCGGCGCACCGTTCGATTTTGGAACGCAATATCGCGCCGGAGCCCGCTTTGGTCCGCGCAGTATTCGCGAAGCTTCAACCCTTTTTTCATTTGGACACGCAGGCGCTTATGATCATGAGGACGATGCGGTATACCTGCCATCAACGGTAAGAATTGTTGACATGGGCGATGCCGATATCGTCCACACCAATACGGAAAAGAGTCATGACAATATTGAGTTTGCGGTGCGAAAAGCGCTGGCTGCAGGGACAATCCCGGTCGTGCTCGGAGGCGATCATTCGATCAATATACCCTGCATCAGGGCTTTCTCTGATGAGGAACCTTTCCACCTGATCCAGATCGATGCACATCTTGATTTTGTCGACGAGCGCCACGGCGTCCGCAACGGTCACGGCAACCCGATGCGCCGCGCCGCAGAACAGGATTATGTCACCGGACTAAGCCAGATCGGCATTCGAAATGTCTCATCGACTGCCAAGGACGGCTACGATGCGGCGAGAGCAATGGGATCTGATATCTTGTCGGTGCGCCAATTCCGCAAGCTCGGGGTTGAAGCTGTCGCGGCAAGAATACCAAAAAGTTCGCCTGAAAAGCGCCAGCGCTATTATGTAACAATTGACATCGACGGATTTGACCCCTCGATTGCCCCGGGAACCGGAACCCCTTCGCATGGAGGATTTACTTATTATGAAATCCTCGAACTTTTGCAGCTGATTTCAAAACAGGGCGATGTCATCGGTATCGATCTGGTTGAAGTTGCTCCAGATTATGACCATACCGGATCAACAGCATTTCTGGCGGCACAGATTTTGCTGAACTTTCTCGGCTTCATAATGAAAGGACGGGGCAAATAACCGGAACTACCGGATCGCCTTTTGCACCCATTCGCGCCATTGCGAAACACTGCCGCGAAAAACATTGATATCCGTGTCTCCCCTGATGCCTGGAACCTGCCCTGTTCCAGTATACTGCCAGAAGGTCCATTCTTGGCCTGGATAAATGTTTGAGGGGTGATCAGCAACCGAGCGAAGCCAGAAATCGACACCGCGTATTTGACCAAGCTGGTTGTCCCGATAAAAATCGACTGTGGTGTAAACAATCGGGGTCTGACCATAATGGCTCTTCATGCGACTAAGAAAAACTCCCATCTCACGGCGCACGCTCGCCGGATCCGGACGGAATTTGCAGCTTGGTGATTTGTCATTCCATTCCATGTCGAGGACGGGCGGCAAAGCGCCCTTTTCTTTCGGCACATGTTTGATGAACCAGATCGCCTGCTCAAAGGCTGGACGGCAGAAATAGAAAAAATGATAGGCTCCTCGCGGAATACCTGCGCGCTGTGTTGCATTCCAGTTCTGGGTAAATCTGTCATCGAACCGGTCGCCACCTTCAGTCGCCTTGATAAAAGCAAATGAAATCCCGGCCTGCTTTGCCTTTTGCCAGTCAACCTCGTTCTGGTATTTTGCAACATCTATGCCATGAACGGGATAATCCCAGGGTTTGCGGCCAAGCCACTCATGGGGGTCATTGTCACCGTAACGTGGATTGGTAACCGACGGGCGGATATCCAGCACATCGACTGGCGATGAAGTGCAACCAACAACAAGCACGATCATGAAAAAGGTAATAAACGTCTTTAGTTTCAAAATGATCTCATTTGAAAAAGATTCGCAGTTGATCCTATATAGACCAATAACAACCGGTGGGAATATGCCATACGAAATAACGGTCACCCGCCAAATATGATGCCATCTTCACCTTTTTGCCAGCGGGGATATTTTTCCATAATTGCGGCAAATCGCCCGGAGTTCAAAAACCTGTCCAGCCAGCGGACAAGATGAGGCCAATCCTGAGCCCTAAACCACTCTTCATCGACATGGGCAAACTGCCGGATAAACGGCAGGCATGCCGCATCGGCAAATGAGAAGCGATCGCCAAACAGATTTGGCCTTATACCCAGCTTCTCATTCAGCATCTCAAGAAACGGCATAGCAAGATCACGATGCCCGCGCGCAATCTCGCCGTTGAACCGAAATTCATACTTGTACGTGTCGAGGGCAGATTTGAACGGACCATCTAGAGAACTGATCAAGTGGCTCAAATCCTCCAACTGCATTTCCGTAAGATCCAGCCAACCCTCGGGATCACCTTCCCCCAGTGCCCACTTCATCACATCAAGGCTTTCTTCCAACACCCTGCCATCTGGCAGAAGCAGCACGGGCACTGTTCCCTTGGGACTTGCCTCAAGCATTTCTGCAGGCTTGTCACGCAATACAATCTCGCGCAATTCGATCTTTGCTCTGCTGGCGCAAATTGCCAGCCGCGCGCGCATCGCATAGGGGCAACGGCGGAAAGAATAGAGGATCGGCAATTTATTTTTCAATACTGGCAACAATCTGGATATTCTGCAATTGTATACTCCCGGGCGGCATCGCTGCAAACCGCTTTACTGCCCCGGAGCACCTTTCATGGCTAGTCGCAGATCGTCAATGGTCCAATCCTGACGCAGTCCTGGCGCCGACGGTTTTCTCGTCTGGATATCCAGCGGCACAGGTCTCTATTCTCACGTCTGAACCGCCAATCGTTCCAGCAGCGTCTTTCAACTTCTCGCCGGCTCATCCTTCTGCCACGGCGGTCGTCACGTCTGTCTTCACGCCGCCGCTCGCGATCTCTCCAACTTTGGACCAGTTCAACATCCGAAGTACCTGAAGGCACTGGAGCAATCACACCGGGTGCGGCAATCGCATCGGAAACGAAACCAGACTTCCCGATAATAACGGTGGCTATGGCACCAATACCCAAACCGAGAAACATACGCCGCGACGCTGCAATATCGTTGCTTTCAGCATCAATCCCGAATGCATTTGATAAATGTATGCGAAATAATTTCTTTAACATTATTTTCCCTCCGCGGCATCGTGGACGATTCCCATAGCCAGAAAAAATCGTAAAATCGAAATGCGTCAGGAACAAGGTATGGATCAGTCTTTGCAAACAACGTCGAAAGATGAAGACCGAAGTACTGTGCAAACACACGAGAAACAGTTTCGTTTATTCCGCAAACTACCGGATCAGGCGTTTTCGCCGCGTCTGCTTTTTTCGATCTGTTCGGCACGCGCCGCCCGCTTTGCCTCGCGTTGGACTTGCTGGTCCGCGGCGATATGTTCAAACCCCCGTATTTTGGCAAGCGCAATCTGTTTCTGCCGTTGGGCAAAGCGTTCACGCTGTTCGTCACTCATCGTATCATGGCAATTGGGACAGGAAATGCCTTCCACATAAAGGTCAGACTTCTTGTCCTCTTCACTGATCGGATGGCGGCATGCATGGCAAAGGTCATAAGGGCCCGGCTTCAATCCATGTCCGACCGATACCCGGTTATCAAAAACAAAACACTCACCTTCCCACAAACTCTCTTCTTCGGGCACTGTTTCAAGATACTTCAAAATCCCGCCCTTGAGATGATAGACCTCTTCAAAACCCTCCTTGATCATGAAGGAGGATGCCTTTTCACAGCGAATACCGCCGGTGCAAAACATCGCGATTTTCGGTTTGTTGTGAAGGCGCTCCTGCTCGCGCACCCATTGGGGAAATTCGCGAAAGGTTACCGTCCTGGGATCAATTGCGCCTTTGAAGGTACCAATTGAAACCTCATAGTCATTGCGTGTGTCGATCAACACAACTTCGGGATCACTGATCAGTTCGTTCCAGTCCTGCGGCTCAACATATTGTCCCACCTCGTCATTTGGATCGACTTCAGGAATGCCGATGGTGACGATCTCTTTCTTCAGGCGTACTTTCATGCGGTGAAACGGATTTTCGCCCTCAGCCCAGCTTTCCTTGTGTTCGAGATCAGCAATTCTGCCCTTTGTAATCGGCGCGCCGCGTATCCAGTCGAGCACGGCATGAATACCAGCTTGCGGCCCGGCAATCGTGCCGTTGATACCTTCACGTGCCAGAAGAATGGTCCCCATCACCTGATTGGACTTGCAGACCTTCAACAATGGCGCTTGCAGGTCCTTGAAGTCTTCAAGACGGACAAATTTATAAAGGGCGGCAACAAGATATCGGGTCATGATCAGTATTTCAGTGTTGGGGGGCTCGTGGCTATCCAATACACCCCGCAAGGAAGGCATTCAAGGGTCGAACCCAAATGGACAGATTTACAAATTGGGAATATGCCCCAGGATTTGACGCCACTATATCCCTTTTCTATGCGCCCGCTTTTCCATTGGCCAGAAAATCGACTCCACCGTATACACTAGGATCGAAATGCCTATGGCCCCCATTGTCCCAATCGCCAAAAACACGATGAGATCAATGGGTCCGCCAAGATCCGAAAGTTTCGAATTGGTGATCCAAAGCACAAACAGGATTGCAGCTATTGCTCCAAAAGGCATGGACAATTGAGCCCAGAGAAACTTTTTCATGGACATGGTCCTGTCACGTATCAAGACGTACAGATAGCCCGCTATGACTACTGCAGCGAAAAAGACCAGAAACCAGAATAGCCCAAAGCCAAACATTTCTTCAAAGACTGCAACAAGGGTGGATAATGTGAGGTCTTTCATGGATGCCTCCTCAGGCTTCGCCGCGCAACATGGCATTGTAGGTTGGTTTTAGCGCAAGTTCCTTCATCAGCCAACTGATCCACAATTCTTCCAGTGGAGCTATAATTCCCGGAAACGAAGGAACAAGATTGTTGTTGTAGTCAAACTCAACCAGCATCGCCCTGCCGATCCGTGTAATCATTGGGCAGGAGGTATATCCGTTATAACTTTGTGTACCGATATTGCCACTGATTGCGGCGACCAGATGGTCCTCGATCACCGGCACCTGCCATTTCACACTGGCGGCAGTTTTTCCTTTGGGAACACCGGCGACATCTCCAAGTGCGAACACATTGTCATAGCGAAGATGCCGGAGCGTATGCATGTCGACCTCAACCCAGCCCTGATCCATCCACTTGTCCGCCCAACTCAAACCTGATTGGCGAATGACTTCCGGCGCACGCTGGGGCGGAATGACGTGAAGATAATCATAAGGCAGCTCAGCCAGACCTTCGGGAGTTTCGAAGAACGCTCGCTTGGTTCCCGGCTCGATGCGCTTCAACACATGGGAAAACGCCGGTTTGATTCCTCGATCCTCAAACAACATCCGGACTTTTTCAGCGACAATCGGAACGCCGAACAAAGCTTGTGAGTTGTTGGCATAAATAATATTCGTCTTGCTGGCATTGCCGCGTCGTTTGGCTATGTCGTCAATCAGAAAGGTATGTTTGAGCGGTGCACCGGCGCATTTCATTTCAGTTGCTGGGCGGGTAAACACTCCTGTTCCACCCTCATCAGCAAATCTCGAAGCAGCTTCCCAAGTGCGCTCAGCATATTGCGGTCCTGCATAAAGTGAACCGATCCCGTTCTTTCCCACCATATCAAGAGAAAAGCCTTCAATCGCATCATGGTCCAGCACAAGGCCGGGCGCAACAACAAGAAAATCGTAGTTGATCGTCTGGCCGCCACTTGTGCGCACGGATCTGGCATCGGGATCAATTTCCACTGCGCTTTCTGCGATCAGTTTTATGCCTTTCGGCAACCAGTCCGTCGTGCGTGAAACCACATAACCAGCCGGTTTCAAACCTGCTGCAACCAGCGAAAGTCCTGGTTGATACAGATGCTCCTCGCGCGGATCGATAATTGTAATCGTGGCACCCTGCAGCCGCGACACCAGACGGTTGGCAAGCGCTGTACCGCCTGCACCCGCACCGATAATTACAATTGAAGCCGAGGTCTTGACCGCTTGCGCATGCGCAGGGCTATTGGATTTAGCCAGTGGCAGAGTAGACAGGCCAGCCGGCAATCCCAATGTCAGTCCCAGAAACTTTCTACGATCAAGGCTCAAACTTTTTCCTCCGTTTTGATGTGATGGCAAATGGAAGGTAACACGCAGCCTGTCCATGACAGCGCGTATATTTATAGTCATTGATATAAATCAATCTGCAACGTTTACCGGTCCGTATTCACGCCCCAAGTCAACCAGACGTACCTAATATTTGGTCAGTATCGCAGGAAAGCGAAAACACTGACTGATCACAAGTCAGCATTTGAGGCCAAGATATCATTCATCGGACCAGAAATGAAAAGAATCAGGCAGGTTCGATCAGTCAGAAAACCCTCAACCGCGATCGAGCGTTTCGACAGCCAGGATTGTAGGCAAGTGGCGGGCGACTTCCTGCCAGTTTTCGCCTTCATCGCGGCTTGCATAAACCGAACCGCTATTGGTGCCAAAATAGATACCCGCCGGTTCACGCCGGTCGCCTGCCATCGCCTGGCGTAAAACCGTGAAAAAGCAGTTTTCCTGCGGTAGCCCGTTTCGCATTGCCTGCCAGTTTTTCCCACCATCGCGCGAGCGCCATACTGCCGCCGCTGCATCCGGCGGATAGCGGCCCGCCGAGTCGCCGTTGAGAGGCAACGTCCAAATGGTATCAGGATCTCGCGGGTGAACGCGAATGGGGAAACCAAATGTCGAAGGAAGACCGTCAGTGATGTCATCCCAACTGCGTCCGCCGTCGGCTGATCGCCAAACCCCGTGATGGTTTTGCTGGTATAAAACATCCTTGTTGCCCGATGCGCGCATCATGTTGTGCACGCAGTGCCCGGTTTCTCCATCACGCGGCGCGGCAGGATGATCGTGATGACCACATGCCTCGGCATTGGAAAGACGGTTGCGCCGGTCCCAGCTTTTTCCGCCATCCTCGGTGGCAAAGACACCGGCGGCGGAAATGGCAATCCACAGTTTGTCAGCATCCGCCGGATCGGAAACAATGGTGTGCAGCACAAGACCGGCGGCACCGCCATTCCAGCTTTCAGCTGACGGATGATTGGTCAAAGCCTCGATCTTCTCCCAGGTCTTGCCAAGATCCTTGCTCCTGAGAAGAGTTGCCGGTTTGGTGCCTGCATAAAGCACTCCATGAAAAAATCCTAACGACCAGACTTGCGAGAATTCATTGCCAAACGGCAATGGCTCCGGCGACCAGTTCATCATTTTTGCAAAATCGGGATCATTTGCAGCCCATTCATCCATCGTTCCCTTGGTCAATCGGGTCAATTCCCAGCTTTTGCCCTGATCAGATGAGCGCCAGATGCCCGCCCCATGAAAGTCACCACCGCCGCCTGCCCAGATCATCCCGCTTTCAGGATCACCGACAACATGGTTGATCGGCCAGCCTTCACAAAACGGCCCCTCGACAGAGATGCCTTTTGCATCTGCCTTGTCGCATATCAAAAAGGCACCCTTGGTGGTTCCGACCAGGATTACAGGATTGTTTGCTGCCATAATACGGTTCTCCATAAAACGGGTCTATCATGCACCTGAAAGCAACACCTTACACCAATATTTGATACTTTGAAATTCGGTCAAATGGAGTTTGAAACAAGGTAACCCAAAAATGTCTCAAACGCCTTATTGACGATTTAGCGCAATGTTCAAACCGAGGGCAATCAATATACTGCCTCCCAGTTTTTGCGCAAATTTGCCAGCATGGCGGGAATTACGCAAAAATACCGAAATCCTGTCAGCAAGTAGAACGCAAACAACATCGGCAGATGAAAAAACCATGTTGACGATGGTGCCAAGAATGAGCATTTGCAACCAGATCGGAAAGGATGCCAGGGGATCTGTGAACTGCGGTAAAAAAGCCAGAAAGAAAATGGCTGTCTTTGGATTGAGCGCCTCAACCGTGACGCTTTCCCAAAATGCCTGCAACGGGCTTTTCTCATTGATTTTCAATCCGGAAATCGTCGCCTTGGTATCCTTTGCAAGCATTTTATAACCGAGCCAGAACAGATAGGCGGCACCTGCAATTTTGAACACAAAGTACAGTGTCGGTATGGCTTTGAAAAGAATTGCGAGACCCATTGCAGCAGCAAACACATGGACATATCCACCAATGTGAATGCCGAGAGCGGCAAACCATCCTGCCCGTTTGCCACGGGCCAGTGTCTGGGCGGTAGCGTAGAGCATTGCGGGGCCTGGAATGTATGCAAAAATACCGGTCGCAATCAAAAAACTCATAAGTATGTGAAAATCCGGCATGCAACAATCTCCATCAATAGGGTACTTCCACTATACAGCTACAATTGACTTCGCACATCGGGAAAACCTTCACCAAAATCTCAGCAGGCACCCCTCCCCAATCGGCTCTATTTCCGCTATTGTCATCTTATGAAAACAGGACAACTCGACGAAACCGATCTAAAAATCCTGCGTATTTTGCAATCCGAGCCTGAGATCAATATACAGGATATAGGCGAACGCGTCGGACTTTCGCATACCCCGTGCTGGCGGCGGATCAGGAAGATGCAGGAAAGTGGTCTGCTCAAAGGGCGTGTATGGCTCCTTGATCCCGAGAAAGCGGAACTTGATGTTTCCATTTTCGTTTTTGTCCGGCTCGACACCCATTCCGCCGAAGTTCTGGAAAGGTTCGAAGCGGCAACAAAAACCATCCCCGAAATACTTCAATGTTATACGATGAGCGGAGAATTTGACTACCTGTTGCGCGTGGTAGTGCCATCGGTGCGCGACTATGAACGCGCCGTAAAGGGCAAATTGCTGAAGCTTCCAAATGTTGGACTGATGAACTCCCATTTTGCCCTGAATGAAATCAAGAACACGACCAACCTTCCGATCTGAAAAACTTTGAGGGTTTGCTGCATTGCGGCATTTATAATCGCATATTTTATCCTAACAACAAGCCAATTTTGAGATTGAAAATCCATAAACCAAACTGACATACCGATTATTTGAATTTGGGTTTCATGAAAAGTGCGCCATACTATTGAATAGATAATAATTTTCAGAATCGAACGCGATCATCGCTGACTGATTCTGGCCAGCGAGGAGATTTGAATAATGGGCGTATCAAAATCGGAGTTTAACCCCGAAACCGCCATCACCCTCGATGACAAATACACCGCCAGCGAAGGTAAGGTTTATATGAACGGCACGCAGGCGCTGGTTCGCCTGCCACTGGTGCAAATGCGCCGCGACCGAGCAGCGGGTCTCAACACCGGTGCATTCATTTCCGGATACCGCGGTTCACCTGTTGGTGGTTTCGATTTTGCCCTTCAGGCTGCCCGCAAGCACCTTGCAGAGGAAGGTGTGGTGTTCCAGCCGGGTGTCAATGAGGACCTCGCGGCAACCGCTGTTTGGGGCACCCAGCAGATTTCACTTTCCCCCGGCGCCACCAAGGATGGTGTCATGGGAATGTGGTACGGCAAGGGACCGGGCGTCGACCGCTGCGGCGACGTATTCAAACATGCCAACTCATTTGGAACTTCCGCTCATGGCGGCGTTTTGGCAATTACAGGCGATGATCATAGCGCGAAATCCTCAACCGTTGCCCACCAGTCTGACCATGCCTTCATGGCGGCCATCATGCCGGTTCTTTATCCTTCCAGCGTTCAGGAGTTCACCGAGCTTGGCCTGATCGGCATCGCCATGAGCCGCTATTCGGGTTTGTGGGTAGGCTACAAGGTTATCTCTGACACGATCGAAACAACGGGCGTGGTTGACCTTGCCGGAGAGCACCGCCAGTTTGCCCTGCCGAATGATTTCGAAATGCCCGAGGGCGGTCTCAACATCCGCTGGCCCGACGGCATTCTCGCTCAGGACGAACGGCTGCAGGAATACAAGGCCTATGCAGCAATTGCCTTTGCCCGGGCAAACCGGATCGACTACATGGCGATGGATTCTCGCAAGCCGCGCTTTGGTATCATCTCGTCTGGCAAGGCTTATGAAAATGTCCGCGAGGCGCTGCGCCATCTCGGCATTGACGAAAAAACCGCCGACAAGATCGGCCTTCGTCTCTACAAGGTGCGTATGCCCTGGCCGCTTGAGCCCGAGGGTGTACGCCACTTTTCCGAGGGTCTCGAAGAGGTTCTGGTTGTCGAGGAGCGCCGCGAAGTCATCGAGCACCAGATAAAGCAGCAATTGTTCAACTGGCGCGCGGATGTGCGTCCGCGAATTGTCGGCAAGTTCGACCACGAAGGCAAACACATTCTCAAGATGAACGAGGACATAACCGCTGGTGTGGCTCTGAGGGTCATCGCATCGCGCCTGATCAATTTCGATCTGCCTGCTGATCTGAAAAAACGCTTGAAGGAAAAGCTGGACTATTACGAGCAGCGCCACAATCAGAAGCTCACCCACATAGCGCCGGTTGCCCGTGTTGCCCACTTTTGTTCCGGTTGCCCGCACAATACGTCCACCAAGGTCCCGGATGGCAGCCGCGCCTTCGCTGGTATCGGCTGCCACTTCATGAGCCTTTGGATGGACCGCAGCACTGAAACCTACACCCATATGGGCGGGGAAGGCGTTCCCTGGACAGGCACACGCCATTTCACCACAGAAAAGCACATCTTCGCCAATTTGGGCGATGGAACCTATTTCCATTCCGGTGCCATGGCTATTCGCCAGGCGATCGCCTCGAAAGCCAACATCACCTACAAGGTATTGTACAATGATGCCGTTGCAATGACCGGTGGACAGCAGATTGACGGAACCTTGCGGGTTCCCGATCTTGCAGCCCAACTTATGGCTGAAGGCGTGAAGGAACTCTGGCTGGTCTCGGACGAAATTGAGAAATACAATCTGGCCGATCTGCCAAAAGGTATCCAAATCAGGCATCGCGACTATCTTGACGACGTGCAAAAACATCTGCGCGAGGTCGAAGGATGCACGGCGATCATCTATGATCAAACCTGCGCCACAGAAAAGCGCCGACGCCGCAAACGCGGCACCATGGTGGACCCGGACAAACGCGTTATTATCAATCCGCTCGTCTGCGAGGGTTGCGGCGACTGCTCTGTGCAATCCAACTGTATTTCCATCGAACCGCTGGAAACTGACTTTGGCCGCAAGCGCCAGATCAACCAGTCAACCTGCAACAAGGATTTTTCGTGCGTCAACGGCTTTTGCCCTTCCTTTGTAACAGTCGAAGGAGCAACGTTGAAGAAACGCCAATTGCCGGTTCTTTCAAATGAGGCAATTGCCGAACCCGACCAAGTCGCCCTTGGCGATGAAAGCTACAATATTGCGATTACAGGTGTTGGCGGCACAGGCGTATTGACGATTGGCGCAATCCTCGGCATGGCCGCCCATATGGAAGGCAAAGCGGCGCTTATACAAGACGTTTCCGGCCTTGCCCAAAAGGGCGGTGCAGTGCTCTCGCATGTGCGCATTTCCAAATCTCCCGAGATGGTGGCATCGGCGCAGATCCCTCCTGGCGAAGCAGATCTTTTGATGGCGGCAGACACGGTCGTCGCCTCCGATAAGGGGCCAATCAATCTGTTTTCCGCAGACCGCACCAAGGCTATTCTGAATACGCACCTTACTCCTGTATCCAGTTTCGTTTTCAACCGCGATTTCGATTTCCGCGAAAGTGCAGTGATCGACGCAATCGGCAAAGGCGTTGCAAAGAACCCGGAAAAGGTTGACTTCACGAAGTTTGCCGAACTGGTTTGCGGCGATGCAATTGCAACCAATATCATGATGCTCGGTTACGCTTGCCAGAAAGGCAATCTGCCTGTGGGTGTTGAAGCTTTGATGAAAGCTATCGAACTGAATGGTGTTGCTGTTGCCGCCAACAAGCTGGCCTTCAATTGGGGCCGTCGCATTGCGGTAAAACCCGAGGAAGCCATGCAGTTGATGGCTGACAACAACATGCTCAAGAAAGAGCCTGAAACCCTGCCGCAGATGATCGAACGCCGCACCAAATTCCTGACCGGATATCAAAATGCGGCACTCGCAAAACGCTACACGGATATGGTGGCGAAGGTGGAGGAAGCAGAAGCCAAACTTGGCAAGAAACGGGATCTGACCAATGCTGTGGCACGCTTTTATTTCAAACTTCTGGCCTATAAGGACGAGTATGAAGTCGCCCGCCTTTACACCAATGGCGAATTTGAAAAGCAGATGAAGGAGACCTTTGATGGCAACATCAAAATGACGTTCAATCTTGCGCCTCCGATTTTCAAAGGTGAAATGCTTCCAAACGGACGCCCGAGAAAGCGGACCTTTGGCCCGTGGATGATGACCGGCTTCAAGCTATTGGCCGCGATGAAAAGCTTGCGCGGTACCCGTTTCGATATCTTCGGTTACAGCGAAGAACGCAAGATGGAACGCCAATTGATCAGCGACTATGAGGCACTGATCGACCAATTGCTGGCGAAACTGAATGAGCAGAGCCATCCCTTCGCTGTTGCCCTTGCCCGCCTGCCGGATGAGATCAGGGGCTATGGCGTAGTAAAGGAAAAGGCCGTCGAAAAGGTGGCGAAAGCTCGCACGGAGCTGATGTCCCAGTTCAACAATCCGCAACGGGTTGTAAAACCGGCAGAGGCTGTACCGGCCGAATAGTGACTAGCGTCCGGGCACAATCGGGTTCAGTCCCCTTTCGCCCGGACGTTGATACTCAAATACCCATTGGTTTTTAGCAAAAGTATATACTTGCAACACCTTGGCCCTACAGAAAATACTGCCACTGTCGACTGTCACCGGATTGTCAGAAATCTGAAACCTCGTCGTCACATGGGAGTGTTAGCGACAACTTCATGGCCGAAAAATTCGCCATCGCTGACACTTTCAAAAGGACATCGTGATGACAGACCAAATACTTTCATTTGACGAAATTGATGAGCAGATCAACCCTGCCCCAGAGACAACCGGTTTTGACACAGTGGTGGAAACCGCTATTTCCCGCCGTGGCTTCATGTGCGGCGTCCTTGCCTTTGGTGCGGGGACATTTTTGACCAGCGTTTCTCCTCTCGGATTGGGTCAGGCCCATGCTGCCGGGCGCTTCGGCTTTAAGCCGGTGGCTGCCAATGCACTGGATACAATCACGGTTCCGGAAGGCTTCAACTGGCAGGTTCTCGCCAAATGGGGTGATCCGCTCTGGAGCAACAGTCCGGAATTTGACCAAGCCACACGCGGCAATGCCGAAAGCCAGGCTCTGACCGTCGGCGATAACAATGACGGCATGGACATTTTTGAAATCGATGGAAAATCCATCTTTGTCGTCAACAATGAATATACCAACACCAACGTCATCTGGGGCAATCGCCCCGAGGGAAAATTCGCCGATGCCGATGACGTCAAAAAAGGCATGCTGGCCCATGGCGTCACTGTCATGGAAATCGCCAGCAATGAAGGCAAATGGTCAATCGTCAAAGACAGTCCGTTCAACCGCCGTATCACCCCTGAAACCGAGATGGACATCACCGGTCCGGCAAAGGGCCACGACCTGATGAAGACCGCTTTTGACCAGGCTGGCGAAACCGTCAAAGGCACCTGGAACAATTGCGGTAATGGCCGTACGCCATGGGGCACTTATCTTGCCTGTGAAGAAAACTTCAACGGTTATTTCTCTGCCGCTGACGAAAAACACGAGGTCTCGGCAGAACTCAAGCGCTACGGCATTTCTTCGAAGGACTGGGGTTATGGATGGGCCAGCATTAACGAACGCTTTGACATTTCCAAGCATCCAAACGAGGCAAACCGGGCCGGCTATGTGGTCGAAATCGATCCGTTCAATCCGGACTCCAAACCACGCAAGCTAACTGCCCTTGGCCGTTTCAAACATGAAAACGCTGAAGTTGTGATTGCCGCTAATGGCCATGTGGTGGTCTATCTTGGTGACGATGAACGCGGCGAATTCCTCTACCGCTATGTTTCGGACGCAAAATACTCGCTGAACGGCGACAACTCCAGCCTGCTGGAAAACGGCAAATTGTACGTTGCCAAGTTCAGCGATGACTTGCGCGGTGAATGGATTGAACTAACCGCCGCCACTACGAAAATGGCATCACAGGCGGAAATCTGTATCCATACCCGCCAGGCTGCTTCTGCTGTCGGCGCAACCACAATGGATCGGCCGGAGTGGGTAGCCGCAAATCCAAAAAAGGTTGAGGCCTATGTTGCTCTGACCAACAACAAGAACCGTGGTATCAAGCCAAATGCCGGCGGTGATGATGCTTCAGTCAATGGTCCAAATCCTCGCGTTGGCAATGAGTATGGCCAAATCGTTCGCTGGATACCGGACAACGGAGACCACTCATCCAACGGTTTTGCATGGAACATTTTTGCTCTTGCCGGCAATCCGGTGGTTCATTCAGATGCCAATGCCGGCTCCGCCAATGTCAATTCGTTTAACATGTTCAACTCGCCGGACGGCCTTCGCTTTGATGAGAACGGATTTCTGTGGATTCAAACCGATGGCAATGATTCCAACGAGGGCGATTTTGCCGGACAGGGAAACAACCAGATGCTGGTTGGCGATACCCAGACTGGTGCGATCGAGAGATTTCTGGTTGGCCCAAGGGATTGCGAAGTAACCGGCATCACCTGGTCATCAGACAGGCGTACCGCTTTTGTCGGCATCCAGCATCCGGGAGATGCAGGCAACTCGCATTGGCCTGATGGCGGTGACAGCGTTCCGCGCTCGGCAATCATCGCGGTTCGCCGCGACGATGGTGGTATAATTGCCTGAAACTGACATGATTTAATTCAGTGAGAAAGCCCGGCGATAGCAGCCGGGCTTTTTCTTTGAGACGGCTTTCTATTTGTGAATCAAGAGACTGGCAATCAACCAAGTCCGGATTTCCAATGATCATTTGGAGAACCTGTCTTGCTATTGGACCAGAAATTCGTAAACTGAATCGGGGCCTTAGACTGGAAAATTTACACATGAAACGCCAGATTATTTTTGGCGCAGCATTTCTATCTGCGCTTGCCCATACACTTCTTTTTACCGCCGCCAAAGCTGACGAGCGGACCCTGATCATTCTCGATGGTTCGGGTTCCATGTGGGGGCAGATTGACGGAATTCCAAAGCTGGATATTGCCCGCCAGACCTTGAGCGAAGTTCTGCCAACGCTTTCTGCCGACAAAGAGATTGGATTGATGGCTTATGGTCATCGCAAAAAGGGTGAGTGCAATGACATTGAAATGATCGTTTCTCCGGCAAAAGGTGCAGGCGACGCAATCACTAAAGCAGCATCAAATATGCGTTTTCTTGGAAAAACCCCACTTTCCGCCGCTGTTCGCCAAGGGGCGGAAGCCCTGCGTTACACCGAGGACAAGGCAACCATTATCTTGATCACGGACGGCCTTGAAACCTGCAACGCTGATCCGTGTGCACTGGCAACAGAACTCGAGAAGTCGGGCATAGATTTTACAACACATGTGGTCGGCTTCGGGCTTAAGGAAGGCGAAGGCAAACAGATTGCCTGTATTGCTGAAAATACCGGGGGCATTTTCATCGAGGCAAATGACAGCTCTGCCCTCAAGGAGGCGATGACACAAACCATCGCCAAGGCACCAGCACCCAAACCCGAGCCTACGCCCGCGCCGGAACCAAAACTGGAGGCGACTGTCACCCACAAGGGAACCCCAGCCATTGGCCAGTTCTTTGCAGTTGAGTGGAGCGGTCCATCAGAAAAGAATGATTATGTGGACATTGCACCGCTAGGAGAAAGAGGCACCGCTGGAAGTGTGTCCTCTTTCTATACACGCAATTCGCCGCCTTCAGAATTGCGCGCTCCCAAAAATCCCGGCCAGTATGAATTGCGTTATGTTCATGTGGGCAAGAGTGGTCCAAGTATCATCGGAAGATCGCCCATAACGATCATTGACGCAGCCGCCAGTCTTCAGGTTTCCGGTGATGCGATTGCCGCCGACCGGGTCACTGTTGGTTTTACCGGGCCTCTGAACAAGGGCGATTACATTGATATCGTATTGCCTGACGACATTAAAAAATTCAGCGGAGAACTGTCATATTCCTACGTTGAAAAAGGCAATCCGGCCCAAATGCGCGCACCTGGAAAACTGGGCGACTATATAGTGAGATATGTCACTGAGGGTGGTGATGGCCGCCGCATGCTGACAAGCGCACCCCTGAAGGTGGCTGCAGCAGAAGCAGAACTGGATTTTACCGGTGAAGTCGAGGCGGGCAACTCGCTCGAAGTCAAATTCAAGGGCCCGGTGGATGGCCAGCACTATATTGATATTGTTCCGGAAAATTACGCAAAATTTTCGAATGAACTGGCCTATGCTTATGTCGCCAAGGCAGAAGAAGGGAATGTGGTAAAACTCAACGTTCCTGGAAAAGAAGGTGTGTATCAGGTCCGTTATGTTCTGGAGGCTCCAGGCGGCAGACGCGCATTGATATCAAAAACCCTGATGGTGAAAGCTGCTCTTGCAGAACTTTCCTTCGCGGCAGAAATCATGGCGGGCAAAGATCTGGATTTGACTTTCAAGGGACCGGTTTCAGATGGTCATTACATCGACATCGTTCCCGAGGGGTACAAGGAATTCAACAACGAGCTTGCCTATGCTTATGTATCCAGCGCAAATGAAGGAAATACGGTAATACTCAACACACCCGGCAAAGTTGGCCGGTATCAGATCAGATATGTGTTGGAAGCTGCCGGAGGTCGCCGCTCGATCCTGTCAAAGCCTTTGACTGTATTGCCAGCTGACATAAAATTGGAAACAAGCGGAATAGCAGCTATGCAAACCGATATCGAAGTGAAATGGACCGGCCCGAATGGTTCAGGCGATTATCTCGATATCGTTCCAGTCGGCCAGACCGCGGCCGATGGCGAACTGGCCTTTGCCTACACTGTAAATGCCGAGGATGGTATTTCAGTGATGAAAACGCCAAACGAGCCAGGGGATTATCTGATCCGCTATGTCATTGAAGGCGGCGGCGGACGGGTAATTGCTGCCAGCGTGCCACTAAAGGTGCAATGAAGCTTGAGAAGTCAGGATTGAGGCGCGAGCTTCAATCCTTTCACATTGACCTGCGGCTCATTCCAGGAATTCGAACGCGCCGGTAATGTTCCACAATTTCACGCCGACCTACAGCAATTGCGCCAAGCCTGATGGCACGATTGCGTTCAAAGCCGGTAATGTCGTAATGCGGCGCAGAGGTTTTTGGCGGCCCTTGGTAAGAAGACAGATGCAGACCAAGCCTATGTGCGAAGCGGTGAAGTTCCGCCTCGCTGTCAGCCATTAGATGGCACCATTTGCGATCTTTCCAGACCCAGATTGCGTCATCAACGTACACCGCCAATTTTGGTGACTAGTCCCGCAATTCCCGGCGCAGGATCTTGCCGACATTGGTTTTTGGCAATTCATCCTTGAACACGATATATTTAGGACGTTTGTAGTTCGTTAGACTTGTCGCACACCAATCCTTCACATCCTGCTCGGTCAATGACTTGTCTTTCAGAACAACGAAGAGTTTCACTGCCTCACCGGAATTTTCATCTGGTACAGCAACTGCTGCCGCTTCAATAATTCCCTCGTGGCTCGCAGCAACTTCCTCAACTTCGTTCGGGTAAACGTTGAAACCGGACACCAATATCATGTCCTTCTTGCGATCTACGATCTTGGTAAAACCCTTCTCGTCCATGAAGCCCATATCGCCGGATTTGAAATACCCGTCATTCGTCATGACTTTGGCAGTCTCATCCGGCCTGTTCCAGTAACCGGTCATTACTTGAGGGCCTTTGATGCAGATTTCGCCAACTTCGCCCAGCGGCAAATTCTTTCCATCATCATCACGAATGGCAATCGAGGTTCCTGGAATTGGAACGCCAATGATGCCGCTGAACTCGGTCTGGTCAAAAGGGTTCGATGTCGCAACAGGAGAAGTTTCGGACAGACCATATCCTTCATGGATATTGCATCCGGTGATCTTCTGCCAGCGTTCAGCCACGGGCCTCTGCACGGCCATCCCGCCACCCAGCGTCAGCAGCAGATGTTTGAAGTTGAGTTTGGCAAAGTCCTCGTTGTTCATCATTCCATTGAACAGGGTATTCAAACCCGGAACAATATTGAAGTCCCATTTGCCAAGTTCCTTGATGAAGCCGGGAATGTCCCGAGGGTTTGGAATGAGCACATTGTGACCGCCCTGCTCCATGCCCATGATCGCATTGATGACGAGGGCGAAGATATGATAAAGTGGCAAGGCGCAAACATATGTGAGGTTTTCGGGCCGCCCTTTTGCCCGGTAGGCAACTTCCACCCAAAGCGAATTCTGCTCGGCATTGGAAAGAACATTGGCATTGGAAAGCGCCGCTCCCTTCGAAACACCGGTTGTTCCGCCTGTATATTGCAGAAAAGCAAGATCATCGTGCCCGGTTTGGACTGTCGCGAACGAACCACCATTTCCACTGATCAGGGATTTATATGAAGTATATGAAGGCAAGGACCAGCTTGGCACCATCTTCTTGACCCTGCGGACAACAAGATTGACAATCGCTCCCTTGAGCCCACCCATCTGGTCGCCCATCGAAGTTACAACAACATGCTTCAGATCAGTCTTGGCATAGACCTGTTGCAGCGTATGGGCAAAGTTCTCGAGAATGAAGATCGCTTTGGCGCCGCTGTCTTTCAACTGGTGCTCAAGTTCGCGCGGCGTATATAGCGGATTGACGTTCACCACCGTACAGCCTGCGCGAAGGATCCCCATCATGACGACAGGGAACTGGAGGATGTTCGGCATCATTATTGCAACGCGATCACCTTTTTTCAAACCATGCGCTGTCAACCACGCGCCAATCACTGAGGACTGTTGATGCAATTGGGTGTAGTTGATGGTTTTCCCCATGCAGGTGAACGCAGGCTTGTCGCCATATTTCCTGCAGGAACTCTCGAGCAATTCGGCAACCGAATTATATTTGAGCGGTGCGATATCGGCAGGAACGCCAGCCGGATATGAGGCAAGCCATGGTTTGGCATCATAGGGAGATTTGGAAACTGCGGCCTTTTTCGCAGGCGAGGCTGTTGCGGCTTTTGCAGGCGCCTTTTTTGCAGCGACAGGTTTCTTTGTATCAGTGGCTTTCGCCGCAGCCGAAGGCTTGGATACCTTCGCCTTTGTCGTTGCAGATGCTGCCTTTTCTACAGGCTTCTTGGTTGGTTTGGTGGCCATTTATTCCTCCCACGGACAGGCTGTTTTTAATGAGTGTAACGCAAATGCCGGATTTGGACAGTCCCAAAATCTGAAGCAATGCAGGACAAATTCGCTGCACTAGGCAATACTGATTTCTTCCGTTTACGTCAATGTTAGCTATCCGCTTTATCGGATAAACATCGGCTATTCTAAATTGGCGG
This sequence comes from Salaquimonas sp., assembly GCA_041736675.1. GTDB lineage: Bacteria > Pseudomonadota > Alphaproteobacteria > Rhizobiales > Rhizobiaceae > Salaquimonas. The sequence goes on from JBGSTD010000016.1 coordinate 85,455, forward strand.
GTTACAGCTTGAATGCCTTGGCTTGTCCGACAAGCCGATCGAGCGCTTGAAGAAAATTGGAACGGTCTTTCGCACTGAACGGAGGGTTGTATCCCTTTATTTCGCCGGCTTCACGCAGATGCTGGCCGAAGTTTCGCATCCCACTTTGCATTCCGATGGTTTCTGGTGTGAAAAGCTTTCCATTATGCGCTGTCACGAACACCCGGTTCTTGACCAACCGCTCCGCCAGCGGAACATCGGCTGTCACGGCAATATCGCCTGCCTTGGCATTTTCAACAATCCAGTCGTCGGCAGCGTCAAATGCCCCTGAAACGGTAATCATCTTGACCATCGGATCCCGCGAAGGACGAAGGCCGGTATTGGCGACAAAGATCACCTTCAATCCGCAACGTTCTGCAACCTTCAATACTTCGTCCTTGACCGGACAGGCATCAGCATCGACATAAATCTTCGTTTCGTGAGGGTTATTCATCTCTCAGGTTTTCCTGCATTATTGACCATCAGGTGATCTGAAAAAGGGATACCCTAACCTTTGAGGCTTCCCGCATTCCGGTTCCGACAAAGAGCATCGAGTTGACCCACTTGTACCGCGGATCGCCAGTTTCAAGACGCGCATGGGTGCGCATGTAATAGCTTGACGGGTCCACTGTCTCACCCCGTCCCAACGCCGCAATAACATCAGCCGGACCATGACGAAAACCGTAATTTGTAATTTCAATCACCGCTCCATCATGAGTCTGAAACGAGTAGCGCGTATCGAGTTCAGCCACACCATCTGAAAAAATTGTTTGCCAGTCAGCCCCAATATTGAGAATTTTGCCGTTGATTAATTGACCTTTTACACTTCCACCGATGATTGGAATGATACGGCGGCGGCCCGCACGGCCCTCACCCATTTCAATAATACTGCCTAATTCTACATCAAGATCGCAAAAGTGGACCAGTTTGGGTTCAATCATAAACACTTTCCTTCACATTCACTCAAATTTGCGCTCCAGAAGACGTTAGACAGTTTCATCCGCCTACGCCATATCAGGACTCGCCATGGCGTTTTGTCATTTTCTCCAAAGCAGGGAAAGAAATTATTCGACCTTTACAACAAATCCACAGGACCTATATTCGCCCCTCTGAATACTTGCATAATATCGGAAGGATACATGTTTAGAAGGAATTTGATTAAGGGTGCAATGTTGGCCGGCCTTGCTGGTTCACTTTCACTGGCCGGGTTGATCGCGCCTGCCTTTTCGCAGGAGGTCACCCTGAAACTTCACCAGTTTTTGCCGGCTCCGGCAACTGTTCCGGCAAAAATTCTAAAGCCGTGGGCAAAAGCGATTGAAGAGCGTTCCGGCGGTCGCATCAAGATAGAGCATTTCGACGCCATGTCACTTGGCGGCAAACCACCAGAACTCTTCGACCAGGCCCGCGAGGGCGTTGCCGACATCATCATGACAGTAGTCGGCTACACGCCTGGCCGTTTCCCAAAATCGGAAGTTTTCGAATTGCCATTCATGATGCGCGGCTCTGTTGCGACATCCAAAGCCTATTGGGAACTGGTGGAAAATGAACTTCAGAACGAAGAGTTCAAGGAAGTGAAAATGCTGGGAGCATGGGTGCATGGTCCGGGCCTCATTCACTCCAAGGATCCGATCACCAAGCTTGAAGATCTTGAAGGCATGAAGGTTCGCGGACCGACACGTGTTATCAATAACATGCTCAGCAAGCTGAAGGCAGTGCCTGTTGGCATGCCGCTGCCGGCAATCCCTGAAGCGCTGACAAAAGGCGTTATCAGCGGAACTGTCATTCCATGGGAAGTCACACCTTCAATCAAGGTTGCAGAACTTGTCAAAAACCACACCGAGTTTTCCGGTGACCAGGCTCTTTATACAGCAACCATTATCGCCGCGATGAATTGGGACAGTTACAATAAACTTCCCGATGATCTGAAAAAGATTATCGACGAAGAGTCTGGCCTCAAACTGACGGTTCTTGCAGCCGATGAAATGCTGGCCGGTGATGCACCGGGTCGCGCTATCGGGGAAAAAGCCGGAAACAACATCATCGTTCTGGATGAAGCCGAAGTTGCCCGCTGGAAAGAGGCAGCAGCCCCTGTGCGTGAGGAATGGCTTGCAGACATGAAGACAAAGAACATCGACGGAGAAGCGTTGATCAAACAGGCTGATGAACTGATCACCAAATATCAGTAAGCTGCAGTTGTATTGAAACATAAAAGCGCGGGCAGTGCCCGCGCTTTTTTACTATAAAGTCGGCTAGAATACCTGACTTGCAGATTAAAATACCACTACGCTACGAATGCTTTTGCCCTCATGCATCAGGTCAAAGCCCTTGTTTATATCTTCAAGCGGCAGGATGTGGGTGATCATCGGATCAATGTCGATCTTGCCGTCCATGTACCAGTCAACGATTTTTGGCACATCGGTACGGCCTCTCGCACCACCAAAAGCCGTTCCGCGCCATGAACGCCCCGTCACCAGTTGGAATGGCCTCGTGGAGATTTCCTGCCCAGCGCCCGCAACACCGATGATGATCGATTCACCCCAGCCCTTGTGGCAGCATTCCAATGCCTGCCTCATAACCTTGGTATTACCGATACATTCGAACGAATAATCCGCGCCGCCCTTGGTCAGTTCAACCAGATGATTGACCAGATTGTCGCCATGGTCCTTCGGATTGACAAAATGCGTCATGCCAAACTTGCGGCCCCATTCCTCCTTGTCATTGTTCATGTCAACGCCGACAATCATGTTGGCGCCCGCAAGCCGC
>JBGSTD010000035.1:0-18040 GCA_041736675.1 Salaquimonas sp.
AGTGACATGCCCTGCACTAAACACAACTGCCTGCGGTGCCATTCAGGAAGTATGATAAAATTCGAAAATGCATTCTGAACATATTGATCGAGATGAGAATTCCGAGCTTGATAGATTGACTGCTTCAAATCAGCGCCGAAATCTGGATTCCGATTCATTGAACTTATCCAGCTATTCCCTCACCATCGGCGAAGCCTCTTCCCTGATGAACTCAGAGCGCTGTAAATTTGCGTCAAACCGCAAAGTCCAGCGCATGTGCAAAGAAGGTCGAATTGATTGCTGGAAGCTTTCGACCACTCGCAATGGACAGCCAGTTTCAGAGTGGCTGGTGAATGAAGCTTCCCTTCGCAATTATATCGATAAACATGAAATCAAATGGGATGGCGATGAGGCCAAATCCTCTCCCGCCACTCATCTGGATAATGGCAACGCCAACACGGCGCCAAATGGTTTTGGCAACGCCAGTCTGAACCCGGTAGACGATAGCAAACCCGTATTTACGCCGGACGCCTTGGCGATGCCAAATCAAAATGGCAACGCCAGTGGGGTTACTGATGGCGATGCCAGAAATCGAAAACACCAGGCAAACGCTGGCGATGACATGGCGATGCCAATTGAAGATGGCGACGCCATTGACAAAGAGATTGGCGAGACGAGAAGCCTGGCAAGCATGCTCATTGAAAACGCTAGATTGACCGCAGAATTGGAAGGGAAGCGCCAACTTGAAATCGAAATGCGCGATGAGAAACTGTTTCTTCGCGAAGAGTTGAAAGAGGCGCGAGCGGGTCGCAAGGACGTAGCGGCGATTGCGGAGCGGATGCTTGAGACCTTGGAAACCATTGCCACCGGTGGAAAGCTGATGTCCGCATCACATGTAATCAGGCATGATCGGAATGCTCCAGTTTCAGGATCGGAAGTAACCCGCTATCGAGAGTCAGAAAGTCCAGAAAACAATGTTGTTGTGGAAGTTACCAATGCAGAAAATCCGATTTCTCATGAGCACAAACAGCCAATGAAGAACGATGATCAAAAACCTGAAAACCCGTTCTACATCTAGAATTTTGGGTTATGCGTCGCGAAACAAATATTGTGCGACCCTCCGGCATCTGATGATTCACCACCCCATCCGATCAGGATTTGGTGGCAGTTCTTGCCCGCTGTTAGACACACCAGACCACCCACCCGACTTCCACAATGGTGTATACTATTGGCATATGAAGTCATTTGGCGAGGTTCTTGATCGCAACATCAAAATCATTGGGGCTGATCCGCTAACCCAGCGCGGCTTTACGCAGATCCCCAATGCCATTCTCAAATCCAACCAGATCAGCGCTGGCGGTAAATTAGCCTATGCCATGTTGTTGTCCTACGCCATGGGAGATGACCAATGCTTTCCCGGCCAGGATCGTCTGGGACTCGATATGAGTATCAGTCGCCAGACGGCCAATCAATATATCAAGGAACTTGAGGCGAAGGGCTTCATCAACATCAAACGCCGGGGCCAGGGTCGATCCAACCTTTACGAGATCAATCTCAAGGCCAAGGTGCTCAAGGCAGCAAGATGACCGGCTTTCAGATGTCGGGATTTCCGACTTCTGGATGTCGGATATCCCGACAACCAGATGTCAAAAATTTTGACACTAATAATAAGGAGATAAGAACAAGAGAAAATAATATGAAGTTAGCAAAAAAGAACGAAACCCAAATAAGGCAAGCGACATCATCACGACCATCAATCTGGTTCGACTACTCCCCTATTTCCCTCTTCCCAATGTATGGCGAACAGCAAACGTTGGATCACCTTCCGACAATCCTGTTTTGAAACGCAATGATGAAACGTAGCGTTGACATAGGCTCCAACCGCTCGTGAGACACCAAAAACGCCAATCTGAGCACAGAAACTCAAAAATCGACCACTTTCCTATTTGGACAAGAAAAGCCCCACAAAGGGGCAAATTTGGCTTGAGACTCGATACCTGCACCAACAGTTAAACAGCAGACTTAAGTATCAGCGTCATGATCCCGGTCAGAACCGCAATCTGACCCAGGGCCACGCCCAAGAAAGTGGAGATGATCCACTTGGTCTGGCGGTGCAGGTCATCCTTGGTGGCAAGCACCTGAAATGCCTCATCCCGCGTCAATATCGGATCAAGGGCTTCTTCGGCTGCCTTGCGATCCACATTGAGATCGATCAGCACGTTATAAAGTTTGATGGTTTTGGTGGACATATGTGATTGGGTTATGTCGAAACGATATCACATCCACAGAATTTTGCGAGCCGAAGCACCAGCATGAAAAACTCGAGACCTGAGACCCAATTGAGACCCAGAACTAAATCGGTTGACGAAAAAACCAGCTAACCCATTGAAATATTTGGTAGCGGGAGAGGGACTTGAACCCCCGACACGCGGATTATGATTCCGCTGCTCTAACCAGCTGAGCTACCCCGCCACACCAGATGACATCACCCTGAGTGATCGCCGTCATCCACAATTTCCCGCACCGTCAAAAAGACAAGACCAACGCCCCGGTAATCCGGTATTCACCGTTCTTGATGCAAGGAAACAAAAGCGACTTTCAAACCAAAGCCCAAACCATCGCCGTTGCCCGCGCATATAATGAAGCCGCCACGCTCCTGTCAAGTATTTACCGCAATTCTGATCTGCGAGAATAACTTTTCCCGACAAGACCAAAAAACCAAGATACCGCTCAGGAAACTGCGATACTTTCAGACACTTTTTTCGGAGCCATAAGCGCCTGCAGCAGGCTTTCCGCCTCTTTCGCACGCGCCGATCGCAGAATGAAACCGCCGCCAAGAACCCGCGCCTCAGCACTTTCATCCGCATACAGAACGCAGGCCTGCCCGGGCGCGACACCGCTTTCGCCGTCGACGAGATCAACCACCACCGCGCCGCCCTCCAGCTTCAGCACTGCCTCGACCGGCGGGCGCGTCGAGCGCACCTTTGCAAAAACCGGCAATCCCTTCTGCGCCAATTCCCCGCGCGCCAGTTCGCCGAGTGCAAAATCGCCGAGCCAGTTGACATCGCGAAGCACCAGCCTGTGCGTAGCCAGCGCCTCACGCGGCCCGACAATCACCCGCCGCCCCGCGCTGTCGAGATGCACCACATAGAGCGGCTCTGCCGCAGCAATTCCGATCCCGCGCCGCTGCCCGATCGTATAGTGAATAATCCCCTCGTGCCGGCCGAGCACCCGCCCGTCGAGATGCACGATATCACCGCCGCTCGCCGCATCCGGCTGCAATTTCGAGATGATATCCGTATATTTTCCCTGCGGCACAAAACAGATATCCTGACTGTCCGGCTTGTCGGCAATCACCAGACCCAGATCGCGGGCAATCTCGCGCGTTTCCGATTTCGGCAAATGCCCGAGCGGAAAGCGCAGATAATCAACCTGCTCCTGCGTCGTAGCGAACAGAAAATAACTCTGATCGCGCCCGTGATCGAGCGGCCGGAACAACCCGCGACGACCCGTTTTTGCGTCGATCAACCGCGAGTGAATGTAATGCCCGGTCGCCAGCGCCGCAGCGCCGAGTTCTTTTGCCGTCGCCAGAAGATCGGCAAATTTCACCGTCTGATTGCACGATACGCACGGAATCGGCGTTTCGCCGTCAACATAACTCTGCGTAAACGGATCAATCACCGCCTTGCGAAATTTCTCTTCATAATCAAGCACGTAGTGCGGAATGCCAAGCGTTTCGGCCACCCGCCGCGCATCGTGAATATCCTGCCCCGCACAGCACGCGCCCTTGCGGTGAACCGCCTCGCCGTGATTGTAGAGCTGCAGCGTCATGCCGACAACATCATAGCCCTGGCGCGCCAGAATGCCGGCAACAACTGACGAGTCGACGCCGCCCGACATGGCAACGACAACACGTGTATCTTCCGGGCGACCCGGCAAATCGAGGGAATTGAGCATTTTTCTCTTCCAGATCCTGCACGGTTAAAGGCCGCGCCATCCAACATGAAAGCGATATAATGCTTTTGCGGTCAAATGTAAAAGGGCAATTCACCTGCCCCGCCCTGTCTCCTTCGGCTCTTCCCAAATGTAACTCGACCCCGCGCACCAGGGCTTGCCCCGGCGGGAGAACGTGCCGCGCGGTCCGCCGCAACAGCGCTTTTTCCGCCGGCAGCCATGATAGCGGCAAATCCGCCAGTTCTGTTTGTAATGCCCGTTCGCACAGGCCATGCGAAACGCAATCAGCGCCTCGGGCGGGCCCGGCAGCGCCGGACTTTCGTCTTCATTTTCATCAAGGCAAGCATCATCGTTCACGCGGTCAAGACAGGCGGAGCGACGTCGTTGGCGCGGCAGGCGTTTGTCTTCCAAACGCTGAGAGCGCTCATGGTTGACTGTGGGCTCCAGACTGGCATCCGGCATCGTTTCCAGCATCGTTTCCTTTGGGCAAGCATCATCGTTCACGCGGTCTTTCCTCCCGTGGCATGAAAAGCAACAAAGAACGTCATTCAGCACAAACACAGGGCGGCAATCGCCAATCCATCGAGCATGTGCGCGGCTCGTTGCCGCCCTGTACGGAGATTTTTAGTAGCGGGAGGCTCTTCAGCGCACCGTCCAGCCCACCCTTCAAGATATGACCCTTGGGAAAATCCCCGTCACCATACCGCTCCGCTGCTGCCTTCCAACCTGCAATGACGGCGATCACCCGGCGTTTGTGCGTGGAAGACAGTGGGCAGATATTAACGCCGGGTTTTCAGAACGGGGATAAGTTTTTTTGGAGGTAAGTTGCAAACTCCCGTATTAGTCATCCCCGCTAGTCATTGGCGGTAGTCATCCTCGGGCTTGTTCAAGGCAAGCGTAGCGAAGCCGATAGGCGGCAGACAATTTCCCGAAGGGAAATGTCGAGAGCTCGCAGGACCCAGTCCCTGCCTCTTTGAGCAGATTAAGGAAAGCTGGGTCCTCGCCACAAGGGCGAGGATGACTACCTGTTTGATTAAGCGCCGGAACGAAATAATCCCCGCGGCGTCACCCCGGACTTGATCCGGGGTCTATTGGACCCGTCCGCAAGCACAGCATGTTGGGTTGGGTATAATGGACCCCGGATGGCGCTGCGCTTCTGCGGGGAGACGGCGGAGAGATATTCCCGCTTCCCTTATCCACCGCAACTTTCTAGTGTATGGCAAGCAAGAGGGGAATCATGAGCGCAGCACTGTGGACATAGAAACATTCATCAAACGCTGGGAAGAAAACACCGGCGGGGCAGAGCGCGCCAATTTTCCGCTGTTCATGAACGAGCTGTGCGAAATTCTGGATTTGCCGCGCCCCGACCCTGCCCGCACAGATACCGAAAACAATGCCTATGTCTATGAACGCGCAGTCACCTTTCGCGAAGGCGGCGACCGCATAGGCCATGGCCGCATCGACCTTTACAAGAAAGGCTGCTTTGTTCTCGAAGCCAAGCAAAGCCGCTGGAAAGACGGCAAGAAATCCATTCCGGGACAAGAGGAACTGTTCAGCGCCGAGACCGACAAGGCGAAGGGTGGAAGGACAGGCCGTAACTGGGACGTTCTGATGATGAACGCCCGCAGGCAGGCCGAGGACTATGCAAAAGCCCTGCCCACCGCCGATGGCTGGCCGCCCTTCATTCTGGTTTGCGATGTGGGGTATTGCATCGAAGTCTATGCCGATTTTTCCGGTCAGGGAAAAAACTATTCGCAGTTTCCCGACCGCCAGACCTTTCGCATTTTCCTCAACGATCTGCGGAGCGACAAGACGCGGCTTTTTCTCAAGACCATCTGGGAACAGCCAAAAAGCCTTGACCCCACTGCAAGGGCCGTTCGGGCCTCGCGTGAAATCGCCAAGCGCCTTGCCGAGGTTTCAAAACGCCTTGAGGCCAACAAGCACAATTCCGAGGATGTTGCCGCTTTCCTGATGCGTTGCCTTTTCACCATGTTTGCCGAAGACATGGATTTGCTGCCAAAGGCATCCTTCACCAAAATGCTGAAAGATTGCGTTGGCAAACCCGATACCTTCAAACCCATGGTCAGCCAGCTTTGGGCATCCATGGACAAGGGCGAATTCGCTTACGGCATTCAGGCCAAAGTACGCCAGTTCAACGGCAACCTGTTCAAAGACAGCACGGTGTTTGATCTGGGCGCGGAGGAAATCGGCGAACTGCTGAAAGCCGCCGAAGCCGACTGGACCGAGGTTGACCCCTCTATTTTCGGCACCTTGCTGGAGCAGGCGCTGCACCCCGCGGAGCGCTCGAAACTGGGCGCCCACTATACCCCCCGCGCCTATGTGGAGCGGCTGGTAACGGCAACCATAATGGACCCGCTGCTTGAAGACTGGCGCAATGTCAGAAACACGGCAGAACGCCTGATCTTTGAACATGACTCAAAGGGTGCCATTGCCGAAATCAAGAAATTTCATGAAGTCCTCTATAATACCCGCGTCCTGGACCCTGCCTGCGGCACAGGCAATTTTCTCTATGTCTCGCTCGAACTGATGAAGCGGCTGGAAGGCGAAGTGCTGGAAGCCCTGCTTAATCTTGGCGGACAGGAAGCGCTTGCGGGCCTTGACCGCCACGAGATTGACCCGCACCAGTTTTTGGGGATCGAACTCAACCACCGCGCCCGCCATATTGCCGAACTCGTTTTGTGGATAGGCTTTCTGCAATGGCACAAGCGCAACAAGGGCGCATTGCCGGGCGACCCTATTCTGCGTGACTATGGCAATATCAGGCAGGGCGATGCGGTGCTGACCTGGGATGGTTATCCCCTGCCAAAAATTGTGGATGGCAAAAAGGCCTATCCCAATGCCAAAAGGCCAAATTGGCCGGAAGTGGAATTCATCGTCGGCAATCCGCCTTTCATTGGCAACAAATATATGCGGGAGTATTTGGGCGATGGTTACACGATGACGCTGTGGAAAACCCACAAGCACATGAACGACAGTGCCGATTTCGTCATGTATTGGTGGGATCGCGCAGCGCAAATTCTGGCGCGCAAAGGCACAAAATTGCGCCGCTTCGGTCTAGTCACCACAAATTCCATCACGCAGGTATTTCAGCGGCGGGTGATGGAACCGCATTTGAACGCAAAATCGCCAATCTCGCTTGTCATGGCGATTGACGATCATCCGTGGACCAAGGCAACCAAGGACAGCGCCGCTGTGCGTATTGCCATGACAGTTGTCGAGGCAGGCAACATGGAAGGCTCGTTGTTTCAAGTCGTTAGCCAAAACGGACTGGACTCCGATGAGCCAAAGATAGAGCTGAGACAGACCATTGGCAAGATCAATTCCGACTTGAGCGTTGGAGTGGATGTAACTAATGCAACCAACCTGAAAGCCAATGAAGGGCTATCGTCGCCTGGTGTCAAATTACATGGTTCCGGCTTCATTGTTACGCCAAAAGAAGCGAAACATCTTGGCCTTGGAAAGCGAAAAGGGCTTGAAAAGCACATCCGTGAATATCGGCATGGAAGAGATATTATGGCATCGCCGCGCGGGGTGATGGTGATCGATTTATTTGGATTGACAGACAAGCAAGTTCGCGAACATTTTCCTGAAGTATTTCAGCATGTTGTATTAAATGTAAAAGAGAATAAGGATAAAGATGGGAAGGTAATTGGAAGGGACATTAATCGGCGCGACTACAGAAGATTGAACTGGTGGTTATTTGGTGAAAATGTACCAGACTTGCGAAAAGCCTTCTCCGGCTTGCCGCGATATATAATAACACCCATTACCGCAAAACATAGAATATTCACTTTTATAGATGGAACAATTCTGCCTGATGATGCGCTGTTCGTGCTTGGGCACACTGATGCTACTATACTGGGCGTGCTCAGTTCGTCAATTCACAGAACTTGGGTTTCTGCCAATGCATCATCAATTGGTGATAACATTGGAGACATTCGATACATCAAATCCCGCTGTTTCGACCCCTTCCCCTTCCCCGATCCCGATGAAAAAACCCGCGCTGAAATCGGTGCGCTGGCCGAGGAAATAGATGCCCATCGCAAGCGGGCTCAGGCCGAACATGGCGTGACGCTGACGCAAATGTATAATGTGCTGGAGAAATTGCGGGCTAAACTTCCCTCCCCCTTGAGGGGAGGGATTGAGGGTGGGGGTCGCGAGCGAAGTGAGCAAAGGGAAAATACCCCCACCGGCTCTGTCCGCCCTAAGGGCGGCCAATCGCCCGCCTCCCCTCAAGGGGGAGGCAAATCCTCAACCGTCACCCTCACGCCCGAAGAACAGGACATCCACGACAAGGCGCTGGTGACAACGCTGAAACATCTCCATGACAGGCTGGACGACGCAGTTGCCCGCGCCTATGGCTGGCCGGCCGATCTTTCCGAACAGGAAATCCTTGGCCGTCTGGTGGCCCTCAACAAGGAGCGGGCGGCAGAAGAGGCGCGCGGCCATGTGCGCTGGTTGCGGCCCGACTACCAGATACCGCGTTTTGGCAGGCCCGAGGAAAAAGCCCAATTGGAGGCAGACCTTGTTGGCGCGGCGGACGATCAGGTAAAAACGGTTGTTCCTGTTGCAAAGCCGAATTTTCCTGCAAGTGAACTTGAGCAGACCATCGCAATCACCCATGTTCTGGCCCATGCGGAGCGCAGCCTTTCCATCGACGAAATTTGCCAGCATTTCAAACAGGGCCTGAAAGTGCGCAAACAAGTGGTCGCAACCATGCTCGCCATGGCGCGCATGGGGGAACTGGCTTCCGAAGACAAGAACAGGACGTTTACCCTGAAACGCGCAAACCGCGTCTGATCACCCGACCCGGGAAAACGGGGACAGTTTACTTTTTTCTTCGCGCGATACTGCCGCGACGCAGAAGCCGGTGCAGAAAGAAAGTAAACTGTCCCCCTTTTCTGTACCTGACCGCACCTGATCACCCGACCCGCACCACCATCTTGCCGAAGCTTTTGCCCTCAAGAACATCGTTGAGCGCACCGGGCGCCGCCTCAAGCCCGTCGACCATCTGCTCGGTATATTTGATCTTGCCTTCCGCCAGCCAGCCGCGCATCGCCTGCGCAAATTCAAGATAGGTCTCGCGCGGGAAACTGTCGAAAATGATGAAGCCCTGTACCTTGACCTTCATGCGAAGGATGGTGCCCATGATCGCCGGCCCCATGTCCGGCCCCTCGGGCAGGCCGGGAATATTGTACCACGAGGCAACGCCGCACACCGGCATGCGGGCAAACGGGTTGAGAAGCGGCAGAACGCCGTAAAGCACCTTGCCGCCGACATTTTCGAAATAAACGTCAATGCCGTCGGGACAGGCGGCCTTGAGCTGCGCGGCAAAATCATCGGCGCGGTGGTCGATGCAGGCATCAAAGCCGAGCGTGTTGACGACATGGGCGCATTTTTCGGCTCCCCCCGCAACGCCGACAACGCGGCATCCCATCAGCTTTGCAATCTGGCCGACCGTCGCGCCGACAGGGCCTGTTGCGGCGGCAACAACCACCGTCTCGCCGGTTCTGGGTTCACCGATTTTCAAAAGTCCGGCATAGGCCGTGTAGCCGGGCATGCCCAGAATGCCGAGCGACCAGGACGGGTTTTGCGGATTGTTGCCAAGGTTGAGAATATCCTTTCCGTCTGACACAAACCAATCCTGCCAGCCGCTGCCGGCCAATACCAGATCACCCGGCGCAAAGCCCTTCACATCGCTTGTCACCACCTCGGCGACCACCTGCCCGGTCATCACGCCGCCAATCGCCACCGGCGTCGCATAGGACTTGGCGTCGTTCATCCGCCCGCGCATATAAGGATCAAGCGAGAGATACACCGTGCGCAGCAGCATCTCGCCGGCACCGGCTTTCGGCACATCGACGGTTTCCAGCCGAAGCGTCTTGTCATCCGGCCTGCCCTTCGGGCGCTCGGCAAGAACAATGCGGCGGTTGACGGTATTTGACTGGGACATGATGAACTCCGGTTGATTGAATGGATATCAATGTAGGCTGAAACGCAGGCGTTTGGGAACAGGGATAATCCGGCAGGCACTATGCCTCAAGATCAATCCACGGAGCATTGCTTGCCGCAACGCGCAGGGTCTCCAATGCCGTTTGAACAAGATCATGCGGTTTGTTTCCGGTCCACACCGCATAGGCAGGAAATGGAAATGACGGCGAGTTCCTGACAAAATGCAATTTGCCCGCAGCGACAAAATCGTCTGCAATCCGGTATGGCACGAAGGAGGTTTTGTTGTTGTCGATCAGGAATTGCGGCATCGAAGCGCCGATTTGCAGCATCAATTGCGGCGGACGCTTGCCCGGGTACCATCTTGCATGGGCCATGGAAAATTCCTCGCCCCAATTGGGGAAAACATAATCCTCGCCGAGAACACCGTCATGGTCAGCGCGGGTCGTCACCAGCACCAGCCGATCATCCATGATGTGTTCGACATTGAAACCCTGGCGCATTTCCGGATTGTACAAAACCGCAATATCAAGCGTTCCACGAAGCAGCATGTTGGACAAATTGCGCGGCTCGCCAATCTGGAACGAGAAGGCAGTCTTGGGTTGCTGCCTGCTGAGACTGACAAGCCATTGGGACGACAATTCCGGCCACAAACTGTCCTGGCAGGCGAGCGAAAGGGAACCTGAAAAACCGTCCGGCAAGGAAATCTGGTACATCGCCTCATCCCATAACTGCAAAAGTGTGCGGGCATAATGATCGAATTTCTCACCGTTGATGGTCAGTTTCACGCCGCTTTTCGAACGCTCAAAAAGACGGTGGCCCACTTGCTCCTCCAGTTTTTGAATGCGCAGGCTGACAGCGGACTGAGTGACAAATAGCCGCTCTGCAGCCTCGACAAAACTCTCGGTCGCCACAACCATCATGAATGTTTTCAGCAGATTCAAATCCAACGTACTTTTCCATAAAATTTTATTATATTATACATAAATATTATTCGTTATGCATATATAATGCAATGTGTAAAAAGTGGACTGTGGAGCTGTTCGCAGCTACCATGCTCCCTGGCTGGCGATTGCAAATCGTGGGGCGCAAATCATGGATTTGCATGTCGCTCCGCTCCCGCAAGGCGTAGAGAGACGTCAGCCAGGGACACTTTAACAGGGGGGAAAGGGGAAATGCGGGTTTCCTTTATCTGCCAAACGCTCGAAAGGAAACACGATGAGCAAAAGAGACGACTTGATTGCCAAATATGCTTCTGACCTTAAAGACAAATGCGGCATGACACCGGACATGGACCTTCTGACCAAGGTGACCATCGGCTGCGGCCCATCAATTTACAACGCCGACTCTTCAACAGTCTCCGGCACCGATGCCTCAGAACTTGAAACCGTCAAGAAAAACTTCCTGATGAAAAAACTCGGTCTCAAAGACAGTGCCGATCTTGATGCGGGAATTGCTTCCGCCATGGAAACCTATGGCAAATCCAACCGCAACAAATATCGTGCAGTCGTCTACTACATGCTGACAAAACATTTCAAAAAAGAAGGCGTGTACAAATAATATCGTACGCACTGTGAAGGTCTGAATGAAGAAGGCGGCCTTCACTGACCGATTGGGCGGCGGTATCGCCGCTCAATATCAAGGCAATGCGCGGAAAACACCATGTTGCTGAAAAACGTGACCAATTACCTCGAGCGGCTAATCACCAGCAACGGCCAGGACGTCAGGTTTGAAGACACCGAACTTGCTGATGCGGTTGCCAGCCTGTTCAAGCAAATGGTGCTGGCAGACGGTGTGGTCAAACAGGAGGAGTTGACAACCTCGGTTCGCCAACTTGTTTCCAACTACGGTGATCTTGGATCACCAACAGACAAATCCATCACAGAACGTTTCAGTGAAGCAGACAACGAATCATTGTTTGCAATCGCTGCCGTCATCAACAAGACGATGAGCAGGGAACAGCGCCAGCAATTGATGGTTCAACTGATCTCGATTGCCATGAGCGACCGGGAGTTTCATCCCTATGAACAGGATCTCATGGGCCTCATCAAAAAACTCATCAAGGTCTGAAATAAACTCAGACCGGCTGAATGCAGACTGAGGTGTGCCCTGCCCCGACAAAACCCAGCTTTTTTGCGGCCGCTTTGGAAACGTCAACAATACGACCCTTGATAAATGGCCCGCGGTCATTGACCCGCACCACCACAGTGCGCCCGTTACGCTTGTTGGTAACCAGAAGCCTGGTTCCAAACTTGTATTTGCGGTGAGCGGCGGTCATCTTTGAAGGATTCATCATTTCGCCTGAAGCGGTCCTTGAATGCAGGGCATACCAGGATGCCTTGCCGCAGGACTGTTGAGCAGCGGCGATTGAAGGTGTTGAAAACACGATGAGAGATGCGCCTGCAAGCAGCAGTCCGCCGATAATTTGATTTCGCATTAAATGCCCCTGGACAATAAAAACTGTGTTGCGCCCCAGTGAAGGCGAATGTGGGCAAGAATATGACCCGTTGCCTAAGGCTTGATCAGTTTTCCCAGAAAGTCGGGGTGATCAGGATGAAGACCGTCATGATCTCAAGACGCCCCAAAAGCATCAGGGTGGTCAGTATCCACTTGGCGACATCGGGCAATTCGCTGAAATTGCCCGATGGTCCGATCCTTGGGCCCCAGCCGGGGCCCACATTGGCAAGGGCGGTCAGGGCACCGCTGAATGAAGTGTCGAAATCGAGACCGGTCATTGTCAGACCGACTGTTCCGAGCGCCAGGGTCAGAATAAAGGCTGCGGTAAAAGCCAGAATTGCCTTTAGGGCGTTAACGCCAATCTGCTGTCCTCGAAAATAGACAGGAAATACACCATTGGGATATCTCAACTCTTTCAGCGTTACCCAAATCACCTTGAACAGGATCATCAACCGATAGGTCTTGAAGCCGCCAGAGGTTGAACCCGCCGCCCCGCCTATGAATGTTGCAATCAAGGTAATGCCGAGAATTGCCGGACCCCATGTCAGATGATCGATGGAAGCATATCCGGTAGTGGTAACCAGCGAAGTGACGGTAAAAAGGGAATGGATAATCTTGTCCGGTGAACGGAATGACACTGGAAATTCGGCGAAGGCAACCATCAGGGCTGTGAGGATCATGATCATCGACACCAGCACGGTCATTTGGCCGTCTTTCCACATGCCGCCCGAACGTAGCAACAGCCCCATATAAAGGGTAAAAGGCAGGGCCGCTGCGAGCATGAAGACAATCGCAATGGACAGCACCAGATAGTTTTCTTCCATCATCGATGCATCACGGGTTGAAAATCCGCCAGATGATATGGTTGTAAATGCATGGTTGATGGCATCAAACCAGGTCATGCCTGCCATTGCATACAGGATGATGTTAAGGGCAGTCAGGCTGAGATAGATCGAAACCAGCAATTTCGAAAAGGTCTCAATCCTGGCCACCGGTTTGTCAGCACGATCGGACGATTCCAGTTTGAAAAACTGCATCCCGCCATTGCGCAAAAGGGGCATGATGAAAATACCCATGGCGACAATTCCTATGCCGCCAAGCCATTGTGTGGTTGAACGCCACAGTAAAAGGCCGCGCGGCAGGGTTTCGATCTTTGACAGGACGGTGGAACCGGTCGTCGTCAGACCTGATACTGCTTCAAAAACCGCATCGGTAAAGCTGATATCATAGACAGAAAAAAGATACGGAAGTGCTGATACGATGGATGTTGCCATCCACAGGACAGTAACCAGAATGAACGCTGCCCGAATATTGAAGCTGGTCTCCCGCCCATTGGTGAGCACAATCATGAAAACGCTCAAAAAAGAGATGAGAGCCGAGGTAACGGCAAAAACTTCCCAATCCCGATTGCCGTCTGCAAGATCAACCAGAAGCGGAATCCAAAGGGCAACCGCGAGCAGGAGGCAAAAGATTGCGGTGATACGGATGATCAACAGGGAAGAAGGGGAATTCAACTGGATTTGCCTTTTGCGAATGTGGACGGAGCAATACCCCTGTGTCCGGTTTCGCCTGAATATACCAATCAAACACGGGTTTCAATTCTTACCTAATTGTAACCAAGCCATTAGTCATAATTTAAACCAATTGGGCTAGGCTGAATTCTGGAATTAGACTTTTTTAGTAATGAGTAGTGAGTATTCCATGACCGAACAGGTTAGACCTCGGGTAAAGTATGTGATTGGACCGGACGGTAGTCCGCTGACAATTGCAGATCTTCCGCCTACAAACACAAGACGTTGGGTAATTCGCCGCAAGGCGGAGGTGGTAGCTGCTGTTCGCGGCGGTCTCTTATCCCTGGAAGAAGCGTGCGAGCGGTATACTTTGACAGTTGAGGAGTTTCTCAACTGGCAGGCATCACTCGATGATCACGGTCTTGCAGGTCTGAGAACAACACGGATCCAGGACTACCGCGCCTGATTCATTGAAGGGGCTGGGGGCCAAACTTCGGTTTGAACGGCCTGCCTGAAATGAAAAAAAGCCTCTCCGGCCTGCCGGAGGGGCTTTCAACATTTTCTAGTGGCGGTCAAGGCTGGCTATTGCCAGAAAGACTGCTGAAAAACCGTAAAGCCAGATCCCCGGCTGGCTGATTGCCGTGGCAAGACCACTGGTTTTGGCGGCAAAAATGACGATCGCCACCAGCAAAACATCCATCATTGACCACTTTGACAGGACACTCGCCCATTTTGGCAACGCATCATCATTGATTGCAGCGCGAAAAGCGACCGACATCTTGATGACCGGAAACAGGATCGAAAAGAGCCCAACCACCAGCGCCAAAAAGACACTGCCATCTGACCAGAGTCCGCCGACAATGCCCATCAGCGAGGGCGTATCGGTGAAGAAATACAGTTTCTCGAAACGCACCAGTGGCAGGCTGATACCAAGCCCGAAGAATATGGCGGAAATCAAAAGCAGATAAGGGCGAGCTGTATGGATCAAAAGAACACCTTCCACAGTATTGGCAGTAAAATCGCCGTTGCAAGTGCATTGAGTCCCATGGCAAGGCCGGAAAACGCCCCTGCAACCGGGTTGACCTGAAGCGCCCGGGCAGTTCCGATCCCGTGGCTCGCTGTGCCGATGGCAAACCCCCTCGCCTGCCAATCCCTGATGCCCATCAAGTTCAGCACCAACGGCCCGGTCATCGCGCCCAGAACCCCGGTCAATATAACGAGGACTGCGGTGAGTGACGGCAAACCGCCCAATTGTTCGACAATCGCCATGGCAATCGGCGCGGTCACAGACTTGGGGGCAATCGAAATGATTGACATTTTTCCGGCGCCCAGCATCCAGGCAATGGCAACCGCCGAGAGGGAGGCGGTCAGCGATCCGCAGATCAGGCTGACGATGATCGCCACTGCCGATTTTCTGACCTTGTCAAATTGCCTGTAAAGCGGAATGGCAAGCGCAACCGTCGCCGGACCTAGCAGAAAATGTACAAACTGCGCGCCGGCAAAATAGCTTTGATAACTGGTTTTGGTAACAACCAGAACGCCGACGATAATAACCACCGCAATCATCACTGGATTGAGCAGCGGATTGAGCCGCGATTGGCGGTAAAGATAGTTGCCCGCCTGAAACGCGACGAGCGTGAGCGTCAGATGCAAGAGAGGGCTTGCTGAAAGATAAACCCAGATTTCCTTGATATCCGACATTTACCGCTTTTCCCCGGCGCGGGGTTGATCAATGTCCAGGCCGCGGTTGAAAAAAACCATGACGCCTGCCGTCACCACTATGGTAAGCACCGTAGAACAAACAAGGGCAACCGATAGCGCCAGCCAGTCGTTTTCGAGAAGTGAAAAATGCACCATGATACCAACACCGGCCGGCACAAACAGTAGGGAAAGATGGTTGAGCAGCACATCGCCCACTTTCGCCAGATCCGCAGGAATGCCCGATTCATCAAGTCCGGCAACATCCTTTGTGTAGCGCCGGTTGAGCACCATGAAGGCGAAAAGCAGCACCATGCCGATCACCGGACCGGGCAGCGAAAGACCAGACCACTGGACAAACAGTTCACCCAGCAATTGGCAGACGAAAATAAGGGTGAGATAGTTGAGCACGGCATTCCCCTTCCGGCTCAAAGAGGTATGCGCAATTTGATTACGGATCAAGCCCGTTTGCAGACGTCGCGGCGGGCGAAAATCCCGCGTGGCAACGCGCGGGGGAATTCGCGCCAAAACCACAATGCAAAAAGGCCGGCAATGCTGCCAGCCTTTTCATTATTTCCTGATAAACGGGCTTCAGCCGATCATCATGCGGCGTTCGACCATACTGTCTACGACCGGATCATTGCCTGCCGGAGCGTGGCCGTCGCGCGCCTCTTTCAGTTCCGCCTTGCGCAATTCTTCTTCGGCTTCTTTCAAAGCCTCAACAGCAGGCACACGCTTGTCCTGAAGATCGCGAATGGAAACAGCAAGATTGTCTACCCTTGTGCGGGCGGCCTTGGCGAAAGTCGGATAGGCAAAATGGCTTGTATCTGTGATGCCCGCCTTTTTCTCCTCGATTTCGATTTGCGCCACGAGATCCGATGACATCCGTTGAAACTCGGCTATCATCATATCAATCTGGGCAAGCTGGCGGGTCTTGTCCTGTACTTGGAAATGCTTCAAACGAAGCAGGTTATCACGCGATTTCATACTCATTACTCCTTGAAATCCCTCTTTCCCTTTCGGGCGGCCCAAACCGGTCAATACACGACCGGACAGCCAACTGTATTTCCAGAAATTGCCTTCCAAGACTCGGACGGGGACTTCTGGACGAATGAACCAGGAAATCTGGTAACCATTCGTTTACTCGCATTTTTAATCATAACCGTGATGCATTAAGAGGCGGTAAATCATTCCGCGATTTGCAAAAAGATTCGTTTTTTTCGAATCAAGTGCAATTTTTACTGTTTAAACAGAAAAGTTAATGAATTTTTCTATCAGGAAAAAACTAAAATTCATAAATTATTTCATAGACTTAAAGAAAATTTCTCTGATTTCAAGTTTACACTTGCCTAAAAGAATCACAATTTGTTAACCATTTCCAGTCAGTATTCTGAAACAATTTCAGATGCAGACGGCGTTTGAACCACGAGGCAATTTGTTCGAATGCCGGAAATGCGGCCACACTAGAAGGGGATCGAGGATGAGAGTTCTGCTGATTGAGGATGATAGCGCAACAGCTCAAAGCATTGAGTTGATGTTGAAATCGGAAAGTTTTAATGTCTACACCACCGATCTTGGGGAAGAAGGTGTCGATCTGGGTAAATTGTATGATTACGATATTATCCTTCTAGATCTGAACCTTCCCGACATGTCCGGTTATGAGGTGTTGCGGACACTGCGTCTTTCCAAGGTAAAAACTCCAATTCTTATCCTTTCCGGCCTTGCCGGCATTGAAGACAAGGTGCGCGGCCTTGGATTTGGCGCTGATGACTATATGACCAAGCCTTTCCACAAGGACGAACTGGTTGCCCGTATCCATGCAATCGTGCGCCGTTCCAAAGGTCACGCCCAGTCCGTCATCACAACTGGCGATCTCGTCGTCAACCTGGATGCAAAAACCGTTGAAGTTGCCGGACAGCGCGTTCACCTCACTGGTAAAGAATACCAGATGCTTGAGCTGCTCTCCCTGCGCAAAGGCACTACCCTTACAAAAGAGATGTTCCTCAACCACCTTTATGGCGGGATGGACGAGCCTGAACTCAAGATCATCGACGTTTTTATCTGCAAGCTGCGCAAGAAACTCGCGGCTGCTGCAGGTGGTCTCAACTACATTGAAACAGTCTGGGGCCGCGGTTACGTTCTTCGCGAGCCTGACGCCAACGATATGCTCGAAGCAAGCTAAGCTTAGTAAATCCCAACAAAAAACCCCGCTGTTCTGCCAGCGGGGTTTTTTTATGTCTATCAATTCAAACTGTTTTGAGCATCAATTCCGGACAGAACCGGAACTCAGGCCGCTGAACGTCCTGCTTCAATCAGACCGATTTCAGCAAATTTGGCATATATCATCTGACGGTTAAATGGCTTCAACAAAAAGCCGTGGGCTCCCGCGCGCTTTGCCCGTGTCATTTCAGAAACAAGCACTTCGCTGGTACAATACAAGACCTTGGTGCGTTCAGCACCTGGATAATGTG
>JBGSTD010000002.1:0-127437 GCA_041736675.1 Salaquimonas sp.
GATAATGTGCAAACCATGCAATCAGATCAAGGCTGGCCATGCCCGGCATTTCCCAATCGACCAGAATTCCGTCCGGCATGTTGTCGATACTCAAAGCCTGCGCCTGTCCGGCGTTTTCAGCTTCAACGACCACAAAACCCATATCCTCGATAAGGCGGCGGGCGACTTTCCGGATAACCGGCGAATCATCAGCGATCATAAAAATTTTCATAATTCAGCTCCATATCGCTGCTCATTTTCTGCACCATAATTCAGCAACCCGAAAAAAAGGGTAAACATCCGCCACATTTGCAGCCCTTCCAGCCCGGGCATTCGCGTCAGGGTAAACAAGCGGTAAATTTCAGGCGGCTCAGCCACTGCCAAGGATATCGGGGCAATGAACCTGAAGCGCGGCGGCGGCGGCAGTGCATTCGCGAAGTGTTGCAATGCACCGGCGCAACTACTTGCCAAAAAGCATGACCCCGCCGAGGGAACTATCTATCATATTGTAAAATATAGTGTTTTTCAGAATGTGTCAGAATACACATTCACCTGGAACTCCCGCTGCTAGATTTCAATCATCAACAACGCAGACAAACACCAAACAACGGAGAACCAAAATGAACACCTTCAAAAAAACCATTCTTGCCATCGCCGCAATCTCAACCATTGCTGTTGCTGCTGCAGCACCGGCACAAGCCAAGCACAAACACTGGAAACACGGCCTGGGCGCTGGTATCGGCATCGGAGTTGGTCTTGGAATTGCAGGCGCGCTGATCCAGCCACGTGAACCCAGAACTGTTTATGTGCGCCAGCCACGCTGCTACATCCAGCAGGAGCCATTGTACAACAGCCGCGGCCGCGTCGTTTCCTACCAGGAAGTTGAGGTTTGCGACTAACCAGAAAATTCCGGCCAGACCTTTGGTCTGACCCCCAATCCGGCCCTTGGTCCGGCATACAGGCCCTCTCTTGAGACTTCAGTCAACGCCCCAAACTGATGTCGAAACTGGGGGCCTGTTTTTTAAAAAAACCGCCTCTTGGGGCGGTTTTTATGTCAGGAATAGCAGGTATTCCAAAAAGGTCAGGCGGACGCCGACTTTGCTGTAAAAACAACACTTTCCACGACTAGCGTTGCGGTAACTTCCAGCCCGGCCGCTTCGGCCAGTTTCAATGTATAAAGCGGCTGGATCGCATGAGCATCAAGGTTTTCAGTAAAAGTGCCATTGATAAAATCAAGAAATACCGGCGGCACACGGGCATTTTTGCCTGTCGCCACAATCCTGAAGGTCGGACTTCCATTCGGATCTTCAAAGCTTGCAGAAACAACCCCGCCACGCGGAATGGCGTTGAGCGAAATCAACAGCATGTTGAGCAGGAACTTCACCTTGTTCTTGGGCATCAGGGCGCGTTCGCCTGACCACTCGAGGGTCGTCTTCTTTTCGTTGGAAAAATAACCCTGGGCAACATTTTGCGCATCGCCTGTATCAATGTCTGCGCCGGCAGAACCGGCTGCACCAAAGGCTATGCGGGCAAACTGCAATTTGGACGAGGCATTCTTTGCTGACGAACGGATTAGTCCCATTGCAATTTCCCGCGTCTCGTCGTCAGTTCCCTCTTCATCGAGCAATTCAAGTCCGTTGGATATGGCTCCAACAGGTGAAATAATGTCATGGCAAACCCGGCTGCACAACAAGGCACCCAAATCCATGGCGGAAATTTCTGGTAATTTTGGCATTGAACCCCCGTTTTGATCGGCTCTTTCGAAAGAGCACCCGCCCCTCGAAAAGCTTTGCAATTTCCGGAATTTCAGCCGTTGTGACCGAATCATTCCGCTTGTCAGGGTAAAGAGATACACAAACCGGACAGTCATTGAAAGACGCCAGTCCTGCCCGCTCAGCACCTGCTTGCCACTTGCCGCTCTCTACCTGTATGCAAGCCCCTTCAAAATTGCCGAATGGCGAAATAAATCAACTTTGCCCCTTAAAAGTCACAATTGATTCACTTTCTGGAAAACAATTGGCTTCATAATTTGTTCACCAGATCTTCAAAACCGGAACCCGCATTTAGTCGCCTGATCAGGCGCAGCGGGTGCCATATCCTGATTACCCAACCCAATGTCGCGGTTCGCAAGACCGGACAGGAGGAATGAAATGCAAAGTACCCTGAAAAACTTTTTCGCCGCCAAAGCCTTTTCCCTGTTGATTCAGTTATTGGCTTTCATTCTCATTTTCACGACACTTCTCGCTACTTCCAACAAGGCCAATGCCCAAGCATCAAATTATTATACTGCCCAGGAAGTGATTGATGCCGGTCACAATTTCTTTGGCAAGACTTCAGGCTCGATTGCAGCAGCTCTTGAAAAGACATTCCAGAACTATGGCCTGCCCAATGGCTATATCCTCGGCGAGGAAGCCGGCGGGGCATTCATTGGCGGACTGCGCTACGGCGAAGGTCAGATATTCACCAAGAATGCCGGCGATCACAGGGTCTATTGGCAGGGCCCGTCCATCGGCTGGGACTACGGCATAGACGGCAACCGCACCATGATGCTGGTTTACAACCTTGCCGACATACCGTCCCTCTACAAGCGTTACTACGGCGTTTCCGGCTCAGCCTATCTGGTCGGCGGGGTTGGCGTGACGGTGTTGACCAATCAGGGCGTTCATCT
Organism: Salaquimonas sp.; assembly: GCA_041736675.1. Classification (GTDB taxonomy): domain Bacteria; phylum Pseudomonadota; class Alphaproteobacteria; order Rhizobiales; family Rhizobiaceae; genus Salaquimonas. Next base: position 2,648 of record JBGSTD010000002.1, read on the forward strand.
CGTTCCGGTAAAGACCGGTGTCGGCGTTCGGTTGGGTGCCAATATCGGCTATCTGAAACTAACGGAACGCCCGCGCGTCAATCCGTTCTGATCGCTTCGTCAACCGCCAGCGGTTTGGGCTTTTCTGCCCGATCAGGCAACAATTCTTGTCAGGGGGCGAAAGCCCCCTTTTTGTTGCGCTGTCTTTTTACCTGAATGCAGGAACGTCGCGCCGTTAACTGAATTTCACTTTTTTTAATCGCACCAATCAGTATTCGTGGAAATGACCCCGGTTTCGTGCGAATATGGTTTCCAATCTGTTAATTGAAAAAGGCTGCATCGCGTGTTCGAAGGTGTCTTGTATTTTGTCCTTGGTTTTCTTGCCGCCGCGCTGATCGCCCTGATGGTATCTCCGGCAATCTGGAACCGCGCCGTCATTTTGACCAAGCGCAGGATCGAGAGCTCCGTCCCCCTGACCCTCAATGAGGTACAGGCCGACAAGGACCAGCTGCGCGCAGAATTTGCCATGAGCACCCGCAGGCTCGAACTGTCTGTTTCAGAATTGCAGGAAAAAGCCTCGCGCCAGCTGATCGAAATCAACCGCAAGCGTGATGAACTGACAAAATTGGCCGCCGACAGCCGCGAAAAGCTGCGCACTGTGGAAGAGCTTGAGGCGCGCAGCACGGAATTGCGCTCCAAACTGGCTGACCGCGAGGAAGCGCTGGCAGATGCCTCGCGCGAATTGCAACGGACCCGCGAAAAGCTGGAAGACAGCGCCATTGAACTGGAGCGCACGAGACGGCTTGTCAGCGAGGCGCGCGAAGAGGCAGATGCCAAGCGGATTGAACTTGTCGCCAAACAGACCAATCTTGAGGATCTTTCAGATCGCACACAGACAATGGAAGATGACAATCGCCGCCTTGTGCGCGAAATCGAGGAGTTGCGCACCGCGCTGAAGAAGCAGGAAGCCGAACGCGACAACGCCGGAACCAGAGCCCGCGATGGCGAGGAACGCCTTTCAAGGCTTTTGAAAACCAATGCCGATCTTGAAGACAAATTGCAGAAGAAGGAACGAGAGGTCGCCGAAATGCGCGCCTCCTCAAATGAGGAAGGTGCCACCAGCAATCAATTGACCCGAGAATTGATGAAAGAGCGTGAGAACGCAACCAGGCTGGAGGCCAAGCTTGCAAAGACAGCCTTGCGCATGGAAGCGTTGTTGCAGGATGCCTCCAATGAAAACGTCAACCGTGCCGTTGAAACCATGAATTCGGAAAAGGCTGATTTGCGCAAAAAGCTGAAGGCGATGGGCGAAGAGCGCGAAAGCCTGGTCGCGCAGATCAAGGCAATGCAGGGCAATGCCGGTGCCGAGTGGGAAAGCGAGCGCAAGGAAAACGCCATTCTGCGCGAGCGCATGAATGATCTGGCTGCACAGGTAACCGCGATGACCGCTGCCCTTGAAGGCCCCGGTTCGCCCATCAACGAGATTTTGGCCAAGGCCGAAAAAGAAGGCAATACGGCAAAATCTGCGGGCAAGCCTTCAGGCGGAACCTCCCTCGCCGACCGTGTGAGGGCGCTTCAGGAACAGGCGCGCATCAAGCAGGCGTGAGCCGGAATGGCGGCGGTTCTAGCGGATCGAGAGTTTACCCGTTACCTGCGCCGATTGAAGATTGTAAAACCACAATTGTCTGCTGCCGTCAGGCAGAACCAGATTGATCACCACCTGGCCGTTTTGTTCACTGGCTGAAACGACTTGCGAACCATCCGGCACGTCGAGCAACTGCTCAAATCCCGGCTCGACCGGAACGCCTGCCGTTCCTCCCGCCTGCTGACTTGGCGCAACAGAAGCGCCTGCCCCTTCCGCACTTGGGTTGCCATAACCGCCAATCTTGTAGACAATTGCGCCAAGGACAGCCATAAGCGCCAGCATGTTGAGCCCCATGAACACAGCACTGAACTTGACCAGCTTCTTGCGCACTTTTTCCGTTTCCGGATCAAGCGGCTTTTCCTCTTCGATTTCTTCACGCGAATTCATGGCACTCATGGGCATTCCACTCCGGATGCGGCTCTTTGCAGGAATTTGTGATGTCCGATAACCCAGAAACGTCCGGGAAAAAAGCCTTCATTGTCGATGAAGATGCATCAGGCATGCGATTTGACGTTTTTGTCGCTGAAAACATGCCAGATCACATTTCCCGCACCCGCGTTACCCAGTTGATCAAGGGCGGCAATGTGCTGCTCGACGGCACTCCCTGCACCAAGGCAAACCAGAAGCTCAAGGGCGGTGAAACAATTGAACTCGATATCCCGCCGCCGCTCGACCCTATACCGCAGCCCGAAGATATCCCGCTCGAAATCCTGTTCGAGGACGATCATCTGATCGTTATCAACAAGCCGGCAGGCATGGTCGTCCACCCCGCGGCAGGCAACTGGACCGGCACGCTCGTCAACGCTCTGCTCCACCATTGCGGCGCGGATTTCAAAGGGATCGGCGGGGTGAGGCGCCCGGGCATTGTCCACCGTCTCGACAAGGAAACCTCGGGCATCATGGTGGTTGCCAAAACCGAGGAGGCGCTGGCAGGTCTTGCCGCACAGTTCGCCGATCATGGCCGCACCGGGCCGCTGGAGCGCGCCTATCTCGCTTTGGTCTGGGGCGTTTTGCCCAACAACAAGGGAACGATAGAAGCTCCGCTCGGCCGTTCGTCAAACAACCGCCTCAAGCGCGCTGTCGTCAATATCAACCAGCCAGATGCAAGAGAGGCGATCACCCATTTCGAGGTGGTGCGCCTGCTCGACCGCACCAGGGATGCGAGGAATGCACCCGGCGGCGACGGCCGTGCCAATGCCTCGCTTATCGAATGCCGCCTTGAGACCGGACGCACCCACCAGATCCGCGTTCACATGGCCCATGTCGGCCATCCGCTGATCGGCGACCAGGAATACGGCAAGCATTTCGAGACCAAGGCCAATGCCCTTGCCTCGCCCGCAAGGGAAACCGTCAAGGCCTTTGGCCGCCAGGCGCTGCACGCGGCAATACTCGGCTTCGAGCATCCGGTGACGGGCGAAACCTGCCGCTTCGAAGCCCCGATGCCGCAGGACATGGTGGAGTTGATCGAAAGCTTCGGGTGAGATCACTAATTCGGTGACAGTTTACTTTCTTCCTTTCTGATATTCGTGGGCAGGAAGGTTCTTGGAAAGGAAAAGTAAACTGTCCCCTTTTTGCTGCGCTGCCCTCGTCCCTCTTTTGCCGCCCCTGCCCCCGTTTTGCAAACTGCTTACGTTCCCGCCCTGCGGCCACGCTTTTGCGGCACCAGCGTCACTCCCGTGCGCTGCTCCAGTGCCTGCCGCCACTCAAGGCTGCCAAGCGGTCGGCCGACCGTCTCGGCTGCACGCAGCCCGGCATAGTCGTTCTCATCTTCTGCTGTTCCCAAATATTTTGAAAACTTGCCAAACCGTGAAATCGCAGCATCAGCATTGAACGGCCCGTGGCTTTTGCCTTCAAGATGGTCGCGGACGGACGACCAGCGCCAGTCTGCAGCATGGGCAACCAGCCCTGCCCGCACCGGATTGAGCGATACATAGCGTACCGCATGGAACAGATGTTCCTCGTCCAGCACAACAGAACCAAACCGGCCCTGCCACAAATGCCCGGTCACCTGCATGCGCGCATTGATCCGGCCTGTATAGCGGCGATGCGCGTCGGCAAAGGTTTTGCGCAACCCGTCCTCGTCGCTTGGAACAAGGATCATGTGCACATGGTTGGGCATCAGGCACCAGCTCCAGATCTCGCACCCGGCCTTCTGCGCCGAATTGAAAATCAGTTCGCGGTAAAACAGATAATCACTCTCGGTGAAAAACACCTGCTCGCGCCGGTTTCCGCGCTGGGTCACGTGATGAGGAAGTCCGGGGATAACCAAACGGGCAAGACGAGCCATGGAAAATGACCTTTTAAGGATGCTGGAAGGATTTAGCTTAGGACAGGGAGATTAATTAGTAAACTGTCACCGTAATTCAAATAGTAAACTGTCACCGTAATTCGAAATAGTAAACTGTCACCGTAATTCCAATTACGGCATGTTCGAGGACCGCTTTGTCTGCCACGACTATGGCAGCGCTCCGTTCTTCGTGCCCGCATTGAAGATGAAAAAGGCGGTGTGGGAATGAACGGTTTTCAGAACTTCCAGGAACCGATTATTTGCAACACAAACCCAAAAACGACCAAAGCAACACCAACGAAAAACCAGATCGACCGTAGATACTCGTGGAGTACAGGATCAATCATGTTTTGCAATTCCCTTAACTCAGTATATCGGGCCATGTCATTTTTTTTAAAATGTGCAAGTTGCTCATTATTGTGCCTAATAAGGCTATCAAATCCATTCAATTTGGCTTTTTGCTTTGCCAATTCGCTTTCTAAGTATTGGGTATCCGAGCCCTCAACATTTAACGCTATTTCAAGAGCACGTTCAATTTCCTCCACTTCTTTCTCTTTTCGGGCATACTCAGCTTCGTCGTCTGAGAGACGTCCCTCAAGTTTGTTTTTCTTTGTCCATAGTTCATCAAGCTCCTTTGCGTTGAATTTGAAGCCAGCCCACGTCACTTTACGGTCCCTACGCCACTCGGCGAAGAGACAAAGAAAACCTGTAATATCAATCACAAGTCCTGATACGACCCACCATCCTTGCGCAATACCCAACACTTCTGACACAAGATCACCTCCTTGAAATACGGTGGAAATACGGTGACAGTTTACTAATTTACACCTTGGGAAATACGGTGACAGTTTACTAATTTACACCTTGGCTCCGTTCCCTCAAACACAAAATTCCCAAACTGTCACCCGGGCGGCAGGCCAACCGTTTCAACTCCGCGATATCACCATCGCCGCAAACGTGTTTCCACCAATGGCGAGGATCAGGCGATCCTCCGCAGGGCGGGCCGCCCAGCAACTGGCATCCCGGGACGCCTCATCAGTCGCCGCGCCGTTGACCCGAAAAATGTTGAAACAGATCTGTTCCCCCTCGCGTACAGCCCAGCTTCCCTCCCCCCTGTACACATATTCCCCGGCCTTTGTTTGCGGCAAGAACCTGGAGGGGTCTGTGACGGTCTTGCAGCGTGTTTCCCACGAAAACCTGCCGTCGCGGGCATAGGTCATTCTTTCCATGCAGCCGGTGCGGTCCTTGGTGTCATTACTTGCCCAGCCAAATGTCGCTCCATTAATGAATTTGCGCAAGGTCTGGGCTTCAGTGGATTGCAGGGCAGGATTCAGGGAGGTGACCCGCTCGTCCGACTGGCAGGCAGACAGCATGACAAGGGCACCAAGAAAAAGGGCAGGCACGATTGTTTTCTGCATTCGCTTTCCTCTTTTCACAAGTCCTATCTGTCCTATCTCTCCCATGTGCGCCGTTGCACCGCGAACGATAGTTTCCTGTTCAGCATCCTGTATTTTGGCAGACAGTCAAGCAACAAACTGATCATCGAACATCAAAATAATTGGCTAGGGCAAAAAGAGACCGTTACTTTTTCTGATCATAAAAGCTGCCTCAGTGAAAAAGCCAGTGTTGCGAAATCGGCAGGTTGTTGCAGCAATCTGTTGCTTTGAATAAAGGGTCCTCGTGTCTCTCGACATTCGCTGCGCAAATTGTTAGCCGACCTTCGACGGCGCTTCGCTGGTCTGGGAAAAACCCGAGGACTACCAATCGGGAGGAAGCCTGATCACTTTTATATTGCACGCGAAAATGGCGGTTCGGCCGGCACCAGTCACCGCATGATGAGTACCGGTACCTTGCAGGTGCGGATCATTTCCGATGTGGTTGAGCCGATTATCAGGCTTCGGATGCGAGAATGACCGTAGGCTCCCATAACAACAAGATCGTAATGCTCGTCTTCCACAAGTTTACCCAAGACGGCCTCCGGCCGACCTTCTCTAACCAGACTGTTTGACTGGATATTCCCACCGGCCAAAAGCGCTGTCGCATCCTCCAGGGACTTGCGGATCGCGGGCGTGTCCTGTCCGGCGTAAACCAATGTTACTGGCAGATTTACGCAGATGGCACTGCGTGACAGGTAATCAACGGCTTTCAAGGACGACGCTCCGCCATCAAAGGCAAGCAATACTTTTGAAAGCGGTTTGAATTCCCGGTTGGCGATGAACACAGGCTTGTGGCTGGCACGAACGATACGCTCCAGATTGGAACCAAGATGCAGCGTGGCAAAATCGGCCGCCTCGCCGCGCTTGCCGACAATGATGAGGTCCGCTTTGCTTTCCTTGTCGGAAATTGTTTCGACCAGATCACCCTGACGCAAGCGCGTCTCAACTGAAACCCCGTCCGCCTCGACAATCGCCTTGGCATCTTCAAGAATCGCGCGGCCTCTTGCCTGGTTGACCTTTGCCCGCTGGGCATCAAGGGTGCTCAATTCCTCCAGCAGATGCGTGCGTGCGCCGAGGGTGATTGCCCCACTGAGATCGTGTGTATCATTGCCATCGCGACGACCCAGTACATGATAAAGTTTCACGCTGGCACCGGTGCGTTTTGCAATCCACGCAGCGTAGTGACAGACACTTACCGAGTATTTTGAACCATCGACAAGGGCTATGAGCAGATTGTTATTCATTATTTCCTCCCTAATGCCCCAACAACTTGTCCATCGTACCTGGCTTATCATGGATAGCGAGCCGATCGACAATGGTTTCTGAGGCTTCATTCATGCCGATGATTTCAACATCAGCACCTTCGCGCTTGAATTTGAGTACAGCCATGTCGAGCGCTGCGACTGACGATATATCCCAGATATGAGCTTGGCTCACATCAATGGTGACTTTCTCAAGCGCTTCCTTGAAGTCGAACGCCTTCATGAAGTCCTCGGAAGAGGCAAAGAATATCTGCCCCTCAAAGCGATAGGTCCGGTGACGACCATCGGGACTAATCGTGGAAGTTGCGTCAAAAATCTGGGAGATTTTCAGGCAAAGAACAGCCCTGAAAGAAGCACACCAACCAGAACGCCAATGGCAAGATTGTGGGTGTAGACAACAAAGAACACCGTAGCGAGCATGACCACGGATGACGAGCGCGGATGGTCCCGAAGATTCTTGATCGAGCTCCATGAAAATGTGCCGATGGAGACCATGATCATGATGGCAACAAGTGCCGCCATGGGTATTTGCCCCACCAGGTCTCCAAGGCCAACAACCATGAACAACAGGAAAACACCTGCCGCAAATGCCGATAGCCGCCCGCGACCGCCGGATTTGACGTTGATGATGGACTGGCCGATCATCGCACAACCGGCCATGCCACCGATGAAACCGGTTGCCGTATTTGCAATGCCCTGCCCGATGCATTCCTGGTTTCGGTCTGAAGGCGTGTCGGTCAGATCATCGACAATCTGCTGGGTCATGAGGCTTTCGAGAAGCCCGACCACTGCAACCGCAACTGAATAGGGGAAGATGATCTTCAATGTCTCGAAATTCAGGGGAATATCGGGGATCAAAAACACGGGAAGCGTATCAGGTAATTCGCCCATATCCCCAACGGTGCGAACATCCCAGCCGAACCAGACTGTCAGTGCGGTGAGAACAACAATCGTCACAAGCGGTGAGGGTATGGATTTTGTAATCAGCGGAAACAGATAGATGATAGCCAAACCCGCTGCCACAAGAGCAAATGTCAACAATGGCACTTTGGAAGGATCAAGCTCCGGCAGTTGTGCCATGAAGATCAGGATCGCAAGCGCATTTACGAAACCGGTCATCACCGAGCGCGACACAAATCGCATGACATAGCCGAGCTTAAAAATTCCCGCACCGATTTGGAGAAGACCTGCCAGGACGGTGGCTGCAAGCAGGTACTCCAGGCCGTGATCGCGCACCAATGTCACCATCAATACTGCCGTGGCCGCCGTTGCCGCCGAAATCATTCCCGGACGTCCACCGGTGATGGCGATAATTACTGCAATGGAAAAAGACGCAAAAAGCCCGACCTTGGGATCAACGCCGGCAATGATCGAGAAGGCGATGGCCTCCGGTATCAGGGCAAGCGCCACGACAATTCCTGACAGAAGGTCTGCTCGAATATTGCCGAACCATTGGTCTTTGTAATTGGTAAAGGAGATCATGAATTGTCCAAATGTACTGTTCCCGCAGTCTTGCCGGGGTTCAGGCCTATAGAAAAGGGAATGGTTCGGCGGGTCAGCGGCCGAAAGAGCCACCTGGGGAAAAACCCAGGTCCGGATGTCAGGCCCTGTTAACATGCAGCACTGCGATATCCAAGCCATTTCATGATCCGGCAGGCGTTTTTCTGTACGGCATCAAGATCATCCAGTGAATTTCAGGAAGTACACACTGTATTGAAAGTGCGACTTCGTGTAATTGTTAGCGGTGAGTTTTCCAGGCAACAAACATGACATCGTCTGAACGGGTATTTGGGGAAAATCATGAAGAGAGTTAGCAGTTCAACGCCGCTGGTTTCCCTTTCCGCGGTGAGCCTTGACCTTGAAACCACCGGTGTTGATGTGAAAGAGGCGCGCATCGTGCAGACCGGTGCGCTGCATCTCGACAAATATTGGCATTTGAACGCTATCGGAATATCAATGGTTTTCATACCAATTACAAATTAACAGTCACATTTATCAGGAATTTTATATTGAATCAGAATTTCTCGAAAAATTTTCAGGATTATTTTTTTACACTATTATCTATTTTATTATCCTTGATTGTTTTTTTCTATTTTATTTACAATTCCGATGTCGGTCTCGATATTTCAGATTCCAGTTTCTATCTCATCAACATTTACAGTTCTTTCGACATCAACATTCAACTTACCATGTTTGGCATATTGTGGGAAAGCGTGTTCGGAACAATGGATGTTGTTAGCTATCGGGCAATTAACATTTCCATGCTTTTTGCAGTTGGATATCTGATCACATACCGATGCACATTGTTTTTCGCTGACGCGAGTGCTCTGGCAAGAACTTATCTCTCAGTTGCGGGCGGCACTTGCTATCTCTTCTACTTCAGCTGGTTCATATTGGATCCTTCCTACAACAGCCTGACCATACTGTTTTTATCTTTGGGATGGCTGTCATTCGTATGGATAGCCATAAGCAGCAAGGCGTATTCCCGTTTTCTGCCCCTGTTCGCAGCCAGCATCTGTTTTGGCATGGCAATGTCAGGCCTGACATTGGTGAAAGCCACCTCAACAGTATCAAGCGGCTCCCTGATGGCGGCGATTTATCTGTTATATTGCTGGCGGACCCTGAAACTCAAATCTGCATTGATCGTCATTTCAGGCGGAACTCTTGGAATTGCCATCGTAGTTTGCTGGCTTTGGCTTCACGGATATTCTCCAATTTGGCTGTTTGAAAGTTTGCAGCGGGGCCTTGAATACATGGGCATTCTTTTGACTGGCAGGCATCCGCCGCTTTATCATGAGGTCCGTCAAATACAGATTTACAGCGGATATGTTATCCAGACGTTTTCAATCCACGGCCTTCCTACCATGCTGTGGATGGCCATAATGATATCCGGCCTCACAATACTGAACAAAGCAGAAAGCTTTCGAAGCGGATCAACAATAGCGGTTATCGTCGGCGCCTTGGTGACGGCTATCTGGTTTTGGTTCAATTGGTCTTTCTTCACCTCATCAGAACTTAATGAAAATTTGGCCGCCCTCAACTTGATTTGTTTGTGTAATTTTGTTTTTGGCGCCTTCACCTTGGCCCTCAATCGAAAAAGAATTCCGGGAATCGCATTGATCAGCTTTCCGGTATTGCTCGTAGCTCCTTTGCTTGTTTCCTCGAGAACCGGCATAGGTTGGCAGTATAGTTTTCTGCTTTCGATGGGCCTGATATTTGCCGTCACCTTGTCATGCACATTGAGTTACAAAAGCAGTGTTCGCTTGCTCGCGCACATTCCGGTTTTCGCGTTGATTGCAGCTGGCGTTTTCGCAGGATGGGCAAGAACAGAATACCAAGCCTACCGTCTCGGAGACAATCTATCAAATGCCACAGTCAAATTTGAGTTGGGTGAACGAAAGGAAATACTGAGGGCCCCCGCTTCACTTGCCGGATTCTATCTCAAACTCGCGCCTTACCGATACAAGAAACAAGCAACAGAAGAAAAGCCACCGGTATTGATCGACCTTTCTGGGAGAAGCCCTGGCGCATCGCTTCAACTCGGCTTGCGCCCCCCAAGAACAGCGTGGAATCTTTCGGGGTATGCAGGCAGCGACAACGCACTGGCATATGTACTTGAAATGTTGACAAACAACGAGCTTGAACGGGCCTGGGTGATTGAATGGGACGATTCAACACCGGTAAAAGCACCCAGACTATCCAGGGACGTAATCAATCAGTTCCTTTCCAGGGTTGGGAAACAATTCCCCGACGACTATGAAATGTTGACCGGTTTTGATGTCCCTTATGCGCAATCCAGGGCTTTGCTGTATCGCCCAAAGGTGGCCGATTGACTGTTTGTGGATTCCATGCGGGTTTTCAGTTCAAGCTTGAGCCGCGAGACAAGTCAGCGTGAACCTGTCAATTCAGGTGGCTTTGAGTGCCCCCAATATGCGCCTAAAGCAGTCTGTTGCGCGGGTTCGACTTCGTGTAATTGTAAGCCGTGGGTTTTCCAGGCAACAAGCATGACATCGTCTGAACGGGCATTTGGGGAGGATCATGAAAAGAGTTAGCAGTTCAACGCCGCTGGTTTCCCTTTCCGCGGTGAGCCTTGACCTTGAAACCACCGGGCTTGATGTGAAGGAAGCGCGCATCGTGCAGATCGGCGCGCTGCGTCTGCGCCAGGACAAACTTGTTCCGGGTTCCGAACTTGAAAAGATTATCGACCCGCAGGTGACAATCCCTGCCGCCTCGACCAAAATTCACGGCATATCCAATGCTGACACGCGCATGGCGCCTGATATCGCCGCGGCCTGGCATGAATTGACCGCCTATCTCGGCACCAGCGTGATGATCGGCCACACCATCGCCTATGACCTGACGGTGCTCGAAAACGAAGCCGCCCGCCACAATCTGCCCTGGCAAAGGCCGCGCTCGCTTTGCGTGCGGTTGCTGGCCCAACACGCCGTGCCCGAACTCGCCGATCCGACCCTCGACAAACTCGCCTCCTGGTTTGCGATTGATATCGAAAGGCGGCATACGGCCCTTTCGGATGCACAGACCGCCGCGCTGATCTTTCTCAAACTCGTGCCGCTTCTGGCCGCCAAGGGCATCAAGACGCTTGCCGAGGCGGAAAGGGCCATTCTCGGCAATGCCATCAGCATCCGCGAGGGAACCAATGCAGGCTGGGTTGCGCCGGTGGTCAATCCCTCCGACCTTGCCCTGTCGGCGGGCATCAAGGCTTTTGATACCTTCGCCTACCGGCACACGATTGCAGACATCATGAGCGGCACTCCGGTTATTGCAAAAAGGGATATTTCACTGCAGGCGGCCATAGGGATCATGGCGGAAAAATCAATCAGTTCGCTTCTCATCAATGACAGCGGCAATCCCGGGGAGCTGGTCAGCGAATATGCCATCATCACGGAGCGCGATGTGCTGCGCCAGATCGCCAAATCCGGCCCCGCCGCCCTCAAACAGAAGGCCGGCAATTTTGCCTCCAGCCCGATATTGAGCATCCGCCAAAAGGCATTCGTCTACCGGGCACTGTCGCGCATGCGCCGGCTTAAGATCAGGCACCTCGCCGTCGTCGACGACAAAAGGCACCTGACGGGCGTCTTGTCGGCGCGCGATCTGCTGAAGGCAAGGTCAGACCCGGCAATTGCCCTGGATGATGAAATCAACAATGCCGCCAATGCGGCTGATCTCGCCGCCGCCTGGGCAACCCTTCCCGAGGTCGTCTATTCGCTGGTCGAAGAAAGACTGGACGCCCATACCATCACAAGGATCGTATCGGAGGAAATACGCTCGATGACCGAGCGGGCCGCAATCCTCGCCGAAATGGACATGGCGCAAGGCGGTTGGGGCAAGCCGCCCTGCAATTATGCGGTCATGGTGCTTGGCTCTGGCGGGCGCGGCGAAAGCCTGCTGAAGCCCGATCAGGACAATGCGATCATTTTTGAAACCGGAGAGCCGGGCGGCAAGGAGGATCAATGGTTCGCCGAATTGGGCGCCCGCTTTGCCGCTATTCTCGATGCGGCCGGAATTCCGTACTGTGACGGCGGCATCATGGCAAAAAATGCGAACTGGCGCGGCTCGCTCAAGACCTGGCAGGAACGCGTCACCGGCTGGATCGACAAGCCAAGCCCGGAGGCGCTGCTCAACGTCGATATCCTGTTCGACCAGATTGCCGTTCACGGCCACCGGACGCTGTCGGCTGAGCTGTTTGAATATTGTTATGAAAACGGCAGCCAGAGCACCGCCTTTTGCAAGACGCTCAGCCTCGGCCTCAACAGCCTGTCCAGTCCATTCGGTTTTCTTGGCAAGATCAAGTCGCAAAACAACCGCCTCGATCTCAAACTGCACGGGCTCTTTCCGATTGTTACCTGCGCGAGGGCCCTTGCGATCCGCCACAATATGGCAGAGCACTCCACCCGCGAGCGCCTGCACGCACTGTCACAACTGGACAAGGGCGATATCGGGCTGGTCAAGCGGTTGATCGGCCATCACTCGCTGTTCCTGTCGCTGATGCTTGGCGAACAGGAAAGCGAAATTCGCTCAGGGCGAAAGCCGAGCAATTTCATTGATCTGTCAAAGCAGGACCGTGCCGTGATGGAGGAACTGAAGAAAGCGCTTTCTGATGTGCAGATGATCCCGTCCCTGCTTCAGGACATGATGTTTCAATAGGCCAGGGTTCCGTGACAGGAACGATATGGCAGGCAAAAATGCGCCAGATAAGGGGCGGGCGCAAAAGGCTTCGATCCCAACTCTACATGGCAGCGGTCGCCGCCATCAGGTTCAACGCTGCCATGAAGGCATTCTATCAGCGCAAACAGGAGGAAGGAAAACCCACTAAAAAAATACTCGTTGCTGTCATGCGCAAAATGCTGATAACACATCAACCAGATGTGCAAAACTGGCGAACCTTGGCGGGACCAGCCAACACAAGTGTCGTAAACAAAATCAAGACAGTCGCTGTCACCGTAATTGGGTCAAGCCCGACGATGACATCGGGGGAAGCAATAAAGGGACAGTTTACTTTCTTTCGGGCACGAGCGTTTCGCTGGCAGTTTTCCCGACGGGAAAAAAGTAAACTGTCCCTTTTTTGCTGTGGCAATTAAGTAAACTGTCACAGTAATTAAGTAAACTGTCACCGTAATTAAGACGCTCAGCCTCGGCCTCAACAGCCTGTCCAGTCCGTTCGGTTTTCTTGGCAAGATCAAGTCGCAAAACAACCGTCTTGATCTCAAACTGCACGGGCTCTTTCCGATTGTTACCTGCGCGAGGGCCCTTGCGATCCGCCACAATATGGCAGAGCACTCCACCCGCGAGCGCCTGCACGCACTGTCACAACTGGACAAGGGCGATATAGGGCTGGTCAAGCGGTTGATCGGTCATCACTCGCTGTTCCTGTCGCTGATGCTTGGAGAACAGGAGAGCGAAATTCGCTCAGGGCGAAAGCCGAGCAATTTCATTGATCTGTCAAAGCAGGACCGTGCCGTGATGGAGGAACTGAAGAAGGCGCTTTCTGATGTGCAGATGATCCCGTCCCTGCTTCAGGACATGATGTTTCAATAGGCCAGGGTTCCGTGACAGGAACGATATGGCAGCGGTCGTCGCCATCCGGCAAGGTTTAGCGGGCAACACATTTGTCTCAACGCCAATGCAACCCAACTCTCACATTTGCGTTTATTACAAAAGTTTCATGCAATTTCCGCTTCAGATATTATATAAAGGCGTTGCAGGTGCCGGAGGAACGGGCCTGCAAACGGTTTGCCTCAAACGGGGGAACCGGGAAAGACACCAAAGGAGGGTGCAATATGGCCCAGTTACCAAGTATTACCTCAGGCGATAGCGGCCTGACACGGTATATGCAGGAAATTCGCAAGTTCCCGATGCTGGAACCCAATGAAGAGTACATGCTTGCAAAACGCTACCAGGAATATGAAGACGCCGATGCCGCCCACAAGCTGGTGACGAGCCACCTGCGCCTCGTTGCCAAGATTGCCATGGGGTATCGCGGCTACGGCCTGCCGATCGGCGAAGTGGTTTCAGAAGGCAATGTCGGCCTGATGCAGGCAGTCAAGAAATTTGATCCCGAGCGCGGCTTCCGCCTTGCCACCTATGCCATGTGGTGGATCAAGGCCTCGATCCAGGAATATGTCCTGCGCTCATGGTCGCTCGTCAAGATGGGGACAACTGCCAACCAGAAACGGCTTTTCTTTAATCTGCGCAAGGCCAAGAACAAGATCCAGGCGCTTGGCGACGGCGATCTCAATCCCGATCAGGTAAAAGAGATTGCAACCCAGCTTGGCGTCCATGAGGAAGAGGTCATCTCGATGAACCGCCGTCTTGGCGGTGATGCTTCGCTCAACGCGCCAATCAAGGCTTCCGAAGGCGAAAGCGGCGAGTGGCAGGACTGGCTGGTTGATGACAGCGACAATGCCGAGCAGATCCTCGTAAAGCAGGACGAACTCGACTCGCGGCGCGACATGCTGCGCGAGGCGATGGATGTTTTGACCGACCGCGAAAAGCGGATCTTCATGGCCCGCCGTCTTGCAGAAGACACGGTAACGCTCGAAGATCTGTCGGCAGAGTTCGAAATATCGCGAGAGCGCGTCCGCCAGATCGAGGTGCGCGCCTTCGAAAAGGTTCAAAAAGCCGTCAAGGCTGCCGCCAAGGAACTGGCAAAGCCCCACGCAATGCTCGAAGCCCACTAAGGCAAAGATGTGATGGAAACAGAAACCCGGCCCTAAAGCCGGGTTTTTTTATGAGCAGTTACATCAAATAGCGCAGCGACCTATTTCACTTCAACCGCATATGTCCCGACCGGAACGATCGTCTTGATCAGACCGGATGCCTTCATGAATTCCGCAAAACGCTGATAGCGAACCGTATCGAGCGCGGCAGGCCGCTTGGCAAGGCGCGGCAAGGTATCATGCCAGGCCCTTTGGTTGAGATCATTCTGCAGGTCCTGATGGGCACGGGCAAAAATGTCCCAGGCATCCTCGGGATGATTGGTGATATAGAGCGTTGCCTCTTCGATCACGTTGAGGAAGGTGCGAAAGCGCGGATCATTCACCCGGTCATTTTTGGCAACCAGTATGAGTTCGTCATAGACAGGAACGCCGTTTTCCTCGGGATAAAATGCCTTGCCGGGATGTCCTTCAATATCCAGCTGGTTAAGCTCGAAATTGCGGAATGCCCCGATGACCGCGTCCACCTTGCCGGTGATCAGCGAAGGGGAAAGGGCAAAATTGATGTTGACCAGCTTCACGTCCGAGAGGGTCAGACCTGCTGTTTTCAACATAGCCCCAAGCAGCGCATCCTCAAAACCGCCAACCGAAAATCCTATGGTTTTGCCTTTCAGGTCTCCAAGCGTATTGATACCACTTGATTCCAGAACCACCAGCGCATTGAGCGGAGTCTCCGCAAGGGTTCCAATCCGCGTTAGCGGCAGCCCCTCCTCCACCTGCACATGCAGTTGCGGTTGATAGGTGATCGCGAGATCACCTTGGCCCGCTGCCACAAGGCGCGGTGGCGCACTCGGATCAGCCGGAGCAACAAGATCAACCTCCAGCCCTGCAGCCTCGAACATGCCGCGCTCCCGGGCAATCACCAGCGCCGCATGGTCAGGGTTCACAAACCAGTCAAGCAAAACGGTGAGCTTTTCGGCTGCAATGGCATTGACCGGCGCAAGTACCAGAAAGGCGACCAGTGTTAAAAGGCGTATCATTTTGTTTCTCCAATCAGTTATCAATTCACATACTCAAAAGTCATAAAACCGGTCCGCATTGGCCTTCCTCAGACGGCCATTCGGTTTGCCCACCACAAGACACGGTCAGCGATTTTCACCACGGCCAGCCGCAAGACCACCGCGCAGATCGCAAGAACTATCAACGCGGCAAAAACCACCTCGGTCTGGGTTCGTGCATTGGCCTGCAGCATGACAAAACCAAGCCCGCCCGATGCGCCTGCCCACTCCCCGACAATTGCCCCGATGGGGGCAATGGTTGCCGCGACCTTCAATCCGGTCATCAGGGACGGCATGGCGGCAGGTATGCGCATGAGGCGCAGCAATTGCGTTTGGCTTGCCCCCCAACTGGTACCAAGATCAAGCCAGGTCAGAGGGGTCTGCTTGAGACCATCATAAAAGGCTGAGGCTACGGGAAAGAAAATGATCAATGCTGCCATGACTATTTTCGAACCAATGCCGAAGCCGAACCATATTACCAGAAGCGGGGCAATGGCAAAAACCGGCAGCGTCTGCGTTGCCACGACAACAGGCATCAAATAACGGTCGAGCACGGCAAATTGCGAAAGCAGCAACGCAACAGCAATTCCGGCAAGTGATCCGACGGCAAAGCCAAGCACCATCTCGTGAATTGTAATCAAGGCATTTTCCGCAAGATAGGCCGTTTGTGTGCCAAAAACCCCGGCAACCATCATCGGTGACGGCAAGATAAACTTTGCTGGATTGAATGCCCAAATCAAAATTTGCCAGCAGGCAATCAAGACCATCATCACGCCAAAAGCATGAAGGAATTTTGATCTTGAAGATTGCTTGGCAGATTGCAGGGCAGACAGCACGGCTTCCTCACAAAAGTTGCAAGGGGAAGGAAAAGCGCTTTACAGGAAAACTGGTCCCGTTCCATCCCTTCGCCGGCATTATCCGGAGCAGGTTCTCGATCCGTTGCGGATCAAGGGTTCAGCGCTTAACTGTCTCAGCCAGCCGGACAATCCCGGCAAGCACCCCTTGGAGTTCAATAATGATTAGCGCACGCGGGGCTTTGAAGCAAGCAGGGCAGAACAGATTGCACTTTGGTCCTACCGGTTCTTCCAGTCTGCCAGCGCTTCCTTGAACACGGCATTTCCGGTCGCACCCTTTTCAAAGGTAAGCAATGCCCGTCTTCCGGTCACATAAGAAACCGGAATATCAATCCAGTCCGAATTTTCCAGAAGATTGAGATTGGTTCTCTGCGCCTGTTCAAGATTATTGAGGGCAATCAGGAAATATCCGGTATCAATGCGGGCGGGAACACCAACAAGACTTTCGCCCCGCGCCTGCTCGGTCGATTTAAGGACAAAGCGCGAAACCCCGTCAATGTTACCGCCGGTAAACTCTGCAGGAGCCGAGAAAACCAGTTCGATAATGTGGCTCGCGGGAAGCCCCGCATCCAGGTTGCGTTTGATGGTCATGTTGAGGGTCAGCCCGCGGGCGGGGATCTCCATCATGCCTTTGATGACGGGTTCAGGTTGAGCGCCTTCTTCAGGCGACTCATTCGCCAACGACCAGGAAATGCTGCCTTCATCACGGTTTGCCCCGTTTGTGCCGGAAGCTTCCTCGTAAAGATAGGTCTTCTCACCATTGATGGCACCGGGTTGCTCTGCCACCTGCGATTGCTCACCGGTGGTATTTTCCGCCACCGGGGCCTGCGCTTCTGGTGCCGGTGTTTCGGTTACAGGCGTTTCGCTTGCAGACGGTTCAGCCGCAGTAGGCGCATCAGGAGTAGCCGGTTGTTCTGCCCCGGCAGCAGGTGTCTCTTCCTGAACCTCAACCGTGGCAGGCGGGACTATCTCTTCCGGCAGCTTTTCAGCAGGCTGCTCTACTGGAACCGTTATCGTTCGAACAGGTTTGGGTGCTGGCTCAATAGGCTCTGTTGCCCCGTTTTCCCCGGTCCCAAGTCGAGCATCGTCCTTGTTGTCTTCCGCCTCTGAACCCGGCTCGGTGCCAACCTGATTGCCATTGGTCTGCTGCGCTTCGGGCGCAACAGGTTTGGCGGAATTGTCCTGTGACGTTTGCCCGTCACCATTGATCAATTCACGCACGGCGACAATACCGTCATTGGCTGTTTTCATCACGATGTCGCGGTAATAATAGCCTGCTCCAGCTACACCACCAAGAAGCAGAATGGCTAGAAGGCCCCCCAACACCTTGCCACCACCGCTGGAAGGAACCTCAACACCTCGCTGATCAAGGTAAAGCTCATCCTTGTCGCCCTTTAATGGATCATTGTCCAGTTCGGAAACAAAGGGGGGAGCACCGTTTTCAGAATGCGGCAGGGACAAATCCTGTGGCATTGTTTCTGGCAGAGATTCTGTCTCATCGGCAAACCGGTCTTCGCCCTCAGGCCCGCCCTGTTGCTTGTTCAGCTTTTCAATATTGCGGATAAGATCGTCGAAACTCGCTACCGGGGCGTCTGTCAAACCGCTTCCGGCGCGATCCTCCAGCAGCTCATCAGGATGTGGTTTCACCAAAGCCGCGTCAATTTCAAAATCGCTATTGGATGTTGAAGGGCTAACTCCCGTCTGGGGCACCGAGGAAATTGTCGGTGCGACCGGCGATGTCGGGAGTGTTGGAGTTTCCGGCGCTTGGGGCTGCGGCTCGTCAATACTTTCCCGAGGCAGGCTGTCTTTCCATTCGCTGGTATCTGCTACAGGCGTTTGATGGAATTCAGGCCGTTCACTTGGTGAAAACTCAATCTGTTCCACCGTATCAGGCAAATCACTTTCAGGCATGCCGGATGCTGCGGCGGCTTCCAGCATTTTGGCCAGACGGTCCTGATTGGTTTTCCCCCTCGGCGCTTTGCCTGACAGCATGTCCAGCGACTGCTGACGCCACTCCTGCGTCAATTCAAAACCCGGATAGCCGATCGTTGCAGTAACAAAAGCCAGTTGCGCATCGCTCATGGCGGCAATCTGGCTTATTGTCGTGACACCCTGCTCTGCCAGCAGACGTGCTGTCTTCTCGCCAATTCCGTCAATCAGGATCGGGTCATCGATAAATCCTTTGGGAACTATGACGGGCGCAGGCTCCTCGATTGCTGCAGCTACCGGCTCCATCTCTGGCTGCGCAGTTTCCTCGCTTGCGGCGATGTCCGCTCCATCATTGGCATTTATTTCCGAAGCGGCGGCGGCATCAGGGATGGAAAAGGCTTTGTTGAAGGCTGCCTCAATATCTATTTCCGCGACATGATAACGATTTTCAACTTCATCTATGGCGTCTTCCAACTGACCGAGCTGCTTTGCAATGGCAGCTTCCGGTGGCAACGGGTCCATGGCACGCAATTTGCGTTCAATTGCAGCCCGCGCCTTGCCATATATATGCGCCCTGTTTTCGACTGTATTGTCGGTAAGACCGCTAACAGCCTTGTCCAGAATTGAAATGTAGTCAGCCATATATGTCTATCCGCGAATGGTCCGTTACTACGCCGAAAGCCGCGAATTTATTACGCAACTCGAAGTACTTGTAACCCTTTTAATCCTGAAACGGGTCTTGGACAAGTATTGTATCCTCCCGCTCGGGACTTGTGGATAGTAAAGCCACCGGAGCCCCGATTAGTTCCTCGATCTGGCGCACATATTTGATTGCCTGGGCTGGCAACTCGCTCCAGTTTCGTGCGCCAACGGTTGTACCTTTCCAACCCTCAACGCTTTCATAAATGGGCACAACACGGGCCTGTGCGCCCTGTGCAGCCGGCAGATAGTCAATCTTCTTGCCATCCAGTTCATAGCCGACACAAACCTTGATTTCGTCAAGACCGTCAAGCACATCCAGCTTGGTCAGCGCGATACCTGTAATTCCATTGACTGCAACAGCCTGGCGGACCAAAACTGCATCGAACCAGCCGCAACGACGCTTGCGCCCTGTCACTGTTCCAAATTCATGTCCGCGCTCACCGAGAAACTGGCCGATCTCGTTTTTCTGCTCTGTCGGGAATGGCCCCTCGCCCACCCGTGTCGTGTAAGCCTTGGTGATACCCAATACATAACCAACTGAACCGGGACCCATACCGGAACCCGCCGCAGCCTGACCGGCAACAGTATTCGATGAGGTCACATACGGATAGGTTCCGTGGTCGATATCAAGAAGCGTTCCCTGCGCACCTTCAAAAAGAATGCGCTCACCATTGCGTTTTTTCTCGTCGAGCAAACGCCATACCGGCTCGATATAGGGAACCAGCTGATCAGCGACATCGGTGAGTTCTTTCAAAATGACGTCTTGCGAAACTTCCGGCTCGTTGAAGCCCCGGCGCAGCGCATTGTGATGGCTAAGGAGCCGGTCCACCTTCATTGGCAGTATTTCCGGATTGGCAAGATCGAGCATGTGAATGGCACGGCGGCCAACCTTGTCTTCATAAGCGGGGCCGATGCCGCGACGTGTTGTGCCGATGCTGGTACCCGTGTTGGAAGCGGCATCCTCGCGAAGTCCGTCAAGAGCGCTGTGCAATGAGAGAATAAGGGTGGCGTTTTCGGCAATGCGCAGATTTTCCGGAGTGACCTTGACGCCCTGCTCGCCAAGACGCTTGATCTCCGCAACAAGCGCATGCGGATCAATCACAACACCATTGCCGATGACAGCAAGTTTGCCCGGGCGCACCACACCCGAAGGCAGGAGGCTCAATTTGTAGCTGACACCATCGATAACCAAGGTGTGACCGGCATTGTGGCCACCCTGAAAGCGCACCACCACATCGGCGCGTTCTGACAGCCAGTCAACGATCTTGCCTTTACCTTCATCGCCCCATTGGGAACCGATGACGACCACATTACCCATGAAAACACTCCGTTGTTTGCCAGACCCCTGCGGGGATCATGAAAGATAGGGCAAACCGGGAGTAAAAAGTCAAACCAGTACAGCAAGTTGAAACTTCCCAGATTGCGGTTGTTATTACGATGAAACTGGGCCAAACATCAAGTCAGTCATCCGATCTGCCAACAGGTTTTACTTTCCCCTCACGCTCCACCCTTTTTTATATCCGATCAGGTTTGTTTCCAAATGTCCTCGTTTCAACTCTTGCTCGGCCGTCCATATCTGCTTCTGCTTCTCACGGCATTGTTCTGGGGCGGTAACGCGGTCGCCGGAAAGCTGGCCGTTGGACACGTTTCTCCGTTTATCCTGACATTCATCCGCTGGGCCGTTGCGATGGCAATCGTCTATCCCTTCGCTATTCCCCACCTGAAGCGGGACTGGCCGAACATCCGCAAAAATCTGCCCTTCATGGTTTTTCTCGGCGTGATGGGTTTCGCGGTTTTCAACAATCTCATGTATTCGGCGCTTGTTCATACCAGCGCCATCAATGTTGCGATTGTTCAGGCGTCAATGCCGCTGATCGTCTTCTTCCTGAATTTTCTTTTGTACCGCATCCTTGCGACCGGCCTTCAGGCTTTCGGCTTTCTCTTGACACTCGTTGGCGTTGTCATAGTTGCCGCGCGCGGAAATCTGGAAACACTGATGTCACTCGATTTCAACTACGGCGACCTGCTGATGCTCATCGCCATTATGACATATGGCACATATTCGGTCCTGTTGAAAAACAAGCCGGTAATGCACTGGCTGAGTTTCATCACTGTCCTTGGAACCTCTGCTCTTTTTGCCTCAATGTTTTTTGCCGGCTGGGAGATCAGCCAGGGCACCGCGTTATGGCCAGATACACAGGGATGGCTCGTCGTCATTTACACGGCGCTTTTCCCGTCCATCCTCAGTCAGGTTTTCTGGATGCGCGGTCTGGAAATGATCGGATCAAACCGCGGCGGCGTTTTCATCAACCTTGTTCCAATCTTCGGCTCGGTGCTGGCAATTCTGATCCTTGGCGAAAAGTTTCACCTCTATCACGCCTTTGCCCTTGTTCTGGTCCTTGGCGGTGTCTGGCTGTCACAGCAAAGACAAAGAGGCTGAATAAAAATGGCCGGATAATCCGGCCATCCAGTTTAATATTTTTCAGCCTATCAAATCAGGCGATATCGAACTCAAGAGCTTTTGCCTGGTTGAACAGACCGCTGGCCAAAAGCACTGTAAGGACTTCTTCGGGTACCGGCTGGTCAAGATACAAGAGCGCAATCGCGTTGCCGCCTGCTGTATCGCGTCCAAGCTGGAAATTCGCGATATTGACGCGCGCCTTGCCGAACACCGTGCCAAGCGTACCAATAATACCTGGCACATCTTCATTGGTTGTGTAAATCATGTAACGGCCAATTTCCGCATCAAGATTGATACCCTTGATCTGGATGAAACGCGGCTTGCCATCGGAGAACACTGTTCCGGCAATGGTACGGTCCTGCTTGTCGGTGATGACGCGTATCTTGATATAGCTGTCAAAAACGCCGGACTTGTCCTGGACCGTTTCGGAAATCTGCATGCCTCGCTCTTTCGCCATCAAAGGTGCAGAGACCATGTTGACATCCGATAGCTGGCTCTTGATCAGCCCTGCGATTGCCGCCGCAGTCATGGCCTTGATGTTCATCTTGGCAACACCGCCGTCATAGGTGATCTCCACCTTGTTGATCGCCTCTTCGGTAACCTGTCCGACAAAAGCCCCCAGGTGCTGGGCCAATTTGACAAACGGCACCAGCTTCGGCGCTTCCTCGGCGGTGATGGAGGGCATGTTGAGCGCGTTGGATACAGCACCCTTGACGAGATAATCTGACATCTGTTCGGCAACCTGGAGCGCCACGTTTTCCTGCGCTTCCGTAGTCGAGGCCCCAAGGTGCGGAGTGCAGACCACGTTTGGCAATCCGAAAAGCGGGCTTGCGGTCGCAGGTTCAATGGCAAACACATCAAAGGCCGCGCCAGCCACCTTGCCCGCCTTGATCGCATCGGCAAGGGCATCCTCGTCCACCAGTCCGCCGCGCGCGCAGTTGATGATGCGAACACCGTCCTTCATCTTTTCAATGGCTTCCCTGCTGATGATATTCTTGGTCTTTTCGGTCATCGGTACGTGCAGGGTGATGAAGTCGGCACGCGCCAGCATGTCGTCAAGCTCAACTTTTTCAACGCCAATTTCATCAGCCTTGTCCTGAGAAAGGAACGGGTCATAGGCCAGTACCTTCATCCGCAAACCGTGGGCGCGGTCAATGACGATCTTGCCGATATTGCCTGCTCCAACAATTCCAAGATACTTGCCGGTGATTTCAACACCCATGAACTTTGACTTTTCCCATTTGCCGGCCTGGGTCGAGGCATCAGCGGCGGGGATTTGCCTTGCACAGGCAAGCATCAGCGTGATCGCGTGCTCAGCGGTCGTGATCGAATTGCCGAAAGGCGTGTTCATCACAACGATACCCTTGCGGGAGGCGGCTGGAATATCGACATTGTCAACACCGATCCCGGCCCTCCCGATAACCTTGAGATTGGTAGCGGCAGCGATAATTTTCTCGGTCACTTTTGTGGCTGAGCGGATCGCCAGGCCATCATAATTGCCGATGACTTCCAGCAATTTGTCCTTGTCCTTGCCAAGGTCGGGCATGTAGTCGACTTCAACACCATTGCGGCGGAAAATATCAACGGCGGTTTCAGAGAGTTGGTCAGATACGAGTACGCGAGGTGCCATCATGGCCTCCATTGGAATAGAATTTAAATGAAATGAGTGACAAGCTGCCCGCTCAGGCAGCTTTTCGGATGTTTCGCAAAGCGTTTTCAAACGCCCATGTCAGCCATGGCAACAGAGCCTCGACATCGGTTCTTTCAGCCGTTGCCCCGGTCCAGATACGCAGGCCCGCCGGTGCATCGCGATAGTGACCGATATCATAGGCAACACCGGCCTTTTCAAGCGCCGTCGCGATATCCTTGGCAAAGGCGGCCTGTTCATCCTCAGAGAGCGCAGTCACAATCGGGTCAACAAATTTCAGGCAAACCGATGTGTTGGAACGGGTCTCAGGCTTGACCGCCAGAAAATCAATCCAGTCGGTATGCTCGACAAACTCGGCGAGGGCGTTGAAATTGTCATCAGCGCGGCTGATAAGGGCGTTCAATCCGCCGAGCGATTTGGCCCAGTAGAGTGCATCAATGTAGTCCTCGACACAAAGCATGGACGGGGTATTGATGGTTTCCCCCTTGAAGATTCCTTCAATCAGCTTCCCGGCTTTGGTCATCAGGAAAATCTTCGGCATCGGCCATGCAGGCGTATAACTTTCGAGCCGTTCCACCGCCCTTGGCGAAAGTATGATCACGCCATGACCGCCTTCACCGCCAAGCACTTTCTGCCAGGAAAATGTCACTACGTCGAGCTTTGAATAATCCAGCCTCTGGGCATAGGCAGCAGACGTGGCGTCACAAATGGTCAGGCCTTTGCGGTCTGCAGGAATGAAATCGGCATTTGGCACCCGAACACCGGAAGTCGTGCCATTCCAGGTGAAGACAACATCACGGTCAAAATCAATCTTTGACAGGTCCGGCAACTCGCCATATCCGGTTTCGATCTTGCGCACATCGGCAAGTTTCAATTGCTTGGTAACATCGCTGACCCAGCCTGACCCAAAACTTTCCCATGCCACCATGTCGACTCCGCGCTCGCCAAGAAGCGACCACATGGCCATTTCGACTGCACCTGTATCAGAGGCGGGGACAATTCCGATCCGGTGACCGGCGGGCACTTGAAGAATTTCGCGGGTAAGATCGATCGCTTCAGCCAGTTTCCCCTTGCCCTCTTTCGAGCGGTGCGAACGGCCTAGAGACGCGTCCTTGAGTGCCTCAAGCGACCAACCGGGGCGCTTGGTGCAAGGACCAGAAGAAAAACGGGGGTTTGCCGGACGAACCGTCGGCGCGGTGATATCTGTCATGTGTCTACCCTCACAGATAGTTAGCCTCTCGTTGGGGAGAGGTGGCCCGAGATGGCTATAGCCTGAAACCCAAGAAAACTTCAAGTGGGAAAAGCATTGACCATGCAGAATCATGCAGGGATATGCAGAACGATACCGGAACTTGTGCCAAAAAGTGGCACAAAACTGACACATGCAATTCCGCATTTGTTCCTGCCCCTGAAAAAGAAAACGCCGCCCCGTGTGCAAACGAAGGCGGCGTAAATCTGATATCAAATTGCTCAGTTAAAGCACAAAAAAACTACCAGTTTTCAGGATCGCTCGCAAGCGAAAATATCCGTGTGCAAGAGGCTTGCAACTGGTTTGTCTGCAATCGGAATGATTGTCCAAAACCTATTGTTGCTACCCTGAAAGAGCGCTTTGATATCACCAGTGGCGAAGCGGTGCGGGTGCTGCAGCACGCGGAAGCAGCTCGCAGGGCGGTGCAATCATGACCGCCTTTAAGGCCTCGTCGGCACTGTTGAACACTCCATTGATGCGGCGGCAAACCACTGAGCGCGATCTCCAGTTTGAAACTGGTGAATTAATGGGACGTGGTCCATCGGTATTAATTTCATGCGCTAATCGCTTCAAACGGAAATATCAGCGTTCGCCAGATCGTGCAGCATCGTGGCTTCGGCGTAGGCGGTTAGGTTCCAAAAGCATCGCCTTGCCGCAAGAATGCTGCGAACTCTTTACTGAGGGTCAAAGGGCAGTACTGAACATCATAGGCAATTGCGTCAAGCAATTCGGTTGCTGCGATTGGCCGTTGGACAAAATCGCGGCTCTTGCAGGCGTTTGCCGTCGCACTGTGCAAAATACCATAAAGGCAGCAGAGGAATGCGTATTGCTGAAAGTGCAAGCGCGTCCAAGGCTGGGCCGAAAAAACCTTAACAATGTAATTCGAATCGTTTCGTCGACCTGGCTTGGATGGCTGAAACGCGTCAAGTCGTCTTTTCATTTGTCGATAGGGTGCAAAACGATGCACCCCACGAGTGAAAAGATTTCTAATATACCAAATCAATTCTCAATCCCTTCAACATTAATGGGTGCAGATAGCACGCAAGAAGGGCTTTGGAAGGGTAAAAGGCCTGATGATTAGGTGGTACAAAACCCAAACCAGAAAACGTGGCAATTAATGCGGGACAATAAGAGCCTGCAAACGAACCAATATGAGTTGATGGATGGCGAATAGACCTGAGTGGGATAAAAGCGATGCCCGCAACAAATTGTACGGGCGCAAGTGGCGTGAAGCACGGGCGATATTTTTGCGTTCTAACCCTCACTGCAAAATGTGCGCTGGTGAGGGTAAGGTTGGCCGCGCCACGGTGGTTGATCATATCGTACCTCACAAGGGTGATTACGTGCGTTTCTGGACGCAAGCTAACTGGCAACCGCTTTGCGAGCACCATCATAATGCTGATAAGGCAATTCAAGAGGCTAAAGGCTATTCTGATCGCGTTGGTAAGGATGGATGGCCGGTTGATCCGTTGCATCCTGCAATTTCTGGGGTAAATGCTGCATCGAAAAGCGATATTTCTCACAACGGGGGGGCTTCCAATCACCAGAAGCTAAGGGGCCGGACACCGTTGGGGAAGAACAAAAAAGACTTAGTTTTACCACCAAACAAAAACACCAATTTCATTTTCTAGGAACCAAAATGTCACTCAGGGGTATAGGCGCCAAACCACTTTCAGAGCGCGGCAAGGTCGATGCAAGGGAAGTAATGCCATGGGATGACCCTTTGCTGACGCGGGCTGAAAAGGTAATCCGTTTTTGTGAGGATATGCCTATCACCCAGGGCAAACTAGCCGGTTCAAAGATGGTCCTGAGGCATTGGCAATGCGAATTTATTGAGGCGGTCTATGCCGAAAACAAGGATGGTAACCGCCCGGTGCGAACCGCGGTTCTTTCCATGGCTCGCAAAAATGGCAAAACGCAACTGGCGGCGGCACTTGCGCTTTGTCATTTGCTTGGACCTGAGGCTGAAATGCCGGGCGAAGTCTATTCGTGCGCATTGACGCGAGATCAAGCGGCAAAGCTATACGCTGAAATGGTAGCAATCCTGAATTCGCACGATGAACTTGACGACCGCTGTAATGTGGTTCGCTTCAAAAAGGAAATCGAAGCTCTTTCGGGAAAGGGAGAAGGATCGATCTATTCGGCGCTATCTGCAGATGCCGGTTCGAAAATGGGATTGTCTCCATCATTCGTGGTTTATGACGAACTTGGGAGCGCCCCCAATCGTCATTTGTTCGATGCGATGGACACTGCGACCGGCGCTCGCGAAAATCCTCTAATGATGGTGATTTCAACTCAGGCCGCTGCAGATCATCATGTCATGAGCGAATTGATTGACTACGGGCTGCAGGTGCAGGCTGGGGACGTGATTGACCCATCATTTCACCTCACATTGTACACTGCACCCCGTGAAGCTGACATTCACGATCCTGTGTCATGGGAACTGGCAAATCCAGCCATAGGCGATTTTCGGTCGTTTGATGATGTGCAAAGGCAGTCCGCTCAGGCGCAAATGGTTCCATCCAAAGAATCGGCCTTTCGCAACCTGATACTCAATCAACGTGTTTCCGCCACTTCGCGATTTATCCACAAACCGGAATGGGAAAAATGCAATGACAAGCCCGATGAAAAGCAGTTGAAAGGTCGCGTGTGTTTTGGCGGGCTTGATCTTGGCGCAACAAGAGACCTGACTGCATTCGTTCTGGCATTCCCAAATGATGACGGCCGCATTGATATCCTTTGCAACTTTTTCATGCCGGCTAACAACATTTCCGAGCGTTCAAATCAGGATCGCGTTCCCTATGACCTTTGGGCGCAACAAGGATTTATAACCCTGATACCTGGAGCGACAATCGATCCGGGTTTTGTGGCAGATTGCCTTGCAAATGCAGCTCAAGAATATGACCTGCAATTGCTGGCTTATGATCGATGGCGAATTGAGGATTTGAAGCGCGAACTTGGACTGATTGGCGCAAGCCTGCCCCTCAGTGCGCACGGGCAGGGCTTCAAGGAAATGTCACCTGCTGTCGATAAACTCGAAAGGGCTGTTGCGGAGGGAATTTTGCGGCATGGTGGCAATCCGGTTTTGAATATGTGTGCTGCCAATGCTGTAATCACCCGAGATCCTGCAGGCGGGCGAAAACTCGATAAATCCAAGGCCTCAGGTCGCATTGACGGGCTTGTCGCGCTCGCAATGGCCTTGAACGTATCAGGGCGTGAAGAACAAGTTTCGGAAATGCCAGCATGCCTTGCGTCACTGCTAGAATAAATATTTCCGCATGAAATAGTTTTTTGAGGACTTCGTTCCCTTTGAAAACGAGGTTGGGTACTTGCAACTTTCGTACAAATCAGATTCAGTGTTTTTGGGCTTCGAAACCCTGACCAGTGACCTAAAAACCCGTTCCCGTCTGAAACGGGTTTGCATTTTGCTCAGCTTAGCGGCTGGCTTTTCCACGGCTGGAATGGCCGGGGGCAGACGCTATGTCCAGAGCCTGTGCTTAAAATCGTCTGGCTTGTCTCACTGGCAAGTTTCGAACCCCCGGCTCCGTGTCTGTCACGCGGTGTGGCCATTGTGCCTATTGGAGGTTCCAAAATGACTAAATCCACGGTCAATAATGATCCGTTGCAAGAGTTTTTCGCTTCTATGCCAGATCATCAAAAACGCGATATCCGTGATTGGGTTCAATCGATGGTTTCGGCTGGCTACAATTTTTATCGCCGCCCTGGATTGGATCATCTTACAGGTATGGACAAATTTGCTATCACTAAAGTCCCTGAAAGCGTTGATAATTCCGAGGATATTCTTGCTCACCTTTGACAGTGGCAGAATCAGGGTCTGCAAATTTGCAGACCCTGATTCTTTCGTCGGCAAGGGCTGTTTGACATTCGTTTTCGTGGTGATTGCCACGCTTTCCGAATCGTGGTAAACACCACGAAAAGGAGTTTTATGTCATGCAGGAATTCAGATTTGATCTGGCACAGTTTACACCCAGTGAAGCGGAAAACATTACCGGCTTGGCGCTCGCCACACAACGCGATTGGAGACGGCGCGGGTTTCTACACAAGGGTATTGGTCACAATAGATTCGATCTATTTGATCTGATTGAAATGCTCGCGCGAAAGATGCTTTCAGACCGAGGAATTGGACCGCTAGCATCTGAGTCTATATCTGATTTTTTGGTTTCTGGCATTTCTCACCGAGTTTTAGACTATGATTCGTGTTTCAAAGCTGATTCTGCGAAGCTTGATGCAGATGCACCAGAATTCAACTTTGATCGTTTCTCCCGCCTTATCCGCGTCAAAAAATTCGGCAATATCGCGTCGGTCATTCCTGCTAGATTTTTCTTGTGGTTTGCGAACGGCAAGCATCAATGGGTGAAAAATATCGCTGATTGTTTTGAAGATTCAAATTCTTCCTATGCGCTAACCAACGTGGCTGGACCGGTGATCATCTTGGATCAAGAGGCGATAGCCAAACACTTGATCAAAAAAATTTCAGGTCGTCCATTGGTATTCGTGAAGTCTGCCGAATGATTGAAAAATTGCTATTTTTCCCCGCCGGAAGTCATGGTTTGCACGGTGCTGACCATGGGTCGAAAAAATCTGATTAGGGTTGGCGGGGCGGCTTGGTCAGCCGGAGTTTAGCCCTAATCAGACACCGCTTTATTCGCCCGAATGGGCATAACCGGATTGAACGTCGCGAGACTGTCCAGTCCCCTTGAAGGAAGAAGAAAATGGAACTTGAAGCATTGAAAGAGAAACTTGCAGGATTGGTTGCCGAAATGAAGGCTATTCTTGATGGCGAAACAGGCGGAAACCTGGACGAAGGAAAACGCAATCGTTTTGACAGTCTGGACAAAGAGTCCCGTTCGCTCAAGGCACAGATCTAGCGCGCCGAAAAGGTGCAGGAATTTGAGCGGTATCAGGCGCGGGCAGAACCTGTTGGCGGTGCTGAAATGTGCCGCGAGATGCGAAACTATTCGCTTTCGAAGGCGACCACTGAAAGCATGAACGGCAGATTGACCGGCCTTGAGGCGGAAGTGAATTCAGAACTTGGAAAAGGCCGTGAAGTACGCGGCGTTATGATCCCCACTGAGATTATTTTGGGTGGCATGGAATCAAGGGCAATCACAACAACCGCGCCGGTGGCCGGTCCTGGTGGCAATCTGATTGCAACTGATATGGGTCCGATTTCAGATCGCCGCCGTCCGGTACTTGCAATTGAACGTCTTGGAGCAACAATCATGCGCGGCTTGACCGGTAACATGGATTTGCCGAGACTTACAGGTTCCGGCACTTCTGGTTGGGTCGCGGAACATACCAACGCAACGCGCTCAGATGCTAAATTTGCCAAAAAAACACTCAGTCCAAAAACCGTTTCAGCAGAATATGAAGTATCTCGCAGGATGCTTTTGCAGTCAAATATTGCCCTTGAATCGCTGTTGCGAAATGATCTTGGTTTTCTGCTGGCGCAAGCGTTGGATAGCGCTGCAATTCAGGGCGGTGGCACTAACGAACCAACTGGCATTCTAGCAGATGCAGCCGTCATAGCGGCAATCGTAACCGGTGGCGATTTTGACAGTGACATTACGGCAGACTTGATCGCGGCGCTTGAAACCGATGACGTTACCGGAACGCGGGCATTCCTCACAAATCCGGCTGTCATGAATGCCGCTCGAAAAACCAAGGATGTTGATGGTCACGTGATTACATTGGCGGAATTGTTCCACAATGAGCGTGCCGAAAGTTCGACTCAGGTTCCTGGCGATATCGGGGCAACTACTGACAAGAACGCACTGATCTATGGTGAATGGGCAAGCCTGTATCTTGGCTATTGGAGTGGCGTTGACATTCTGGTGAACCCTTACCATGCAGATGTTGCCAGCAAGGGCGGCGCATTGCTTCATGCTTTCCTGGATACCGATGTTGTTGTTCGTCATGCTGAGGCATTCAGATACGCGGAGATCAATTGATGAACGCGCCCGTCAACCTTGAACTTGAAAATCGTTCCTTTGTTTCCGAAATTCGGGCGCAAGGGCGGCGGCTGCAGGGCTATGCCGCGACATTTGGCATTGAAGCAAGAATTGGCGGGCGCTTCACTGAAACAATCGCTCAGGGTGCTTTCTCGCAATCCCTGAGCGATGCAAAAGACATACTTGCTCTTGTTGATCATGATCCGTCAAAGGTGTTGGCGCGGACCCGCTCAGGAACACTTGTCCTGAATGAAGACGCGACAGGGTTGGCTTTTGACATTCAAGTGCCAGACACTCAAGCCGGTCGCGATATCCTGGCGCTCGCCAGTCGTGGCGACCTTGGCGGCATGTCGTTCGGTTTTCAGGCGCTTGATGAAGAAATCAATGGGGATCATCGCGTACTACGCAATGTGATCCTGCACGAAATTTCAGTTGTTTCCGCATGGCCTGCTTATGAAGGAACAAGCATCTCGGCGCGCTCGCGATTGATGAATTCGAACTTCATTGAACAGGCAAAGCGCCGTATCAAAATATTGGAGTTGTCGCTATGAACTGGTTCACCAAAATTATTGGACGTGAAAATCGTGGCGAACCCGTCAAAATTTCTGACCCATATTTGGGGGAATTTTTCAATCAATCGGGTCGGTATGGTGGGACGGTAAGCAATGACCGTGCGAGCGGACTTGCTACGGCAAATGCCTGTATTTCCATAATATCGACGACGCTGGCAAGCATGCCTTTGAACCTTTATCAAAGGACTGCAAATGGCGGTCGGGAAAAAGCGGTCGAACATCCACTTTATGCCGCCCTGCACAATCAACCAAATCAAACAATGACCGCGTTCGAGCTGCGGGAAATGCTTCTTGTTTCACTACTTATAAACGGCAATGCCTATGCCAAGCTCAGTTGGAACGGGAGGGGGCAAGTGTATGCGCTTGATCCGATTAATCCAGCGAATGTGTCTGTTGAGCGATTGGAAAGCGGACGTTTGCGCTATCGTGTCAGCAAACCTGGGGGCGGTACTGAAATCTTGTTA
Source organism: Salaquimonas sp. (assembly GCA_041736675.1). Classification (GTDB taxonomy): domain Bacteria; phylum Pseudomonadota; class Alphaproteobacteria; order Rhizobiales; family Rhizobiaceae; genus Salaquimonas. The sequence continues at coordinate 34,340 of JBGSTD010000002.1, forward strand.
CAAGATGAAATGCTGCACATTCGAAACCGCATTGCCAATGATGGTGTCATGGGAATATCGCCGGTCCATCATGCCCGCGATACATTTGCCTTAGCATTGGCTCAACAAGATACGGCGAATAATCAGGCTGACAAGGGAAACCGCCCTGAGGGTGTTTTAACTTTTCCAAATGTTATGTCGGCAGAGAATAAAAATCGTGCGCTTGCAGCGTTGGAAGCCAAAATCAACAACAACGGCAAGGCAGGCGGTGTGTTGCTCTTGGATGGCGGCGTAAAGTGGGAACCCATGGCTTTCTCGTCAAAAGATGCTGAATTTTTGGAAAGCCGTAAACTCACAAATCTGGACATTTGCCGCATTTGGGGAGTGCCCCCAACAGTTGCACGAATCCTTGATCATGGCACATATTCCAATGTGGAAAGTGAATCCAAGGCGCTTGTCGTGCGTTGCCTGGCTCCGATGGCAAAGCGAATTGAGCAGGCAATGAACATAGCGCTCTTGACACCTGAGGCTCGCAAGAATCGTTTTATTGAGCATGATCTTGCCGGTCTTCTTCGCGGCGATTTGCAGGCGCGATATGAAGCTTACAGGGTTGGTCGTGAATGGGGTTGGCTTAGCTCTAATGAAATTCGGGGATGGGAAAACTTGCCAGAAATCGAAAGTGGAGATGAATATCTTTCTCCATTGAACATGGCCCCGTTGGGTGAACGCCAGCCTGCAGGAAGCGAATAGGCCAATGAGTGTTCTTTTGCCGCAATATGTTACCCCTTTTGACCTGGCGACTCATTTAGGTGTTTCGGAACGCTCTTTACGCGAATTTGCAAGATCAATTGGCGCTTGCAGGGAAATCGGTAAAAAGATGATCCTGACTGAGGGCGATGTTCAACAGATCATGGAGGCTTCACGATCATGCCACTCAAAATCCACAAGCGCGGCAAGTTCTGGCACTACAGGGGAACGGTTTCCGGCAGGCGACTACGCGGCTCTACAGGATCGATTGACAAGGCGACCGCGCAAAGGATCGCGGCTGAAAAAGAACAGTCGGCTTGGAACCGTCGTCTTTATGGAAAGGGTGCAGGGCTAACCATGGCTCAGGCATTTCTCTCATATTTGGAAGCCGAAAAATCAGATCGCTTCATTGCCCGGCTTGCTGCCTTTTGGCGTGATACCTTGGTTTCGGATATTACTGCCGGTCAAATCCGTCAGGCCGCAATCAATCTTTACCCAAAAGCCGGTGCAGCAACACGAAACAGACAGGTCATTGTACCTACGCAAGCTGCAATCAACCATTGTGCCGAATTGGAATGGTGCAATCCTATTCGTGTAAAAAGATTTCCGGTCGAAACAAAACCGAAAAAATTCGCTACTGACGAATGGGTGACTGCTTTTCAAAATCACTCATCCCCTCACCTGGGGGGCTTGTGTCGGTTCATGTTCGAAACGGGTGCGAGAATTGGCGAAGCGGTTGCAATGAAATGGAAAGATATAGATTTCGACAAGCGCACTGCACGGCTGCGTCAAACCAAAGTCAATGATCAACGTGATGCCAGAATTACGCCAAAAGTTTTGATTGCGCTGGCTGGTATTCCCTCAAATCGAAATTCGTACGATGCGGTTTTTCAATATTCGGCTCGCGACAATGTTCGCAAAGTATGGGACGCGGTAATAGAGCGGGCCGGAATCGAAAAACTATCTCCCCACTGTTGCCGTCATGGCTTTGCCACTGCGATGCTGCGCAAGGGTGTTGATGTCAAAACAGTTGCCCGGTGGGGCGGCTGGAAAGATGTCCGTGTATTGCTGGACACATATGCGCACGCGATAGACGATCCATCTGTCGTTGACGCGGTTTTTGGCACAGAATTGACACAGAATGAAAATTCCATATCTGTAACCAATTGGAAAAAAAGGAGAAATCAGTGACACACCACAACGCTCGTTGGGGAGAGGTGGCCCACCGACGGGAATAGACAAGGATTCGTCGCAAGTCAATCAGGATTTTCTGGGATGGTTAAAAGATTGTTCGCAAGCCGAAAAAGCAAAAAACGGCGGGTAATCCGCCGTTTCAATTTACTTTTCGAAAAATGCTTTGCGCAGGAAATTACCAGATTTCGTAACGTAGACCGACTTTAACTTCGTGAATGTTGATATTGTCAAATTTCGAGTCGCCTTGCGGAGCGCCTGCACCATTGGCATCTTTTGCAATCACGACACCACCAAGCACGCTGGTATATTTGTAACCCATGTCGAGTACCCAGTTCTGGTCAAGACGATAGTCAAAGCCGGCCGCGAGGGCATAGGTCAATGCGGTCACGCTTTCACCGGGATAAGTTGTGGTGCCACCGAAATAGGTTTCCGGATCAGCGGTCACTCCTGAATGAGCCCCGAAAGTACAAGTTTCACCCGCATCAACCGTACAATAGGCGTCTGAAGAATAATCATTCCATTTTATGTCGCTAAGTCCAATTCCCGCACCCAGATATGGGCTGAAACCATGATACTCACCCAGGGAAACATATGCATTTGCCAAGAGGGTCTTGCGATCAAAACTTGCTGTGTCTTCGGAATAGCAATCTCCCTGGGCAACACCGCCACCGCAGAGGGTGCCAACGCTTGTTCCACTCCATTCAGTGCTGTTGTTTGTATCATAGGTAAGATCGGCACGAAGATAATCGTTGAAATTATAGCCGAAACCAATGCCGTAGGAACTGCCATTTTCCAGGGTCTGGTTGTCATAGTCGTAACGCGCATCACTGAAATAGCTGAGGGTTGATTTGGTTTCAACCGCATAGCCGATATCACCGCGCAGATACCAGCCTGAACCGTATTCTACAACGGTCCGACTGACCGGGTCGCCAGGATACTCCAAATCAGCCGCATGGGCAAAACCGACAGTGGATGAAAGCAACATTGTGGTTATGAAAAGAATACGCTTCATGATTTTACACCTGGATTCGAGCGGAAAATAGTGGGCCGGTCTTTGCAACCGGCCCGACAATTCGATTAGTTAAAGTTCCAGCGAAGACCTGCGCGCACTGTGTGCAGCTTGATATCGCCGTCAAAACCCTGTTGGCCGGAGTTGGCATTGCCAGCTTCAAAATTGAACATGTGACCACCATCGATGTGTTTGAAGGTGTAACCTGCATCCAGCTTCATGTTTGATGTCAGGTCATACGAGACACCGGCATGAAGTGCATAGGCAAAACGCCATTCACCATTGCCGCCATGAATCGAGGTGACTGAGTTCGCCGGGTTGGCATCTTCATATTCGGTATTGGTCAGATCACTCCAATGAACTATCGCGCCGCCGATACCGGCACCGACATAAGGGGTGAAGCCTGAATAATTGCCAAGATCAATGTAACCGTTGGCAAGCAGTGTTGTTATGCCAAGTTCCGCATTGTCACTGTACGAACAGGTTCCCACTGCAACAACAGCACCGCAGACAACGCCGCTGGCTGATGAGCCTGTGAAGTCTGTTGCAAAATTGTGGTCGAGTGTAAGGTCAACACGGAAGTAGTCGTTTACCTGATAACCAATACCGCCGCCAAGGGCCCACGAGTCACCGAGATCATGTGTCTCAAATGCACCGGTCAGGGTTGGTGTACCCTGATAGTAACGGACATCTTCGACCTTGCCGTGGGTATAGCCAATGTCACCGCGAAGATACCAGCCACCGGTATGGATGGTACGCACTTCAGGCACCACCTCAACAATCGGCGGCTCAATGAGATCAGCTGCATTGGCAAGAAGCGTACTGGCCAGCAGGCCAGTTGAAAAAACAGAAAATTTAATAAAGTTGCTCATCAAAGCACCCTTCCTCATATGACCGGAGTTTACCGGGATTACTTGAATACTCCCGAGGTATATTCCGCCAGAAAGGTTAAAAGCCGCTTAACTCTGTTTGTTAACGTTAAAAATAATGGTTAAAGGAATGTAAGTCATTGAGACTGGTAATTTTTTCCAAGCTTTAAATGCAGGAAAGCCCGACGCGGTGCATCGGGCTTTCATTGTTTTAGCTATCTGATTGAACGTTTCGAAAACGGGAACCCGGCTCAGGCTGCGTTCTTTTCCACCACTCCGACAAGGCCGTCAACGATGTTCTTGACGAGAGAACGGTCATCGCCCTCCGCCATGATCCTGATCAAAGGCTCAGTGCCTGATGGCCTGATAACCAGCCTGCCGGTATTTCCCAGCATCGATTCCGCATCCCTGATTGCCTCGATAACCACCGAGTTTTCCAATGGCATGCCACTCTTGTAACGTACATTCTTGAGTATTTGCGGAACCGGCTCAAACCTTTTACCAACCTCGCTTGCAGGACGGTTGGTTGATTTCATCACGGCCATTACCTGAAGAGCAGCAACAAGCCCGTCTCCGGTTGTGGTAAAATCAGACAAGACCAAGTGACCTGATTGCTCGCCGCCAATATTGTATCCATGCTCGCGCATGTGCTCCACAACATAGCGGTCACCAACTTTAGTGCGGGCAAGGTTCAGGCCTTTTTCCGTAAGGAAGCGTTCGAGGCCCAGATTGGACATCACCGTGGCTACAATTCCGCCGCCGGTGAGGCGCGACATTCCATGCCAGTATTCACCGATCAAAGCGAGTATCTGGTCGCCATCAATTTCATTGGCGTTTTCATCCACAACGATAACGCGGTCAGCATCGCCATCAAGCGCAATACCGATATCAGCCCGGGTCTCATGAACTTTCCGCCGCAACTCGGCCGTGTCAGTCGAACCGCAATCGCGATTGATGTTGAACCCGTTCGGCTCATCCCCGATGGTAACAACCTCGGCTCCCAGTTCCCACAGGGCTTCAGGCGCAACCTTGTAGGCGGCACCGTTGGCGCAATCGACCACGATACGCAAACCTTCCAGCGACAATGCCCTTGGAAGGGTTCTTTTGGCGAACTCGATGTATCTGTCGCGAACGCCTTCAACACGCGTGGCACGTCCAAGATCACTTGCTCCGGCAAGTGCGCCACTCAAATCCTCGTCCATTAGCGCTTCAATGCGCAATTCAATTTCGTCAGAAAGCTTGTAGCCATCAGGACCGAACAACTTGATTCCATTGTCCTGGAAATCGTTGTGCGAGGCAGAGATCATGACGCCGATATCAGCGCGGACCGAGCGTGTAAGCATTGCAACAGCGGGAGTTGGGACCGGACCCAGCAAAAACACATCCATGCCCGCAGAGGTGAAGCCGGCAACAAGGGCGTTTTCAATCATGTATCCTGAAAGGCGGGTATCCTTGCCAATCACCACGCGGTGCCGGTGATCGCCTCTTCTGAATGCCATGCCGGCAGCCATGCCAACTTTCATGGCAATTTCTGCCGTCATCGGGAAGCTGTTTGCCTTGCCGCGAATACCGTCAGTGCCAAAATATTTTCTTTTACCCATTTTCGTCCTCTGTTGCCCGCCGCAATGCCGATTTTCAAGGTGCTGCAGACGAAATGTTTCAACAGGTGAATATGACTTTGCCGTCAAATACACAACCAATCAGGGAGAATCTCCCCGATCAGGGCTGTCGAAACCCCCATTCCCGTCAAAACACATACAACATTGATTTGCCGTTTGTTTTCACAGTTTGTGACATCCGAAACAAATATCGGACTGCCGTGATGTGCAAATCCTGCCGTAAGGTAAATGATACAGTAAAACCCTGTATATTTCGTCGATTTAACTGGTTAACCATTTATTGATTTGTGATAAAAAGGGAGCCGTTCAGCTCCCTTTTCAATCAATATCATACTTCTTCAGAAACGAAGCTCAATTTTGAGGCTGTGGTTCCATGTCACCGGCGCTATCACCCTTGGATGGCTTTGCCTTTCCGGTCTTGGGTACAGCGCCACCGCGCGGCGTCTGCCCTTCATCGCCCAGATCGCGCCGGGGCGGCTTGCCGGCAATCAGATCCTTGATCTCGTCGCCGGTCAGCGTTTCATATTCAAGCAGGCCTTCTGACAGCGCAATCCAGTCTTTTCTCTTTTTCTTGAGAACCTTGGTCGCAGTGTCATAGGCTTCGTCAATCAAACGGCGTACTTCGGCATCAATTGTTTGTGCGGTAGCCTCGGATACGCTCTTTTGTTGAGCCGGATAGCCCATCATCGCTTCCTGCTGGCCGCCATAGGCTACCTGGCCGAGTTTATCCGAGTAACCCCATTCGGTTACCATGGACTTGGCAAGTTTGGTGGCCTGCTGAATATCCGAAGATGCGCCCGAAGTGATATTCTCCTTGCCGAATTTCAGTTCTTCAGCAACCCGGCCACCCATCAAAACTGCCAGACGGGAAGTCATTTCGGTGTAGGACATTGAATACCGGTCACCTTCAGGCAATTGCATCACCATGCCGAGAGCCCTGCCGCGCGGAATAATCGTTGCCTTGTGAACAGGATCGGAGATCGGCACATTGAGGGCGAGGATCGCATGTCCGGCTTCATGATAGGCCGTATTTTCCTTTTCCTTCTGGCTCATGGCCATCGTCTTGCGCTCGGCGCCCATCATCACCTTGTCCTTGGCATCTTCAAACTCGGCCATGGTGACAAGGCGTTTGTTGCGCCGTGCGGCGAGAAGAGCGCCTTCGTTGATAAGGTTCATCAGGTCAGCACCCGAAAAGCCCGGTGTCCCGCGCGCCAGAACCTTGAGGTCCACATTGGGCGCAAGCGGAACATTTTTTGCGTGAACGTGAAGGATTTTCTCGCGTCCGCTGACATCAGGATTTGGCACCATGACCTCGCGGTCAAAACGGCCGGGCCGCATCAAGGCCGGATCAAGCACATCCGGACGGTTGGTTGCAGCGATCAGGATAATACCCTCGTTCGCCTCAAATCCGTCCATTTCGACAAGAAGCTGGTTGAGGGTCTGCTCGCGCTCATCATTGCCGCCACCGATACCGGCACCGCGATGACGGCCAACGGCATCAATCTCGTCAATAAAGATGATGCAAGGCGCATTCTTTTTCGCCTGCTCGAACATGTCGCGAACCCGGCTCGCGCCAACGCCGACAAACATTTCGACAAAGTCCGAACCGGAAATGGTAAAAAACGGAACATTGGCCTCACCGGCAACAGCACGCGCCAGAAGTGTCTTACCGGTACCTGGAGGGCCAACGAGCAAAACGCCATGAGGAATTTTCGCGCCAAGACGCTGGAATTTTTGAGGGCTGCGCAAGAACTCGACAATTTCCTCCAAATCCTGTTTGGCTTCGTCAACGCCTGCCACATCATCAAAAGTCTTGCGGCCTGACATTTCGTTCAGCATCTTGGCCTTGGACTTGCCAAAGCCCATCGCCTTGCCGCTTGAGCCCTGCATCTGGCGCATGAAGAATATCCACACACCCAAAATGACAAACATCGGCAACCAGGTCAGCAGGAAAGAGCCAAGTCCCGAACCCTCTGACTGCGGCATGGCGTTGATTACTACACCTTTTGATTCAAGCCGGGAAACAAGGGTCTGGTCTTCCGGCGCGTAGGTTTTGAACCGCCCGCCATTGTCAGTATACGTACCGGATATCTGCGGTCCGGCTATCGTGACGGAACCAACCTTGCCTGAATTCACATCATCCAGAAATTTTGAATAGGCGACGCTGCTTGAATCCTGCCTTTGATCCGGGCTTTGGAACAGGCTGAAAAGAGCAACCAGCAACACTGCAATGATTGCCCACAAGGCAAAATTTCTAAAATTGGCGTTCATCTGTTCGTCCCGGAGAAAGGCCGCCAAACTGTTTGGCGAAGCACAATTATATTTTCATCAGTTGAAGATAGGTAGGAATGATGGCCTTGCCAAGATCAAGCAATGATTTTTGCGCCGGATTCCTGATTTTTTAGGCAAAAGGGTAAATCAAACCCGATATTTCGCGCTGGTAGTACTCATGGCTGCAAACTTGCCGCAGGGTATTGGTCGAGCGAACGCACCCAATCGCGCAATGGAGCGTCAAATTGCGGGCAAAAATGTTCGATTGCCGGCGAGGCCAGCCGGACTTCCAGTCCCCTTGGAACATTGGAAAATTCCACAAGCGGCAGGCAGGGTGTCAGCGATCCCGATTGCTTTTGGATATGAAGAACCGGAGTAGACCGCAAAACCGCCCGCGGCTTGACAGGATAGGGTCCGCCACGCAGCGTTTCGAACTCACGGATCTGCTGGCGGCTTGCAACCTCAATGAAGACAGGCATCATCAATCCGTTATAGACATGCAACCTGCCATCCCAAATCGCCGCCTCTCCGGCATCAAGCAGCAGGGACGACTGGTTTCGGGCTTCGCGGTAAAAAACAAGACCGCCATGTTTTGCTTCGATGATCGCACCACCGATGTTGAGTTTTTCAACCCGCTCTTCCTCGCCGTCCGGCATCATCATTTCAAACACCCGCATCAGCCTGTGACGCGGCAACAAATACGGTTGCCCCCCGCTGATGGCAATCAACGCCTGCAGCGCGTGAAGCGTCACCGGATCAGGTGATTTGCGCAGGAGGGCAAGACGCGGTGCCTTGAAAATGAAGACCGGACCCGGCTTCATAATGGCGTTTTCCCGCAAAAGCCTTGCGACTTCTGTCGCGAGACGGTTGCGCAATTTGCCGCTTGCCGCCGCCAGCCGCAAAAGATGTTCCCTCTTTTCAGGAGCTTTTTGCAGCGACTTGCGGATACGAACCCGCTCATAGCTTTCATCTAGATTGGAGGGATCTTCAATCCAAGGCTGGGCCATTTCTGCAAGATAATCCCGGAGCGTCGCCCGGCTGAGGCCGAGCAATGGCCTGTGAATTTGAGTTCCGCCGTAAAGCCAGGTTAGTTTGGACATCCCGGACAGCCCGCGTCCGTCGCCGCTTTCGCTCTGGCGAATCGAACGCATCATCACAGTCTCAGCCTGGTCATCTTCTGTGTGGCCGGTCAGAATGACATCGGCACCAACCTCATGGGCAAAATCATCCATTAGCGAATAGCGCGATTCGCGCGCTGCTTCCTGGATACCGAAAGACGGCTTGATGCCTTCCCAGGCGAGCGTCACATGGGGAATGTTGAGCCCCGCACAAATACCGGCAACAAAGGCAGCCTCCGCCGCAGCCTCAGCCCGAAGCCCGTGATCGACCGTAACCGCCTGCAGCATCACCTGGTTTTTCAGCGCCCAGACATTGGCAAGCAAAAGCAGCGCAAGAGAATCGCTGCCGCCTGATACAGCCACAAGCACAGGGCTCTCGGTTGGAACATCTTTGAAAAGGGATTCTGCAATAAGGGTCAAATATTCAATACCCGGTCGAGTTCGTAGGTTTCCAGTTTAAACCAATGCCTCACAAGCTTGAAGGAAAAATGTCAATTTCTCAACTGTTCTTGCATTTGGCAGCGCGTTGTTCAACTTCTACCCGCTTGCGCACCGAATTTGACAGTTTCGGATATTTCTTCGGGACTTCCGCATAAGTGGCACAGGCAAGTTCCCGCTGGTCAAGCCCGGCTAGTGAAACACCAAGTTTCAACAAATTTTGTGCCCCGAGCGGCGAATCGGGGCTTTGCTTATGGTTTTCCAGAAATATCTTGGCCGCTTCTTCATATTTACCCTGGGAAAAAAGGCTTTCACCCAGCCAGAATTTTGCTTCAGACTCCTTCTCTGCTCCAGGATAGTCTGCAACATAGCGCTGATACACTTCCTCAGCCTGCTGGTATTCACCTGCCTGGACATATTGATATCCAAGGTCGAACAATTGCTGCGGATCCTGCGGCAAATCCACCACGTCAGGCTGCTTTCCTGTGAGGTCAATCGGCTTGCCGACATTGGAGTCGACCAATTTTCCATCACCGTCAAATGTCAGTGTGCCGAGCGATATGGGTGGCTCGCCCAACTTCTTTTCCGGTTGGACGGCTTCTTTGCCGTCCAGTATTTCTGCAGTCAATGTGTCATTCAAATCACCGTCTGACCCGCCGCTTTCGCCGGTCTGATCAGACGGTTTGGACTTTCCCAGGCTTTCATCTCCGCTCTGGGCAACCTTGTTTTCGTCAGCACTCGCAGCACTGCCGGCGTCCCCGCGTTTTTCAAGTTCCTGAAAACGAAACTCGTTGTCTTCCTGCATCTTGCGGATCTGCTCCTGCAATTGCAAAAGCTGGAAAGTCATGTCCTCGACCTTGCCGTTGAGCGCGCGCATTTCTTCCTCAAGCTGGTTGATTCTGAAAGCAGCATCATTGGACTGTGCAAGCTGAAGCGGTTTTCCGCCCTGATTGGAAATTTGGCCTCGCTGTGAAACGAGTCCCTCCGGCGGCAGCACAATCGCATTGCCGGTCTGATAGTCTGACCTGTAGCCGGGAGCATTGTCCTTGTCACCGCCTCGCGGGTCCAGCAATTTCAGGTTCGTTTGCCATGGGGCAACAGCAGCCCCCTGTTCCGTTCCCTGGCCGGCAATGGCGGCAACAGGTGAAAGGCCGGTGATGCCAGCCAGCAAGGCACCGGTTAAAAACTTTGAAAAATTCATCCAATATCCCTCTGTAGTATCCGTCAACCGAACTGTTGATGGTTCTCTTGCCGGAAAATGCTCTTTTGCATCGCAATGCGATAACCTGATCATGTTATCAAAAATGCCCAATAGTCCAATCCGTAAATTGTTTGCCGTGAACAAATCCCATGCAACTTGGTCAAAATTTTGTTGTGACCAAGGTAAATTGCCGTCACACAACGCATTTGGACGCTGCTCGAACCAGCAATAAACACTTCAGCCAACAAAAAGGGCGGCCCGTAGAACCGCCCTTGATCAATAATTGCATTCAGATTGGATTAGCCGGTTGGACCGGAGAGCAATGTTACAGCACGGCGGTTCTGCGACCAGCAGGAGATATCGTCACATACGGCGACAGGGCGCTCCTTGCCATAGGAGATCGTCTTGATTCTGTTGCGTGGCACGCCTCTTGCGACCAGATAGTCGCGGGTCGCTGCGGCACGGCGGGCACCGAGGGCAATGTTGTATTCGCGGGTGCCACGTTCATCCGCATGACCTTCAATGGTGATGGGATAATTGGTATAGCGGGCAAGCCACTGGGACTGTTTATCCAGTGTGTCGCGAGCTGTCTGGGTGAGGGCTGATGAATCTGTTTCGAAGAAAATCCTGTCTCCAACATTCACCGTGAAGTCCTGCTCGGACCCGGGTGTTGCACCATTGTTGCTGTTAAGTCCAAGACCATTTGCATTGTCCGGCAAAGGTTTCTTTGTGGCGCAGCCTGTCAGGGCCAATCCGAGGGCCATGGCCACTATGACCGGTGATGTTAGAAACGAACGTGCAGTCAGCATCGTCCTTACTCCTTTAATGAATTTGTTCATCCAGTAATAACCATAAAACGGTTAAGGGCCGCTCAACGGTTGTGGTAAACAAGTGGTTAATATTCCGGTTTCTGATCGTCAAAAACCAATGATTGCGGCAATCGCCATGGCGCCATTTCCTTGCTGGCCAAACCATTTACTGTTGCGATTGCAGTATTGCTTTGCATTCGTCTTTTTACTCAAGAAGCGGCGACCACGCCGGATCAGACGCAAAGTTCGGAGTTGGAATTTGCCTTTCATGAAAGCCGGTAACATCCACCGAGAAGAGTTTTGCTCCCCCGTTGGCACCCCGGCTTTCACGGAAGAACATCAGCACGCGGCCGTTTGGCGCCCATGTGGGTCCTTCATTGTGATATCCTTCGGTAAGGATGCGTTCCTTGGAACCATCAGGGTTCATCACTCCGATGAGAAAGTTTCCGCCTGACTGTTTGGTGAACGCGATAAGATCGCCGCGCGGTGACCATACCGGCGTAGAGTAACTGCCGGTTCCAAAAGAAATACGCTGAGGCTCGCCGCCATTGGCGGGCATCACATACAATTGCTGGCGTCCGCCGCGATCTGATTCAAAAACGATCTGGCTGCCATCGGGCGAATAGGACGGGCTGGTATCAATCGCGCTCGAATTTGTCAGACGGGTGGTTGTGCGGGAGCGCAGATCCATCGAATAGATATTGGAAATCCCGTCATTGTTGAGACTCATCACAATCTTCTGGCCATCAGGGGAAAAACGCGGGGAGAAAGTCATGCCCGGAAAATCACCGACGACATCGAACTGACCGGTTTCGATCTGGCGCAGATAAACCTTTGGATTGCCTCCGGCAAAGGACATGTAGGTGATTTCCTGACGGGTAGGTGAAAACCTCGGCGTCAGCACCAGTTCGCCGCCTTTGGACAGATAACGCACATTGGCACCATCCTGGTCCATGATCGCCAAACGCTTGACCCGCTTTGATTTCGGTCCGGATTCATCGACAAAAACGATCCGGCTGTCAAAATATCCGCTCTCACCTGTCAGTTCCTTGTAAATGGCATCTGCAATGATGTGGGCAAGACGGCGGGAATTGTTGGGATTGGTAAAATACTGCTGGCCGATAATCTGCTGCGAGCCAAAAACATCCCACAAACGAAACTCGGCTTTAAGGCGTCCGTCGCCTTCTGTCGAAACACTCCCGGTGACAAGCGCTTGTGCATTGATGACACGCCAGTCTTCAAAACGCGGAACCGCATTGTGATCGGATATCTGCTGAATGAAAGCGGCCTGGTCAATTGGCGCAAACAGGCCGGAATTCCGCAAATCAGCGTCGATGATCTTGGAGATCTCTCCACCGAGCTCACCGGAAAAATTGGTGATCGCGATCGGCAGCGGCTCGACATTGCCCTTGTTGATATTGATTTCGACCTTCGCGTGCGATGGAGCGGAAAAAGCCAGCAATCCAACGAGAAGGATGAACAACACCGCGACGAATTTCAAAACGCTCGACCCGCCCAATCTGGCATCAAACTCGTCCAGCGCTATCGTGCCTTGACGGGCGGATGAGCCGGAACAAATCCAGCGCTCCATGAAGCTGTGAATATTTGGGAGGGAGTATTTATTTACCATCTGGTTTTCCTGCAATCTGTATTGCTGTTTTATCTTGTTGTTAAAAGCTGCTGGTCACAGGCGGGACATGTCTGCACCGCCCTTGTTCGGGTACCGGATTCTAAAACATTTCTGCCGCGCTGAAATTGACCACGACTTCGGACCACGTATCATACTTGTCTTTTGGCAGAGAATAAGGCGCACACCGGCTGACTGCTCTCAATACACTTCCTTCAAATGCCCGTCTTGGTGAGGCTTCCCCGCCACTTGATGTCACTGTCGGGCGTCCTTCAATGGTTCCATCGGCAGCAAGCTGCATGGTAACTGTCGCACGAATATCCTCGGCTTCAGCCACTCCGGCAGGTACTGACCAGCATTTTTCGATTGCCCCCCGAAGCGCATCGAGCTCGCTGACACTCAACTTGCCGCTGCTTGATGGTTTTTTTGTGCCGAGCGATGCAGTTTGTGTCGATTTCTTTGCCCCGGTGGATGTTGGCTTTTCCTTGCTCTGCAATGCCTTCGTTATATCGCCAATCGGATCATCTTTTTTATCCGATGCTGCGGTAGCAGATTTGGCAGGTTCTTCGGCAACCTTGCGCTCTTTCGTTTCAGCCTTTTGCGGCTTGGCGCTTTCGGGTCTCGGCGTTGGTACGGCCTGAACCTTGGAAAGGGATGCAAATTGTTCACCGGTCTCAGCCAAGGGCGCTTCTTCACTGACAGTCTTTTCAGTGACAGCAATCTTTGGCTCGTTGAGCGCAGCCACTTCATTGGTTGGCGCAGGTGTTTCCTTTTCAACCGGCTTTGCCACCGGCTCCACGATCGGCTTTGGCGTTGGCTTGGGCGCAGGCGGAGGTGTTTCGGTCTTGGTTACCTCTACAGGTTTTTCCGCTGGCTTTGGCGCCGGCTCGGATTTGCTGTCATCCTGCGCTTCACCCACATTCTTTGCTTCCTTGACAACATCAGGACGTTTTGTCGGCGTCGGAGCAGGTGTTTCACTCAACTTGGCGGTTTTTTCCCCGGCGACAGACTGGGTGATTTCCTCGATCGGAACAATATCAACCGGCAATGCTTCAACGTCTGCCACCTCAAGAGGAGCAGGCGCGCCCAGGCTGAACAATCCCCACATGAGGATCATTGCATGGGCAGTAGAGGATATGGCAACACCGAGTTTCATGGATTGCTGATTGCCCTATTTGGTCTGTTCTTGCAGTGTGACCATGGCAAGCTTCTTGAAACCCGCCTGGGACAACAGGCCCATGACCTGCATCACCGCGCCATAATCGGCTGTCTTGTCGCCGCGCACATAGATCCGGTCTTCATAACCGTTCTTCGCAATGGCAGTCAGCTTGGCAACCACCTCACCCATCGGTATTTCAGTTTCCTGCAGGAAGACCTGCCCCTTGTCATTGACCGAAACTGAAATCGGCTGGGTCTCGGAATTGAGTGCCTTGGCCTGTGTTTCCGGCAGATCAATCGGAACGCCAACGGTAAGCAGCGGCGCTGCAACCATGAAAATGATCAAAAGCACCAGCATCACGTCAACGAATGGCGTGACGTTGATCTCGCTCATCACGGCATGGCGCTTGCCGCCCCTGCGACGACGACCACCCTTTACGCCGGAACCACCTGTAGACATACCCATCGGTTTATTTCCTCAAACCTTCAAATTTCCGCCTGATCAGCGCTTACTGCTGGCGTCCGTTTTTCTCATCAATCTGTCGCGAAAGTATGGCCGAAAACTCATCGGCAAATCCTTCCATGCGTCCGGCGATTTTTCCGGCATCAGAAGAAAGCTTGTTGTAGGCAATAACGGCGGGAATGGCTGCCATCAGGCCAAGTGCTGTTGCCAGCAATGCCTCGGCAATACCTGGGGCAACAACGGCAAGACTGGTGGATTTGGATCCTGCAATCGCCTGAAATGACGTCATGATGCCGACGACCGTTCCAAACAGGCCGACAAACGGGGCTGCTGCGCCGACTGTTGCCAGAAAGCCAAGGCGCTTTTCAATGCGCTCCATCTCGCGGGCCAGCGATACATCCAGCACCTTGTCGATACGGGTCTGCAGACCGATGGCCGAATTGGCACCGCGCTCATAGCTTTTCTTCCACTCACGCATCGCTGTCACAAAAAGCGCACCCATTCCCGTCGGAGCCTTGTCGGCCAGCGAGCGGTACAATTCCTCCAGCGAACGGCCTGACCAGAACACTTCCTCGAACCGGTCGAGCTGGCGTTTTGTCCGCGCAAACAGCACGATCTTGTCGACCATGATCGCCCAACTCCAAACTGAAGCAATCAACAGTCCGATCATCACAAGCTTGACGGTAAAGCCAGCCTGAATGAAAAGGCCGAGGATTGAAGTATCTCCGGCAGCTTCGAGGCCACCTGATGTTACTTCCTGTGCGAAAGCCGCTGACACGGCAAAAAGCTCTATCCCGCTCATGGGAGGTTCCCTGTCTGGTTTGATTTGGACTGAAAGGCAGGCGTGAAGGTTTCAGCAAAACATGCAAAACACGACAAAAACCGCACCATTACCGTTCCAAAAGCTGAAAATCATGGTTAAACAAAGGCATGAGCCAAAACGGCACACACATAGGGTATATTCAGGGTCATTAATGAACGATTAGGGTAAACGAAGCGTTAGGATTCACCGCTCAAAACCCGATATTGATATTGAAATAGGCGACGAATCCTGCTGGAACCCTGAAGGTAATCCTTTTGCCTCGCCCGTGAGCAATGACTTTAGGCTTTGCTGCATGCATGGATTAGCAAACCTGAAACTGAAACCATACAAGGCGCAGAAGCTGTTGAACTTCGAAAAAATTGCTCTTTTACGCATTGAAGCAGCGATGGAGGAAGGTGTCTTCGATAACCTGCCAGGTGCAGGCAAGCCTCTGCCACCTGTGAAGGGCGGTGATTTTACAGCAGATTTCTACGCACGAATGCTGAAGGAGGCAGGCGCCTTGCCACCTGAGGTCACCTTGAAAAAGGAAATCGTCGCCGACGCCAAGGCTGCAGCAATCCTGCCTGAAGGAGAAGAGCGTGAAAAGGCGCTCACCCTCCTTGCCGAAAAACGCATGCGCCTCGCCATGATGATCGAGCGCGGATAGCCATAATTCGCTGGTTTTTCGGTGTGCCCACTTCCCGCTTTGACCTGTGTCAAGGCGTTTCGCCTCTTCACGGGCTTAGCTTGTATGATCAAATGTGGGGAATTCACCTTGGACAGAAGAACATTTCTCAGAACGGCAATGGGCGGGGCAAGTGCGTCGCTGCTCGCTGGCAGCACAGTTTCGGGCATGGCAACACCGCCCACAAGTGAATTGTCGATTTATGTTGTTGCCTGGTGCACCTCTGAAAAAGCAGGAAAGCTCCCTTGGGATTCAAGTTCGCCAAGATATCTTGCAGAACGGTTCCTGCATGTGATCTGGCGCTATTTCAACGACACTGACCCTGTGGATATGGTTCTCAAGGGCAACGCCCCGCATATTGTCGGGCATGCCTCGCTGGTTGCCGTTTTCACCAGCAAGCAAGGTCGAAAGGAAACGATTGTTTTCAGTCATACCGGGGCGCTGAATCTTGGCGTTTACCGAAATCCGAAAATCGCGATCACCGGACTGAGTGACAAGAGATATCCGACCACAAGCCCCTATACCTCGCCATCGGCAAGTCCGATACTTGCCTGCGCCCGTCTTGACGAGGTTTTTGCAGGCCACAACAGGTCTGGCCGATGGGAAACCAACAGCGAGTTTCTGCAAAGGGTCAAAAGCCACTACAAGCCAAACATTCGAAAGGTCGCATTGTCAGGCTGGAAGGCTGACGACATGTTCGATAAATTGCAGGCAATCAGGGAAATTACCAAACCGTCCAACAAGTCTCTCTTGGGCGCTCCTGCAATTTATGGCCTCAACACCACAAGCATCCGTCTTGTCGATCAGTTTGACAAGCCGCTTACCCCTTCCAGCTTTCTGTTGGACGAAAAGCGCATAATGGTTCCTGGAGGATGCGGAAACGCAGTACATGGAATCCTTGAAGGTATCGGACTGGCTGGTTTGGTGCCCGAAAACAAGGCAGTTTTCAGAAAAAACTTCTCGATCGATCTATTGAAGACTGCTGTGTTGCCAATCATGCTCAATCAGGCGTTATTTGATGCCAACGGAAAGGTTAAGAGCAAAATGCTCTCGGCAGAGCTGGAGAAAATATCCGATCATTGGGGAAGCGGGGAAACCGCAATCTTTACCGATCCGAACTATTGGCACGCTGCAATCCGGCCCAATGAATACCTGTGGCGCGAATTTCGAACGGCTTTTGGCATCCGCTGACCAAACGCGGTGGTATCACCCCTCAAGCTTTGCCCTGAGGTCATCGGGAAAGCGCTTGGCCCCACCCCCGTGGTGAATGAATGCAACCTCCACATCTGCCCCAAGCAGTTCGGTTTCGCTGCCATCCTTTTCGCGCCTCAATACCTCCTGACGCAGGAATGAGCGCGCCCCCGTCAATTTTTGCAAGGTTGTGCGAACTGTCAGCAAATCGTCAATCACAGCGGGCGGACCAAATTTCAAACTCATCCGGTGGATGGCGAAGGCAGATTTCTCTTCGGCAAGATCCGTGTGAAAAATATTGAGCAGCCGCAGCCACTCGGTTCTAGAACGCTCCATGTATTTGAGATAGTTGGAGTGATACACAACCCCTGAAAAATCGGTGTCCTCATAATAGACCCGCACTTCCATCTCATGGCCGTTTTCAATCAACCGGTTGAAAAGTTCCGCCTTCGATCTAGGCTCCATGGCTGTTTCCTGCTTCAATGACATGAAGGCTCCATTTTTGTCGTTTATGCACTGTCCCCTGTTTGGCACAATTGCTAGGATTGAAACAAGCCCGGTCCACGCGATCAACCCAGAGGAAACCAAATGCCGGTACTGTCCGCCCTGTTCCACTATCCGGTCAAATCCTTTCCTGCCGTTCCTCTCCTGCGTGTCAAATTGAGCAGAAACGAAGGTCTTCCCAACGACCGGCGTTACGCCATCACCAATGGCATCACGAACACCCTGAATGGCGATTGGCTGACCTGCCGCTCGTTCTTCATCAATTCCCTCAACGACGGAATGCTGAAATTTAGCCTCGAAATTGTCGGCGAGACCATCCGCATCACTTCACCCGACGGGATTTCTGTCTCTTTCCAACGCGGCGATGTGCAGAGCCTTGAACAAGCAAACCGAAGACTGGCTGAAATCATCAAGTCGCTTGCCCCATCGTCACAAGCAGCGGAAATACCGCCATCTGTCATCACCGAACGAAGACAATCCGGCGGCGCAATGTCCGGCTATTGGGATTTCACCGACAGCGCCATTTCGATCATGAACCATGCTTCGCTGGCCTCTGTGGCAAGGGCTGCAGGAAGGGAACTCGACATCCGCCGCCTTCGGGGCAATCTCGTGGTTGAGGGTCTGCAGGCATGGGAGGAGTTTGGCTGGCTTGGAAAACGCCTGAAAATCGGCGGCGCCGAACTCGAAGTCTTCCGCCCTGCCCAGCGCTGTCCCGCAACATCGGTCAACCCCGTTACAGGTGAGCGCGACGTCAGGGTTCCTGATGCGATGAACAAGCATTTTGGCCACGCCTTTTGCGGCATGTATGCAAAATGCGTGAAGTCGGGCGAAGTGCAGCCGGGTGACAGAATTGACGTGATCGGCGATGCCTACACGTCTCCTGAAGAGGCAGCATTGCCATCGGCACCCGATTACAAAATCTGGCCAAAAATGGCAGAGATTATTTCACATCAATCGGGTGAAAGCAGTGCAGATTTTGCCATCCGCTCGCCGGGTAACTGGCCCCTTCCTGAAGCATTGCCAGGCCAGCGCCTGCGCGTTCATATCGGCCAGGATTTGATCGGCATGGCAAATGTCATCGACCATCGTGATCATACCACAGTACTTCATGTGGAGCCGTCAGCAACCGGCGACCCCGCAACAGAATACCTATTGAAACAGACAAAATCCGGTGACCGTCTGATTGTAACAGGACCATTTGGGCGGGAATAGTTTCGGGCACGTTGCAGCGGGGACCAAATAAACAATCAGCGTTTATCCAGGGATATCAGGCAACACGAAACTGTCGTCTGGCGTATAGGTTTGTATCATTTTTCCTCCGCCGTTTTCTTTAAATTCGGCTATGGAACGAAAAACATAATTGCTATCGCGGTCATAATAAATGGTTGTTACCACATCGCTTGGCACCGGATTTGTGGTCACAAAACGATAGCGGTAAACTTCATAGGCGTTTCCGTCAATTTGCTCGGTTCCCAGACACACCGGATCGCGCATATCGGCAAGCAAAACCTCCGCCTGAGCTCTTGCTTTTGCCTCCCACTCCGGATCAAACTCCCCGGTCTTGTTCCAGTTTTTGCCATCCGTGGAGTTATACCGGGTTCCGTCTCGCTGCATGGACCACCAGTTTCCGCCAACAACCTCATGCATGGCATTGGCATAATCCTTGATCCAGCCATTGGCTTTTTGAACGACGGTTTCCCCGAAAAATGTTTCCATATAAACACGCATGTCTTTGATATCGCCCTTCAGGCGAAAAACAGCGCGAATGTCATCAATGCATTCGGCATGAACTGGAGTAGCGGCAAGGCACGCCAAGCTGATGAAGAGGATTTTGCGCATTCAGTCTATCCTTCTGATATAAAGTCTGCACGATGTTTTCACCCCGGCAAACGAAGGCCTCGTTGCAAATTTAACAGGCGAAAATCAAAAACATCAACCGCAAAATGCACCTGCGTAAAACCGCTGACAGCCCTCTAAATAAATCCGGAAATCAAGCCGCCATTTGCCAAAGGTTCAGCCCGATGAGGCCAATATAGGCTATGAATGTGAGCACTATTCCGCCAGCCCGGCCAAAGCGGTTATTGTCGGTAAAGGCGAATGCATAGCCATGCAGCAACCGGCCAACCACAAGCGAGCCGCCGCAAATCCACAATGCCATGGCTGAAGCGCCATTGGCTTCGGCGAGCCCAAGCAGGATCAGCGCCAGCGGCACATATTCCACAAAGTTGCCCATGCCCCGTATGCGCCGGATCAGCATCGGATCACCACCATCGCCAAGCGATACCTTGGCAGCCCCACGGCCTTGCATGACCCGTACGGAAAGAACCAAAAACAGGACGGCGAGGATAATTGTAATGATAGTCGTGATGTAAAATGACATGATGGTCTCCAAACCGATTGATAGAAATGACCTTAGTTAAAAAAGATGCGCCGGAACAGGTCTGCCTTGCCCTCTTAAAAACGCGACAAGCGGTTCAACCGCCTTTCTGACTGCAGGACGGGACGCCGTTCTTGCGCGCCAGTCCCATAATCCTGCCGTATCAACGGACATGGGTGCGCCCATACGCTCGGCGAAAACCTGCGCCATGAAAAACGCGATATCTGCATATCCAAAATCCCCCGCCAGAAACGGTCGATCTGCCAATTGCTGATCCATTCTGTCATACCATCCCAAAGCCGATGAAACTGCCGACTGCGCCTCCGGAGATTCCAGCCTGTCCTGCAATCCCATCAACCGAATGACATGGACAAAAAAGACTTCATCAGATTGAAGTTCAAGTTTCCTGGCCTCGGCGCGCATGACAGGCTCCGTTGGCCACAAGTGCGGATCAGGGCAGATGTCCTCGAGATATTCGAATATCTGGGTTGAATCGAACACTTCGACGTCGCCATGGATCAGCACGGGAACCTGCCCCTTTGGATTTACCCGCAACACTTCGCGATGTTTCGGATCATACTGATGGCTTGGTGTAAACGGCACCATTACCAGATCAACCGGCAATCCCTTTTCCAGAATGGCAATATGCGCTTTCATGCCAAACATGCTGAGCGGACCGGAATAAAGTGTTATGGGTTGCATCAAATGGTTATCCAGAAATACGTGAATTCAAAAATGGTCAATGTCAGGCAAGTCGGGGCTTTAGTCTCCCTCGTCAAACATGCCGAGTTGCGCCGCGGTCATGCCGGCGGGGGCTGTCAAACCCAAATGTTTCCACGCATTGGCAGTCAATATGCGCCCGCGCGGTGTGCGCTGGATAAATCCCTGCTGGATGAGATAGGGTTCGATAATGTCTTCAATCGCATCACGCGGTTCGGACAGCGCCGCAGCGATCGTTTCAATACCAACAGGACCGCCGCCAAAATTGCGTGCAATCTGGTTCAGATAGCGACCGTCGAGTTGGTCAAGGCCGCGCGAATCAACCTCAAGCCGGGTCAGCGCAGCATCGGCGATCTTTGCATCAACGCTGTCAACGCCTGCCACATCGGCAAAATCACGAACCCTTCTCAGCAGCCTTCCGGCAATACGCGGTGTACCGCGCGAGCGTTTGGCAACTTCCCGAGCGCCATCCTCACTCATCGCCAGTTGCATGATCCGCGCGCCGCGATTGACGATCTGTTCCAGTTCCTCGTCGGAATAAAAATTGAGCCGCACGGGAATACCGAAACGGTCGCGCAGCGGATTGGTCAAAAGCCCGAGCCGTGTCGTCGCTGCCACAAGCGTGAACCTTGCCAGTTCGATTTTGACCGAGCGCGCCGCCGGACCTTCGCCGATGATCAGGTCAAGTTGAAAATCCTCCATCGCGGGATAGAGAATTTCTTCCACGGCTGGCGACAACCGGTGAATCTCGTCAATGAACAATACATCCCGGTCTTCAAGATTGGTAAGCAACGCTGCAAGATCGCCCGCCTTGGCAATGACCGGCCCTGAGGTCGATCGAAAATTCACACCAAGTTCCTTGGCCATGATTTGCGCCAATGTTGTTTTGCCAAGCCCGGGCGGGCCGACAAACAAAACATGGTCAAGCGCCTCACCGCGCTTCTTTGCCGCCTCAATAAAGACCTTCAGATTTTCCCGCGCCTGTTTCTGTCCGGTAAACTCATCCAGCGATTGGGGGCGCAGGGAGGTTTCAAGATCCACTATCGAATCTTCGCCTTTTTTGTTGGCGTCAATGATTCTGGTATCGCTCACGACAGAAGTTCCATTCCTGCCACATCCCGCGCGGCTCGCTGGTCAAGAGTATAGGTGAAATCGCATCCGTTTTCGAGATTGATGGCGGCAATGACAACATCGCTCCAGCCACCGTTTCTTACAGAAAGTGCCTGCTGCCAATTTCTGAACACTGTCTGTTCAGGAACATGAATTTCAGGCGTTACCAAAAAGGCGGCCATGGTTGATCTCGCAAGTTCGGGACTGATCCCGGATTTTTTTTCCAGAACCCAGATCGTTTCGGTAACAACCAAAAGGTTCACGCAAAGCGGATGCTCAACAGATGCTGCTTCGGCAAGTTTCCGCGCCTTGGCAAACTGATCGGCATCATCGCGAAGCAAGAGGCGAACAATGATGTTTGTATCAATCCCTTTCACGGGACCTCGCATCGCGTTCAAGGGCTGCCTGTGGCCAGGCTAACTTCATCTCCTCAATTGACAAGGACTTTCTGTCGGGATCATGCAGAATACCTGCAAGATCAAGAACACTTTGCTTCTTGACCATTGTCACCTTCCCATCGTGTATCTCGAAACTGACCAGGTCGCCCGGTTCAATTCCCAACGCCTTGCGCACTTCCGCAGGAATTGTCGTCTGACCCTTGCTGGTAATTTTTGAATCAATTCCCATTTTTCTCTATCCTGATAATTCCTTACTTCATCACTATCTCCTTACTTTCTATCTGTAGTAAGGAAGATTGTCAAAAGTAAGGAAATCACCCCGCCAGCTCTTTCAATCCCAATCGTATCAGCTTGGCGCTATCCATGTCCTTTGCCGCATCTTCACCGGCGTTTTTCAACACCCGCGAAATCGCCGCCGACGCCTGTTGCGAAGAATAGCCCAGGTTAGTCAGTGCCGAAACGGCATCTGCCACATGCGAGGGGGCATGACCCGAACCCAGGTCGCTTTGTAGGCCGATTTCAGCCGCTGCCGCACCTGAATAGGCGGGCGCCTTGTCTTTCAACTCGCTGACAATGCGCTGGGCGACTTTCGGTCCAACCCCTGGCGCGCGCGAAACCATTGCCTTGTCCTGCAGCGCGATGGCCGAGGCAAGATCACCCGGCGCAAGAGTCGACTGGATAGCCAGAGCCACTTTTGCCCCTACGCCCTGCACCGATTGCAGCAACTTGAACCAGTCGCGTTCCAATTCGTCACGAAACCCGAACAGACGGATCATGTCTTCGCGCACATGGGTCTCAATGACCAGCGTGATCGCCTCCCCAACCGACGGCAGCGAGCCGAGCGTTCGGGATGAACAGTGCGCCACATAGCCAACACCGTTTACATCAATGACCACATGATCTTCACCAATGGTATCGACAATTCCCCTGAGTTTTCCGATCATGCCAATCCCCCGCTTTCCATTTCCCGCAATGCCTCTACAAGCTTTTGCCGCTCTTGTGTCAGTCCCTTGTAGGCGAGTTGCCTTTCGTCCAGCCTTTCCAGCAGACCGATAAAACCCCTGCAAATGGACGGGCCATCAGGGTAAGTCATGATCCGGCGCAATGGATTGACATAAATCCGGATGGTAAAAAGCAGATCGCCTGATTTTGGCAGTTTGCGCAGGGTCTGGTGCTCAACCCGAACAAACGCATTGATGCCCAGATTGCCTTTTCTCAAATGTTCGGCCTGGCGGTCATCATGAAACAGCTCATTGTCGGGATAAACTGACCAGTTGAGCCGCCGCACAGGCTGATCAATCTTCAGATTGTCGAATATCCGGAAAATCATTCCCGCATTTCTGGACCCCGGACCAAAATCGGGTACGCTCTGATGGATCCGGTCGAGTGGCTTGGAAAACTTTTCAAGCAACGTCCAGCTTGAGGGAAAATTGAGTGAAGCCGCCGCAAGCCGCCAGCCGTCTGCACCCTTGCGCATCAGCAACAGATCCTCCTGCACCAATTGCGAGGCTATTTCCAGCGGCGGCAATTCGACATCAAGATCAACAAACTGTTTTCCCGCACGAACGAGATTGCCTTCACGCTTGTGGCTGGACGGAAACGCCTGCAAGAGATGAGGCAGCAATATCTCCAGCACTTCGCCTTGCGCGCCTTCAGTACCATCCTCCGCAACAAACACCTTGCCGGGATACAGTTGCTTCAAGCGGGCTTTGTCCTCCAGATAAAAATCGAGGTGCTCGTCGACATCAATCCAGTCTTTCAAATCAAGCGGCTCAAGGCCAATGCGAAACAAAGGGTGCGAGCCATCATAGGGAGTGTGTTTTGTCATAATCCGATTGACCCAATTTTCTACCAAGCGCTGCCAACACTGCGGGCAACCCTTTTAGCCAGCGCGGCAGCACCGCGATGATGGGCATGACAAATTGCAATGGCAAGGGCATCTGCAGAGTGTTCACTGTCAAATTGGGCTTTTGGCAACAACAGCCTGACCATGGTCTGAATCTGGTTCTTGTCACCATGCCCGACACCAATTACCGATTTCTTCACCTGGTTGGGAGCGTACTCTGCAACGGGCAATCCGCCCAATGCCGGAACCAGAAGCGCAATGCCACGCGCCTGGCCCAGTTTCAGCGTTGCCGCCCCGTCCTTGTTGACAAAAGTGTTTTCCACCGCCGCTTCATGCGGCATGTGTTCACCCATCACCTTTTGCAGACCGTCATGCAGTTCACACAGCCGCGATGCGAGTTCACTTTTGGCGTTCGAGCAAACTGTTCCGGCAGCCACAAAACGCAATGCATTGCCATGGATATCAATGATACCCCAGCCGGTATTTCGGAGCCCGGGATCAATCCCGATAATTCGAATCGCTTCTGACATGTTCCAAGCCTAATTGGTTTTTGCAGAATCTGCAGCATAAATGTGAACAAAGCAGAAACAAAACCCTTGTGATCCACAAAAATGAAGGGCAGAATATTTTTCTGCCTTCAGTGAGAGTTTCATTGTCGATTTTGCCACTCGCCGTTCGTCTTGTGTTTGAAGCCCCCTGATGAATGGGGGCCGACAACACCAAAAAAGGAAAATGTCATGCAATACATGCTTCTCATCTATGGCGCGGAAAATTCGGGGCCAGAACCCGGCACACCAGAATTCGGACCTTACATGCAGGGTTATATGGAGTTTACCGAAAAGGTGCGTTCCGAAGGCAAGCTCATTTCCGCAGAGGCTCTGCAGCCTGTCGCGACTGCAACAACACTATCAGTGCGCAATGGAAAAACACACACCATGGACGGGCCCTACGCCGAAACCAAGGAACAATTAGGTGGATACTATCTGCTTGATTGTACCAGCCTGGACGAAGCGCTGGATTATGCGGCGATGATCCCCGATGCAAAGACCGGACATGTGGAAGTTCGTCCGGTCATGGTGTTCGACCAGGAATAACACAAACCGGTCAGGACGACTCCCACGGGTCATCCCGTCTGAAAAGCTTCAGCAATAACGCTCCAGGATTCAAACGCGGATCGACCGGATCGAATCGCGAGCAAAGAACTGTGTTCAAATTTGAACCCACCCAAACAGAGGAAGGAAACTACAATGCAATCACTGCTTGAAACCCTGCCGCAATTGGCGGCCTACAATCCTGCCCTTGTAGCCCTCACCATCCTGTGCCTTGCAGTCCTGATACAAAGCTTTCTGGCTGGTATTCTCGGCCTTGCAGGCGGTGAGGAAACACCCGGCCTGCCGCTGAAAGGTAATCATGAAAAATTCAGCTTCAGAACCATTCGAACTTACGGCAATTCCACGGAAAACCTTCCCGCATTTGCCACCACGCTGATACTGGCGATCATTGCAGGGGTGGGCGCCGCCCTTGTGAACTGGCTCGCCATTCTCCATGTTGCTTTTCGCATCGTGTATTGGGCAGTATATTACAGGGGCGTTGGCAAGGTCGGCGGAGGAGTGAGAACGATTGTTTATGTTCTCGGCCTGATTGCCAATATCCTACTTGCCGCGCTGACAGCCTATGTACTCCTGACCTGATAAAGGCAAAAATGCCCCGTTCAAGCGACATTTCCAGGATCATCGAAGTTACTGTCCGTAAAGAATGGGGCCGGATTCTTGCCCCCCTCACCAAGACCCTCGGCGATCTGCAACTCGCCGAGGACTGCCTGCAGGATGCAGCCGAATCAGCCCTTCACCATTGGGGCAAAAACGGTCTGCCAAATTCACCGGCCGCATGGTTGATCCAGACGGCCCGCCGAAAGGCCATTGACCGCTTGCGCCGGGCAAAAAACTTCTCCGAAAAGGAAAAGGAAATATCCTACTTGATGGAACTGGATGCATCTGATGCTGCTAACGACCACCTTGAACATCCGGAAACTACAATTCCTGACAAGCGGCTTGAAATGATCTTTACCTGTTGCCATCCGGCAATTGAGGAAAAGTCGCGCCTCGCGTTGACACTTCGCACCATCGGAGGTTTGACGACAGAGGAGATTGCCCGCGCTTTTCTCGACAGGACCGAGGCGATGGCAGCGCGGCTGACCCGGGCGAAAAAGAAAATCGCTCTTGCAAAAATTCCCTATGAAATTCCCGCCCGAAATGCACTGCCGCAAAGACTTGGTTCGGTTCTCGATACCATTTACCTGATCTTCAACGAGGGCTACAGCGCCACTTCCGCAGACAGTCTGATCCGCACCGAATTGTCCGGCGAAGCCATGCGCCTTGCTGCATTGCTCAACGGGCTGATGCCAGATCAGCCTGAAACGGCGGGCTTGCATGCCTTGATGCTGCTTCATGATTCAAGGCGCCCTGCCCGGCTGGACGAAAGAGGAAATATCATCCCTCTGGACAATCAGAACAGAAACCTGTGGGACCACGAAAAAATTGCTACCGGCAAGGCAATTCTGGCAAAAGCCTTGAAACATGGAAAGATAGGCCGCTTTCAACTGCAGGCCGCCATCAGCGCCTGCCATTGCGATGCGCCGGACTGGCTTTCGACAGACTGGCCACAGATTTTCGCCCTCTATGATCTTCTTTATTCGATTGAGCCGACCCCGGTTGTCCGGCTGAACCAGATTTATGCGCTTTCCAATGCAAAAGGCTGCGAAGTCGCACTGCCGGCTCTCGATGATATCGAACACGAACTATCAGACTATAAGCCGTTTTATGCGACCAAGGCGGCCATCCTGAAACAATCCGGCAATTTTCCTGCTGCGCGAACCGCATTCAAACGCGCCATTGAACTCAGCGGCAACCAGTCTGAAAAAGACTTTCTGATACGAGCGCTGGATGAATTATCCGGGAAGTGAAACTTCTGGCATGCTGGTTTGCGGCAAATTGACCTTACCGGATTTTTCCCCTTACATTTAAGACGCCAGCATGATCGACATCATGCTAACCCATCTCCAGAACCCGACAGCACAAATTGTGTTGGCAATTGTCTTTGCCACAGGCATTGTGCGCGGATTTTCAGGCTTTGGCTCCGGCATGATTATCGGGCCTTCGACAGCAGCACTTTTTACCCCGAAGTTTGCGCTCGCCATGATCGCGATCCTTGATACGATCCCGACCCTGATGATCGTCTGGCCGGCCAGAAAATCAGTCATCTGGAAAGAGGTCCTTCCGGTGATCATAGGCTATGCCATTCTGGTGCCCCTTGGTGTCTGGTTTTTGACAAGCAGCAATCCGGTCTATCTGCGCTGGTTTATCTCAATCAGCATTTTTGTGGCCGTTGCGGTGTTGTGGTCGGGCTGGCGTTATCATGGCCCGCGCGGAAACAAGGTTTCCCTGTCGGTCGGCGCTCTCGGCGGCTTCATGGGAGCTGCGGCCGCATTGCCCGGCCCTGCTGTTCTTATTTACTGGCTCGCTGGAAAACTGGCCGCATCAACCGTTCGTGCCAACATGATCTGGTATCTTTTCATCACCGACTTCATGATCATCATCGGCTATCTGTTTGCGGATGTTTTTACCCGCGAAAATATCGCCCTCGGCCTTGTCGGGATTCCAGGTTATGTTCTCGGTATTCTCATCGGCATGAAATTCTTTTCAGGCACCAGCGACAGGCTATACAGATCCATCGCTTTTATCATCATCCTGATTTCGGCAATTTCGGCATTGCCGCTCCTTGACGGTATCATCCGGAACTGAAATTCAAAGGGCTGCGGCGTCCAGCAATCCATCGTCTTCCGGCAGTTTGCCAACCGGCTGAACCAGCAGCAAGCCGGACAACATCAAACCAATCGCCATCCAGACCCAGCCCGAATAGACCTCTCCCAAGAAGACAATCGCAATCAGGATGGCTGCCATTGTCACCACATAGGCGATCTGTGTTGAAAAAACGATCCCGGCAAACCCGATCAGCCACATGAAACCCGAATAGGCAACTGCATGGGCAATTGAGGACACAACCAGCGCCCATTCTGCTGGACCGAAAGGCACCAGCGGATTGATGAATTGTCCCGATGCCAGCGCAAGCGGCCCGACTGCCAGCATGCCGAGAAACGAAGCCCCCCAAAGTGCGGCCATCGGATTGAGTTTCGGTGGAACCAGTTTTGCAACAAAATTGCCTTCAAGGCCATAACAGAACGGTGCAATCAACGCGACAAACACCCAAAAGCCCTGCCCCGCAACCGGAAGGCTTGCTTCAGGAAGTGCGATCATCATCATCGCCGTTACGCCCAATAGAATTCCCATCGAACGGCGAAATGCAAAGCGTTCGTTACCAACTCCAAGGGCAATCATCAGAGAAAACATTGGGACTGTGGAAATGGCCACCGCCATGATCCCGGCTGGCAGTTTTGCAGCTGCAAGATAGGAAAACGAATTGGGTATCAAGGTGCCAAGAAGCGAGACACCGGTGAAATAGACGAGATGCCTTCGCCCGAAAGGAACCCTGATCCTGAGGACCAGCAGGACGATGCCAATTAAAACAACGGCGATCAGCAATTGCCAGAAAATCAGGCCAAACGGCTGATAGCCTGTCGAGACAGCGATTTTGGTCAAGGGTTGTGTTGCGCCCCAGAAAAAGCCGAAGGTGACAAGTCCCGCAAAGGATTTCAAAATGAAAGACGGATGATTCATGAACGCCTCCCAAATTCTTGAAGCAGGAAAAATAGAAGGAATGCCGGCAAAAAACCTGTCGGCAACTCTTCTATGGTAAATGGAGATCAGATGGAAAGTTTTTCCATCACGTCATCGGCGATGTCGAAATTGGCAAAGACGTTTTGAACATCATCATCATCTTCCAGCACATCTATCAGCTTCATAAGGCTTGCTGCCTTGTCTTCATTGACTGGCGTCAGGTTGTGCGGCTTCCAGACAATGTTGACACTTTCAGCTTCACCAAGGGCAGCTTCCAAAGCCTTGGAAACCTCGCCTATGTCTTCAAAGCCGCAAAGAATGGTATGACCTTCTTCGACATCACTTTCAACATCCTCAGCGCCAGCTTCAATGGCAGCTTCCATCACCTTGTCTTCACAGCCGACCGAATATTTGTAGGTGATCTCGCCCTTGCGGTCGAACATGAAGGAAACAGATCCTGTCTCGCCCAAAGCACCGCCAAATTTGGTAAAGCTGGAACGGATATTGGATGCGGAGCGGTTGAGATTGTCGGTCAGTGCCTCGACGATTACCGCAACGCCGCCCGGACCATAGCCCTCATAGCGGATTTCCTTGTAGTCTTCGCCATCGCCGCCAACGCCCTTGTTCATCGCACGCTGGATGTTGTCCTTGGGCATCGACTGGCCCTTGGCGTTCTGGATCGCAAGGCGAAGGCGCGGGTTCATGTTCGGATCGGTCATGCCCCCGCCCATTTTCACCGCAACGGTGATCTCCTTGGACAACCGGGAAAATGCCTTGGAACGGGCGGCGTCTGCTCTGCCCTTTTTGTGCATGATGTTCTTGAATTTTGAATGGCCGGCCACGGCTCACCTCTTCAGCTTGGTATGCATTTGCATTGTCGGAAAAATCATGCTGCATATAGACCAAGAATAAGGGCCGCGTCCAGCACCGGAAAATCCAAAACAAGTAATTTTGATGAACAAAAACGACCCGTCCGGAGTAAATATCGCAAAATTACCCTGGAAGGGCGGCTGCCAGTGTGGCGAGGTGAGATATGAAATCTCGCAAATGCCCCTAACCCTCTACGCCTGCCATTGCACTGAATGCCAAAAGCAGTCAGCCAGCGCCTTCGGACTTTCCCTATGGGTCAGGAAGTCTGCCTTCAGGGTATCAGGCAATACCAAAAGCTGGTCACGCGGCACTGATCGCGGCAACATTTTGCACTGCCATTTCTGCCCGCGGTGCGGCTCCAGATTGTGGCATGAGGGCGACAAGCCACATCCAACCTTTGGCCCGATTGTCAGCGTGAAGGGCGGCTCACTCGGGAACATGAAATATCTCGCCCCGGTCGGACATATCTGGACACGCTCGAAACTGCCGGGAACGATCCTGCCAAATGACAGTCTGCAGTTTGAGGCTGATCGGATCGACGATGACGCTCTTGTTCGCGCCTGGCATGCCTATTTGTCAGAGGTTCACGGAATCTCATCCTGACGAATTCAAACTTGGAAAACCCCGCCAGAAAGCACCGAGCAAACTGCAAAACTTTCAATACCCGAAATATTGCACTTGATATTCTTATTTTGAATATGGAATGTTCAGTTGCATATCCGGGTTTGTGGGCAAACGGGAACATCAAAATGCGGCAAAATTCGAAAACAGTAATGACAGCTGTGTTGGCGATCGCAATGACGGTTGCAGCGGCAATTGTACCGGGCAACAGTTTTGCCGGGAAAAAGCGTTTCGTTCCCCAGCATCCGGGAGAAGTGATCTTCCTTCGCGGACTGGCCAACATCTTTTCCCTTGGGCTCGACTCGCTTTCTGAAGAGTTGAAGAAATATGGCGTCTACAGTGTCGTGCACAATCACAAGGCCTGGAAGGATCTCGGCAACCAGCTGATTGCCCGCAACCGCACGGGGCAGCTTTCCTACCCTGTGGTCATCATCGGCCATTCGCTTGGTGCGGGTGCCGCCCCCCGGCTTGCCACCATGCTTGGCAGGCAAAACATCCCCGTTGAATACATGGTGATGCTCGACGCGGTTGAGCCATTGCCGGTCACCAATTTTGTTGAAGAGGCTATCAACTACTATCTGCCCAAAAAGCGGGGGCAAAACCTGGTAACGGCAAGCAAGGATTTTACCGGCGTTTATGAGAACATCAACGTCAAGGAGAACCTCGCGGGCATTGATCATTTCAATATTGATGAAAATGAAAAACTGCGCGGCCAGATGACAAATCGCATCTTTGAACTGATCCGCAAGCGAGAGGAAGAACAGCCGAACAAGTGACCAACGGCATCACTGAACAATCTCCAACGAATGCGGGTCATTAAAAATCCCGGCTACCAAAATGGCAACCGGGATATGCAATTTTGCAGTTGGTTTTCAGGAAGCCAACTATTGGCGGGCGCGGATGCCGTCGCAGTATAGCGCCTTGATGAGAGCAATACACATCAGACCCATCACCATGGTAAATGGCAGTGCCCCGATGATCATTGCGCTCTTGAGCGCCTCCATCGGATCCGCCCCGCTATTGGACTTTCCGGCAATCAGCAAAGTTCCAATCACGAGGGTGAGGATCACTCCCCAAACGATGCGATGCTTGATCCCGGTTTCCTGTTCACCGCCGGACATGATGGTGTTCATGACCAAAATGCCTGAGTCGGCCGAGGTAACCAAAAAAGTCAGGATCAACACGACACACATCACTGTTACCAAAGACAGGAATCCACCGGAAATCATCTGGCTAAGCGTGACAAACAATTTGTTCGTGTTTGACGCTGCGATGATGGAGCCATTGGCGCCACCGGTCAGTTCAAGATCTACTGCGGTTGCACCCAGAATGGTCATCCAAGCAAAGCAGACAAGGGCTGGCGCAAAGATGCAACCGACGATGAACTCACGAATGGTGCGCCCTCTCGATATGCGCGCGAGAAACAATCCAACGAAAGGCGAGAACGCGATCCACCATGCCCAGTAAAACGTGGTCCAGCCTGCCTGCCAACCAAATTGGCGGCCATCATTGCCAGCCGCATAGGCAGCTTTCAATACGTCGTCAGGCAAGGCAGCAGCGGCACCCTCAAGTCCTCCCTTGAAAGCCTCGAAAGAGCCCCACGGATTGGTCGCGCCTTTAAGCAGGTCAGCTGCAAGCGGTTTTGCCGCTTCAGGCAAGGCCATGGAAAACCCTTCTGCTGTCTGCGGACCATAAGCACCGAATGACAACTGCACAAAATGCACCAGATAGTCGACCAGTGCACTGGCATAGGTCGTCATCGCAAAGGCAAAAGAGCCAAAGACAATGAACACGCCAAGCAGAAGAAGCGAAAGGACAAGGTTCAGGTTGGAAAGATATTTGATACCTCTTCCAACGCCTGAAACAGCCGAAAGGATTGACATGAACATGATCACCACAAGACCTGCAATCAGACCGACAGTGCCTGGTTTTGGCACCTCACCGCTCAAATCCATCATCCATTCGTATCCGGTGATTGCATAAAAGCCGTCAATAAACTGGCTGACACCGAATCCGATGGTAACCGATACCCCGAGGATGGTAGCAACAACGCCAAGGATATCGACGACATGACCGAGCATGCCGTTCACATATCTGCCAAAAAGCGGGGTCAGTGCTGAGCGGATCGTCAGCGGCATGTCACGCGTATAGGCGTAGTATGCAAGCGACAGACCGGTAATCACATAAATCGCCCAGGCATGAAATCCGTAGTGCAGGAACGTGTAGCGGTATGCGCTTTCAATCGCCTCTTGTGAATTGGCGGCAACCTCCCCGGAAATCACCAATGGATTGGAACCCCAAAGACCCAGGGGTTCGGCAGTGGCAAAAACCATCAAGCCTACGCCGAGACCCGCTCCGAACATCATGGAGAACCAGGAAAAGTTCGAGAATTCCGGCGCTTCACCCGCCTTGCCCATCAAGCGCTTTCCGGTTTGCGGCAATATGGCAATGACGAACAGGAACATGGCAAAGAAACCAACTATGATAATATAGAAGGCGTTGAAGTCCTCGAGCAGACTCCAGTTGAGGCTGCCAAGTGTGGAGTTTGCGTTGCCTGGCCATACCAGGGCCCAAAGCACCAGAGCTACCATGATCCCTTTCGAAATCAGTGCAATGGGTATGCTGTTGCCTTCATAAAATCCCGATGGGGCTTTTCTGATATCCACATCTGTAAATGGTGGCTTGATCGCCATGGTTTTTTCCTCCCGTTAATACTGGACAAACCATATGCGGGTTTTTGATCAAAAAATTTGTCTGATAGCGACAGATACATATATCATTCAGCCAGAATAAAAAATTCCAAAGATGAAATAAAATGGCCAATTTCTAATTTTTACTCGTCAAATATTCGCTTGTTCCAAAAAAATACTTGCCAATTTAAGCCAATTCGAGACCAATCCGAGGTCAATATTGCTACGCCCAAAGATTGCCCTAGCCCAATTGCGTCAATACTTCGTCCAGCCAGCTTACTGAGGGAAACTACCCTGCGAACGTTATTCCATTCCGAAACCTGGACTTGGCACTGTAAGGTTGAACTGCGGCACGCCCTGTTTGTGTGTAAACATTTCAATGCAATTGCCTGGGCCGTCAGTAAACATCCAAGGATGCGCAATTTACGTGTTGACCGTGAACTGTTCGCCCGGATTGAGCGCGGCATAGTCCTTGGGTACACCGTCAAAACCGATCCACAGGACAGCCCTGGAACTTTCGGTCTTGTTGACAAAAGTCACCGTGGCAGGGGTATCGGAATTCTTCGAGACTATTTTGCCAAATTTCTTGCAGGTTTCTCATCACAGATCTTTTTTGGCTTACGAAGGCGTGGCGACAACAAGGCCAGCCATTAAGAAGGCAACAAGCCCAAGGCAGGTTTTTCAATCAGTTCCATTTCTAATGATCCTGTGTCGATATCTGCCCAGTCAGCATTGAGCGGGCTGGATCCGTTTCCCTCAAGGACAAATCCCGCAACAATTTTTACCAGGGAAGCGTATTTGCCAGATGCGGACCAATGCGCAGCGGCGAAATCGACGTAGTCAGTCCTGTACGATCATCAATCTCCAGACCAACGCCGCACAGGGTCGCCTCCCCTGTTGCGGGCTCAAAACGGCCTTTTGGTACTTTGGTAATAAACCGGTGGATCGGCTCTTCCTTGTCCATGCCAAGCGAGGAGTCATAGTCGCCGCACATACCCGCATCGCTCATATAACCCGTGCCACCCGATAATATCTGGTGGTCTGCTGTTGGCACATGGGTGTGGGTTCCGATAACCGCGCTTACCCTGCCGTCGACGAAATGGGCAAAGCACTGTTTTTCGGAAGTCGCTTCCGCATGAAAGTCAATGAAGATGACATCAGCCGCTCCGCCAAGCTCAACGCCGGTGAGTTGCTGTTCGACACAGGCAAACGGATCATCAAGATCGGGGTGCATGAACACCCTGCCCATGATGTTCATCACCATGACGCGCGCACCGTTGCGGGCTTCATAAATATTGGCACCACGTCCGGGGGTTCCTGCAGGATAATTCGCTGGTCGCAAAAACCGCTCTTCACGGTCTGCAAAGGAAAGAGCCTCTTTCTGGTCAAAAACATGATTGCCTGTCGTCATGACATCGGCACCGGCGGCCAGCGTTGCGTCCAGAATGGCCTGTGACACACCAAAACCATTGGCGGCGTTCTCGCCATTGACGATGACAAAATCGGCCTTCAGAGAGGCAATCAATTCCGGTAATTGGTCAAAAACGGCAACGCGTCCGACTTTTCCAACCATGTCACCCAAAAACAGCAGTCTCATTTGAATCCAGTCAAGATTATCGAATTGCCATGCAATCAATAATACCTTTTTCGGTAATGACTGCCTCAAGGTGCTGATCATGCGCCTCTGTTGGAACTTTATCAACTTCCTGGATTGAAAAGGCAAATCCAAACAGGCGTGGCTTTATGCCGATGGAGAAAAGCCTGTTGATGGCCCGGTCATAATATCCGGCACCATAGCCAATGCGCCCGCCGGTTCTGTCAAATGCAGCCAAAGGCACAATCATGATGTGCGGATCAAGCACGGGCGCATCGGGGCCCGGGCCACTGGTACCAAATCCGGTGGAAACCAGTTCAGCCCCGCGAACCAGTTCACGAAAAACGATTGTGGTTTTGTCTGCAATGATCGGCACGCACAGCCTTGCACCCCTTTGGCGCATGCGGTCCATCAGCGGGCGCGCGTCAATTTCCGAACGGATGGGCAAAAAGCCGGATACAATGGTTCCAGGATCAGGATGAATGAGATTAGCTCCATACTCACAGGCGCTAAGGCCCATTTCAATGCGGTCCAGCGGATCAAGCTGATCACGCCGCGCAAGTACCTGTGAGCGGATTTCCGCCTTTTTTGTTCTGAAATCCATGGACGCCGCCAGTTCGAAAGAGCTTTGCACCAGCTTTCGCACAGCACAACGCCGACTTCAATTTCATTTGCGGACTATTCTGCTGCAAATACGCACCACAGCCGAATAACAATTGGGATGGCCCAGAGATGGGGCGGGAGATCAAGCGGCAGGCACCCGCGTAGGAAAAATGTGAGGGAAAAGTGCGAGCCGCCTTGGCCGTCAGACGATGTATCGATCCCGGGAACCTACATAGTAGGTGGGTGCCGTGTGATCCAGCCCACGGGCCAAATCAGGGACAGCTCCCTTAAGGATCGGTAAGGCCCCGGGAATTGAATGTCCAACGAACCACGCAGCCCGCTCGCCCTATATAGGCCCTGCGCAGTTTGGCTTCCACAAAATAATGGCCATTGCTGCGTTTATTTGTCAGTCCCTGATTGGAGGGCCTTATTTACCTGTCTTGGCGGGGCCTGCCAGTTTCGCCGCAAGATCACTCAAGCGATCGGCGATGGCAGCAATTTTTACGGAAGTTTCCTGTTCGACAGACCCC
Source organism: Salaquimonas sp. (assembly GCA_041736675.1). Lineage (GTDB taxonomy): Bacteria > Pseudomonadota > Alphaproteobacteria > Rhizobiales > Rhizobiaceae > Salaquimonas. The sequence continues at coordinate 70,116 of JBGSTD010000002.1, forward strand.
ATTTGGGTAACCGTTGACTGCGCATTGCTTTTTAGAGCATCAACTTCCGCCTTGAGAGCAGCATTCTTCTTCTGCAACTCAACCAGCTCATCCGTAACCATGATACCGGCCATGACAGTCAGGCGCTGGTCGCCAATTTCCCCAAAAGAGCCTTTCAACTGACCGACATATGAGTCGAGTTTTTCAGCAAGCGCCATAAGATGCGGCTCCTGCCCTTCTTCGCAGGCCATCCTGTAATTCTTGCCGTTAATCAGTACGTTTACACTTGCCATGGGAGAATTCTGCTCTTTTAGAATCGGTTTCAAGTTGGGGGCGGCCAGGGCGGCCAAGGCATATTGTCCGGCTTTCAGCCAGGTTGACGGTCAAGAACAGCGCGGATTGATTCCATGGCGTCCACCAGTCGCCGGGAAACCTCGCGGTTGGCACTCTCAAGCCTTTGCGCCTTGCTCTGCGCACCATCCAGCGAATCGGCCAATCTCGCCCTGTCTGCCCCCATGCGTTGCACTTCGGCTTCCGCGTCCAGCAACCGGCTTTCACGTTCAAGCCTTGCATCCACCGCCGTTTCAAGGGTTGCCAAGGCTTTGTCCAGCTTTTCAAGCGAGGAGGAAATCTGTCCCTTCATATTTCCTTACTTTCCAATGCGGCACCGCAACTGCCGATTCATTCTACAAACACTATCCCGAACGGTCGAATCGTCGAAATGACAAACCGTTACGGCTGAAATAGTACACTTTACTCGAACTAAACGTCAATCAAACCTCGCCACCCTGCTTTTTGTCCACCGATTTGACACTATGACAATCCCGCGCCGTCTCCTAAAGATGGCCGGCTGTGGCTTGCTTCATCCCTCGTCGTATTGACTCAATTTGCTCAACTGCTATGAGTCCGCCCGCGTCAGAGAGGAAGCAGATTTTCTTTTGGCGAACAACGTGAATACACATCACCATCAATTGCAGATCACGATTTAATTTCAACAGACAACAGGCGAACATCATGAACACTAGGGCGAAACTCCCTGAAATGGCCAATGCAATCCGCTTCCTATCCATGGATGCCGTTCAAAAAGCCAACTCCGGACATCCTGGCTTGCCGATGGGAGCTGCTGATATCGCCACGGTGCTGTTTACCGAACACATGAAATTTGATCCCAAAAATCCGCATTGGCCGGACAGGGACCGTTTTGTACTGTCAGCAGGACATGGCTCCATGCTGCTGTATTCGGCACTGTATCTGCTCGGCTATGAAGACATCGACATCAAGGAAATCAAGAATTTCCGCCAATTTGGATCAAAAACCGCCGGCCATCCGGAATATGGCCATGCTGCTGGTATTGAAACCACAACCGGTCCGCTTGGCCAGGGTGTTGCCAACGCAGTTGGAATGGCGATCGCAGAGCGCAAACTGGCTGATGAGTTCGGTTCTGAAATTGTCGATCACCATACCTTTTGTTTGGTCGGTGATGGCTGCCTGATGGAAGGCATTTCCCAGGAGGCTATTTCACTTGCCGGCCATCTGCGACTCAACAAGCTGATCGTGCTTTGGGATGACAACAACATCACTATTGACGGAAAGGTTTCCCTGTCCGATTCCACCGACCAGATCGCCCGCTTCAAGGCATACGGCTGGAATGCAATACACGTTGACGGCCACAAGCCGGCTGATATTTCCGCGGCAATCGAAAAAGCCAAGGCATCCGACAAACCGACCATGATCGCCTGCAAGACCACCATTGGTTATGGCTCTCCCAAAAAGGCAGGCACATCGGGTGCCCACGGCTCTCCGCTCGGCGATGATGAAATTGCCGCAACAAGAGAAGCGCTGGGATGGAAATGTGCACCCTTCAAGATTGATTCTGAAATTCTTGACCTTTGGCGTATCTCTGGTCTGCAGTCTGCGCAGCCCCGCAAGGATTGGGAAAAGCGCTTGAAGGCACTCGACCCTGAAGTCAGGGGCCAGTTTGAACGCCGCATGCGCGGTGAACTTCCCGCCACCTTTGGGGACACAATGCTGGAGCTGAAACAAAAGCTCGCACATGAAAAGCCAACCATGGCAACGCGCAAATCCTCCGAGACAGTACTCGAAGTCATCAATGGTGTGGTACCCGAAACCCTTGGCGGCTCTGCCGACCTGACCGGTTCAAACAATACCAAAACCAGCCAGACCAAGCCAATCACGCCGGATGATTTCTCCGGACGTTTCCTTCACTACGGTATCCGCGAGCACGGCATGGCAGCCGCGATGAACGGCATAGCACTGCATGGCGGACTGATCCCCTATTCCGGCGGCTTCCTGATCTTCTCTGATTATTGCCGTCCCTCGATCCGCCTCGCAGCCCTGATGGGTATTCGCGTCATTCATGTGTTGACCCACGATTCCATCGGCCTCGGCGAAGACGGCCCAACCCACCAGCCTGTTGAACATCTGGCTGCGCTGCGCGCTATTCCAAACCTCAATGTATTCCGTCCTGCCGACACCATGGAAACAGCCGAATGCTGGCAGCTTGCACTGGAAAGCGACAAGACCCCTTCGGCCATCGCCCTGACCCGGCAAAACCTTCCGGCTCTGCGCACGGAATTCGAAAAGGAAAACCTTTGCGCCAAGGGTGCCTATATCCTTTCTGATGCGGACGATGCTGCCGTCACCATTTTTGCATCCGGCTCGGAAGTCGAAGTTGCGATCAACGCCAAAAAAGCTCTAGCTGCAGATGGCATTGAAGCGCGCGTTGTCTCCGTGCCGTGCTTTGAATTGTTCAATGCCCAATCAGCCGACTACCGCAAACAGGTGATCGGCACTGCTCCTGTCCGCGTTGCCGTGGAAGCAGCAATCCAGCAGGGCTGGGAACGCTTTATCGGTGAAGACGGCATCTTTATCGGCATGACAGGCTTCGGTGCGTCGGCTCCGGCAGAAGACCTCTTCAAGCATTTCGGCATCACTGCCGAGGCAATCGTCAAAGCGGTGAAGAAGCGGTTGAAGTAGGCGCCAAACAGCCCACATTACCGACCCCGGTTGCAGGAAGCGCCGGGGTTGTCATTTTTCCAGATTGTTAATTTGATACGCAAATTGGGAAGTTCACAGATTTACGACGGTGTGATACCCGATATCAGGCTGTGAGCCTGTTGTATTTGCCTTGAGGATTTCCCAGCCGAATTTCAAGGCACTGTCGGTTGATGCCCATACTGCTGCATCAGCAGGAATGAATTGCAACATTGTCAGGTCAGGGTCGGTCTTGCCTTTTGGAAACCAGGCTGAGACCGCCGGGGACCAATATTCCTCAATCGCGACTGGATCCTTGTTCTGCACCATGTTCCCGCTAAGGCAGGCGTGAAAATCCCGATCCTCCGAAACAACGCACATCTTCGCTTGGGATGGTGTTACACAGGCTCTTGCCAGATCAGTCTGTTTGCTGGTGAAAAACCAGATACAGCGTCTCTCTTCATCCGCCTGCGGAGCCATCGGCTGCATGTGCGAACCGCCCCCTTCGCAGGAAAGAAAGACATCCCGCACACCGTCGAGATGCTCCCAGAGTGCATCCACCGGATCAGTCTTGGCTTCATTCATCTTTGACATGAGGAATTGCCTCCTTTTTGGCTCTTGCTCACAGTAGAACGTTGGGACTTCAGATAAGTTCCGTCAGTTTGCGTTCTGCTTCATTTGTAACCTGACAGGTATTCAACAACGTTGTACAAATCAAAATCGATTAGATTCCCTTTTGCCGCATTGGCCTTTTTGAATTTACCCAGTAAAAGGCAAGGAGAGTCACCGTCCGGCAAAAGTACTTCAGTCCAAGTTCGAATGCCCGCCCAATATTTTGGAGAATTTTCAAATGGCAGTAAAAGTAGCAATCAACGGCTTTGGCCGCATCGGACGCAATATTCTTCGCGCGATCATCGAAAGCGGTCGCACTGATATCGAAGTTGTTGCGATCAACGATCTCGGCCCGGTTGAAACCAATGCTCACTTGCTGCAATATGACAGCGTTCACGGCAAATTTCCGGCGAAAGTGAAATCCTACAAGGACGCGATTGACGTTGGCCGCGGCAAGATGAAAGTCACCGCCATCCGCGATCCGAAGGAACTGCCTTGGGACAGCGTGGATATTGCGCTTGAATGTACCGGCTTCTTCGCCAGCAAGACAGGCGCTGCCCAGCATCTGGAAAACGGCTCGAAACGCGTTCTGATTTCCGCCCCCGGCGGCAATGACATTCCAACGATCGTTTACGGTGTCAACCACAAGATCCTTAAGAAGACCGACCTGATCGTCTCCAATGCATCCTGCACGACAAACTGCCTTGCCCCGATAGCCTATATCCTCGACAGAGAATTCGGCATTGAAACAGGCTTCATGACGACCATCCATTCTTATACAGGCGACCAGCCAACCCTCGACACGATGCACAAGGATTTGTACCGCGCCCGGGCGGCAGCCCTTTCGATGATCCCGACTACAACCGGTGCTGCCAAGGCGGTCGGCCTGGTATTGCCGCAGCTTGCCGGCAAGCTTGACGGCTCATCCATCCGCGTTCCGACCCCCAATGTCTCCGTGGTTGATCTCAAATTCGTATCGAAGAAAAAGATTTCCGCCGAAGCGATCAACGAAGCCATGAAAAAGGCCTCCAAGGGCGAACTCAAGGGTATTCTCGACTACGTGACCGAGCCGCTGGTTTCCTCCGACTTCAACCATGACCCTCACTCCTCCAATTTCTGCGAAGACCAGACCAAGGTGATGGGCGACAATTTCGGCCGCATCCTGACCTGGTACGACAATGAATGGGGCTTCTCCAACCGCATGTCCGACACGGCAGTGGCGATGGGAAAATTGATCAAATAGTTAAGAGGCCCCTGTTTGAGGAAGATTGACTTGGACACGAATATCCTCATCTTTCTGGGCGTGGCGCTGGCAATTCTGGCGCTCGCCTTTTTTCTTTCAAGGGCTTTCAAAAAGACAATTGCGCGCGACAGACGCAATGGACTTCTAAATGATTTGAACGGCGAACCGCGCGATGCCTCCGGCCATGCAACCTTTATCGGCATCAACAAGGCGTCTGATGATAACCCTTTTCTGTAAGGACGGTGAATGCTTGAACTCAGACCCAATTGTGAATGTTGTGACAAGGATTTGCCCCCTGACTCTTTCGAGGCAATGATCTGCTCTTACGAGTGCACCTTCTGCAAGGATTGCGTCGACACCATACTGAACAATGTTTGCCCCAATTGCGGCGGCGGATTTGTTTCCCGTCCCATTCGCCCGAAAAACGCATGGCGGCCTTCCACAGGACTGGGTAACCATCCCCCATCCGCCAGGCGGATACATACCAAATACAGCCGCGATGAACTGGTTGCGTTTTCAGAAACAATAAGCCATCTGGCACCAAGGGACCGATAGAAATGACCTTTAAAACCCTCGACGATATTGATGTTTCCGGCAAGCGCTGCCTTGTGCGCGTTGACCTCAACGTGCCGATGGAAAACGGCACGATCACTGATGCAACGCGTATTGAGCGCATCCTGCCGACGATCAACGAGATTTCAGGCAAGGGAGGCAAGGTTATCCTGCTCGCCCATTTTGACCGTCCCAAGGGCAGGATTGTGCCGGAAATGTCGCTGGCGCCGATCACCGCCACATTGGCAAAAATGCTCGGCAAGCCTGTTGCTTTCGGCACTGACTGTATTGGCCCGATGGCTGAAGCAGCAATTGGGGAAATGCAGAATGGCGATATTCTGCTCCTCGAAAATACCCGTTTTCACGCCGGCGAAGAAGTCAATGATCCGGTATTTGTGAACTTGCTTGCCGCCAATGGCGATATTTTCGTGTCGGATGCATTTTCTGCCGCGCACCGCGCCCATGGTTCAACGGTTGGCCTCGCCAACAAACTGCCAGCCGTTGCGGGCCGAACCATGCAGGCTGAACTTGAAGCCCTCAACGCAGCCCTTGGCACACCGAAACATCCGGTTGTTGCTGTTGTCGGTGGAGCGAAGGTTTCGACCAAACTCGATTTGCTGATGAACCTCGTTTCAAAGGTCGACACGCTGGTTATTGGCGGCGGAATGGCCAATACGTTTCTTGCGGCGCAAGGCCACGATGTGCAGAAGTCGCTTTGCGAGCACGACCTTGCAGAAACCGCGCGCAACATTCTGGCGGAAACTGAAAAGCGCAATTGCAAAATCCTGCTGCCCGTTGATGCGGTGGTCGCCACCCAGTTCAAGGCGCATGCGGAAAACCATGTAGCAAAGATCAACGCTATCCCCCATGGAACCATGATCCTTGATGCCGGACCGCACTCGATTGTCGAAATTGAAGCCGAATTTGAGAAGGCTGCGACGCTCGTGTGGAACGGACCACTGGGAGCATTCGAACTCGAACCCTTTGACACAGCAACCGTACTTGCCGCAAAAAAGGCCGCAGAGCTGACAAAGGCCGGAAAACTCATTTCCGTTGCAGGCGGCGGCGATACGGTGTCTGCCATGAACCATGCAGGCGTTGCCGACGAGTTGACCTACGTCTCAACCGCCGGTGGCGCTTTTCTTGAATGGATGGAAGGCAAGGAACTTCCAGGCGTAAAGGTTTTGGGGTAAGTCAAGTTTTCATTTTAATACAAGTTTGAGAGTTAATTCCGCTGATCAAGTATTTCTTTCAACGCTTCAATATCATCAAGTTTCCCAAGTCTATGAATCATAGCATGACAATTTGGACACAAGGGAATTAAATCGACAAGTGGATCGACAATATAGTCCTTTCCGATTTTACTAAGTGCGACTTTGTGATGAACGTGAATAAATTCGCGTCCAATTTCACCGTACTTTTGTTCAAAATTTAACTCGCATACTTGACAAATATAGCCGAACTTCTCAATGCATCTAACGCGTGCGTTTGGGTTTCTTTCGTAGGCATTTACAAAAATCTGTTTTTTTGCTCCCTCTATTAGAGTTTCAACCTCTTGTTGATTAAATTCATCTGGGAAATTCCGACTTTGATTTACATCTAGAAGCCAAAACTCCCGATTTAAAGCGGTTGTATCACCCCTGTGATTTGACGGCAAAAAATCATCGTCTTTACATTTACTTATGTAAGCATGTCGAATTTCGTCAAAAACATCATCGCCTTCCTTCAACATGCGTAAGCCAATTTCGCGCAGGCTGGAACGGTAGTTTTCCGGCGGCATGATCCACTTTCGGTAGTTTGTATCGCTCCAATTACATCCACCCATTCTAGCAAGTAACCAGGGTAAAGGAGAAAATTCAGTGAGATCGCGATTTTGACAAAATACTATTGTACTATTTCTGAGCTTTTTTTTGTAAATTGAAAAATCAGTGTTTTTTAGATCTATAAATTCGCTAGAATGTAGATTTAACTCAGGCAACAATTTTTCCAAATCCAATTTTGACGTCAGTAGCTTATTCATATTTAAAAAAATCCCTTCAAAAACTTAAAATCAACTCACATTATACTAAAGTAATTCATTTTCGAAACTCTCTCAAAATCCATTCATTCGTTCACACAATAGCTTATTGCCTTTTTGCCTTGTCCGAAATAGAAAATCAGAACAGTTTCAGGGAGAAAATTCATGCCAGCCTACAAGTCCAGAACCTCCACCCATGGCCGCAACATGGCGGGAGCCCGCGCCCTCTGGCGTGCAACCGGCATGGGCGATGGCGATTTCGGCAAGCCGATCATCGCGATTGTCAATTCCTTCACCCAGTTCGTGCCAGGCCATGTGCATCTGAAGGACCTTGGCCAGCTCGTTGCCCGCGAGGTTGAAAAGGCCGGCGGTATCGCCAAGGAATTCAACACGATTGCCGTCGACGACGGTATCGCGATGGGCCATGACGGCATGCTTTACTCACTGCCTTCGCGCGAGATCATTGCAGACTCGGTCGAATACATGGTCAACGCCCACTGCGCCGATGCGATGGTCTGCATTTCCAACTGCGACAAAATCACGCCCGGAATGCTGATGGCTTCCCTGCGCCTCAATATCCCAACCGTTTTTGTTTCCGGCGGCCCGATGGAAGCTGGCAAGGTTATCCTCGACGATAACAAGGAACACGCCATGGATCTCGTCGATGCCATGGTCGCAGCAGCCGACGACAAGGTTTCGCAGGCCGATGTCGAAAAGATCGAGCGCTCCGCCTGCCCTACCTGCGGCTCCTGCTCGGGCATGTTCACCGCGAACTCGATGAATTGCCTGACCGAGGCCCTCGGCCTTTCGCTGCCGGGCAACGGTTCAGCGCTTGCAACCCATTCAGACCGTGAACAATTGTTCCTCGAGGCCGGCAGACGCATTGTTGATATCACACGCCGTTATTACGAACAGAACGAAGAGGCGCTGCTTCCCCGCAACATCGCGACATTTGAAGCATTCAAGAACGCCATGACGCTCGATATCGCCATGGGCGGCTCGACCAATACCGTGCTTCACCTGCTTGCCGCTGCCCATGAAGGCGAAATCAATTTCACCATGGAAGACATCGACAAACTGTCACGCAAGGTTCCCGTGCTCTGCAAGGTGGCACCGGCAAAGTCGGATGTTCACATGGAAGATGTGCACCGCGCAGGCGGCATCATGTCGATCCTCGGAGAACTCGACCGCGCCGGCCTATTGAATACTACTGTTGGCACCATCCATACCAAGACCCTGAAAGACGCCCTCGACAAGTGGGACATCGTTCGCACCAGTGACAAGGCGGTTCACGACTTTTATCGTGCCGCACCAGGCGGAGTTCCTACACAGGTCGCCTTTTCCCAATCCCGCCGTTACGACAGCGTTGATAATGACCGTGAAAGCGGTGTAATCCGAAACAAGGCACATGCATTCTCGCAGGATGGCGGTCTTGCTGTTCTTTACGGCAACCTTGCCGAGGACGGCTGTATCGTCAAAACCGCAGGGGTCGACGAATCCATTCTCAAGTTCAACGGCCCTGCCCACATCTTTGAAAGCCAGGACGATGCGGTTTCAGGCATTTTGACCGGCAAGGTGAAGGAAGGCGATGTGGTACTGATCCGCTATGAAGGACCGCGTGGTGGCCCCGGAATGCAGGAAATGCTGTATCCGACCTCCTATCTCAAATCAAAGGGCCTTGGCAAAGCCTGCGCACTTGTCACTGACGGGCGCTTCTCCGGCGGATCATCAGGCCTTTCAATCGGCCACGTTTCACCTGAGGCAGCAGAAGGCGGCACCATTGGCCTCGTCGAACAGGGCGACAGGATCGAGATTGATATTCCCAACCGAACAATCCATCTGGCTGTTGATGATGACACCCTAGCAGCGCGCCGCAAGGCAAGGGAAGCAGCAGGCTGGAAGCCGGCCAAAGTGCGTCCGCGCAAGATCACCACGGCGCTTCGCGCTTATGCCGCGTTGACAACCTCTGCAGCAAAAGGCGCGGTCAGAAAAGTCTGACCGGGTCTTGCGAATGGTAAATGGCCATGAAAAGTTGATATTTCTGGATTCGGGTCGCAACATGGACTGGGGAACAATAGAACGCGCTGCAGTTATCGCAACTCTTCTTCAGTTTTCTGTTGCAGTCTGCGCAGCAATTTACATCAGGCGTAATCGGATTAAACAATTTGCCGGTGGAGACAATGCAGTCAGATTAGCTATGTTCACTATCGGGATGATTTTCCTAATAGTCGCTCTCTGGTTTTCATATTTGATCTACCTGAAAACCGGATTTTTTTTGCAGGGTGACTATTCTGTTATAAATTATCAATCATTTTTAGTCGCTACCTTTCCAAATTACGCCAAAGAAATTTGGATAATTTCGATGGTGGGTTCATTTTTATTTACTATTATTACTGCGATATTCAGTATAATTTTTATTTTATTATCTTTTAAAATGAAGAAATAAAAATTTAATTCATATTTTATAAATATATCAATATTTTTATAAATCATGGTCACTCGGCAACAACAGGCAGCTTCTCGATCACGCGCAAACCGATGCGGGATATCCAAATGATATCCTGTTGGGGAACCGCCAGTTTCAAATCAGGATATTCCCCAAACAATGCCTTGAGGGCGCAGGCGATTTCCATTCTCGCCAATTGGTGACCGAGACAAAAATGCGGGCCAGCACCGAAACTGACGTGCCGGTTGGGCTTGCGCGACAAATCCAGACGATGGGGAGCATCAATCACCGATGGGTCCCCGTTGGCCGCCACAATCATTGCCATCACCACATCACCCTTTTTCAGCGCGACACCTTCAACCATACAATCACGCCGCACATTGCGCGGTTTGCTGAATTGAACGGCTGATACATGGCGCAGGATTTCCTCGACTGCCAAGGGCAGACGTGACAAGTCTTCAAGCAACCATTGCTTTTGCTTTGATTGACACAGCAATTCGAAAATACCACCGGACAGAACATGTGTCGTGGTCTGGTGGCCTGCGACGAGGAGCAGAAAAACCATGGCAATCATTTCATCATTGCTGATCGCCTCACCCGACTTTTGCATGGCGACCAGTTGTCCGATCAAACCCTCGCCCGGATCGGATCTCTGGCGTTCGATTTCACCGGCGACATAATCCTTCATTTTCAGGATAGGTCGCATCGCCTTGAGGGCGGTGAAAATTCCATCAATCCGTGTCAGGCTTTCGGCCCAATTGCCAAACATGGCACGGTCTTCGACACGTATCCCCAAAAGTTCGCAGATCACCTCAAGCGGCAGCTTCCCGGCAAAACTTGCAACCAGATCCGGTTCTGCGCTTTCAGTAAACATCTTGCGCGCGAGGCTGTCGGCGATTGCCTGGATGCGAGGTTCAAGCCCGGAAATGAAATCTCGCCGAAAGGCCCTGTCGACCAAAGTGCGAAGGCGCGAATGGTCCGGTTCGTCCATGGCAAGCATGTTGTTGGCGAGCAGCAGCACTGTTTTGGGCATCCACCAACGCGCGAGCGTAACACTTCCATCACCCCTGCGGATTGAAAACAGATCAGGATTCTTGAGAACAGAGGCGAACGCTGTTTGGGTCGTCGTTACCCAGACCTTGCCAACAAGGGGCAGTCTGGTTTGAACCAGCGGTCCCTGATTGCGCAGATCATCGCTTGCAGCAAACGGCGCAGCCATGAATTGCCGGCTGGTAAAGAGGTTTGGCATCACACATCTCTCAGCAGTTTTCTGGACAAGAAGATGATGCAGCAAGCTGGAATAAAAATCACCTGTTAATCCTGTTTCACTAAATCCCAACTTTCAAACGATTGAAAAAATTTCAAACGGTTTAAGCATGAGGGGTACCGATTTCCACAAACAAATTCTTCTGTTATGGGCCAAGGGACAGGCAAAAGCCAAAACCTTGATGCGAATAATTTACGGGAGAATATGAATGTCGAAAGCAACAATGGCCCAACAAATTGCTTCAAAGGCGGGCTTCATCGCGGCTCTTGACCAGTCGGGCGGTTCAACACCCAAGGCGCTCAGCCAATATGGCATCGAAGAAGGCGAATGGTCAAACGACGCGGAAATGTTCGCCCTGATGCACCAGATGCGCGCGCGCATCATCAAGTCACCGGCCTTCACCGGGGAAAAGGTAATTGGCGCAATCCTCTTTGAACGCACCATGGATGGCGAGATCGACGGCATTCCTACAGCAGATTACCTCTGGCAAAAGCGCGGCGTCGTTCCATTCCTTAAAGTTGACAACGGTCTTCAGGATGAAAAAGACGGCGTGCAACTCCTCAAAGCCATGCCGGAACTCGACGAACGTCTGGAGCGTGCCAATGCCAAAAATATCTTCGGCACCAAAATGCGTTCGGTCATCAATGCTGCAAATCCAAAAGGCATTGCCGACATAATCGCCCAGCAGTTCGAAGTAGGCCGCCAGATCCTTGCCAAGGGTCTCGTTCCCATTCTGGAGCCGGAAGTCAATATCAAGATCGCCGACAAGGCGGAAGCCGAGGAAATTCTCCTTTCAGAAATTCAAAAAAATCTTGCCAGCGTCAAGGCCGAACAGCCGATCATGCTGAAACTGTCGCTGCCGACAAAGGCCAATCTCTACAAGCCGCTGATCGGCGATCCGCGCATTCTGCGCGTTGTGGCACTTTCGGGCGGCTACTCCCGCGAAGAGGCTAACCGCCTTCTTGCCCTCAACAGCGGCATTATCGCCAGCTTCTCGCGGGCAACCGCAGAAGGCCTTTCCGCCAAGCAATCTGACGAGGCATTCAACGCGATGCTCGCTTCAACCATTGAAAGCATTTTCAAGGCCTCAAGCGCCGCATAATCAAAGAGATCGCTCCCCGATCAAAAAACTGCCCGCCTGCCCTATGATCACGACCTGATGGGGCATGAGCGGGCTTTTCTTTTTCTGCGCCTTGTTTATAGAAATTGCGATGGCAACACGTTTTCAATCTCTTCTTTCATGGCTTTCTTTGCCGGTATATGTCTGGCAGGGGCTGGCTGTGCGGCGAAACTCCCTGCGCCTCGCGCCGCCTGTTCACAATGGCTGGGTGACAGCTGATGCCCCCGGTGGTAAGGAGGGTGTTTCCAACGGCAATTCAATGCCCGTAAAGATCTTACTGATCGGCGACAGCTCGGCAGCAGGCGTCGGCGTCAACCACATCGAAGACTCGCTCGGCGGCGCATTACCAGGGATTGTTGCGGGATTGACCAAACGCCCTGTCGCCTTGCGCATTGCCGGAAACAACTCCGCGACCTCCGCCCAGATACGTGATCACGTGGTTCCTCATCTTGCCCATGACAACTATGATTTCATCTGCCTTAACATTGGCACCAACGACGCCAAGAATTTTCATCGCGGCAGTACATTCTGCAAGAATTTCGGGACCCTGCTTTACGCTTTGCGGACAAGATTTCCCTCGGCCATCATCGTCTGGTCGGGCATAATCGACATGTCAGAAATTCCTGCACTGCCCTCGCCGCTGAACAAGATACTCGGCATCCGTTCGCGCATCCTCAACCGAAACGGACAAATTCTTTGCAGCGAACGCGGCGCTTATGCCCCTGATCCTGACTGGCAGGTTATTCCTGAAAACTTTTCAGTCGACGGATTTCACGCCTCGCAAAAAGGCTATCGCGAATGGGCAGAGAAGCTGGGCGCTTATCTGGTTTCACTGGAGCGCTGAGCGCCCGCTCCTTTCGTGACAATCAGGTCAAACCGATAAGGTGCTGCGCAGATGCCACCCATGAACATTCCCGACAATATGCCAGGACCTTCGCGAACTCCCGGATCAGCCAAGAGCAAAAATACCAGCAAAGCCTCTCCTTTTGTTGCATAGACTTGTTGTTCGCAGCTGGGCTAAGTTGCGCGCAACAATGGCCGTACGAGGGTAAAACGAACACTATTGCGGACGGTTGGCTGGGTTTGATCGGGAGGACACAATGGCATCAACATATCACGAGATTTATCAGGGCTGGAAAAACGATCCGGAAGGCTTTTGGGAAAATGCTGCCCGCGAAATCGACTGGTTCAAGCCTGCCAAAAAGATATTCAACGCCGATGCGGGTACCTATGGCAGCTGGTTTGACGGAGCCACCTGCAACACCGCCTACAATTGTATCGACCGTCATGTTGAAAACGGCCGCGCCGATCAGCTTGCAATCATTTACGACAGCCCTATCACCGGCAGCAAACGTTCCTACACCTATCGCCAGTTGCTGGCTGAGGTCGAGGCCCTTGCCAGCGTCCTTCGCGGCAAAGGCATTGAAAAAGGTGACCGTGTCATCATCTACATGCCGATGGTTCCTGAAGCCGCAATCTCTATGCTGGCATGCGCCCGCCTCGGTGCAATACACTCGGTCGTCTTTGGCGGATTTGCCGCCTCCGAACTGGCAACACGCATTGATGATGCAACACCAAAACTGATCATTTCCGCGTCATGCGGCATAGAGCCAAACCGGGTCATCGCCTACAAGCCCCTCCTTGATGAGGCAATAGGCATGGCAAAAAACAAGCCACAGTCATGCATCATCCTGCAACGCCCGCAACTGGCATGCGATATGGTTGATGGACGTGATTTTGACTATGCATCCCTTGTGGACGCTGCCATGGCCGCCGGAACAAAAGTTGCCTGCGTCGAAGTTGCCGCCAATGATCCGCTTTATGTGCTCTACACCTCCGGCACTACCGGACAGCCAAAAGGCGTTGTCCGTGACAATGGCGGACACATGGTGGCACTCAAATGGTCGATGAAAGGCATTTACAATATTGACCCGGGCGAAGTCTATTGGGCCGCCTCCGATGTTGGCTGGGTCGTTGGTCACTCTTATATCGTCTATGCGCCCCTGCTGCACGGTTGCACGACCATTCTTTTTGAGGGCAAACCGGTTGGAACGCCGGATGCCGGTACATTCTGGCGTGTCATTTCCGAGCATAACGTCGTGACGCTTTTTACAGCGCCGACCGCGTTTCGCGCGATCAAGAAGGAAGACCCTGACGGCGAACTGATCAGCAACTATGACCTGTCCAGCTTCCGGGCACTTTTCCTGGCTGGGGAACGCGCTGATCCCGACACAATACATTGGGCTGAGGATAAATTGAATGTTCCGGTCTACGACCACTGGTGGCAAACGGAAACCGGCTGGACCATTGCCGGCAACCCGGTAGGCCTTGGGGCTTTGCCGGTCAAGTACGGATCACCCACCGTCGCTATGCCAGGGTATGACATTCAGGTGGTCGACGATGCAGGCCATGGCGTGGCTGCTGGAACCCTTGGCAATGTGGTTGTAAAACTGCCACTGCCCCCCGCATGTCTTCCAACCTTGTGGAACGCGGAAACACGGTTTCGCGACGCCTATCTCAATGAGTTTCCCGGATACTATAAAACCGCCGATGCAGGGTATATCGACTAGGACGGCTATCTGTTTATCATGGCCCGTACCGATGACATCATCAATGTCGCCGGGCACCGCCTGTCAACAGGAGCTATGGAAGAAGTTATCGCCGGACACAAGGATGTCGCCGAATGTGCGGTGATCGGCATTGCCGATGCCATGAAGGGCCAGATGCCTGTCGGTTTCATGATCACCAACAAAGGCGTCAATCGCACAGAGGAAGAGATCGAGAAAGAGGTTGTCAAGCTGGTTCGCGACAAGATTGGACCCGTGGCTGCTTTCAAGACAGCACTGGTCGTGGCGCGCCTTCCAAAAACCCGTTCGGGTAAAATCCTGCGTGCCACAATGCAGAAGATTGCTGACGGGGAGGCATGGAAAATGCCGGCAACCATAGATGATCCGGCAATTCTCGACGAAATCACCGATGCATTGATCCGGCGTGGGTTGAAGAAATAGGCAGCCGAAAACTCCCGGGTTGATTTTTTCCGGCTGCAGCTTCAATGTCCGGCAGACATTTGAAACACAGGGATAGTTGGATAATTTCATGCCATTGGAAAACAAGGTTGCCATTGTCACGGGTGGAGCTGCAGGAATTGGCTACGCGACCGCCGAAAGGCTTTTGCAGGAAAAGGCAAAAGTAGTCATTGCCGACGTAAACAATGAGGAGGGACTGGAAGCAGCAAGAAATCTGAACAAGATCAATTCCTGTACTTTCATTCATTGCGATGTCAGCCAGCGCCTCGATGTACACAACCTGATCGCCTCCTGCCTCGACACCTATGGCAACATCGACATTCTTGTAAACAATGCCGGAATAATTGTCGGTGGCGATTTTCTTGATATCAGCGAAGCCGATTTTGACCGAGTGATTGCGGTAAACCTTAAAGGGGCGTTCCTGGTGGGCCAGGCGGTCGCGCGTATCATGGTTGAAGCTGTAAAGAATGGCCGCACGCCGGGTTCGATCGTCAACATGTCCTCCGTCAATGCTGTTTTTGCCATCGCCAATCAGGTGCCCTATTCGATCTCCAAAGGCGGCATCAACCAGTTGACCAAGGTAATGGCTCTTTCACTTGCCCAATATGGAATTCGGGTGAACGCTGTTGGCCCCGGATCAATCATGACAAAAATTCTTGAGAGCGTTGCAAGTGACAAGGCCGCAACCGACCGGATATTGTCCCGCACGCCGCTTGGTCGCATTGGTGATCCCTCCGAGATTGCCTCTGTTGTGGCATTCCTCGCATCTGACAATGCAAGCTACATTACCGGCCAGACAATATACGCAGACGGCGGACGGTTGGGATTGAACTATACTGTTCCGATAAAAGGAAAGTGACCAATCACTCCTGACAGAATGCTGTCAGTTGGGGTGTGCGAAAGAAAGGTGTCAAACAAACAAGGAGACACTTTCGATGACCAGTACCACAACATCAACACCGCCCGCCAATCCAGTAGTTTGGATTGAAATTCCAGTCAGCAATCTCGAGCGCTCGGCCCGTTTTTTCAACGATGTCCTGCAAACAGAAATGATCCGTCAGGAAATGGGACCAAATCTCACTATGGTTTTCCCCTACACAGGCAAGGACGGCGTTGCAGGGCATTTGTATGAAGGAAAACCTGCTGCAGCCGGATCCGGCAACACGGTTCATTTCATGCTTCCCGACTCGCTTGATGCAGGAATGGAGCGTGTCACCCGGGCGGGCGGCAAAATCGTTTCCCCGGTCATCGAAATCCCCGATGGGAAATTTACCTATTGTCAGGATATCGACGGAAATTCGTTTGGCATATTCACCCGTTAACCGACACTGAGGCAAGAACAATGCGGCGCGCTGACAGACTGTTTCAAATCGTCCAGTACCTTCGTGCCGGAAAACTTTTGACAGCGCGCATCCTTGCCGAGCGGTTGGAGGTTTCCGAGCGCACAATCTATCGCGATATTGCAGATCTTCAGGGATCCGGGGTCCCGATTGAAGGCGAGGCAGGCATTGGCTATCTCATGCGCAGTGGTTATGACCTGCCGCCTCTTATGTTTTCCCGTGAAGAGCTGTCGGCATTGATTGTCGGAGCCCGCATGATAGGTGCCTGGGGCGGCGCGAAAATGGCGCTGGCCGCCGAAACAGCCCTTGCCAAAATCGACAATGTTTTACCGGACGACATGAAAGACCGTGCCCAGACCACGCCTGTCTTTGCCTTCGGCTTCCAGGTTCCCGATGCAACAAAAAAAACCTTCGATATGCTCAACGATGCCATCTTGAACAATCAGGTTTTGCAGATCGAATATACAGACCTGTCCGGGGGGGCCTCGATGCGTGAAGTGGAACCGCTTGGCCTTTATTACTGGGGAAAAACCTGGACACTGGCCGCCTGGTGCCGCTTGCAGACCGATTTTCGGACTTTCAGGATTGACCGTATCACTGTGGTTAGTGCTACAGGCGAAAAAACAAAAGCCGCGAGGGGTAAAACCCTTCGCGACTATTTGATAGCCCAGTCAAACTCTGACAATGTTGAAATCCAGCATCATCTGCCGATATAGCTTTTGGCTCAAAGCCGGCGCAGTTCTTACTCGTCGTCGTCACGTTTGAGATTGCTGAATTTTGAGAATACCGAGGCGGCATCCATTTCGCCTTTGTCCGATTTTCTTTCTTCATCAGCGTATTGGGTTTTTGCGGCCGGGATCAACTGATCTGACGTGTCAACCGGCGCAGTATTTGTTTGCTCATCCAGCGGACGGTTCTTGTTTGCCTTGCTGACTTCCAGATCAAGGGCGATCTGAGTGCAAAGACCGAGGGTCACGGGATCCATCGGTGTCAGATTGGCCGAGTTCCAATGTGCGCCGTCGCGGATGGATTCGATCGTGTGCTTCGTGGTGCCTACCAGGCGGATTATCTGCGCATCCTTCAGTTCGGGATGGTTGCGGGTCAGCCAGCGAATGGCATTCGGGCGGTCCTGACGTTTGGATACCGGCGTATAACGGGGGCGTTTGCGTTTTGCCGAAGGCAGCTTGATACGCGACTCTTGGAGACGGATTTTATGTGCCGGGTTTTTCTGGGCAATTTCCAGTTCCTCGCGCGACAATTGGCCGGTGTTGATCGGATCAAGGCCCTTGATGCCTGTGGCCGCTTCGCCGTCAGCGATTGCCTTGACTTCGAGCGGGTGCAATTTGCAGAATTCAGCGATCTGGTCAAAGGAAAGCGACGTGTTATCAACGAGCCATACCGCAGTCGCTTTTGGCATCAACAATTCAGTCATTTGATAAAATCCTTCTGTTGGCCGGCCCGGGTTTTGGGCGGCACCCCGTCCTTTGGGGCAATTTCTCGACGATTTGTCTGGGAATGGGAAAAGTATAAACGAGCCGGATATCTGTTGCAAGGAAAAGCGTGAAAAATTCAGTCACAGAATAAATTCAGGCGCAGCACGGCAGCTTTGCACCAAATCAATCAAACTGCACCGATGATGACAAGCCGCAGCTACACTGCGCGGGACAGGACGGTTATCCAGGGTGTGATTTCCCCTGAAAGACCGCCGCCCTCGCCAAGCGTGTGGTCAATAGGTTTAAATCCAGAATGTTCCAGCAATGCGTTCAATTGCTCCTGCGAGTAGTACGTATAAAACCTGCCAAGACTGTCGCGGCTTTCACCCTCGCCCAGTTTCATGCCGATATGAAATAGCCCCCCGCCCTTGACCGCACGATGCATGGACTTGAGAAGATTTGGCATTTGCGCCCTTTGTGCGTGAAGCAGGCTGAAATTGGCCCATATGCCATCGTAAGTCGCCTCACTGTCAATCTCATCGAAACTGGCCAGGCGCGCATTGATGGCATGCGCCTCATTGGCAAATCGAACCATTTCGCCGGATGCATCCACCGGATCAGGGCGGTATCCATGTTCCCTCATCACAGCGGACGCCGTTGCCGGTCCGCAGCCAAGGTCAAGGACCAGTGCACCCGAAGGAAGGTGGGCCATAAAGCGCAGCAAATCGGGATCGATCTGCGCGCGCCGGGTCATTTGCTGATAATCGGAAACCTTGGCATCGTAGACCTTTAAAGTCTCCTCGTCAGTCATCCGGACACCTTGAGGACGATCTTGCCGATCAGATCACCTGATTCCATCAGGGCATGGGCTTTTGATGCATCTTTCAGGGCAAACTGCGAATGCATCACTGGTTTGACCTTTCCCGCCTCAATCAGCGGCCAGACCTTTTCCTTTAATTCCTTTGCTATCTGCGCCTTGAAGGCAACCGGGCGTGGTCGCAGGGTAGAACCCGTATGGGTCAACCGCTTCATCATCAGTTTGGCGAAGTTGACCTCTGCCTTGGGGCCGCCAAGAAATGCAATCTGAACAATTCGCCCATCCTCGCTTGAAGCGTCATAATTGCGTTCGATATAGCTGCCACCCACCATGTCGAGGATCAGATCAGTGCCGCGCCCTTCAGTCACGTTACGCACTTCGCTGACAAAATCCTGTGCCTTGTAATTGATTGCATGATCAGCGCCGAGATCAAGACATGCCTGGCATTTGTCCGCGCTGCCTGCCGTCGCAATAACTGTTGCACCGAAGGCTTTGGCCAATTGGATCGCGGTCGTGCCGATGCCACTGGTGCCGCCATGCACCATGAAGGTTTCTCCTGCCTTGAGATTGCCGCGCTGAAAAACATTGTGCCAGACGGTAAAAAAGGTTTCGGGCACGCAGGCCGCTTCATCCAGGGACAGTCCTTTTGGCAACTCGATCGTGTTGGACTGGTCAACGCAGACATATTCGCCATATCCACCGCCCGCAACCAGCGCCATGACCTTCCTGCCCAGCACACCGGGATCAACTCCCGCACCAAGCGCAACAACCTCGCCCGAAACTTCCAGCCCCGGGATCAGCGACGCGCCTGGCGGCGGGGCATAATTTCCGGTGCGCTGCAGGCAATCCGGGCGGTTGACCCCTGCATAGGCTGTCTTGATCAGAACCTCGTTTTGACGCGGCTGCGGCAGATCATGCATGCCAGCGACAAGAACTTCCGGCCCTCCCGGCGTGGTTATGTCGATGGCTATCATTTTATCCGGCAGTGTCATTGTCTCTTTTCCTTGCATCAAAATTCCTGACTGGACCGATAATGTCTGGTATTTGATGAAAATGAAATGGCCGCAATCCCTCGGCAAACCACATTTCAACGATTGGGAGGGCGAAGTGTTTACACTCGACGACGAACCAAAAAGCAAACGCGTTTATGAAATCGGCCAAAAGCTGGAGGAATTATCAGTCGGTGAACTGACTGAGACCATCACCCTCTTGCAGGACGAAATCATTCGGCTGGAAAAGGCAAAAGCCGACAAATCAAGGCATCTTGATGCGGCCGCAGCCTTGTTTGCCAAGAAATCCTGAATGCTTTGGCGCATTTTGAAACCCGCGTTAACCATCTGTTAAGCTTTATAGGCTATTAATAACCTTGTCCGGTTTTTATCGGATTCATTCCAGGTGGTCTTGATGGTCACCCTGTTTGACGCCTCCCTGTTAACTCTTCAGAGCCGCCTTTGCGGCTCTTTTTTTTGCATTTTTATCAGGCAGTTCCGTGTCTTTTCCTGCCAGATCTTTCGGAAGTATCAGCGCCTGGAAAATCTTAACGTTGTTTTAACCAAATTTTTTTCAGCCCTTTACGACCGCTGCCCGCCACTCTAAAACAAACAGGAATCAGGAGTGGAATTTTTCGATGGACAATAACGGTCAGCCAAAAAGCAGCAATATGATCAGCCTTGCGGAGAGATTTGCGTTTTCGGACAAGTTCAGCAAATTGTTTCGTGACGGCATGTCACTGGTCGAGGAAAGCGCTTCCTATCTCGATGGCCCCGGACGGGAAGCCGCCAAGACACTATCAAAAAATTCGATCGTACTTTATGGAACCGAATCCATGCGCTTGACCACGCGGCTGATGCAATTGGCGTCCTGGCTGCTGTTGCAACGCGCTGCCAATGAAGGCGAAATGACCAGCGAACAGTTTCACGAAGAAAAGAAAAAAGTGAAGCTGCACACCCTGCCTGAAAGCAACCCGGATGCAGGCTGGGACAATCTTCCATCCGAATTCTGCGATCTGGTTCGGCGCTCTCTTACACTTCAAAACAGAATTACTGCAATCGACAGCGAAGTGTACGAAGTGAAGAAAGTCGAACAGGAGGAAAACAATCCAGTCCGCCAGCAACTCGATCTTCTGTCAACAGCTTTCGGCGTTCCGCGCAAGTTGAACTAAGTTTCCGCCTGCCACAACAAGCTTGTCCCTGATGCCGAAATCAGGCCTCCTTGCCCAGAAGGCTGTTTGCGACGTCCTTGAGAACGCTGGCGAGTTGTTCAATATCCTCCCCCATGGGCGAGGTATCGCGCCAGACTAGCGAAATTGTCCGCTGTGCATCCTTGTGCGCTATTCGCCGAAGCACCAGTTCCCTGTCACGGCTTGCCTCCATCAACGCATACAGACTGGGTAGAATGGCGACCCCTGCCCCCATCGCTGCCATCTGGCGCACGGCATCAAGACTGGTTCCCTCATATTCCGAGCTGATATAACCGCCTGACAACCGCGCCATTTCCCGAATAGCAAGGTTGAGATGATGTCCGTAACCGAGGGAAAGCAGCGGCAAGTCTTTCAGCTCATCCAGTTTGATGGGGGCACGGCTGACAGAAAGCGGCGATTCTGGCGCAACACAGATCCACAACGATTCCCTAAACAAGGTGAATGAGCGCGTGTTGGGGTGATCCTCTGCGGTGGAGATGATGGTATCCAGCCGTCCTTCGCGCAAATGGGTATCAAGTTCAAAAGTCCGGTATTCCTGAACCCCGAGGCGCAACAAGGGAAACATGGCATGTAGCCGCCCCGTCACATGCGGCAGCAGATAGGGCCCGACAGAAGGGATGACGCCGAGTTTGATCCGCCCCGACAAGATACCCTGCTCACGGCCAATGGCAGCTTTCAATCCTTCCATACCCTGCAACACGATGCGCGCACGTCGAACAACCTCCTCACCTGACGGTGTCAAAATGGCACCCAGCCGACCACGTTCGACAAGTCGCTTGCCAAGTTCGAGCTCCATTTCGACCAATTGGGCTGAAAGGCTGGGCTGGCTGACATTCATGCGCCGTGCCGCCTCATTGATCTTTCCGGTCTCGGCTATTGCAACCAGATATTGCAGCTGTTTCAGGGTAGGTCGCATCCCGCTCGTCCCTTATATAGTTTAAAACTATACATAGCATAGAATATTTCGATTTGAACTATTCTTTTTAAACCTCACATAAGCTCCTCATGGGAATGTCCCGAAAATTCAGCCAATTTATATGCGGCCAAATTGTCCTCCGAATTAGAATTGGCAATCATTATCAGCAGTCACAATGGGAAAATAAAAATGGTAAGCGTTGTCAATAAAGTTCAGGACTTCCTGAAACTCGAAACATCAGCCGGTATCATCCTGATGTTTGCAGCCGCACTGGCAATGTTTGCCAACAATTCATTTCTAGCTGAATATTATTCAGCGTTTCTATCAACGCCGGTGCAAATCCGCGTCGGTGCCCTTGATCTTTCTAAACCTCTGCTGCTCTGGATCAATGACGGCCTCATGGCCATCTTCTTCTTTCTGGTCGGGCTTGAGGTAAAACGGGAAATCATTGAGGGCGAACTTTCCTCAATGGACAAGGCTATCCTGCCGATTCTCGCGGCAATCGGCGGCATGGCTGGTCCGGCAATCATCTATACCTATTTCAACTGGAGCAATCCTGTCACACTCAGCGGCTGGGCAATTCCATCTGCCACCGATATCGCCTTTGCCCTTGGGGTTCTTGCCCTTTTGGGAAACCGGGTTCCCGTTGCGCTAAAGATTTTCCTGCTTGCCCTCGCCATTATCGATGATATTGGTGCGATCATCATCATTGCCATTTTCTACACAGACAACCTGTCTGTCGAGGCCCTTGGCATTGGACTTGCGGGCGTGGCAGCCCTGATTGCACTCAACCGTTCAGGCGTCAAAGCAGTCACCCCTTATACACTGATTGGCCTTTTCATTTGGGTTTGCGTATTGAAGTCGGGTATCCATGCAACGCTGGCAGGTGTTGTAACCGCCCTTGCCATTCCGATTGCCGGTAAAACGAAAGCCGATCAATCCCCGCTTCACCATCTGGAACATTCGTTGCATCCATGGGTCGCCTATGCTGTGCTTCCCTTGTTTGCATTTGCCAATGCAGGTGTATCGCTGGCCAGCATGACACTTGGCGATCTTACTGCAACCGTTCCTCTCGGAATTGCCCTTGGCTTGTTCTTCGGCAACCAGATCATGATTTTCACAGTCTGTTTCATTGCAGTAAAAGCAGGCATTGCGAGGCTGCCGGAAAATATTCGCTGGATACAGATTTACGGCGTTGCCTGTCTTGCGGGTATTGGCTTTACCATGAGCCTGTTTATCGGCACACTCGCCTTCGAGGATCCCGAACTCATCAACCAGGTACGTCTTGGCGTCCTGATGGGCTCTTTCGCCTCAGCGATCCTTGGTTACAGCGTATTGCGCTTTCTCGGCGCAGATCGGAAGGTCTCCCAGCCTGTTGCTGCCTGAGCCGGAGTTGCGGACAACAAAAAAACCCGGCAGCAGACGCTGACCGGGTTTTCCTTGTCCAAAAGATACTGAGCCTAGAAGCCCAAACCTTCGTATTTGTTCTTGAAGCGTGAAACACGACCGCCACGGTCCATCAGGTTCTGGTTGCCACCAGTCCATGCCGGATGGGAAGTAGGATCGATATCGAGGTTCATCGTATCGCCTTCCTTGCCCCATGTTGAGCGTGTAATGTATTCCGTACCGTCAGTCATCACGATCTTGATCATGTGATAATCTGGATGAATTTCAGCTTTCATCGTCTTTTCCTTCAATCTGCCATTTGCTTGTCATGCCTGCGGTTTCAGATCACGCCGGTTGACCCGAACAGTAATCATCGCACCAAAACACGGAGCTTAAACAACGAAAAGCCGCGGAACGGTTTCCACGGCGGTAAACTTGGCGCGTTCATACACCACAAGGGTAAGGCATACAAGCCCAGAAGTAGATTGCAATGAAGTTTCCTGCCCACAACCCAACCCACGACCCGACAAGTCCTACTCCAAAAAATGGCACAATGACACAATTTGCATCGAACACCTTGCTTACTTGGCAAAGATAAGGAAAAAGCAATGTAAAAAAGGAGAGAAACTTGGCAACCGAAGCAGAAAAAGAAGCAAAGCGGAAGACCTTGCGCCCCTTGTCACGGCTTTGGCCATATCTTACCCGCTACAAACCACAGCTTTCGGGAGCGATTTTCTTTCTGCTGTTGGCTGCCGGAACCACCCTTACTCTGCCGGTCGCGGTAGGCAATGTGATTGATCAGGGTTTCATCAAGAATAATGCCAGCTTTGTCGGTAATTATTTTTCCGCCCTCGTCGCTGTTGCGGCTGTCCTCGCGCTTGCCAGTGCCATGCGATATTACTTTGTTATCTGGCTGGGAGAACGCGTCGTATCGGATTTGCGCAAGGATGTGTTTGCCCATGTGGCTGAACTGTCAGCCTCTTTTTATGATACCGCCCAGTCCGGCGAAATTGTCTCACGCCTGACCGCCGATACTGTGCAGATCAAATCTGCCGTAGGCGCAACCGCCTCCATGGCATTGCGCAATACCATCCTCGGTATCGGCGCGGTCGGTGCAATGGTATACACCTCGCCGCGCCTTTCGCTGATTGTGATCGGGGCCATTCCGCTGATTGTCTTTCCGATCATCGCCTTTGGTCGCGCGGTTCGCAAACGCTCAAGAAACGCCCAGGATACGCTGGCTGAAGCGACAGCCTATGCTTCGGAAACCATCTCATCAATCCGCATTATCCAGGCTTTTGCAGTATCGAAGATTGCCTCGCGAAAATTTGCCACCGCTGTTGAAAACTCCTTTGAGGCAGCCCGCAAGGCAATTGGTACACGGGCCCTGCTTACCGCCTTTGCAATTTTCCTGATTTTCTCAAGCGTCATTGCCGTCCTTTATATCGGCGCGCGCGATGTGATGAACGGTACCATTACTGCCGGCCTTTTAAGCCAGTTCCTGCTCTACGCCATCTTTGCCGCGGGTTCTCTTGGGGCCTTGTCGGAAGTTTGGGGTGAACTGTCGCAAGCCGCCGGAGCAGCAGAGCGCATTACCGAACTGATGGAAGAAAAAGCGGAAATTCGCGCGCCTCAAAATCCGGCAAGCCTGTCTCTGCCGGTGAAGGGCGAGATCGTTTTTGACAGTGTATCCTTTGCCTATCCCTCAAGGGCGGATGAGCGAACCCTCGAAGGTTTGGACCTGACCATCAAGGCTGGCGAAACAATTGCTGTTGTCGGCCCGTCGGGTGCAGGCAAATCGACCCTCATTTCGCTGATCCTGAGATTTTATGACCCAGCCGCAGGCGCAATCCGGCTAGACGGCGTGGACATCAAGACCCTTGATCCGGATGTTCTTAGAAACCAGATCGCAATTGTACCGCAGGACACCATAATCTTTGCCGCCACAGCCCATGAAAACATTGCTCTTGGCCGCGAAACTGCCAGCCGCGCGGAAGTCATTGCCGCAGCAAAGGCGGCCAGTGCCGATGAATTCATCATGCAGGCGCGCGAGGGCTATGATACCCAGTTGGGCGAGCGCGGTGTCACACTGTCAGGAGGTCAGCGCCAGCGCGTTGCCATTGCAAGGGCTATCCTTAAAGACGCCCCCATTTTGTTGCTTGATGAGGCCACCAGTGCACTTGACGCAGAAAGCGAACGACTGGTTCAGGCGGCAATTGAAAAGTTGATGAAAAACCGCACCACAATCGTCATCGCCCACCGCCTTGCAACCATCCTCAAGGCCGATCGTATCATCGTCATGGATCGCGGAAAGATCGTCGAGACCGGCACGCACGCATCGCTGGTCAAAAAGAAAAACGGGCTTTACGCCAATCTGGCAAAGCTGCAGTTTGATACCGGTTACCTCAAGGCCGCAGAATAACCGGCTATAACCCATTGTCATACATATAAAATCCTTGCCCGACTGGAGACGATGCGATGATCAGATCGTATGCTAGCAAAGAAAACAAGTTGGTGGAAATCGACGGCGGGCTGGATAAGGTCGGGGACGTCATATGGTTCGATCTGCATAATCCGACTGACGAGGAAGAAGATGCCCTCGAACTCAGGCTCGGAATTAACATTCCGACCCGTGAGGAAATGGATGAAATCGAGGTTTCGTCCCGGCTGTACAATGAAAATGGAACAACTTTCATGACGGTAATTCTGCCTGCCTCATCCGGGGATGAGCGGGTCGAAATGCAGCCAGTGACGTTTGTCTTGTCAGGCAAACATTTGATCACGATCCGCTATCATGATCCGCGGTCATTTCAGACTTTCCCCGCCCGTGCAGCAAGGGGTGTACTCGCCTGTAATTCATCCGAAGAGGTCCAGATCGCACTTCTTGAAGCGGTCGTTGACCGTCTTGCTGATATTCTTGAAATTGCCGGGCGCGGTATTGACGAAATTTCCCATACGATCTTTAGCGGACAGAGCGATCGCCAAAACCGCAATACCAAACTGCAAGACACAATCGAGGCCATCGGCCGCAAAGGCGACTTCATCTCGAACATTCGCGACAGCCTTGTGACCTTTGACCGGCTGTCAGGATTTTTGGCTCACGCTTCACAACAGCGAAAATCAGGCAAGGAAATTCGTGAGAGGGTAAAAACCCTGGCAAGAGATATACATTCCCTTTCCGATCACGCCAGCTTTCTCAATCAAAAAGTCACCTTCCTGCTTGATGCAACTCTTGGCTTGATCAGTATTGAGCAAAACGCAATCATCAAGATATTTTCCGTCGCTGCCGTTGTGTTCCTGCCACCGACACTGATCGCCTCGATTTATGGCATGAATTTCATTCACATGCCGGAGTTGACCTGGCTCTATGGCTATCCCTTTGCCATCGGCCTGATGGTCTTGTGCGCCATCCTCCCCTACCTGTTTTTCAAACGCCAGGGCTGGCTCTAGTGGCCGACCGGAACGGATGGCACCCATCCGTTTCGAATAGCCAGACGACAAGCCATTGTTCAGCTGGGGCGATTTTTCCGGACAGTTGATTACCTTCTGTCTGGATCGCACCACCATGCCGCTCGCATGGTCTCGTCCTGGCATTGTCAGAATATCGCTTGACAACATACCAACCAGTTGGTATGCTATATACATGAGGAGAATTCCATGTCTGAAATGCCCGTGAAGCGCGATGCAAGAGCTAAACTGCTGGACGCTGCCTTGGCTGTCATCCGCACCAAAGGCTATTCGGCCACGACCGTGGACGACCTCTGCGCCGCCGCAGGCGTCACCAAAGGGGCGTTCTTTCACCATTTCAAAAGCAAGGAAGACCTGGCAGTTGCTGCAGCAGAATTCTGGTCCGTTATGACGGGCGATCTGTTCGCTCACGCGCCCTATCATCAGCACGACAAGCCGCCCGATCGCATATTTGCCTACCTCGCCTTCCGCAAGGAAATTCTTCAGGGGAACCTGGCAGAGTTCACCTGCCTTGTCGGCACCATGGTGCAGGAAACCT
The DNA here is from genome assembly GCA_041736675.1 of Salaquimonas sp. GTDB lineage: Bacteria > Pseudomonadota > Alphaproteobacteria > Rhizobiales > Rhizobiaceae > Salaquimonas. Next base: position 97,470 of record JBGSTD010000002.1, read on the forward strand.
TCGAAACCGCGCCTGATATCCGAGATGCCTGCAGGCGCAGCATTACCAGCCATGCGGCTACTCTGGAGGCGGACATAGAACAGGCCATGGCTGAGTTTGGCATCATCGCCGATTGGACGGCAAAATCCTTGGCACTTCATACCCAGGTAGTTCTTCAGGGCGCTTTTATCCTCGCCAAGGCAACAGGGGGAGCAGCCATTGCAGCAGACAGTATCGACCATCTTCGCCGCTACATTGAACTGCTGTTCACCACCACCCATCAAAAATTGAATTGATCAGAGGAACCGCTATGAGCACTCAAACCCAAACTGTCCGGCATCCCGTCTCTCCAACACATTGGACAGGGCGCGCCATGAGCGGACTGTTTATCCTGTTCATGCTGGGAGCATCGGTTTTTCCGAAATTCTTCATGCCCCAGGTCACCGAACCCATGATGATGGAACTCGGCTGGCCGATCAAGTTCACACTCCTGATCGGGGCTATCGAGCTTGCCGGCACAATTCTGTATGCAGTCCCGCGCACATCAGTGTTGGGAGCCGTGTTACTCACCGGCTTGCTCGGCGGTGCAATGGCAACCCATTTGCGGATCGAAAGCCCTTTGTTCAGTCATACCCTTTTTGGTCTCTATCTCGGCATTTTGATGTGGGGCGGCCTTTGGCTGCGCAATCGGGAACTTCGCGCACTCTTCCCCATTATAACCAGATAACAGGTCCAAACTGGAAATCACTGATGGCAACAAATTGCAACGAAAACACCTCAACCCGAAAGGATATTACCATGGAACCCACCATCTATCTGTTTTTCAAGGGAAACTGCCTTGAGGCAATGGAGCACTATGCCAAAACACTCGGCGGAACAATTACCGGTGTTTTTCGCAATGGCGATGCGCCGGACGACGAGAGCCGCATGCCGGGCGACGATAACATGGTGATGAACATGGCCATGAAGCTGGGCAACGCAATCGTTATGGCCTCCGACAACAACGAAGAGATGTACGACAAGCCAAAGGGTTTCCGGATCTCGATTTCGCCAAAATCACGCAAGGAGTTCGACCGCGTCCATGCGGCTCTTGCAAGGGACGCGCAGGCAATCGAGATGGATCCGTCTGAAACCTTTTGGGCCGAACGGTTTTCAATGTTCACCGATAAATACGGCACACCCTGGATGCTCAACTTTGAAGGCAACAAAGCACAAGCCAACTAAGACAGGGAAGATTAGCATGACTGAACTTGTAACATGCCTGTGGTTTGATCACGGCGAAGCAAAAAAGGCGGCAGCGTTTTATGCCGCAACATTTCCTGACAGCCAAGTCACCCGGGTAAACTCAGCTCCCGCGGATTTTCCTGGCGGCAAATCAGGAAGTGAACTGACCGTCGAGTTTACGGTACTCGGCAGGAAGTTTGTCGGCCTAAACGGCGGGCCGATATTCACCCCGAACGAAGCTGTCAGCTTCATGGTAATCACCGAAGACCAACAGGAAACAGACCGCTATTGGAATGCCATCATTGAAAACGGCGGCGCTGAAAGCGCATGCGGCTGGTGCAAGGACCGCTGGGGACATTCCTGGCAAATTACGCCAAGAATTTTGCTGGATCTGACAACCGGCAAAGACCGCGACAAGGCCAGACGTACCTTCGATGCGATGATGACCATGATGAAAATCGACATTGCCGCGATTGAGGCGGCGTTAGTTGAGTAAACACCAAAAAAAGGAGGATACCATGTCTTACATACAAGGTTTTGTCATAGCGGTTCCCACCGCCAACAAGCGGAAATTCATCGACCATGCCAACACTGCCAACACGGTTTTCATGGAAATGGGCGCAACCCGCATTCTGGAATGCTGGGGCGAGGATGTGCCAAAGGGAAAAGTGACCGATTTTCACATGGCAGTGCAGGCGAAAGAGGATGAGACCGTCTGCTTTTCATGGATCGAATGGCCCGACAAGGCGACCTACAGCGAGGCTTTCGAGAAAATGACTGAAATGATGGAAGATCCTGAAAAGGCCGATCCCCGCATGGACCCCAAGAAAAATCCCATGCCATTTGACGGCATGCGGATGATCTATGGAAACTTTGTTCCGGTTGTGGAACTTGGCAACTGATCGAACCAAAAGGAAAAAACCATGTCGAAAGGCAATTCAATAACACTGCATCGTGTCATTGCGACGAAACCGGAAAAAGTCTACCGCGCCTTTGTCGAGCCTGACGCGGTGGCAAGCTGGCTGCCGCCTTTCGGCTTTTTGTGTACCGTCCACGAACTGGACGCACGCGAAGGCGGCAAGCACCGCATGTCATTTCGCAACTTTACCAACGGACAAAGCCACTCTTTTGGCGGCACATATCTGAAACTAGTGGCTGGCAAGACACTCGTCTACACAGACACGTTTGACGATCCGAACCTGCCCGGCGAAATGAAGGTGACAGTCACCCTCAGGGAGGTCTCAGTCGGCACCGAAATGACAGTGGTTCAGGAGGGCATTCCCGAACTGATACCGCCCGAGGCATGTTATCTCGGCTGGCAGGAATCCCTGCGCAAACTGGCAAAACTAGTCGAGCCGGAAATCAGCGAGTGAAACAGCCGGGCGGAGCATGGCATTTCGAGGCCGTTCCGCCCTTTGCCATGTTGCCAAAATCCCGGAAATAATCTCGGAAAAATTTTGAAAAAATCTCTGGCTGGGAATTAAAATCCTTGAATAGCAATTTTGATCAAGCGGGTTACTTCCCTGTGCCGCATAACACATGTGTCTCATGTCCCTGTGACTTTTTCGAAAGTGATCCATGTCAATTCTGTCCAAAGCCCTTTGGTTTATTGAAAGTCGGCTCAATGAGGAATTAAGCCTCGGCGAAATTGCCCAAGTTGCTGGCGTTTCACAATTCCACCTCATCCGCGCGTTTGGAGTTTGCCTTGGCACATCGGTTGTCCAGTATGTGCGTGAACGTCGTTTGAGCGAAGCTGCCAAACGGCTTGTGGCTGGCGAGGAAAGTATTCTGAATCTCGCTCTCGACAGCGGATACAATTCACATGAGGCATTCACTCGCGCATTTTCCAGACAGTTTTCAATGTCCCCCGAAACAATGCGCAAACAATCCAACCTTGACGGGATCTCCCTTACCGACCCCGTTCGCTTAAAGGAGTTTAATGCCATGACACTCGACGAGCCTGAAACACGCGCCAGCAAAAAACGCCATTTCGTCGGACTTTCCCGCCGGTATCAACCCGGCAAGCTAGCCGCCATACCCAACCAATGGCAGGAGTTTGTCACTCGAATGGACGAAATAGACGATGCCATTGCAGAATACCGCTATGGCATCTGCACCAATTTCGACGCTGAAGGTGCTATGGATTATTGCACCGCGGTCGAGACCAGCCACAAGATTATACCACCCGGCGGCTTCTCGAATATCTCCACTGACGAGCAAACCTACGCGGTTTTTCTCCATGAGGGACATGTCTCGTCCATCGGTAGTGCATGGAATTACATTTGGTCAACCTGGCGCCCGAACACGGATCTTGAGATTGTCCATGCACCACTTTTCGAACGCTACGGCAATGCCTTTGACCGCACCAGTGGAAACGGAACAATCGAAATATGGATACCGGTAAAAACGACAACCTGATCTAAATCCGGTCGTAAACCACATCGCCGCCGGGACCGCTATAAGTCCATTGGTTGCCGTCACTGCGAATGTTGTATGTTCCGGTTTCCACAGGCGCGTAAAGGAAATGGAATGAGAGAATGTCGGGAGATGCAGTTTCGATAATTGCCCGGCGTTCTTCCGACCAAATGGATGTCGTCTGATCCGTGTAATTCCCAAGACCTTCGAACTCAAAGACGCCGTTCAAGAGCCACTGAAATGTATAGGTGCCATTTGCGCGGAAGTGGATTTCTTCAGTCCAGATGTCAGCGCCTTCCAATTCTTCACGCTCCCAAACCCCAACCAGCGAGGTGCCGCTGCCAAGTATGCGCTGGTATTGGGTGATCGTCTCGGTCGAAGGATAACTCGGGGTTTGCCCATCTGGAGAAATTTGATACGGCAACGCCCCCACCGAAATATAATACCAGCCATCGGCATCAATCCTGAAATTGATTGCGCCGACATGCCACAAGCCAACCAGCGCGCTGTCAACCGAAAAGATCTCGACCGATTGCTTTCTATCCATGATCACCAGTTGCCTCCGTTATGCAATCCAGACCAATTATCCGCTCACCCTGCCGCCCGACCGGCATTGCGTCCCGAGAATATGCACCCACCGAGAAACGTTCCTTCAAGCGCATTGTAGCCGTGGTAGCCACCGCCGCCAAAACCGGCGCATTCGCCCGCGGCATAAAGGCCTGTCACCACTTCGCCCTTGGCGTTCAGAACCTTGCCATCAAGATTGGTGTGCAATCCGCCAAGTGTCTTGCGCGTCAAAACATGCAGTTTGACAGCGATAAGCGGGCCTTTCGCCGGATCAAGTATCCTGTGCGGTTTTGCAGTGCGGATCAACTTGTCGCCAAGGTAATTACGCGCGGTCCGGATCGCCATCACCTGCGCATCCTTGGTGAAAGGATTGTCCATCTGACGGTCCCTCGCCTCGATCTCGCTGCGGATTTTGGCGGCATCGAGCAGCCCGCCACCGATCTCATTCATGCCGGAAACCAGCGCCTCGAGATCGTTGTTGACGACAAAATCCGCGCCCTTTTCCTTGAAGGCTTCAACAGGGGCCGGCGCACCTTTTGCCAGCCGTGATTTCAAGACTTCACGCCAGCTTCCAGAGGTGAAATCCGGATTTTGCTCGGAGCCGGAAAGCGCAAACTCTTTTTCGATGATCGCCTGATTGAGAATGAACCACGAATAGTCATGCCCCGTGGATAAAATGTGCCTGAGCGTGGAAAGCGTATCAAAACCTGGAAGACATGGCGATGGCAAACGGTTGCCGTCCGCATCAAACCACATCGATGATGGCCCTGGCAAAATACGAATGCCATGATCCGGCCAGATCGGGTTCCAGTTTTTAACGCCTTCGGTATAATGCCACATGCGGTCTTCGTTGATCACAGCACCACCCGCCTCGCGCGTGACGTCAATCATCAGGCCGTCCACATGGCGGGGCACACCCGAAATCATGTCTTTTGGCGGCTTGCCCATTCGCGCCACAGGCCAGTTTTTTCTGACGAGATCGAAATTACCGCCAATACCGCCCGAGGTGACAATAACATGATCGGCCTTGAGCGAGAAATCACCTGTTACCGTCCGCGACGATGCCTCACCTCTTTCGACCGAAGTTGGCTCAAGCACCTCGCCTCTTACACCGCAAACCGCTTTGGAGTTCCTTTCAAGTTTTGTTACCCGGTGGCGAAACTTGAAAACAATCCCGCCTTGTTTTTCAAATTCACGGGCACGCTCGACAAAGGGTTTCAACACGCCTGGCCCGGTGCCCCAGGTAAGATGAAATCTTGGCACCGAATTGCCATGACCGGAGGCAAACGAGCCGCCACGCTCTGCCCACCCAACCACCGGAAACCACCGCATGCCAAGCGAATGAAGCCAGGTGCGCATTTCGCCCCTGGCAAATTCAAGATAAGCCTCTGCGGTTATGCGCGGCCAATGATCTTCCTCACGGTCAAATTGCGCTGATCCCATCCAATCCGAACGGGCGAGTTCATAACTGTCCTTTATCCGCATCCGCCGCTGTTCAGGGGTATCGACCATGAACAGGCCGCCGAGTGACCAGAAAGCCTGTCCGCCCAGATTTTGCTCGCCTTCCTGATCTACGATGATTACCCTTTTGCCGCGCTGTGCCGCCTCGCATGCGGCAACCAGCCCTGCTAGTCCTGCACCCACGATAATGATATCAGCTTCCTCGACCATCATTCCCCCGAAGACAGAATCAACGCTCCGTCAGTTTCAACTCAATCCGGCGGTTCTTGGCCCGCGCCTCATCCGTGTCGCCTTCCTCGAGCGGTTGAAACTCTCCAAATCCTGCTGCCACCAGACGAACAGCTGGAATACCCTGCGAGATGAAGAACTTGACCACAGACAGCGCTCGGGCTTGCGAAAGTTCCCAGTTGTCGGCATATCTGCCGGTGCCTGACAGCGGCAGATTGTCGGTGTGTCCGTCAACCCGCAAAACCCACGCGATATCATCGGGAATTTCACTGCCGATCTGCAACAACGCGTTGGCAACTTTCAGCATTTCGGTTTTCCCCGTTTCATTCAATTCGCCTGAGCCCTGGGCAAACAGAACTTCCGACTGAAACACAAACCGGTCGCCGACAATACGAATATCCGAGCGGTCACTGAGGATTTCACGCAGGCGTCCAAAAAAGTCCGAACGATAACGGTTGAGTTCCTGCACCCGCTGCGCCAATGCCACATTGAGCCGTTTGCCGAGATCGGCGATCTTCGTCTGGCTTTCGCGGTCACGGTTTTCGGATGCTCCAAGCGCATCTTCAAGCGCGGCGATCTGTCGGCGAAGCGCTGAAATCTGCTGGTTGAGCAATTCAACCTGAGACCGCGCGCGTTGGCTGAGTTGCTGCTCTTCGGCCAGCTTGTCAGTCGCGGCTCCAAGGCGGGCCTGCATTTCATCATTGGTGCCGGAACCCGACGCCAACAGTTCCTGTAAACGCGAACGTTCGCTTTCGGTTTGGGTCAGCGAGGATTGCAGATTGGCCAGATTGTCTTCGAGATCCTGCCTGCTGCCGCGCTCAAGCGCTAGCAAATCGGTCAGTTCGTTGATCTGGGTATTGAGCCGGTCAAGCACTTCATCCTTGCCGGAAATTTCCTGGCTCAAAAGGAACTGGGCCAGCACAAAAACCGAAAGAAGGAAAATGATCGAGAGCAGCAAGGTCGAGAGTGCATCAACGAAACCGGGCCAGTAATCGACCCTGTTTTCCCGTCTTCTGTTTCTAGCAAATGCCATTGATGTTGCCGTTCCTGATCTTAACTTCGCGAAGCCTTGTCAAAAAAGTCATTGAGCTTGTCGAGTGTTCTCTGCAGTTCTTTTTGCTGCTCGCCATTGGCTGTTGCCTGATCTCGGATCAGCTTTTGGTCGGCGCGCATGTGCTGCACAAGCCCCTGAATACTTTCAGCAAGGCTCGCCATTGCCGCCGTTGCTCGTGGCCCGCTTTCACCGTGCTGGAGATTGCGTGTCAAAGTGTCGAGATGAGCACGTAATTCTTCCGAGGATGCACCCGAAATATTGCCAAAATCCGCCGTGGTGTCAGTGATCGAGGAGAGCCAGTTTTCCAGTTCGGTATAAAAGCGTGTCTGCGCGCGGCCAGCCTGCAAGTCCAGAAACCCTAGAATGAGCGAACCCGCAAGACCGAAAAGCGAAGATGAAAATGCCGTACCCATGCCATCCAGCGGTGCTTTCAAACCGCTTTTGAGTGCATCAAGAATGTCATTGGCATTGCCTGATCCAGGATCGAGCGATTGTATTGTCTGGCCAATGGAACCAATCGTCGCAAGCAGTCCCCAAAAGGTCCCGAGCAGCCCCAAAAACACAAGAAGACCGATCAGATAGCGGGTGATATCACGCAAATCGTCCAGCCGGTTGCCAATCGAATCGAGGATGGATCGCATAACATTGGTGTTGAGTGACATGTTGAGACTGGTATCGCCCAACAGCGCCCGCATTGGAGCAAGGAGCACAGGATCGCGCCGTCCGCCAAACTCTTCCCCCTGGCGAAATGAATTTGCCCAGGTCACTTCAGGCATCAACCGGACAACCTGGGCAATTGCCAGCAGGATGCCAAAAATAAGGACGACTACAATCAACCCGTTAAGCCCGGGATTGGTTTTGAATGCCGTCGACAATTGCGGGTATAAAATGGCTGCGAGAAAGCCGACGATGATGAGAAAAATCACCATGGAAAGAAGAAAAAGACGCGGACTCGTAAACTTGTAGGGATCGAACGCTTTCGCCACCGTGCACTTTCCTCCATAACATACACTATCGCTCTAGCAGCCAATCATGGCCGCAATCAGCTTGAAGGAATCTATACAGTGAAATGCCGAAAGGGAACCGCAAAAGTTGCGGTTGCCCCGTTTCAGCGAACCGTTGCCAGCAGTTTCTTGCGAATGATCTCGTTACCGGCAATGATCGATGTGGTTCCAAACATGTCCTGCCCGTCGTCAAGATCGGAAACATAGCCGCCCGCTTCACGCACCATGATGATCCCCGCCGCCATATCCCATGGGGAAAGGCCGGTTTCCCAGTAACCGTCAAAACGCCCGGCCGCAACAAAGCACAGATCAATGGAAGCTGCACCAAACCTGCGAACTCCCGCAGAGTTCAACATGACCTTGCGCTGCTGCTCAAGAAACTCCGTATGCCCCGGACGGCCAAGATGCGGTATCCCGGTAACGAAAACACTGTCGAGCATATCCTTGCGGTTGGCAACACGAAGCCGCCGGTCGTTCATGAAGGCACCCTTGCCTTTTTCAGCGGTATACAATTCATCCATTGCCGGATTGTAGACAACGCCTGCAACAATCTGACCTTCGCGCTCGAGAGCGATTGAAATGCCGAAAACCGGAATTGAATGGAGAAAATTTGTCGTGCCGTCCAGCGGATCAATGATCCAGCGGTTTTGCGGATCCTTGCCTTTGATTTCACCGCTTTCTTCCATCAGAAAACCAAAATCCGGCCGTGCCCTGTGCAATTCCTCGTAGATCGTTTTCTCTGCTTCCCTGTCCGCATTGGAAACAAAGTCGCCCGGTCCCTTGATGGAAACCTGCAAGTGCTGGACTTCGCCAAAATCACGCGACAATTTGCGTCCCGCCTTCATGGCAGCATTGACCATTACATTGAGTAGTGCCGAGCGGGCCATACCCTCTCCTTGGTTATCCGGTTTCAGTCAGTTCAGGTACAAAGCGCACCAAATCGGCAGGCAATCAGTCGGCCCGGCGAACATAGATCACTTCCGATGTATCGACGATGATTTTCTCACCGACCGAAACAAAAGGCGGCACCATGCATCGCACGCCGTTATCCAGAATTGCCGGCTTGTAGGAGGAAGCGGCAGTTTGGCCCTTGACGACCGGTTCGCACTCCATGACTTCAAGTGTGGCATAGTCAGGCAACCGAATGCCGATGGGCTTATCCTCGTGCAGCTCAACGGTCACCTGCATGCCGTCCTGCAGGAATGCGGCGCGCTCGCCTACAAAATCCTTTTGCAGTTCAAGCTGCTCATAACTTTCCTCGTCCATGAAAATCAGGCTGTCGCCTTGCTCGTAAAGGAACTGGAAATCTTTCTGCTCAAGACGCACTTTCTCCACTGATTCAGTTGCACGAAAGCGCTCGTTGAGTTTCGAACCGTTGATCAGGTTCTTCATTTCCACCTGTGCAAAAGCACCGCCCTTGCCAGGCTTCACATGATCCGTCTTGACCACAGCCCACAGGGTTCCGTTGTGTTCCAGCACGTTGCCGGGTTTAATCTGGTTACCGTTGATTTTCATGATGTTATCCGTTTGAAGACTTTTTCTGCGGCAGCCTCTTCTCCCCAATGCTGGCTAAAGCGGGAATGGAGGAACCAAGACACCGATATCTCGCGTCTCCATGACCACAAAAGGCGTAATCTTGCAAGCCAATTGCGATTAACGGTCGATTTTTGAAGCAACAAGTTGAAGAATCAGGAAGGAAACCGGTTCGCCTTGTCGAGCGCCTCAGCCAGCAATTTGCGGTCTATCGAGTTGATATAATCATCCAGCCAACTGTCATTGAGGCCGGCACGCTGGGCAAGTATATGCCACTTGGCCGCTTCTACCGGATCAGGTCTGGTCCCAACACCCTCAGCATACATCTTCGCCAGCCGATTGCGGGCGATGATATTGCCGCTGAATGCCGCCCGTGACATCCATGCAAAAGCATTCTTTTCATCTTTTATCCCCGCAGTGCCATTGGCAAGCCAGATCGCCAGTTCCACCTGTGCTGTATCAACTCCGGCTTTTGCCGCTTTCAACAGCCATTCCTGGGCCTTGCCGTCTTCCGGATAACCATTGAGTTTTCCAGACCGGTAAATTTGCGCAAGGGCATAATAGGCATCAGCGATCTGTTGCTCTGCTGCCTTTTCAAGATAGGGCAAAGCCTCCTTGACGCCAGCAGTGGTTGGTTTTTGATCGAGAACGATTTGGGCATAGTTGAATGCCGCAGTTGACTGGCCGCTGTCGGCGGCAAGTTTCATCAGCCGCGTTGCCTCTTTGAGATCCTTGGCAACATATTTGCCTTCCAGCAATTTCACAGCATAGCCAAACTGTGCCTCGCGGTCATTATTGCCGGACGCAATGCCATACCAGGCCGTGGCTTCCTTGGGATCACGGGCAACGCCCAGCCCCTTGTCATACATTTCTGCTATCAGCGTCTGCGCTTTGGGATCACCCAATTGTGCCCGCGGCAGTGCAAGTTCAAACGCGGTCAGGTAATAACCGCGCTGAAAGGCTCCAAATGCCAGATCAGGTTCCGCCAGTTCCCGGGCCTGTGAGCTCTCAGGTCCCGCAAGACGTTCTTCAATTGAAACGGGGGCCTGTGCGTCTTTGCCCGCCGAACTTTCCGCATTTGCGCCGGTATCTGAAGAGATATCATCTACGGGCCTGGATTGCTTTGTTTCCTGCCCGAACACCGAACCAGGTATCAGTGTTACCCCGGCAATCAACATGACAAGAAGCCACCCAGACGTGAATTCAATCCTCATCGGCAAACCGAGGTGCGTGCGTGTCGAGCAATGCATTGGCTTTGGCCACAGCAGATTCCGGCCCGTCGACATGAGAAAAGACAGCAAGCGACAGGGCAACAAAATCAGCACCGCATTCAGCAACTTCCACCACACTTTCCAAAGACGACCCGCCCATTACCACAACGGATATTTGCATCACTTCCGCGCACCATGAACCAAGTGTCATGTTTTTCTTGTGTGCCTCGGGGCGAATATCGCCATCAAGCCTGCCCAAAAACAGGAAGTCCGGCTTTTGTTCCGCCGCTTCCATTGCATTGTGACGTGTCTTTACTCCACCATATCCTACCAGTCTTTTTGGCGAAAAACGGGCAATCGTCTCATTTAGTGTTTCAAGTCCTGAGGATACAAAAATTCCGTCCGCATCGGCACGGCCCATGGTCTGGCTGTCACCATCAACAAGGACGGCGCAATCATGCCCGTGAGCAACTTCAACCAACTGCTCGCAGTGCCTTTGATATTGGGCGGTATCCATTTCACCGACCGGCAAGATCGCGCTGGCAACATCGCCGCCCTCAAGAGCTGCAGCAAACAGCTGCTCGGCATTTTCAACTGCCGGAACAATCAGCACCAGGCGGCAGCGGTCTGGCAAATGCGGTAATTCACTTTTTTTGTTCACAGTATTGGATCTCGGTCAAAATGACATTCGTTGCGATGGCAGCTTTACATGTTATATGCCAGAACCAGCGAGCGTTTCCTATTACGCTGATATTTTATTTTCAAGCAACACTCCCCTAAGGCACTTACTTGCTCAGCAATATTTTCCAGTTTGGCCCGGATTTTTATCTCATAGCAATCCCGGCTGTGCTTTTGACCGGACTGTCCAAAGGCGGTTTTGCCAGCGGACTGGGAATGTTGGGCACTCCCCTGATAGCTTTGGTAATCAGCCCGGTTCAGGCAGCGGCAATCTTGCTGCCGGTTCTGATCGTTATGGATATCATCGGCCTGATCAGTTATCGCGGATTGGTGAACTGGCAGATTATCAGGTCAATGTTTCCAGCTGCCGTCGTGGGCATTGGCATAGGCTGGTACACGGCGCACATGGTTTCCGATGACTGGACACGGATAATTGTCGGGGCAATTGCGCTGCTGTTTGCCGTCAACCAAATGGCCAAGGACTATCTCAAACATTCCGCAACCAGTCCTAATATGTTCCTGGGGGCATTTTGGGGTATGTTCTCCGGTTTCACCAGTTTCATTTCCCATGCCGGCGGCCCTCCATACCAAGCTTATACCGTTCCGTTGAAACTGGACAAAACGATCTATACCGGAACCTCCGTGGTATTTTTTGCCTCGATCAATGCTGTCAAAGTTGTGCCGTATTTTTTCCTCGGGCAGTTTACCGGTCAAAACCTTGGCATCTCGCTCAGCCTTGTACCGGTTGCCGTCATTGGTGTCCTGTGCGGCGTATGGCTGGTCCGCAGGGTATCGCAGGAATTTTTCTACAAGGTGACCTATGTCACGATGTTTGCGATTGGAATAAAACTGATTTGGGATGGAAAAGCCGCCCTGTCATTTATGTCGTAACGCACAACAGCGAATAAATGGCGGGACGGCAGGGATGACCAGATTTTGGTCGGTTCTGTTTGCCAATGTTTGGATTTTCAAGAACCTTGTAACAGAAAAATCAGGCTCTGATTTGATCAATCTTGTCCTTTAACAAGAGTTTCTGCCGCTTTATTTCTGCAATTTCCTGATCGCTGACGCTTGGATGTCGCATTGCTTTTTCAAGCTCATTTTCAAGGTTGAGGTGTTTTTGTTTCAACTGTTCCAGATGGGAAACAAGTGTCATTCATATCCTCCTATGGTTGTATTAACTTTAAAAGTGGAACATAAAAATACCGCCATGTCCATAAAACTCGACGCCTAAATGTCACAAATCTGTCTTACTCTTAAAAATTGTCTAATATTCGACTATCGGCAAAAGGAATGAAATAAAGCGTATTTGCCCGGCTACGCTTTTCTGCTAGGAAAACGTCCATTCGGTATTTCGCTGATAGTGCGTATGGGTCTGTTCATTAGCCGCATCGTAGAGACAAGAGTAAACTGGGGAAATGAATGTCAGATCAGGACCAGACAGAATTGCGGGTGCAACTCGCAAGACTTCAAATCGACCACGCCGACCTTGATTTGGCTATAGATGCCTTGATACAAACCGGTGCAAATGCCATTTGCATTCAGCGTTTCAAAAAGAAAAAACTGGCCCTCAAGGATCAGATCACCAAACTGCATTCTCTCGCCATGCCCGATATTATTGCCTGAAACGATAGCGGAAAAGCCATGTCACAATCTCCGAACAAGGCAACGGTTAATCCTGTTGCCATCATCATGGGCAGCCAGTCAGACTGGGAGACCATGAAAAATGCTGCCGATACATTACAGGCGCTTGAAATTGGTTTTGATGCCAAAATCATCTCCGCCCACCGTACCCCCGAGCGCATGGCAGAATTTGCCAGAACCGCCCGTGACAAAGGCTACAAGGTCATCATAGCAGGAGCAGGCGGCGCTGCCCATCTGCCTGGAATGACCGCGGCAATGACTTCCCTTCCCGTCTTTGGTGTTCCGGTGCAATCCAGGGCGCTTTCCGGCCAGGACAGTCTTCTGTCCATTGTCCAGATGCCAGCAGGTATACCTGTCGGCACGCTCGCTATCGGTAATGCAGGCGCTGTCAACGCCGCATTGCTGGCAGCATCGGTATTATCGCTTTCAGATGAAACCGTGCTCCGAGCACTCGATGCTTTCAGGGCAAATCAGACTGCAGGTGTTGGCGAGACTCCGAAAGACGATGCCTGAATGAAAAGCCAGCCAGACGCTCCACTGCGCCCCGGCGCAACAATAGGCATTTTGGGCGGCGGCCAATTGGGCCGGATGCTCGCCATGGCAGCCGCCCGATTCGGTTTCCAAACTGTCATTTACGAACCAGCCGCAAACTGCCCTGCAAGCCAGACGGCAAACACGCATATCGAGGCAGCATACGATGACCACACCGCACTTGCCAGACTGGTCGCAATCGCAGACCTTGTTACCTATGAATTTGAAAACATCCCGCTCGAGACGGTAAACTATCTTGAGGAAAATTCGGTCCTTTTTCCCTCCTCGCTCGCTTTGGCTAAAAGCCAGGACAGACTGGTCGAAAAGCAGTTTCTCAATGATATAGGCATTGCCACAGCACCCTATCATCCCGTTGACAAGCCACAGGATATCCGCACTGGCCTCAACAGGTTCGGGACTGATGCAATATTGAAAACACGTCGTTTCGGATATGATGGCAAAGGCCAGATCCGGGTCAAGAACGGCACAGATGACACAACCTTGCATGCCATCTTTGATGATATCGGCAAGACTTCTTCAATCCTTGAAGGCTTTGTCGCCTTCTCGAAGGAAATTTCGGTAATCGTTGCACGCGGACGCGGCAGTGAAATCATCTGCTATGATCCGGCCGAAAACGTTCACAAGGATGGCATCCTTCATACCTCGACCCTGCCCGCCAACATCGACACACAAACTGCCCTCAAAGCGGTTGGGATTGCGACAAAAATTGTCGAGGCTCTTGGCTATGTCGGCGTGATGGGCGTCGAGTTCTTCGTTGGCTCGAAGGGCGAACTGATGGTCAACGAGATTGCCCCTCGTGTTCACAATTCCGGGCACTGGACAGAAGCCGCGTGCACGATTTCCCAATTTGAGCAGCATATCCGGGCAATCAGCGGCTGGGCTTTGGGTTCAACCCTGCGCCACAGCAATTGCGTCATGGAAAACTTGATCGGGAATGACATTGATCGCGTTGATGCGCTTGCATCACAGGCAGATGTCTATCTGCATCTCTATGGCAAGGCTGAAGCAAGGCCAGGGCGCAAGATGGGGCATTTCACAAAAATTACCGCCAATGAAGCCATCATTGGAAGTATCGGATAAGCCAGCCGGTGCAAAAATCATCCGGCAGGCTCGATCTGACACTTGCAACCAATTTTCGTCACTCTAAGGCTGGACATTCACTGCAAGTTTTGGTAACTACGGCCCATCTGGCGACGGTTTCCGTTGTGAGCACCAGAGGGTATTTCCTTTAAACAGCTCTAAATCTGGAAATTCTGCTGAAAAGCGGAATGGTCAGATCAGAAACCGTGCAAAACAGGCTAAGCAGCCAAAACTTGATTTAGGAAACGGAGAAGACGTGCAGGTACTCGTTCGTGACAATAATGTAGACCAGGCGCTTCGCGCACTGAAAAAGAAATTGCAGCGCGAAGGCGTTTTTCGTGAAATGAAGCTTCGCAATTTTTTTGAAAAGCCATCAGTTAAACGTGCCCGTGAAAAAGCTGAAGCGATACGTCGCACTCGCAAGCTGGCCCGCAAGAAATTGCAGCGCGAAGGTATGGTTCAAGGCCGCTAAGCGGATTTTGAAGCGATTTGTCTGGTTTTGACAATACTTTATGAGTTGCTGTCGTTTTTTCGCCGCTTTCATAAGTGAGACAACACCAGCCTGAATAGTTGTGGCGGAGAGGGTAAAACCGATTCCGCCTTTTTGCTGTCTGAGGCAATGGCGCGTGAAGTTCACCTGAACCATTCAGCGAAACAAGACTTTGCTTGATAAAGCGGAATGATAAGGTAGCCGTGCTTTTTTCGAAGAGGTTCATTCTGTCAATTTGGAACTTGTCCGACTGAAAAATCAGCCCTTGAACCAGCGCGCGGCACTTCAAGAAATGAAGACTTGAAAATGGATTTTGGAAAAAATAAAAAATGACGATCTACCAGAAACTTTTCAAAAGCCATCAGGCATCATCAGCCGTTCCTACTGAACATCTGCCAGTAAAAACAGAAAACCCGCAAAGTTCTTTAGCTGGAATGCGCGTCGTTGCACCCCTTTTGGCATTAGGTCTGATCTTCAGCGGCTGTACTACATCATCAATTGATTCTGCAATAACGATCGACAAGGATCAGGGTTCGAACACCAATCTTGCATCACTGACATCCGTTGTTGAGCGCAATCCCGATTCGCCGGAAGCCTATAACGTTCGCGGAACCGCCTATGGCCGCGCCGGAAGAAACCGCGAGGCACTGGCTGATTTCACAAAAGCCATTGAACTTAATCCACGCTTTTATCAGGCTTACGCAAACCGCGCCTTGATTCACCGGACAACCGGCAATCCCAACCAGGCAATCTCGGACTATACAACAGCCTTGAAAATCAACTCCCAATATGACGTTGCCTATATCGGACGCGGCAATGTTTACCGCTTTGCCGGAAATGCCAAACAGGCCCTGCGCGATTTTGACCGTGCCATCCAGCTTGGCAGCACCAATCCGAGAGCCTATCATTCCCGCGGCCTTATTTTTCAGCAGGATAACCAGCACGACCGGGCAATTGAGGATTTTACCACGGCAATTTCGCTCGATTCAGACAGTGCCGAACCTTATAACAGTCGCGGCGTCTCTTATCTGGCAATTGGCGACTCTTTCAACGCCCTCGAAGACGCAAACCGCGCGCTCCGTCTCAATGACCGCTACGCTGAGGCCTGGGTGACACAGGGCCTTGCACTTGAGCTGAAAGGCGACAAGCCGCGCGCCCAGAAGGCATTCAAACGTGCTGCGCAACTGGACAATACGCTGGAAGCAGCACGCGAAGGCGTTAACCGCACAAGCTAGAATTTTTTCGACTGTTGGGACAACGTCGATGTAATGGCATAACGGCCAATAAAAAAGGCGGACATGTATGCCCGCCTTTGCAGCAATAACCTCAAAACATTTCTGAAATCAGTCAAGCGCCTTGACAATATTCTCGACCATCTTCTTGGCATCAGCAAATAGCATCATGGTATTGTCGCGGAAGAACAACTCGTTCTGAACGCCAGCATAACCAGAAGCCATGCCGCGTTTAATGAAAAGAACAGTTCCGGCATTTTCAACATCAAGAATCGGCATTCCATAAATCGGCGATGTCTTGTCGGTCTTGGCCGCCGGATTGGTAACGTCATTGGCACCAATGACAAAGGCGACATCAGCCTGTGAAAACTCCGAGTTGATGTCTTCCAGTTCAAACACCTCATCATAAGGCACATTGGCTTCAGCCAGCAAAACGTTCATGTGCCCGGGCATACGACCTGCAACAGGGTGAATTGCGTACTTGACTTCAACGCCATGGGCTTTGAGTTTATCAGCCATCTCACGCAGCGCGTGTTGTGCCTGGGCAACCGCCATACCGTAACCAGGCACAATGATGACCTTGGAAGAATTCTTCATCAGGAATGCCGCATCATCGGCGGATCCCTGTTTCACTGGACGGTCGTCTTCCGCGCCACCCGCGCCTGCAACGGCATCCTCGCCGCCAAAACCACCCAGAATAACCGAGATGAACGAACGGTTCATGCCTTTGCACATGATGTAGGAAAGGATCGCTCCTGACGAACCCACAAGTGCGCCAGTGATGATCAGCGCGAGATTGCCGAGGGTAAAGCCGATACCGGCGGCAGCCCAGCCGGAGTAGGAATTGAGCATCGAAACAACCACCGGCATGTCGGCGCCGCCAATCGGAACGATGATCAAGACACCCAGAACCAGCGACAGAATGGCGATAAGCCAGAAATAGGCATGGCTTTCAGTCATCACGAAAAGAATGACCGCAACAACAATGGCAACGGCAAGAGCGAGATTGATGACGTGCCGCGAAGGCAGCATGATCGGCTTGCCTGACATGCGGCCATCCAACTTGGCAAATGCGATTATCGAGCCGGTAAAGGTGATGGCTCCAATGGCAGCACCCAGCGACATTTCAACGAGGCTCGCACCATGAATTTCACCGACATTGCCAATACCGAAACTTTCGGGCGCATAAAGGGCAGCAGCAGCAACCAGAACCGCCGCAAGACCCACCAGCGAGTGAAATGCAGCAACCAATTGCGGCATTGCGGTCATGGGAATCTTGCGGGCAACATAAGCGCCGAAACCACCGCCAATCGCGAGGCCGGCAATTACCAGTATCCAGCCGCCAAAGGTCGGCGCAGCCAGAAACAGGGTTGTCAGGATGGCAATCGCCATACCGGCCATGCCGTAATTGTTACCCTGACGCGCTGTTTCCGGATTGGAAAGACCGCGCAATGCCAAAATAAACAGAACGCCGGAGGCAAGGTATAAAAGTGCTGTGATATTTTCCATTTGCCCTGCCCCTTAGCGCTGCTTCTTCTTGTACATCGCCAGCATGCGCTGGGTGACAAGAAAGCCGCCGAAAATATTCACCGATGCCAGAACCAGCGCGATAAATCCGAATGTCGTCGCCCACCCGCTCGCTGCGGAAATGCCGACCGCAAGAAGGGCGCCCACCACTATGACCGACGAAATCGCGTTGGTTACAGCCATCAGCGGGGTATGTAATGCCGGGGTAACGGCCCATACGACATAGTAGCCGACGAAGATTGCCAGGATGAAGATTGCAAACTGAAACACAAAGGCGCCGGGGCCATGCTGGGCTGCTGTGCCCATTGCTTCGCCCGCACCGGATGTCTGAATTGCCTCTGCCGCCTGCTTGGCGATTTCTGTTGCCTCAACGGCGATTTCAGAAGCCTTGCCCGCCAGCTCCTGAGCCTTCTTCAAAAGAATGTCAGCAGTTTCACTCATTTGTTTTCCCCTTTGCTGGCAGCAGCTTTACTGGCTGCAGATTTGCTTGCCGCAGGATTTTTGGCGGCAGGTGCCTTTTTTGCAGTCGGCCTGGCCGGAGCCGCAACTGCTGCGCTGCCTTCGTCCTTGGCAAAAAGCGGATGAACAACCTTGCCCCCATGGGTCAGCAACGTCGCCTTCACCAATTCATCATCCATGTTAACTGAAATCTTTTTGGCGGTTTGGTCCACCATGGTTTCAAGAAAAGTAACAAGGTTCTTGGCAAACAGGAGCGAAGCTGTTGCTGCAATTCGGCCCGCCATGTTTTCATAACCAACAATGGAAACGGGGCCTGAGCGAACAACCTTGCCCGCTTGCGCACCCTCAACATTGCCGCCACGTTCAACTGCAAGATCGACTATCACTGCGCCAGGCGCCATGCTGTCAACCATTGCCTTGGTAACAAGGCGCGGTGCCGGGCGACCCGGAATAAGCGCCGTCGTAATGACAATATCCTGTTTGGAAATATGCGATGCAACAAGTTCAGACTGAGCCTTCTGTTCGTCGGCCGTAAGTTCGCGGGCATACCCGCCCTCACCCGATGCGTCCTTGAGCGCGTCGGTCATGATGAACTTTCCACCAAGTGAGGCAACCTGCTCGGCAGCGGCAGCACGAACATCGGTCGCCGTTACAACAGCGCCGAGACGCTTGGCTGTTGCAATGGCCTGAAGTCCGGCAACTCCTGCCCCCATGACAAAAACCCTTGCAGCGGGAACCGTTCCAGCGGCGGTCATCATCATCGGCAGTGCGCGATCAAAGACCGCAGCCCCCTCGATCACGGCCTGATAGCCTGCAAGGTTGGCCTGCGAGGAAAGAATATCCATTGACTGGGCGCGGGTAATGCGCGGCATGAATTCCATTGCAAAGGCACTGATGCCTGCAGCAGCCATCGCCTGCACATCAGATTGATGGCCGTGGGGGTCCATCGCTGCCAGCACAAGCGCACCCTTCTTGTAGGATTTTGCTTCAGCGGGCGTTGGACGGTTGATTTTGAGGACAACGTCAGCGCCTGCAGCCGACTTTGCAGATCCGATCGTCGCTCCTGCCGCCTGATAGGCAGCATCGGTAATCTTTGAGGCATCACCGGCAGATTTCTCAACCGTAACTTCGAACCCCATGGCGATCAACCGCTTGGTTGTATCGGGTGACAGTGCCACGCGGGTTTCTGGCGCGAGTTCCCTTGGAACATAAAGTTTCATGAATTTCCCCCGATATTGCCGGATACACTAGAACAGACCCGCACTGTGTGAATTAATTGCAACAGGCATGGTGTCAAAAGATTTCCGCCTGATGCTTGCCCAATATGAACCAAAAGGCAAACTGATTTCCGAAGAAATCAACTTCACACCTGCATTTCAACAGTCAATTTCCAGACGTTAAAGTACAAAGAATGCGATGGCCATCAGAACAACCATCACCAAGGTTCCGCCGACAAGGCCGCCGCCAAAAAAGAAGCCGACCATCATTGCCAGCAACAGCGCAACACAGCTGACCACGCCCCATTTGGACATGCCGATGAACATTTCATATGTCTTGTTGTGCTCGTTGTAATCCATGGCATTTGCCGGCGCTGCTGCCGCGTGGGCTGCAGAGGGCACTTCTGCCTTTACTGATGTTTTTGCCGTAGCTTTTTTTGCTGTTGATGCCGTTTTGGCTGCTGCTTTTGCCATGTCATTTACCTCATTTCACAAGGGTGTAAGCCAAAAGGTCCCATACCCGTCTCACAATTTATTGCTTCGTACACAAAGCAGTGAGATTCCGCAATACTTATCCAGTCTCGACGAAGGTCAGGACCCATCAATCGGTGCTTAGACTTGTGGACAGCCAGATCAGACTGCCCCGGCCTTTTTGCGCAGGGTGAAGCTCTTGCCGGCAAGATCGGTACAGGTGAGAAGATCGGGCCCCTGGCGCTGGCAATTGGCGGAATTGTCTTTTCCACTCAATCGGCCACTCCACTTGAGACGTATCTCGCTTGCCGACACGACAATATAGCTGCCTTCAGACAATACCTCGCCGGTATCATTTGCAGTTGAAGTAAATCTTCCATTGTCAAACTGGGCTGAAAATACATTGTCCGCCGACACCCAGCCCCCTGCAAGACCGCCCCCACCAGCCAGAGGATCGATTTTGGAATCCTTTGTCTGGCAGGCTGAAAGTCCAAGCGACAGCACCAGCGCTGCACCTGCCCACTTGGCAGCATGAAATTTCCCGCCTGCAGAATGCATTTTAGCTTTGAAGATTGCATTTTCGTTTTTCATAATCAGTTTGCCCCGATTTGAGTTTCAATTTCTTCCAGTTCATCAATCAAGCCGGAAATAAGCGAAAGCCCCTTGAACCAGAATTGCGGATCGCTTGCATCAAGACCAAACGGCTTGAGCAATTGGCTGTGATGCTTTGTGCCTCCTGCTTTCAGCATTTCAAAATATCGTGCCTGAAAACCGTCTTCGGCACTTTCGTAGACCGCATAAAGTGAATTCACCAGGCAATCGCCAAAGGCATATGCATACACATAAAATGGCGAATGTATGAAATGCGGTATATATCCCCAATAGGACGCGTAACTTTCATCATAGTTGAAAACCGGCCCGAGACTGGTCTTTTGCACATCCAGCCAGAATTGGTCCAATTGCTCGCCTGTCAGTTCACCCTCCTTGCGAGCTTCGTGAACTTTGCGTTCAAAGAGATAAAAAGCAATCTGGCGGACCACCGTATTGATCATGTCCTCAACCTTGCGCGCCAGCATGGCTTTGCGTTCCTGCAAGGAGCCGACCTTGTCCAGCAGTGAACGGAATGTCAGCATTTCGCCGAATACGCTTGCGGTTTCTGCCAGTGTCAAAGGGGTCTGGCTCATCAGCAACCCCTGCTCGGCTGCAAGAACCTGATGCACGCCATGACCAAGTTCATGCGCCAGCACCATCACATCACGCGGCTTGCCGAGATAGTTGATCATCACGTAAGGATGAACACTTGGCACTGTAGGGTGGGCAAATGCACCCGGCGATTTTCCGGGGCGTACCTGCGCATCAATCCAGTTGCACTCAAAAAACCGGCTGGCAATCTCTGCCATTTCAGGCGCAAACCCGTGATAGGCATCTAGCACAATGTCGCGCGCATCCGGCCACGAATAGTTCATTTCGTTCGCACTCGGCAAAGGCGCATTGCGGTCCCACTGCTCCAGCTTTTCAAGGCCAAGCCATTTTGCCTTCATCGCATAATAACGGTGCGATATTGTCGGAAACGAGCTTTCCACTGCACTGACCAGCGCGTCGACAACCTCAGGCTCAATCCGGTTTGCTAGGTGACGCGAATGGGCAACATCGGTGAACCCGTGCCAGCGGTCGGAAATTTCCTTGTCCTTGGCCAGCGTATTGGTGATCATGGCAAAGGTTCGCCGGTTATCTGAAAGGACACGGCCGATTTCCTTTGCCGCCTGCTCTCGCTTGCTGCGATCAGCGTCCTGCAGATTCTTAAGTGCCGGCTCGACGCTGACCATTTCGCCATCAATTTCAAATCGCAGCGATGCCATGGTTTCATCAAACAACCGATTCCAGGCACTCCTGCCTGTCACCGATTTTTCCAGAAACAACTGCTCGATCCGGTCATCCAACTGATAAGGCCGGTCCTTGCGCAAATCTTCAATCCAGGGACGGTAACGCGCAAGCTGACCATCCTTGTCCATCGCCGTCTCAAGCACCTGTTCGTCGATCCGGTTGAACTCAAGCCCGAAAAACAGAAGGTTCGAACTGGCATCGGTTACTTTTTCCTGCGCATCTCCGTAAAATTTGGCCTTGGCTGGATCGGTCGTATCTCCTGTGTAAACAAGTGAGGCGAACGACATGATGCGTCCGAGCAGTTCCTCTATCACCTCATATTCTGAAATCGCCTTGCCCAATCCGGCAGGGTTTTTCGACGCAAGAGCTGCCAGATTGCCCGAATATCTTGCCTGATAACTCTTGCTCTCTGCGGCCGCGCGGGCAAGATCGTTGCGATACGAGTCACTGTCCATCGCCGGATAAAGATCTTCCAACTGCCATTGCGGCAAGTCGGCATTGGAATTGGAGCCCGGATCTCCCTGCTTTTGTCTGCCCGGTTTTTGCCCACCCGGCTTTTCCACTGCAGCCCTCAGTATTGTCGCGTCTACCCACATCAAATTCATTGCCACTCCAGCCTCATTGCCAATTCATTAAAATTTTAAGCTCAAGTCAAATACCTGATTCACCCAATCCCTTAAGCGGCTATTTAGGCAACAGTGTTACAAACGTCCTGAAATGAAACAATAATGCACTTTACGGTAGGGAATCAACGCCCGTTCGCTTGGTGCATCATACCAGATCAAAACCGGGAGACCATACGCGTGAGACAAACCATTTTGATCGTCGATGACGAGCCTGTCCAGCGCCGATTGCTCGAAGCCGCCGTAACCAGGGCGGGTTACAATGTACTGAAGGCGACCACCGGCAACGAGGCGCTCGAACTTCTGGCAGAACACAAGGATGTTGTTTCGGTGGTCATTCTGGATTTGCTCATGCCGGGGATGAGCGGCATGGAAGTACTGCGAACCCTGAACCAAAGTTCAAACCCGATACCAGTGATTGTCCAAACTGCACAGGGCGGCATCGAAACCGTTGTCAACGCAATGCGCGAAGGTGCATTTGATTTTGTCGTCAAGCCAGTTGCTCCCGAACGGGTTATTGCTGCTGTTGAAAAAGCGGTCAAATTCAACGAAATCAGGAAGCCCGTCCAACGGCTGGGCAAAGCCGTGAAATCCGGCTTTACCTTTGATGATATTGTCTCAAAGGACAGCGCAATGGTGCCGGTCCTTTCGATGGGCCGCAAGGCAGCAGCCTCAAATATTCCTGTGCTCATCGAAGGTGAGTCGGGCGTTGGCAAGGAACTTATAGCGAGGGCAATTCACGGTTCTTCGGCCCGCTCGGGCAAACCGATGATAACCGTCAATTGCGGCGCGCTACCGGAAAACCTCGTCGAGAGTCTCCTGTTCGGTCATGAAAAAGGAGCTTTTACCGGAGCTTCTGAGAAGCATGTCGGCAAATTTGAGGAAGCCGATGGCGGCACTTTATTCCTTGATGAGGTCGGGGAATTGCCACTCGACCTTCAGGTAAAACTCCTGCGCGCAATCCAGGAAGGCGAAATTGATCCGGTCGGGGCAAAGCGTTCGATCAAGGTAGATGTCAGGCTCGTGAGCGCCACCAATCGCAGTCTCCTGTCAGAGGTAAAAGCCGGCCGTTTTCGCGAGGATTTGTATTACCGGCTGAACGTTCTGCCGATGACCATTCCGCCCTTGCGGCAGCGCCAGAACGATATTCAGCCGCTTGTTTTCCATTTTGTCAAAAAATTCGCACGCGAGGAAAACAACAAATCCATCAGCGCCATCCATCCCGCAGCCATGAAGGCACTCGCCGCTTACAATTGGCCGGGCAATATCCGCGAGTTGGAAAATGCGATCTTCCGCGCCATCGTGCTATGTGAAAGCGAAGAATTGGGTATTCATGATTTTCCCCAGATCGTTTCCCAACTGCCTGGATTTGATGTACCTGAAACGGCGGTCAGTGACAGATTGCAATCCGGGCTGGCAATCGTCGATGCGCCGGACATGCAAACACCGCAGACCGCTGGATTTATGATCGGAACACCGGTTGACCCGGTCCCCTCAAGAGCACCCGGTTCGAGTGAACATGGAGCCGCACAGGTTTCTCCAACAGGAAATTACGGCATGATCCAAATGATCACCGCCGATTCGCAGATCAAGCCACTTGAAGTCATCGAGGGAGAGGCAATCCGTTTTGCAATCGACATTTATAATGGCCGCATGTCAGAAGTGGCACGCCGGCTTGGGATTGGGCGTTCAACCCTTTATCGAAAGCTGAAAGAGCATGATCTCGAGGAGCATATCCAGCAGGATTGACCTTGAAACCCTGTCAACCCGGGTTTGGTCATTTGTTAACCATGCCTGCAGATTTCACAATTTTCTCTATTACAACGCGCTGATGATAATAATTTGCCTTTTATTGACCGTATTTTTATGATGGTTAGTCTCTATTAACCATCTTCCCTTTAGGGTGTTCGGGATTTATAAAGCAAATAAAACGGCAGGGCATTAATTGGGAAAAGCATCCCCTAAATTCTGGCTGCAATTTAAAAATTCGCGGTATTCGCGGATAACGGTTTTTGCTGCCCTGCTGATATTCGCTTCCATGTTCGGGGCAACCGCTGCGCTTGCACAGACGAAAACCCTCAAGCTCTATTATATTCACACCGGTGAAAAGGTTGAGGCAACGTTCAAGAAAAACGGAAAATTCCTCCCGGACGGTCTGAAAAAAGTCAACTGGGCACTGCGCGACTGGCGCCACAATGAGCCAACCAAAATGGACCCGCGCCTGCTGGATCTGGTATGGGAAGCCTATCGCCAGAGCGGGTCCAAGCAATACATTCATGTCATTTCAGGCTATCGCTCCCCAGCTTCAAACAACCTGTTGAGAAAGCGTGGCCGCGGCGTTGCCAAAAACAGCCAGCACATGCTCGGCAAGGCGATGGATTTTTTCCTGCCAGACGTCAAACTGACAAAACTGCGTGAAATTGGTTTGAAAATGCAGGTCGGCGGTGTGGGTTATTATCCGACCTCCGGCTCACCATTTGTGCATCTTGATGTTGGCAATGTCCGCCACTGGCCCAAAATGACCCGCAGCCAGCTTGCGGCTATTTTCCCCGATGGCAAGACAATGCACATCCCTTCCGATGGCAAACCGCTTGCCCGTTATGAACAGGCAGTTGCAGAGTACCAGTCCCGCTCGTCCAAGGGCGCTCTGGTTCCTGAAGGCAAGGTCAGCAAGAAGCAGTTGAACTTTTTCCAGCGCCTGGCTGGCAAGACCGAAGAAGATGAAGCTGATGACGGCAATAATGATGCAGCCGCTCCGACACCGCGCACCGTCAAGGCCACAACCAAGGTTCCAGCTCCGGAGGTTGCACCAGAAACTCCGGCAGCAAAGCCTGAACCCGAAGCTCCTGTTCAATCAGAAACCGTGGTCGCCGCTTTGGTCAAGGAGCCCGAGATTGCCCTGCCAAAACGCGTCCCTGTACCTGAACTGGCTCCCCGTGGCACAAACCTGATCAAAGGGACAGAGATCGCCCTTGCCGCTCCCACGCCAGTGGAACCCGAGACACCTGTTGAAGCAGCAACCGAAATCGTGACAGAAAAGCCATCTGTTTTCGCCAGTCTGAACTTGCCTGTTCCGACACGCCGTCCGAAATATGACAATGTTCAGATAGCTGCCGCAGAAAAATCAAACGTATTGGCGCTTGATGCGGCTCCATCAGAAAATGGCAAGAATGTTCAGGTTGCAGCCCTCTCGCCGCAGGAAATTGAGGATTTGAGATCGCTTGTCCGTCCCTCATCATCCGAAGCTTCATTCGCCGCACCGACACCTGCAATAGACGTGAAAAACAATACAGGAGTTTCTTCCAGCGATGCGATTGCAGCGATTGTCGCTGAAACACCAAAATCAGAGGCTGAAGATGCAACACGTGAAGAGATACAGACAGCATCCTTGAAGCCGTCACTCGCAACAACTGAGGAAAATTCCTCAGCGACAGCCCCAAAAACTGCAAAAAATATTCCAATACCGATGCCAAGTCCGCGCGGCAACATCGTCCTTGCAAGTCTTGAAACTGCAAAGTCCCCGAAGGTTGAGCAAAAAGCTGACGTGAAACCGATAGCCGCACCTAAATCCGAGCCAAAAGCTGAACCGAAAATTGCCTCGCGCCCGATTACCCTCGACAAACTTTCAGCACCTCAGGAAAACTCGACCCATTTGGGTCAATGGGCGCTTTCCTCGGACGTGACAATCGAGAAACTTGCCGAAGTGCAGGCTCCCGCCTATGGCCGCAACTCATTGCGTAAAATCCCCGATACAATCCTGGTACAGGGATTCAACCTGCAACCCTTTGGCCCAGGTCAAAACAATTTCAAGGGCCGTGCGGTGCCTGCCCAGCGGTTTGCAAAAATCCAGATAAACTGAAAAAACCAACCAAGAAAAAGCCCGCAGAGAGAGAACTCTTTGCGGGCTTTTTGTTACTTGAACCAGAAGTGGTCTTAAGCGTCGCCTGCCGGCTCAAAATCCGGCAACATACCGAGCGCGCTCAAATATAGATCACGAATGGCATCCTGCTCTTCGCGTTCAGCCAGATCCTTCTTGCGCAAACTTACCACCTGGCGCAAGACCTTTGTGTCAAACCCGTTCGCCTTTGCTTCGGCATAGACATCGCGAATATCATCCGCAATTGCCTTTTTCTCTTCTTCCAGACGCTCAATTCGCTCTACAACGGAACGAAGCTGATCTTTTGCGACCATTGTGTCGACCATAAATTACTCCTGTAAATACTGTTTGGCAGATAACAACCTCTCCCAGAAAGGGTGAAGTTTCCCGACTCCGGACATGAACAGCACAGCCATCAGTATCCGATTTCACGAATTCAATTTCCCTTCTTGATGATTCCATCAAAAAGGGAAAGCCTTAATGATCCTTTTTGGCGTTTTTCATTTTCGCCAGTTGCTCAGGCGTTGCCTCGCTTTGATATGTGTCGCGCCACTGTTCATACGGCATTCCATAAACAAGCTCACGGGCCGTCGGCTTGTCCATATCGATAGCTTTTTCGTTCGCCGCTTCCTGATACCAGTTTGACAGGCAGTTTCGGCAAAATCCTGATAGGTTCATCAAGTCGATATTCTGGACATCCGTCCGCTTTTGCAAATGATCGCGAAGTCTTCTGAAAGTCGCTGCTTCCAGCTCTATGCGTGTTTGTTCGTCCATCTCTCTATCAGGCTCCAGATCGGGGGTTCAGGTTCGGGCGGTTACAGGCATTATTGCCCGGCTGCCAAAAATTTTCTTCTCATGATTATGGGGCTGACTATTCAGTTTTTCAATCACCGGGCAGAGCAGCTTCACCCAATCATCAATCCCGGCCTGATCCTTGACGAGATCCTGACGTATTTCAATCAGGCCATGCGGCAAGCCCGTCATTGTGCAGTGGGTATACATCGTATCGCCGCCAAGTGCACCATCATAGGGTTCATTGTCGCCCACTACAACATTCGGGATCTTTCGCAATTCCTCCAGCAATCCTCCGGCAAGACGTGGATCACTGTCCCATAATACCGAGGTATGCCAGGGCCGCTGCTGACAATTCCATTTGTCGGTCATTGTATGAATGGCAATTACCGATGGCACGATCCCGTTGTTCTCAAATTGTTGCAAATGGCTGGAAATCTGACGGTGATACGGCTTGAAATAGCTTTCAGTCCGCCTTTTCAACTCTTCTTCCGGCAAGGGATAATTGCCCGGGATCACCGTCCCGTCATACAACTGGCGCACCAGTGTCGGGTCGTCCTCTCCCCGGTTTGGATCAATCAGCAGACGCGAAAAGGTAGTCAGGATGGCAGGGACTCCAAGTCGCGCCGCCAGACCGCGCGTCACCCCTTCCGCACCGATATCATAGGCAATGTGGCGGGATAGTTCACCGGCTTCAAGGCCAAGCGTGCCATACTCCGCAGGAAGCCTATTGCTGGCATGATCACAAAGGAGTAACAGCCCCTTGGAGAAATCACCTGGAACAATACTGACGGGTTCAAAATTCGAATTCATGGTTTGCGACTGTGACATTGGGAACTAAAAGCGATAAACGACCGCAAATCATGAGTTTCATATCCTGGATCTTATTTCAATCAATATTGGCAAATGACCGCAAACATGGCGAAAAATATCAATTCAGTCTCCCAGCCCGACCTTTCCTTCACGCTGGCCTTTGTAATGCTCATCATGGGTGCAACGGCAATGGGTATATCACCCGTATTTGTCCGTTATTCTGAAGTAGGCCCTTTTGCCAGTGCATTCTGGCGCGTTTTCATCGCTCTACCGATTCTGTTCCTTTGGGCATATCTGGAAACCCGCAATGCCGGGCGTTCAATCAAGGTCCATTGGCGGCTGGACCGGCCGGTGCTTCTCGCCGGATTGCTTTTTGCCGGCGATCTGGTCTTTTGGCATCTGGCAATTGAAAACACCACGATGGCCAATGCGACGCTGATGGCAACCCTCGCGCCAGTTTGGGTCATTCTGTTTTCCTCGGCCTTTATCGGTGAACCGGTTTCCCGCGCCACCTATATCGGGCTGGTATTTTGTCTTCTGGGCGGCGCCTTGCTGATAGGCTCCAGTTACCGTGTTGCACCGGAGCGACTGCTCGGTGATGTCTACGGTTTTGTTACTTCGCTGTTTTTCGGGCTTTATTTTCTGGCGGTGCGTGTGGCGCGCCGTGGGCGCAAGGGCGGCGAACTGATCTTCATATCATCGCTTGTCACAAGCGCGGCCCTTCTGGCCGTCGCCGTGATCTCGGGTAACAAAATGCTGCCAGACACGATGAACGGTGTTTATGCCCTGCTTGCGCTGGGCAATATCAGTCATGCGGGAGGACAGGGTCTTCTTGCTGTTGCTCTCGGATCACTTTCGGCAGCCTTTTCCTCTTTGGTCATCTTCATGGAGGCTATAGTCGCCGCTCTCTTTGGATGGATGATCTTTGCAGAAAAACTCGGGCCGTTTCAATTGGCCGGAGCAGCCTGCATTCTTTTTGGTGTCTGGTTTGCCCGCCCGTCTAAGCCTTGAAATCGCCATGGGTGGCGATTATCGGTAAACTTGAGACGTTGACTTAGCTTGACAGCTGGTTGAAAAATCATCCGTGATTCGATGGTTCCGGAGACTGATGGCGAATGTGGGGATATAGTTTGTGAGACCAGCGGTTTTGGCATTGTTAGGCGGGTTCATTTCGCTCGCTGCCGTCAGCCCTGCAAAGGCTGACTTCCGCGTTTGCAACGATACCAAGAGCCTTGTCGGTGTAGCCCTCGGTTATACGCAGGAAGGTCAATGGCATACAGAAGGCTGGTGGCAGGTCCCCGGCGAAACCTGCGCATCCATCCTGCAAGGACAGTTGAACTCGCGTTTCTATTATATCTACGCCGAAGATGCTGATCAGGGTGGCCAATGGCGGGGTGACATTTTCATGTGCACCGCCAACAAGGAGTTCAAGATCGAAGGTGTTGAGGAATGCTTCGAGCGCGGCTATCAGAAAACCGGTTTTTTCGAAATTGACACCGACAACCGTGACTCCTGGATGGTCCGCCTGACAGAAGACGGACGCAGCAGTTCGGCGGAACAGTAGGCTGAGCCGTTTTTACTGAGCAGCGCGGCTAACCCGCTCGATTTCCTCGATCACCATTTCCCGATTCGTCCATGCCGGCATATGCCCCTCGCCCGGCAGCCAAACCAGTCTTGAACCCTTGATGTCCCGCTCCAAACCCTTCGAGTGAATTTCAGCCAGCACCACATCGTCGGCATCCCCGGTGATAATCGAGGTCGGCACGTTGATTTGAGGATAGCGCGGCGATATCTCGGCCACCGCATCATAAAGAACACCGACATCTTGCGCATTGTACCTGAAATTTGCCCGGCGAAGCACGAGCCGCGTTCCCGCCCTCGCCTCATAGTCGGCAGGAACCTTCTGCGGCTTGAAAACACCCTTGACACCATCTGCGTATAAAATCTGACCAA